>DYEY01000031.1 GCA_020725465.1 Dethiobacter sp.
TCAAAGCAATCCACCGAAGGAGTTCGGGCAGAGCAGGTATTTTCTTGCTCAATGCGTATATGGTTTTACCAGGCTAAAATATACAGAAATTGCTATATTACCCACGCTTATGAGTAAGAACCCAAAAAATTAGCAATCTTCCAAGGGGTTATTGCGCCCTTTTTTAGGGCGATGCTGTAAATATATGGTATGTGGTGCTCGCTTTAGCTTTTAAATGAGGTGTTTATTAATGCAGGCTTACCTTGCAATTTGCGTTAATTTGCTAAAATGGTCTGCAGCGCAAAAAGCTCAAACGCAAAAAGTCCTTGATTTACAAGGGTTTATCGGGTATAATGATCTTACGTGCGCCTGTAGCTCAGGGGATAGAGCGACGGATTCCTAATCCGCAGGTCGCAGGTTCGATTCCTGCCAGGCGCACCAATAAAGTCAATAATGGCAAGGCTTCCGAGGCTGGAAGACCTTGCCATTTTCTTTTCGGGGAGCAAATTGGGAGCAATTATTTCACGGACTTCAAAGAATGTAAGCACCGCAAGGGTTTGCGGTGTTTTTGTTTTAAAAAGCGGTAGATAAATTTGACCAGTGCGGTCTAATCGTATTATACTTAAATTGACCATTTTGGTCAAAAATGACTGAAAGGGGGTGTTGCGGTATCACAGGCGCGTTTTCAGGCCTTAAGCCGGAGAAAAAAAAGAGAATTATAAATGCTGCTATAAAAGAATTTGCTGAACAGGGATATGAGCAGGCTTCAACAAACCGCATTGCCAGGGAGGCCGATATAGCCAAGGGAGCACTTTTTTGCTACTTCAACAGCAAGAAAGAGCTGTTTCATTACCTTGTCAAATATGGCGTAAATTTTGTGCTTGAAAGATATGTAAATAAGCTTGAGGTAAGCGAGCCGGATTTCATCGAACGTCAAAAACAAATAACAGAGGTCAGGATGGAGGCTGTAAAGGAAAATCCATACGTTTTTGGTTTTCTTGCCAGCCTTTGTATTAACCGGGTGGAGCTGCCGGAAGAACTGACTGCTTTGGTAATTGAAGTCAAAAGAAAGATTGATGAAAAACGTTTCAGTAACATTGACAGATCTCTGTTCAGGGATGATGTAAACCCGGATTTGATATTCAGGCTTATCTGTTGGTCCCTGGAAGGATATGAAAGAGAGCTTATCAAATGTCTCAGGGAACAAAAGCTGACTACAGTTAATTACAGCCTCTACCGGGAGGAGTTTTATGAATTTTTGGCAGAACTGAAGAAAGTATTTTATAAGCGGGAGGCTAAAAAATGACCGTTATAAAAACAACAAATTTGACCAAAAGGTTCGGCAGGTTAACTGCCCTGGATCAGGTTAACCTGGAAGTGAAACAGGGTGAAGTTTACGGATTTATTGGGCCCAACGGAGCCGGTAAAACCACTGCTATCAGGGTACTCCTGGGTATTCTGAAAGCCACCGGGGGCCAGGCCACAGTGTTCGGTAAGGATGCCTGGAAACATGCGGTGGAAATCCACAGGCGAATAGCTTTCGTTCCGGGAGAGGTAAATTTATGGTCTAATCTTACCGGTGGTGAAGTGATTGATTTATTTGTAAAACTGCGGGGAGCCGGTAATAAAAACCGCCGGGAGGAACTGGTAAAGAAGTTTGATTTGGATACAGCCAAAAAATGCGGTACATACTCCAAGGGCAACCGGCAAAAAGTCGCCCTGGTGGCGGCCTTCGCTTCCGATGCAGACCTGTACATCCTGGATGAGCCTTCAGCAGGGTTAGACCCATTAATGGAGCAGGTGTTTCAGGAGTGCGTGCTGGAGGCGAGAAAAGAAGGCAAAAGCGTTTTCCTTTCCAGCCACATCCTGTCAGAAGTTGAAAAACTCTGCGACAGGATCAGTATTATCCGCCAGGGGAGAATCATTGAGTCGGGGTCCTTAGATGAACTGCGCCATTTGACGAGGATAAGAGTGCGGGTTGAAACCCGAAAGCCCGTGACCTTTTTAAAAGACACAAAAGGGGTGTATGATATCGGGGAGAAGGGACAGACCATTTCATTCCAGGTGGATACGGAAGTATTGGGTGACGTTATGAAACGTTTAAGCGAAGCTGAAATAGTGAAACTGGAAAGCCAGCCACCCACCCTGGAGGATCTGTTTATGCGCCATTACAGGGGGGTTGGGGGTGGGCAGTAAATGTTTCAGCAGTTAAACCATAACATGGGAAGCTATGCCAGGTTTATCCTGCGCCGGGACCGTTTTCGCCTGCCCGTCTGGGTTATATCTTTGGTGCTGCTGACAGTGGTTACAGCCATGTCTTACACCCTGCTGGCCCCTACCGAACAGGACAGAGCCATGATGGCGGCAACGGTGGCCAATCCTGCTGTTACCGCCATGTTTGGGCCGGGATGGGGACTGGACAATTATCATTTTGGGGCTATCATGGGGCACCAGATGCTGCTGTTCACAGCCCTTCTCGTGGCTGTGATGAGTATTTTGCTGACCGTCCGCCACACCCGGGGCGATGAAGAAAGCGGGCGGATTGAGATGATCCGCTCTCTCCCCGTGGGGCGGCTTACTATTTTAAGCTCCACAGCCCTGGTGATGTTTGGGGCTAATCTTGTCCTTGCCCTGCTCACCGCGTTTGGCCTTTTTGTATTGGGTCTGGAAGGGATTGACTGGCACGGTTCCCTGCTGTACGGGGCTTCCCTGGGGGCAACGGGGTTCTTGTTTGCCGCCGTCACCGGATTGTTTGCCCAGCTCTCCGACAACTCCCGGGGAACCATGGGGTATTCCTTTGCGTTTTTGGGCCTGGCCTACCTGGTTCGTGGCATCGGAGACGTGGGAAATGAAACCCTGTCCTGGTTTTCCCCTCTTGGTTGGATTGTACGGACTCAGGTATATGTAAACAATTACTGGGGACCCTTTCTGCTGATAACAGGCGCTGCCATCGCTTTTTTTGCCCTGGCTCTGTATCTGAACTCCTTGCGTGACCTGGGAGCCGGATTTATCCCTGCAAAGCCCGGGAGAAAAACGGCATCCCCTCTCCTGCTTAGCCCCCTGGGCCTGGCATTTCGGCTGCAGCGCGGGACCATAATTGGCTGGGCTGTGGCCATGTTCCTGCTGGGCGCCTCGTATGGCTCGGTACTTGGCGATCTGGACTCTTATTTGGAGTCTATGGAAATAATCCGGGATGTGCTGATAGTGGCAGAGGGTTTTTCTCTGACAGAGCAGTTTATTCCCATGCTGATGGCCGTCATGGCTATGTCTGCCGCTATTCCTGTTCTACTGATGATATTGAAGGTCAGGGCGGAGGAGAGCAGGAACCGGATGGAGCATTTGCTGGCCAGGGCCGTGTCCCGGACTTCCATCCTGGGAAGTTACATGCTGCTTTCAGTGTTGGCCGGCTTTGTCATGATGCTGGCGGCAATACTGGGGATGTGGTCAGCCGGGGCGGCAACGATGGAGGCCCCCCTTGCCCTGAGCACCATATCAAATGCCGGCATGACCTACCTCCCGGCCCTTTGGGTAATGAGCGGGATTGGGGCTTTGATGGTCGGTCTTTTACCCCGGGCGGTAAGTTTCACCTGGTTTTACCTGGGTTATTCATTTTTCGTGGTCTACCTGGGGGCATTACTTCAGCTCCCCGTTTGGATGGCCCGGCTTTCGCCTTTTGGACATGTTCCAAAGCTGCCGGTAGAAGAAGCGAATTTTGCTGTATACACCATTTTGGCTTTTATAGCGCTGGTGCTCACCGTGATTGGCTTTGGGAGCTATAACCGGCGGGATATAGCGGGTTAGGGTTATGGATAACTCTATGGATGCAGGATGCTCTTCCTGTTTATAAAGAACTTCCTCCGGGGAAGTTCTTTTTGTCAGCAGGAAACAGGGATTGTTTTGTCAAAATACCTGTTGTGCATATGTCTGAAGGAATAACGTTGCTTGCAGGTTGGGGGATTATATGAATAAAAAGCTGGCATTGGTCTTTTTAATTCTGGCCCTGATTACCATAGCTTTGGTGGGATGTTCCAAAAAGAGCGATCCGCTTCCTGAGGAAAAGGAAGAGGATGTGGTGGAAGAGATCGAGGAAGAGGAGGAAGAGGTTTTAACCATAACCCTCAAAAAGGTTAGTCCGGTTACGGTGGTTATTAATAACCATCCTGATGCCAGGCCGCCTTCGGGACTGCAGGAAGCCAGCATAGTATACGAATTTCTGGTGGAGGGTGGCACCACCAGGTTTCTGGCCGTATATGACGACCTTTTGGATAGCCGGCTGGTAATCGGGCCGGTAAGGAGCCTGAGGCCTTATTTGGCGGTACAGTCTCTCGAGCACGGGGGTGTGATTGCACACAGCGGCATGTCCGACCGGACGAGAGAAAAAATCAGGGGTATGAACCTGAAGCAGATAGGCGATAACGGTGTACATATGTGGAGGGATTCATCGCGTAAGGCGCCGCATAATCTGTATACCAGCATTGAGAGGCTTTATAAAGCCAGAGGCCAGTCTGAGGTCAGCGAGAAGGTGGTTGCGCCTCCCCTGCTGCCGGAAGGTTATGAAGAGGGGCCGGGACCTGAGATTGCTTATTACAGCTCAAACAGGGTGCGGTATGAATATGACGGGGATGCCGGAGTATACCTTCGTTTTATTAACGATAAAGCTCATGTGGACAGGGACAGCGGCAAACAGTACCATGCCAGGAGGGTGATTCTCAGAACAGCGAAACACCGGAATGTGCCCGGACCCGACGCGCTGGTGGATATAGATTTGGAGGGCAGCGGGGAAGGCTTTCTGTATGAGGCCGGGAGAAAATACCAGATACGGTGGGAGAAAAAGGACGGAAAGACTGCTTATTTTTACAGCAACGGCAGCAGGGTTGATTTAAGCTTTGGCAATACATGGATACAGGTGGTACGGTAAGTGGCATCCAAAGCGTTGCTTCCTGCCACCAGGGAATTGTATTCGCTCTATGAAGAATACAACCTGAAATATTTTGCCGGCCGGCTGCCGCCGGCGGACCAGGTTACCATTGAATATTCTTCCCGTCTGACTGCTTCGGCTGGGATGTGCTATCCGCAAAGACGGATTATCAGGCTTTCAACTCATTATCATTACAAGTTTCCTGAAGAAGCGCCCTTAACTTTGCTGCACGAGATGATACATCTTGTGACGGCGGGGCACGGTCGGGCCTTTAAGGCTTGGATACAGAAAATCAGCAGCCTGGGCGGGAAGGTGAGCCTTCGTTCCCTGGAAAGGGCCACGGAAGAGGTTTACCGCTGGAAGTATGCCTGCACCGGGTGCGGCAGGGAATATTTGAGAAAAAGAAGAATCAGGGGCAGGGGTAAGCAATATGTATGCGGCGGTTGCAGGGGAAGACTGCGGGAAATTAAAATCTTAGGGTTATGACATAGGAGGTAAATCATGGGAGAGATGAGTCGGAAAGTGAGCAGTTTGTGTGCTGTAGATGAGGAAATTCTGGCCAGATACCGTAAGGCTCTGCCCGCGATAACCAAAGAAATAATCGACAGCTGTTATGAAGAAAAGTGCAACCGGCACGTCGATTTTGAACCGATACCGTCCAAAGAATCTGTTATTGGCATTATTGAAAAATTCTCCACCATACTTTTCCCGGGATACTTCACTTCTGAAAAGATAGATCCTGTTAATCTCAGCTTTTATGTGGGTCAGAATGTTACCCAGCTTTTTGGTATGCTGGCAGACCAGGTTGCAAAAAGTATACGTCACGACTGTTCCCGTTATAGCCTGAGTTGCCTGGAATGCAGCGAAAAGGGCTATGAAATAGCTCTGAAGGTGCTGGAACAGGTGCCCGCAATCAGAGATATGCTGGCATTGGATGTTCAGGCGGCATATGAGGGTGATCCGGCGGCGGGAAGCTATGACGAAATAATCTTCAGCTATCCCGGTATTTTCGCCATTATGGTTTACCGGGTGGCACACCTTCTCTACCAGCATAAAGTCCCCCTGCTTCCCCGCATCATGACAGAATATGCTCACAGTAAAACAGGTATTGACATACATCCGGGAGCAAAAATAGGTGAGTCTTTTGTCATCGACCATGGTACCGGTATTGTCATTGGTGAGACCACAACCATAGGCAAAAATGTCCGGATTTACCAGGGCGTTACGCTTGGAGCCTTATCGCTTTCCCGGGAGGCTTGTGAACAACTCCGCGGGCAAAAGCGTCACCCTGATATTGAAGATGATGTTATCATCTATGCGGGGGCTACCATTCTTGGTGGTAGCACTGTTATCGGAGCAAGGTCGGTAATAGGAGGCAATGTCTGGCTTACAGAATCTGTTCCTCCAGACACGCAGGTTATGCTGGAAAAACCAAAACTGGTCTATAAAAATGGTGCGTCAAAACAGGATGGCATAAATATTAAAGAAGATTAACAGGTAATTGAAGCAGATACGGTAAAAGGCTGAAAAGGTTATATATCTTCAGCCTTTTTTAACAGGTGCCTGCATCTCAGGCCCCCTGACTCCAGGCAGAGAGCATCTCCTCCGCTTTGCCAAGCAGGTTGTCAGCCAGGATGGCCAGAAGGGCGACCGGGACGGAACCTTTAATAATCAGCAGTGGGCTGTAAGTCCTGATGCCGCTGATGATGGGTACCCCGAGGCCGCCGGCTCCGACGGTGGCGCCGATAGTGGCCGCGCTGATATTGATAATGACCGAGGTGCGGATCCCGGCCACTATAACCGGAAGGGCCAGGGGTATTTCTATCTTTGCCAGCACCTGCCAGCGTGTCATACCAGTGCCATAGGCTGTATCAACAATCCCGGCCGGAATATTTTCGATGCCGACTATAATGTTTCTTAGAATGGGCAGGATGCCGTATATAAAGAGGGCTACCAGGGTGGGCAGCATACCGTAGCCAAGAGCCGGGACGGCCAGGGCGATGATAGCGACGGAGGGAAAGGTTTCGCCGATTGTGGCCAGCTCCAGCAGCAGGTCACGGAACTCACGGCCTGCCGGGGTAATGGCGAAAATGCCAAGCAAAAATGCTGCCAGCAGGGACAGGGTGCCGGACAGCATCACCAGAACGAGGTGCTGCACGGTAAGTTCCCACAGGGTTGCCCGTGAGATCAGGGCAGACTTGCCAGAGAAGCCCCACAGCGCCTGTTCAAAGTAGGGGAAAAGCACGACTACGGCCATAAAAAGCACGGTCAAAAATATAATAAACGACCAACTCTTTTGGTGCTTACTCTTCATGATTCACCCCCGGAAAGGTTTAAGCAGCGACCGCAGTTCCAACTGTCCCACCGGTGCACCGCTGCTGCTTTCCACCAGCAACCGGTTGGAACCGGAGGAGACAAAGCGGGAAAGTGCCTCTTTCATGGTGGTTTTATCATTAATCCGGGGCAGGGGTGGCACTGACTCCGAGGGAGACAGGCTGGCACAGTAATCCTTTACCAGTCTGCGGGAAAGCATTTTCAGACTGAAATCAGAGCCCAGGAAATTCGCTACGAACGGATCAGCGGGCGCGGTGATGAAGGCCTCCGGCACATCGTACTGAATCAGGAAGCCGTCACGTAAAACGGCTATTTTGTCAGACAGGCGCACAGCTTCCTCTACATCGTGGGTAACAAACAGCACTGTTTTTTTAAGCCGGCGCTGAATTGTCAGGAATTCCGCCTGCAACTTGGACCGGGTTAAGGGGTCAACAGCGCCAAAAGGCTCGTCCATGAGCAGGACCGGAGGGTCGGCTGCCAGTGCCCTGGCTACCCCCACTCTCTGGGCTTCGCCGCCGGACAGTTCTCTTGGGTACCTGCGGCTGTATATGGCCGGTTCCAGGCCGGTCAGGACCAGCAATTCCGCCACTCTGTCTTTTATCCTGCCGGTATTCCACTTCAGCAGCCTCGGTACCACGGCAACATTTTCAAAAACAGTCATATGAGGGAAAAGCCCGATGCTTTGAATGACGTAGCCGATACTTCTGCGCAGTGCTTCAGGGCGCAGGCTTTTGACATTGCTGCCGCTAACAAGGACGGTGCCCTGGTCCGGATCAACCATTCGGTTTATCATGCGCAGGGTAGTGGACTTGCCGCAGCCGGAGGGGCCGATAAGCACGCATAACTCTCCTTCAGACACTTCCAGGGAGAGGTTGCTTACAGCCGCTCTGCCGCCGTATATTTTGGTTATATTTCTAAGTGAAATCATGGGTGTGCCGCACTCCTTCAGGCGTAATAACCGTGGTCAGAAGCTGCATCAGCCAGTCGGCCAGCCAGGCCAGCAGAATAACGGGTAGTGTGCCAAGAAGGATAAGGTCGGGCGCAGCCTGGGCCAGGCCCAGAAAGATAATGCTGCCAAGGCCGCCGGCACCGATGAGGCCGGCCAAAATGGTGTTGCCTATGGTCTGGGTCAGGGCTGTCCGTATGCCGGACATAATCACAGGCAGGGCCAGAGGCAGTTCCACCCTGCGGAAAATCTGTCCGGCAGTCATGCCCATGGCGCCGGCTATGTCCACTTCCCGGGAGTCCACAACGCGGAAACCTGCCAGGGTGTTCCTGGTTATCGGCAGCAGGGAATAGAGAAACAAGACAATTACAGCAGGTGCAAAGCCTATTCCCCTGATACCCAGCTTGCCAAGGAGGGGAAAAGCCCGGCCCAGGAAGGTAAGAGGAATCATAAAAAGTGCCAGCAGGGAAAGGGTGGGCAGGGTCTGAGCCAGGTTGACGAAAAGAAACACCTGTCTTTCCGGCAGCAACCTCCTGAAAACGCTGTAACCCAGCGGAATACCAGCCAGCACTCCGGCTCCCACCGCAGTAAAAGACAAAACAAGGTGACGGTTAAATTCCAAGAGGAAAGAATCCCGCCGGGCAAGGTATTCCTTTACTACAGACAGACCGTCCAGATCACCCCTGAACAAAAGCAGGGCAAGAGAGACAGGCACAACCGCAGACATTAACAGGCGCAGCAGCGCGCGTGCCGCCAGTTGCCTGCTACAGGAAAAAATTACAATATAACTGGAAAGCAACAGCACCCACAGGCCCCGGGCAAGGGACACGCGGGCGAAAGGCAGAGAGGAAGCAGCCGGTAGGGTAACACCCTGTCCGGCCTGCCTGAGGCAGAAAATAAAAATCAGTCCAGCCAGAGTACCGGCCGAAAGGTTTAACAGAACATTATTTTTTTTGCAGAGTACCAGTCCCAGTAAAAGCAACCAGCAAAGCAGTAAGAAAGGGTAAGATGCTCCCAGCAGCTGGCGGGCGGACAATAAATCCCCCGTCAGCAGACGGTTTGGACGCAGCATTGCCAAATCAAGCCACAAAGTGGCCCAAATTCCCAGGGCGACACCGGTGAGACCAACTTTTTCAATTCCGGGAGGTTTAAGCATTTTTCTTCTCCTCCGGGCGCAGGCTAAAACTATTTCAGAAATCCGTTGGCTTCCAGGTAGTCAGCTGCCACTTTGCTTGCTTCCTGTCCTTCAAAAGCGACTTTGGCGTTAAGCTGCTGAAGGATCTCCAGTGTAAATGTGCGGAAAAGCGGAGCCAGGAGAGCTTCGATTTCGGGATACTTTTGATGGATTTCCTCTCTCAGCACCGGTGCGGGCAGATAGACGGGGGGGATACTTTTGGGATCCTCCAGTACCACCAGGTTCATTTGCTCCAGTGCCCCGTCTGTGCCGTAAGCCAGAGAAAAGTTAACGTTGCTGGTTCCTTCGACCAGAGCCTTCAGCATTTCTGCAGTGTTTCCCGCCGACAGTATGATCAGCTGGTCATTCCTCAGCTTAAACCCGTAAGCCGCCTCATAGCCGGCCAATCCTCTTATGTTCTCTGCAAAAGAAGCGGAACAGATAAGCCTGACTTCACCGCCCCGGTTAACGTAGTCAGCAAAGTCATACATTGTCTTCAGTTTATTGGCGGCCGCGAAAACCCGGGTGGTGGCGATTACCTCGGTGTTATTGGCCATGGCGGGTTCCAGCCAAATCAGTTTATTCTTCTCACGGTCCAGTTCCCTGATTGTTTCGTAACCCTTTCGGGGGTCGGACCAGGTGTCGTCATCGTTTCTGTCGTGGTAAAACTGCCCAGACCCGGTGTAGTCGATCACCAGGTCCAATTCTCCTCCCAACAGCGCTTTGCGCAGTACATCAGGGGTTCCGAACTCGGTCCGGTCATTGATTTGAAACCCGTTGTGCTCAAGAAGCTTTACCATCATCTTGCCAAGCACTGCCCCCTCGGTGTCAATGAAGGTGGCAATGGTAACAGGTCCCTTTTTTGTGCTGTCAAAGTTTTTCTGCCCGCAGGAGACCGTTAGCAGTAAAAACATCACAATAATGGTTACCAAAAGAGTTTTTTTCATAATATCTCCTCTCTTAAAAACTATAGATATTATTAATTATAACAGGCCTTGCTTCTGACGGGAAGCCGGTGAAAACCGCAAGAAAAAAAGCCCTTTGGGCTGCAGGTTTTGGGATTACTCCTCTTCTTCAAACAGCAATTCACAGTAAGGGTCACCATCTGTCATCAGCTTTTTAAAGCTGATTTTAATTTTGGGATTGATGATTTTTGCCGCCTCCACCTCCATAGTGCCGAGGGCCCGGCAAAAACTGGGCGGGATGTCGAGGTTGGGGAACCACAGGCAGGGGGGGTACAGCCTGTAACAGACTTTTTTGGGGGACTCCCTGACCAGTTCGGTCTTGTAACCGATGATGTCGCCGGTGGCCAGTTTGAAGTAACTGGCCAGGGCCCAGGGGTCGTTCCCCTCGATTTTAAACTTCTTCATGCCTTCAGCCACATATTTGCGCGCATTTTCTTTCATAAACTCTGCAAGAATGGCGCAGGATTTTTCTTCACCCAGCTCCCTGTGCATTATTTTAACCAGGCCTTCAAAGTATCTCCAGCCGGTGTTGTTGGCGGCCTTGGCTTTTCTTAATTCTGTCCACTTGTTTTCATCAAGCCTGGGTTGTTCGCACATTTTGGGTAACCTCCCTTAAATCAGTTTAACCCTGCCAGGGGATACCGTCCGTAGCGGTGGGCGTAACGGATGGTATGAATGACATTTTCTTCGGTCCCTGGCACCGTGCAGCCGGAAGACAGTATAAACCCGCTTTCTTGGGCGGCGGTGTCTATGCAGTACCTTACCTGTTCCTCAAGCTGCTCTTTGCTCCCTTCAATGAAGAGTTCGGTGGGGATATTGCCGAGGATTACCACCCTGCCCCGGTTTACGTCCACCATGTTTGCAAGGGAGGTGGGGCCGTCGATACTGATGGCTTCCACTCCCGTGTTAATCAAATCTTCCAGGATGTCGTCGATCTTGCCGCAGACATGCAGGCAGATCCGGGCACCGGTGTTTTCCCGCAGGAACCGGACAGCTTCTTCCAGGTAGGGCTTAGACCACTCCCTGAACATTTTTGGCGATATTACGCTGCAGCCCGACGAGGGGTCACCAAGGGTTATCATATTTATGCCTGTTTCGGCAATCTTTAAGCCCACTGTTTTGGTGTACTCTGTGGCAAACCGCAGCAGTTCATGGACAAAAGCGGGGTCATCTCTGGTGTCGTAGATAAGGTCCGCTTCGCCGCGCAAAAGGGCGGCGGTGGTCCAGGGAGCGGTTATTATGGCGTCTATGGCGGTATCACCGGCACCCTCCACCACCAGCCGGCAGGCTTCCATGTAATAGGGAAGGCGCTGACCCTGCATCAGGTCAGCCGGCTTAAAGCGGCCAAACAGTGTTTTGTCTTTAAGTAAGGGAACGCCTCTGCGGGCCAGGTCAACAACCTCACGGGTGCTGATGCCCAGTTCGCCTCCGGCGAATTCCGCAGGCATAACCATATCA
This sequence comes from Dethiobacter sp., assembly GCA_020725465.1. Lineage (GTDB taxonomy): Bacteria > Bacillota > Dethiobacteria > Dethiobacterales > Dethiobacteraceae > DYEY01. The sequence goes on from DYEY01000031.1 coordinate 11,775, forward strand.
AAGGCAGCTACCGTGACGCTGTCAGAGCGGACCCTGTCCTGTACCCACAATATATACCCGGCATACTTATCGCCCCGGGTACGTACATCTTTCCTGGTTGCTCCCGGCATTTCACCCCCATCACCGACGGCATACCAGATGCGTACCGGCACCCTGTCGGTAAATGTTCTTTTAAAAGCGGCCTGAATATGGTCTTTTCCTGTGAACATGGTAAAGGAAACAACTCCTTGCCATCATTTTTCCTGTAACAGTTCTTTAGCTTTGATTACCGCTGAGGCGGCATCGGGCGCATAACCGTCGGCACCGATTTTGGCTGCAAAGTCCGGGGTGACAATGGCGCCTCCCACCATGATTTTTATGCTTCTGCCCTGCGGCTCTGCCCTGATGGCTTCCAGGGTATCTTTCATATAACGCATCGTTGTGCCAAGCAGTGAGGACATACCGACCAGATCCGGGTTATGCTCTTGCACCGCCGCCACAAATTTTCCGGGAGATACGTCCACTCCCAGGTCGATCACCTCAAAGCCCGCACCCCTGAACATCATACCGACCAGGTTTTTCCCGATATCGTGGACGTCGTCTTTTACCGTACCCAGGATTATTTTGCCGCCAGATGGTATGTTTTCGGTAACCAGAAGCGGTTCGAGAATTTTCAGGCCGTCCTGCATAGCACGGGAGGCAAAAAGCATCTCGGGCAGGTATGCTTCCTGCCTGATAAACATTTCGCCGATTTCCAGCATGCCGCCGATCAGGGCTTTTTGCAGGATATCCTGGACACCGTGGCCTTCGCTTAAGGCTTTCGTAACTAACTCCTGCACTTTTCGGTTGTCTCCCTGAATAACTTCTTTCCTGATTTCATCGAAGATCAAGTACACTACCTCCCTGCAGTGTGATTGCCTGACTGGAACACTACAAAGTACACAAGGTCATGGTAAGGTATTCGACCAATTTGACAAAAATCATTTTTCAAAAAAACAGAAATATTCAGGTTTTAGTCATTTTGTTGCGGTCTGTGGTCGCTGCGGACGAACACAAACAGTCCGGTCAGTACGAACAGGCCGCCGATTAAATGGGTGAAGGTCGGGATCTCATGCAGGAACAGGTAAGCCAGGAGGGAGGCGCAAACCGGTTCACCCAAGATCATCACAGAGACAAAAGAAACCTCCACCCGGGCCAAGGCCCAGTTAAATACGGTATGGCCGAGAATGGTGGGGAGAAGGGCCAAGGCGGTGAAAATCAGCCACTCCCGGGGAGGATAGGAAATCAGCGGTACCCCTCCGAAGGCTGCGGAAACGGCCAGTACCAGCCAGGCCACCAGGTAAGCGTGGGCGACATAGTTCAGGTTGCTCATGGTTTTGCGTGCTTCCCGGCCCAGCAGAAAATAGCCGGCAGCAGTGACGGCGCCGCCCAGGGCGAGGATGTCCCCCAGCAAGGCGTGGCCGGTAGCACCTTGCCAGTCCGAGAGCGCGATGAGGACGATGCCAAGCAGTGCGCACAGTGTGCCCGTCAGCCTGGCCGGGCCGATAGTCTGACGGTCAAAAAAACGGGTGTAGGCCAGGATAAAGAGGGGGTGGGTGGAGACCAGCACCACCGAGGCCGCCACACCGGTGAGGCGCAGCGAGGAAAACCACATCAGGAAATGGAACCCGAGAAAGAGCCCTGCCAGGGCAGCAACCATTCTGTCTCTCTTGGGTGTAGCCAGTATTTCCGGGCCGCAGCGCCAAACCGCCACCGGGCCAAGCAGGATCAGTGTTATCATCAGCCTGTTGGCTGCCACCGCCACCGCCGGCGCCTGGCTGAGGCGCACTAAGAGGGCGGCCGTGGAGACGGCCAGTACACCGAGCAGTACCGCTAATTTCGCGTTTATTTTGTCATCCATATACCGCTACCTCAGCATTCGCTGAACCTCTGATTTCGCGATGCATTGCCTTACTTCCTGCCGGGCAAACAATGACCTGCCAAGTTTAACGCCGGAGACATGGCTCCGGCGATTCAACTTTCCTCTTTGATTTTTAACCAGCCCTGCGTCAGGCATGTTGTATTATCTGTTTTATGCGCGCTGCCTGTATCTTTCGGGTTCCTTCCAGAGTTGATATTTCGATGTGGCCGGAAGGGGAGTCCAATTTTAGTACGATGCCGGTGGTGGCAGGAGCCTTGCCGCCTTCTGTCAGTACGGTTATTACCGTGCCGCAGAGGAGGGAGTCTTCCAGGAGGGACCGGAACTCCTGGAGCCGCTGTTCATCGGGCGCTTTGGGCATGTAATACCCGGGGGCAAACAGGTCTTGCCGGTAATGGTGGGGCAGCATCCGGCTGGCGGGGAAGAGGTGGTTCTTCATAATTAATCCTCCTGGTTCGAACATATGTTTGATTAAAGTTTACCACAGGCTGGCGAAAAGAGAAACCCCTGGGTTGCATTTTTTTAAAATTTATTGCTGCAGAAATCGTGCAAGTGGTATACAACAGTTCTCGTTTTGAAGTGTATGCCTGGGTCATTGTGGTCAACGGCCGGCCGGTCCTGGCCGTAAGGAAGTAATAAGTCGGAAAGATAAAAAAGGCCCCGGCTTTCACGGGGCCTGCAGGCGCTTTTTTATTTAACCACCAGGACACTGACATTGGAGCGCTCAGTTACACGGTTGCTTACACTGCCGAGGAACATCCCCTTAAAACCGCCAAGTCCCCTGCTGCCCAGGACCACCAGGTCAAAATTCTCTTCTTCGGCGATTTTACAGATTACTTCCGCCGGCTGGCCTTTTTCCAGTCTTGTTTTAACCTGGATGCCTTTTTCCAGGAAGGCTTCTTCGGCCTTCTCCAGCAGCTTGCGCGCCATCTTTTTCATGCCTTCGGCAATACTTTTTTCGAAATTGGCCACATCTTCAAACGATATGCCTTCCTGACCTTTGATAACCGGTACCGCCTGGGCCACGGAAATTATCGTAACATCGGCGTTAAGCGGTTTTGCTATCTGCGCCACGAAATCAAGCGCCTTAAAGGATGCAGCGGATCCGTCGGCAGCCAGCAGTATTTTCATGGGCTATGGCCTCCTTGTTAATCTTTTGCAATTATTATTTCTGTACTGCCGGACAAATTCCTGTCAGAAAAATCACTAAATAAATGTTAATTTTCCCGCCGATACAGGAAACTCCCGAAAAATGGAGAAATTAAACCTGAGCCCACGGGAGGGAGCAAAAATGTCCGATTTATTTTTGCCTTCATTTTGGGAGGAAGCCTGGCTTGAGGCTGCCGCTGCTGACAGAGCGAGGGGGCGTGTGGAGGCGGCGGCTGCCTGGAGCGGCAGGGCCAAGAGCTATGATAAAAACGTTGATTCTGAGTCAGGCCGACAGCGGGTGACGGCAGTGCTGGAATTCCTTGTCAGCAATGGTGCGCTGGGCGGGAAAATGAAAATTCTCGATATCGGATGCGGCCCGGGCGCCTTTGCCTTGGCTTTTGCCCGCCTGGGGCATGACGTTACGGCGCTGGACCCTGCTGAAAAGATGCTTGAGCTGCTCCAGGAGAAACTGGCGCGGGAACGGGATCTGGCAGGGACCGTAGTGCCCCTGCAGGATGACTGGACCGAGCTTTCACCTGATGATTACGGTTGGCGGGGCCATTTTGACCTGGTCTTCGCCTCCATGACCCCCGGTATACGTGATGTGGCTACACTAAAGAAAGCTATGACCGCCTCACGCCGCTTTGTATACCTCAGCAGTTTTGCCGGACCAAGGACCATGCCTTCGCTGGAGGCGGTCTGGCGGGAACTGCACGGGACGCCATATCGCAGTTATGCGGTGGATATTCTCTATCCCCTGAACTGGCTTTACACCAGCGGGTATTTCCCTGTTGTGCGCTATCACCGCTGGGAACGGGAGCACAGGCAGACCCTGGAAGAGGCAACGGCAGAAGTGCTTGAAATATTGTCCATGCGCATGCATTTAGACGAAGAAACCAGGAGCAGGGTTCAAGCGTTGATGGCAGGGCGCTCGGACCGGGGACTGGTTACAGAGAAAAAAGGGGCCACCGCGGCGATGCTGTTGTGGAGGGTCGACCGAGAGCCTGTGGAAACGGAGGGATGCCGGTGGTTGTGACCATATCTGGGGCAATGCGCGTAAACAAGCTTTACCCGGGGAAAGAAGTGGAGGTTTTCCGCCAGGAAAAAGAAGAGGTCTGTCCGGGCAGGGTGGTAGGTTTTGCCGGCGGCTTGCTGGAGTTGGCTATTATGGGAGAGTGTACTAGTATTGAGAAAGGCTCGGAATTGTCAATCCGTTTTGTGGTTCCCGATGATGCACCCTACATTTTTAAAGGCAAAGTGTACTCTTGGCAGGAAGGCAGAGTACAGTTAACCGGTCTTTCCTCCCTGGCCAGGGTTGAACAAAGGGGCAGTTACAGGGTAAAGACAAACAAGCCCCTGCAGCTGAAGCTGGGGGATACAGGGAGTTGGCTTGATGGGACCCTGCTGGACATTTCCCGTACCGGCGCCCGACTGCGTACGGACGAAAAGGCGCTGCCGGGACAAACGGTCAGCATCAGACTTGATACCGACCGTGCTGGGGGCGGGTTTGAGCTGGGTGCAGAAGTTGTTCATGTGATCGGCGACGGGGAAAGTGTACAGCTGGGGGTTAGGTTCGTGTCTCTGCCTATCCTGATACAGGAAGCGCTGGTGGAGTATGTGCTCAGGCTCTGGGTGGAAAAAAAGAAAGACCAGGAAAATTAACCGGGCTTGGAACAAAGAAAAGCGGCTGCTTACACAGTCGCTTTTTTTGATTTATTATGGTGCGCCCGCAGGGATTCGAACCCCGACTTCAGGCTCCGGAGGCCTGCGTGATATCCCTTTCACCACGAGCGCCAATGCATAGACTATAATAACATCACTCAGGACAAAAGTCAAACGCAAGAAGGGTATAGCAGCCGGTTATACTATGGTAAAAGCGCTCTGGAGGTCGTATGTCAAAGCCGCGTGTGCTGCAGGTAATCAGGCCGGTGGAGGGAGGGATGCTGGTGCATCTTTCCCGCCTGGTCAACGGGCTTTCTGATGACTTTGCCTTTACAGTAGCCTGCCCGCCGGAAGTGGCTGAACATATGTCCGGTGCCGGGGCGGAAATTCTGCCGTTGTGGCTTAGCCGGGGACTGTCGCCCGGAGATTTGGCGGCAGTGGCCAGGCTGGCCCGTGCTGTCAGGGGCGGCGCCTTTAAGTTTGTGCACGCTCACGGCTTTAAAGCCGCCCTGGTTGCCAGGCCCGCAGCCAAAGCAGGGCGCATTCCCTGTGTTGTGACGGTACACGGCGATTTTGCCGCGGCTGCACTGACAAGACTGGGGCCGCTTTATTTGCGGGCGGAAAAGCTGCTGTCCCGTTGGACCAGCGGTTATATCACCGTGTCTGAGTGGCTGGCGGAAGAGCTGGCGGTGAGCTTTGGGGTGAGCAGGGAGCGGCTGCGGACAATACCAAACGGCATTCCGCTTACCCAGGACAGCGGCGACTTTGCCGGATTCCCATTTGCGGGCGGGTTGCCGGTGGTGGGTACCGTGGCCAGGCTGGCGCCGCAAAAAGGAGTGGCGGATTTTGTGCATGCCGCGGCCAGGCTTTCGTCACGGTACCCGGACTTGCGTTTCGTGGTGGCAGGCGACGGGCCGGAAAGGGGACGGCTGGAGGCCCTGGCCGGCTTACTTGGCCTGGACGGTCGCCTTTTTTTTGTGGGACACCGTAACGATGTGCCCGCGCTCCTGTTGCGCCTTTGTGTGTTCGTGCAGCCTTCGCTCAGCGAAGGACAGGGGATCACCGTGCTGGAAGCCATGGCGGCGGGATGCCCCGTGGTGGCTACCGCTGCCGGCGGCCTTACCGAACTGGTAAAAGACAATGAAAACGGGCTGCTGGTAAGTCCGGGCGATGCCGGCGCACTGGCCAAAGCCATCGAAAATCTGCTGCTGGATCAAAGCCTGGCGGCGAAACTGGCGGCACGCGGCCAGGTAACTGCAAGAGCATATAGCCTGGACGCCATGCTGGATAAAACAAGGCAGCTGTACCGGACTCTGCTGGAAGGTGGCTGGCCAAGTGAAAAGGATTAGCCTGGCTCTGTTCTTACTGGCTTTGCTGTTGGGATCAAAAGCAACCTGCCTGGCGGCTGGGAAAGTGGTCATAGTATCTCTTGACCGTACCAGCCTTAGCCGGGCTGCCGCCGATCCCGAACTTGGACCCTGGCTGGAGCGCGGCGCGGTAGGATTGATGAATACAGGCACCGCTGCCCGCCCCACCGCGGAACATATCTATACCACCCTGGGAGCGGGTTCCAGGGCCCTGGGCACGGAATATACCCGCCTGGTTTTTAACCGCGACGAGGAATTTGCCGGCTATCCTGCCGCCTTGCTTTACCGGCGCCATCAGGGCCGGGAACCGGACGGCAAAGTGATTATGCTGGTGCCGGCCGCGGCCGGGAGGATCAACGGAGCCCTGCGTTACCCGGTGCTACCGGGGTTGCTCGGTGGTACGCTGCACAGCTTCGGCCGGCTGACTGCTGTCCTTGGCAACTCGGACGGACAGGGGTACTACCGGGAAGCTGCGGCCATGTTGGCGGACCAGGCCGGGCAGGTGGCATTAGGTAATGTGTCCAAATCAGTTTTACAAAAAGACGCTCTTTTCCCCTACGGAGTACGGTTGGACCCTGAGGCAATGCTGCCTGAGTTTGCCGCTTTGCTGCCACAGGCTGATGTAATCCTGGTGAACTGGGGCGATACGGCGCGTCTTGACGAATACCGCCCGTTTTTGTCGGCGGCGACGGAGGATGCGCTGCGAGGTGAAATCCTGGCGGCAGCGGCCTGTTTTCTGGAAAGCGCACTCACCCTCATGGACCGGGAAGACGTGTTGCTGCTGCTTTCCCCTGTTCCGCCGGCAGGGGAGAGCGGCGGCGGATTGCTGGGGTGGGCGGTGCTAATCGGTCCTGATGTGCCACCTGGCTCTTTTCTTACCTCGGGTACCACGCGACGCACCGGAGTGGTGGCGCTTACCGATGTGGCACCTACGGTGCTGGACCGGCTGGGGTTGCCCTGGCCGGGCGCCATGATCGGCCGGCCTTTTGCTGCCACAGGTGCGGGCGGCGTGGAGCACCTTCTTGTCATACAAACAAAGGTCGACCGGTTATTCAGGCTAAGGCCGCCCTTGCTAAAAACTTACGTTTTTTTTCAGATAGTAATTGTGCTGGGAGCGGTACTTAACCTGTTTGCCCGCTTCGCCCGGCCGGTATATTTTGAAGCGCCGCTGTACGGCCTCTTGCTTTTTCCTGTCCTGGTGCTGTATTTGCCGCTGCACGCAGTTTCCCTGGCCGGCGCCTTTGTGATTACGGCGGCGGCGCTGGTGGTGGCGGTAGCCCTGCTTTTACTCGTCAGCGGTGATGCCACGGCCAGGTTTGCCGTTGCCGGCATTGTTACGGCCCTGTCCCTGGTTGTTGACCTGCTGCGCGACGCCCCGCTGATTAAAGTATCGGTGCTTGGCTACGATGTGGTATCAGGGGCCCGCTACTACGGTCTTGGCAACGAATATATGGGTGTGCTGGTAGGGTCAGCCCTGCTTGGCACTGCGTCCTTGTTGCAGCTTTATCCCCGGCACCGGTGCCGGCTGCTGTCGCTGGCGGCATTTTTCCTGGCGGCGCTGGTGCTGCTGCTGGTGGCGCCGCAGGGAGGAGCCAATTTCGGCGGCACGGTCACGGCAGCGGTGGCTTTCCTGGTAGCACTGTCGGTAAGCGCGCAGCTAAGACCCGGCTGGCAAAGCGGTACCGCCGTTACTGCGATAATCCTGGTATTAACGGCAATTGGCCTGTTCCTGAACACGCGGGTACCGGCCGGCGCCCAGTCACACCTGGGCAGGATGCTGTCTATGCTCGGCAGCGAAGGCTGGCAGGCGCTGGTTGACGTGGTGTCACGGAAAGCGGCCATGAATGCCAGGCTTTTTCGCTACTCTCAGTGGAGCAAAGCCTTTCTTGTGTTTCTGGCTACCCTGGCGGTACTTTTTTACCGGCCACGCGGCGTACTGGCCCGGGTCCGGGCCGGTTTTCCCATGTTGTCTGCCGGTTTTCTCGGCATCATTGCCGGCAGCATCACTGCGTTTTTGTTTAATGATTCCGGTGTGGTGGCAGCCGCCACCACCCTGCTCTATGCCGCAGTGCCGGTAATTCTGCTCTGCGGCCAGGCGGCGGAAGCCAAAAACAACTGATTTTTGATAATTACCGGCATTTATCTGCAAAATAATTTGGGAGGAAGGAAAAAGCTACGGAGGATTGAATATATAAAATCTGACCATATTATGGCATGTGTGTGAAAGGCGCAGAAGGAGGATAAATTTTGACGGGTTTGAGTAAATTTACCCTGAGGAACGGAATAAACCTGTTTGTCCATCCCACGGACAAGTTTAAAACCATACTGGTTCAGCTGGTACTGCACCGGCATCTTAGTGAAGCAGATGCCACCGCCTGCTCGCTTTTGCCTTCGGTGCTGCAGCGTGGTTGCGGCATGTATCCCACCCGGCGGGAGCTGGCCTATAAACTTGAAGAGCTCTATGGGAGTGAACTGATGACCGACGTGGTCAAAAAAGGGGAAAGACAGCTGGTCAGCTTTACCCTGGATACCGTCGACGACCGGTATTTACCGGCGGAAGGGAACCTGCTGCGTAAAGGGCTGGGTATCATGAAAGAGGTACTGACCGACCCTGTCCTGGACGGGAACGGATTTAAAAACGAGTACGTGGTCCAGGAAAAGGAACAGCACGAGCGCGTTATCCGCGGGCTTATCAACGATAAAGTCGCCTACTCGCTGGAGCGCTGCTTAAACGAGATGTGTAAAAACGAGCCTTTTGGCGTTTTCAAATACGGCAGCCTGGAGAAGCTGCAGGAAATCAACCCGGAAAACCTGTATGGTTTTTACCGCCGGTTCCTGGCCGAAAGCCCCGCCGACCTGTATGTGATAGGGGGAATTGAACCCAATGAGGTGCTGTCCCTGGCTGAGGAAACTTTTGACTTCCCGCGCGCCAGTACTGCTTTCATTCCGGACACCATTATCAGAAATGGTGCCGGGGAGGTTCGTTATGTACACGAGGAGCTGGATGTCAACCAGGGTAAGTTGGTTTTGGGGTTTCGCACCGGGATCACCTACGGTGATGACGATTACTTCCCTCTCCTTGTTTATAATGGTATCCTGGGCGGTTTCCCGCATTCCAAACTTTTTCAGAATGTGCGGGAAAAGGCCAGCCTTGCCTACTATGTATACTCCCGCCTGGAAAAGCACAAGGGGTTGATGGTGATTGCCGCCGGTATAGAGGTGGACCAGTACGGCCAGGCGCTGGAGATTATCAGTCAGCAGGTGGAGAATATGGCTAAAAATGATTTCAGCGCTGAAGAATTTGAAAATACGGTGCGGGGGCTGCGCAATCAGCTCCTGGTGGAAGAAGATAACCCCGGACTTTTGGTAAACCGGGCGCTGGACGACACACTGGCCGGCCGTAATGAAGATACCCAAAGCCTTCTTTCCCGCCTGGCGGCGGTAACCAGGGAAGATGTGGCGAAAGTGGCGGAAAAAGTACACCTGGATACCGTCTATTTCCTCACCAACAAAGGAGGCGGCCAAGATGAATAATACTTTGGAAAACAGGCTGCTGGCGGAAAAAATTACCTGGCGCCGCCTTGATGCGGGGCTTGAGGTGTTTGTGCTACCCAAACCCGGCTATAACAAGAAGTATGCCACTTTTGCCACCCGTTTTGGTTCCGTTGACTCGCGCTTTGTGGTGGAAGGCGAGGGAGAGGAACTGGAAGTACCCGACGGGGTGGCCCACTTCCTTGAGCATAAACTTTTTGAGGAAGAAGGAGGCAGCGTCTCTGACCGTTTCGCCCGCCTTGGCGCCTCCAGCAACGCTTTTACCAACTTCACCAACACCGCTTATCTGTTCTCCACCACCGAGAACTTCACCGAGTGTCTGGAGATACTTCTTGATTTTGTGCAGGAACCTTATTTCACCGAGGAAAGCGTGGAGAAAGAGAAAGGCATTATTGAGCAGGAAATCCGGATGTACGAGGACAATCCGCAGTGGCGGGTGTTCTTCAACCTCCTGGAGGCGCTCTACCAACAGCACCCGGTACAAAAGGATATCGCCGGGACCGTGGACAGTATCAGGCGTATCGACAAGGATGTACTCTACAAGTGTTACCGGACTTTTTACCACCCCAGCAATATGGCTGTCTTCGTGGTGGGAGATGTGGAGCCGGAGCGGATCCTCGGGCAGGTGGAATCAAACATAGGGCGGCGTAACTACCGGCCGCTTGGCGAAATCAGGCGCATTTACCCTTCTGAACCGCCTACATTGGCCAGGGAGTATATCTCTCAGGAATTGGTGGTGTCTCAACCCATCTTTAACATGGGATACAAGGACCTGGACGTGGGCTATGAGGGCGAGCGGCAGTTTCGCCGGGAACTGCTGACGGAACTTGTGCTGGACGCGGTGCTGGGTTCCAGTTCCCGCCTCTATAACGAGCTGTACGAGGAGGGCCTTATCGACGACGAATTTGATGCCGGGCACGTGGCTGAAAAGGATTACGGACACACCGTTATCGGAGGAGAAACGCGGGATCCGGAAAGGCTGTACCGGCGCCTGCGGGAGGGGATAGAGCGGGCCAAGCGGGAAGGCATTTCCGAAGAGATGTTTGAACATCACCGGCGCAAAATCACCGGGGGCTTCCTGAAAAGCTTTAATTCACTGGAATTCGTGGCCAATAACTTTCTGGCTTACCATTTCCGTGGCATAAACTTTTTTAACTACCTCGATGTGCTGAACAGCCTGACCCCCGAGGAAGCAAACCACAGGCTGCGGTCGCATTTTGGCGATGACAATTGCGCCCGCTCGGTGATATTGCCAAAAACGGGAACGCAGAACTCAAAACTCAAAACCCGGGAGTAGGTACACTGTTTAAAAATTTGTGCTGTTTCTGCCAATGGGGTATAATAATGGCAGAATTATTTTGCGCAAGGAGGCTGCCGATGAACTATAAGGATGTGGAGGGCGGCTGGGTTACCGTGTTTGAAGCAGCCAACATTGATGAGGCCAACATTGTCAAAGGTTTGCTGGAAGCGGCGGATATCCCGGTTTACCTGGAGAGGGAAGCCATTGGTGCCATTTACAAGCTTTCGGTTGGCCCTTTGAGTGAGGTTGCGGTTAAGGTGCCCAAGGACAAGGCGGCCAAGGCCAGCCAGCTTTTGCAGTCGACGGCTTACGGCGCGGCGCCGGAGGACTGATTAACAGATCTTTATGCTCAGTATGGCCGGGGGAGAAAGATGACCGGTGATTTCCCAGTCCTGGTGCTATGTGATTTTGACGGCACCATTACCAACGAGGATATCGGTTTTAAGATAATCCAGGCTTTTGCCGGCCCGGGCTGGCATGAAATTGAGGATGCCTACCAGCGCGGTGAAAAGGGTTCGCGGGAGGCATTACTTGAGATTTTTGCCCTTATCCGGGTGGACGAACCTACCTTGCGGCGCTATGTCCTGGACAACTTTTATGTGGATCCTTATTTCCCCGATTTTCTCGCTCTTTGCCGCCGCCTGAAAGTGCCGGTGACGGTACTGAGCGACGGGTTTGATTTTTATATTGACCTTATGCTGCAAAAATTTAAGGTTGACGTCGGGTACCTGGCCAACCAGCTGCGTGTGGTAGATTGCGGGCTGCACGCCGACTTCCCACACCGGAATGAGCATTGCGGCGCCTGCGGCAACTGCAAGCTGGATTATGCCCTGCGGGTGCGGGAGAACGGAGCACGTATTATCTACATAGGTGACGGCTATTCCGACCGCTGTGTGGTGGAAGCGGCAGATGCCGTTTTCGCCAAGGGAACTCTGGCCCGGTACTGCCGGGAAAAGGGGATTTCCTTTTACCCTTTTACAAATTTCCGGGATATCCTTCCGGTCTTCCGTTCCGGCCTGGCCGCCAGGCTTCGTAACAACAGCGACAGAGGTGAAGAACAATGAAAATAGCCGGCGATGTAACCGAACTGATCGGCCGGACGCCCATGATCCGGCTTAACCGCCTGGCTGGGTCAGGCATGGCCGAGGTGGTGGCCAAACTGGAGTCATTTAATCCCGCGGGCAGCGTCAAGGACCGTATCGCCTGCAGCATGATCCTGGCAGCAGAGAAAGAAGGCCAACTAAAGCCCGGGGATACCATCCTGGAACCCACCAGCGGCAACACCGGCATCGGGCTGGCCATGCTGGCTGCCGCCCGCGGCTACCGGCTGATACTGATTATGCCGGACACCATGTCAGTGGAAAGGCGGACCCTGCTCAAAGCGTTCGGCGCAGAATACATACTGACGCCGGGAGCAAAAGGTATGCGCGGCACCCTGGAAGAGACGGAAAAGATTTTAAAAGAGCATCCGGAATACTTTGTGCCCCAGCAGTTCGCCAACCCGGCTAACCCGGAAATCCACCGCGCAACAACAGCCAAGGAAATTTTGGAACAGACCGGGGGCGAACTGGATGCTTTTGTGGCCGGGGTGGGTACCGGCGGCACCATCACCGGGGTGGGCGAAGTCCTGAAAAAGACCAGGCCGGACACGCTGGTGGTGGCGGTGGAACCGGCGGCTTCACCGGTCTTATCCGGCGGCCAGCCCGGGCCACACAAGATCCAGGGCATTGGAGCCGGTTTCGTGCCCTCTGTCCTTAACTGCGGGGTCATAGACCGGATTATAACGGTCACCAATGACGAGGCCATGGATACGGCCCGGCGGATGGCCAGGGAAGAAGGCTTGCTGGTGGGAATCTCCAGCGGGGCCGCCGTCTTTGCGGCACTGAAGGTGGCCAAAGAGCTGGGAGAAGGCAAGCGGGTGGTGGTAGTGGCGCCGGATACCGGCGAGCGCTACCTGTCCACCGATTTATTCAAGTTGGAGTAGACCGTAAGCTTTTGTCTTTTATCAAAATCAAAAGAGCGGCCAGGGCCGCTTTTTTCCATAAATTGACCGGGGCGGCGGCCGTGTGGTATAATCCTTTAAGAATCGGGGCTTGTCCCTTTTTTTACCGTGAAGAGGAGGGTTGTCATGTCCAGGGAAGAAAAAGAATTTGTCAGGGAAATAACCCCGCGCCATCAGGATTACTCGCAATGGTATATCGATGTGATTCTTAAAACCCAGCTGGTTGACTACTCACCGGTTAAGGGCTGCATGGTGATTAGGCCGTACGGCTATGGTCTCTGGGAAAATATGCAGCAGGGACTGGACCGGCGGCTGAAAGCCACCGGGCACAAAAACGGCTACTTCCCGCTTTTTATACCGGAGAGTCTGCTGCAAAAGGAAGCGGAGCACGTGGAGGGGTTCGCCCCGGAAGTGGCCTGGGTTACCCACGCCGGCAGTGAAAAACTGGCGGAAAGGCTGGTGGTGCGCCCCACTTCCGAAACCATTATCTGTGAAATGTACAGCAAATGGATCCAGTCCTGGCGCGACCTGCCTGTTTTGATCAACCAGTGGTGCAATGTGGTCCGCTGGGAAAAAGTAACACGGCCTTTTTTGCGTACTTCGGAGTTTCTCTGGCAGGAGGGGCATACCGCTCACCGCAATGAGGAAGAGGCAGAGGAAGAAACCCTGAAAATACTGGAGGTTTACCGGGATTTTGTGGAAAACGACCTGGCTGTGCCGGTACTGACCGGTCGCAAGACCGAAAGCGAAAAGTTCGCCGGGGCGCTGCGCACCTATTCCATCGAGGCGCTGATGAGCGACGGCAAAGCGCTGCAGGCCGGCACCTCACACAACCTGGGCGAGCACTTTGCCCGCGTCTTTGATATCACTTACCTGGACAGCGACGGCTCGCTTAAATATGTCTGGCAGACTTCCTGGGGTGTTTCCACCCGCCTTATCGGGGCCATTATCATGGTCCACGGAGACGACCGCGGCCTGGTATTGCCGCCTAAAGTGGCGCCGGTACAGGTGATACTCATCCCCATCGCGCCCAAAAAAGTCCGGGAAACGGTAATGCCGAGAGCAGCCGCAATTTTTGCAGAACTTACAGCCGCCGGCCTGAGGGCGGAGATGGATGACCGTGAAGAGTATTCTCCGGGCTGGAAGTTTAACGAGTGGGAGATGAAAGGGGTGCCGCTGCGGGTCGAAGTAGGGCCGCGCGACCTGGAGGCCGGGCAGGCGGTGCTGGCCCGCCGCGATAGCGGAGAAAAAGAGACGGTGCCACTCTCCGGCCTGGTGCAGCGGGTGCAGCAATTAATGAACGAAATCCAGGCCGATATGTTGGAGAAGGCGCGCCGCTTCCGCGAGGAAAACACCTATTATACCGATGACTTTGAAGAATTCAAAAAGATTATCGAAGAGAAACGCGGCTTCATCGTCTCGCGCTGGTGCGGCGACCCCGACTGCGAGCAGGCGGTGAAGGAAGAAACCAAGGCCACCATCCGCTGCCTTCCCTTTGACCAGAACGCCGGTCCCGGTAAATGTCTCCGCTGCAACAGGGAATCCGACCGCCAGGCCTATTTTGCCCGTGCTTACTAGCTTGGGGTCAGGCTTAACCCTGAATTGATTTTTTGCCACATGGAGAACCGTCCCTGTCTCACACTGTAATGAATTGAGAGAGGTGTTGTATATGGCGAGCAAGGTTTTTTTTGCAGATATGAGGGCCAATAACAGGCACGAGAGCCTGCCGCAGAAGGTAAACAAACTGTTTAAGGCCGCCGGTTTTGCCGGCCTGGTGGGAAAAGATGAGCTGGTGGCGGTGAAGCTGCACTTTGGGGAAAAAGGCGGTACTGCCTTTATCAACCCGGTACTGGTGCGCCAGGTGGTGGACAGGGTAAAAGAGGCTGGGGGCAAGCCGTTTTTGACCGATACCAACACCCTGTATGTGGGTACCCGTGCTAACAGCGTCGACCATATCCAGACGGCTCTGGAAAACGGATTTTCTTATGCTACGGTAGCGGCGCCCATCATTATTGCTGACGGCCTGTTCGGCAAAAACTATGTGGAGGTGCCGGTGGACGGAAAGCATTTTAAATCGGTTAAAATCGGCAGCGATATTGCCAATGCCGATGCCATGATAGTGCTTTCACATACCAAGGGCCATATCCTGGCCGGCTTCGGTGGTACCATCAAAAACCTGGGCATGGGCTGCGGCAACCGCGGCGGCAAGCAGATGATGCACTCTTCCCTGAAACCCAAAGTTGGGGAAGAGTCATGCAGGGTTTGCAGTGTCTGCCTGAAATGGTGTCCGGCTGATGCCATTATTATCACGGACAAAACGGCTGTAATTGACCACGAAAAATGTTTTGGCTGTGGTGAATGTACCGTGGTCTGTCCTGCCAGGGCTATCAAAATTCAGTGGAAAACAGAGACCGTGGATATGCAGGAAAGAATGGCTGAATACGCCTGGGGCGGAATTAAGGATAAAGCGGGTAAGGTGGGGTACTTTAACTTTGTCATGAATGTGACGCCGGACTGCGACTGCAACAGCTGGAGCGACGCCGCCATCATAAAAGATGTGGGTATCCTGGCTTCCACCGACCCGGTGGCCATCGACCAAGCGGCCCTGGATTTGATTAACGCACAGGCCGGGCTTGCCGGTACACGGCTGGAAGGCGGTTTTGAACCTGGCGGGGATAAGTTTAAGGGTGTCTACCCCAACACTGACCACGAAGCCCAGCTGCGGCACGCCGAGTGGCTGGGCATGGGAACCCGCCGCTATGAGATGGTAAGGGTTTAACCATGCAGGATAAGGCTGAACTGCGTAAAGAAGTGCTTTGGCGACGGGACAGCATGTCCCCGGAGTCAATCAACCAAAAGAGCCGGGAGATTGCCGGCCGTCTTTTTAGCCTGCCGGAGTACCGGGCGGCCTCTGTTGTAATGTATTTTTTAAACTTCGGCAAGGAAGTGCAGACGATACCCATGGTCACCGCCTCCCTGGGACACGGCAAAAAGGTCATTGCTCCCAAAACTGTGCCTAAAGAAAGACGGTTGATACTGTCTCAGATTCTGGACGTGGAAGGTGATTTAGCGCCCGGACTGTGGGGTATCCCTGAGCCAAAGCCTGACCGTCTCCGGCCGGTGCCGGCGACACAGGCAGATTTGGTAGTTGTCCCCGGTGTCGCTTTTGACGAATCTGGCAACCGCCTTGGGTACGGAGGCGGCTATTATGACCGTTTTTTTGCGGAACTGAGGGAGGGAGTGCCCCTGGTGGCGCTTGCCTTTGAGGTGCAGGTGCTGCCGTCGGTGCCGGTGGCGGCCTGGGACCGCCGGGTCGACCTGGTGATTACCGAAGAACGCATCATTGAATGCCGCCGCAAAGCGGAGGGGATATAAGGCAGCAAATACCGTTGCTGCCGCGTTTTTTTATGAGCATATTTTCTCAAAAAGCAGGATTACATGACATGAAACGAGAATAGTTAGGAGAATTTTCTTGTTTCCGGATTTTTTTAAAGGAGGCAGCCACATTGAAAGAGGCACTGAAATGCTACACCGAAGATCCCTTTGACTACGGGCCGGTAGACAGCGTTCTGGCCAAATACAAGGATCAGAAGGGCGCAACAATTCCTATCCTTCAGGCTGTCCAGGATGAGTACGGCTATCTTCCCTACCAGGCACTGGAGCGTATCGCCAAGGTGCTTAAGGTGCCTTTCAGCCGTATTTTCGGGGTAGCCACCTTCTTTGCGCAGTTCCACCTGCAGCCGCGGGGCGAGAATATCATCCGCGTCTGCCTTGGCACGGCCTGTCATGTCCGTGGCGGCGCCAAAATCGTTGAGAAGCTGCAGGAAATTCTGCAGCTTGATGTGGGCGGGACCACAGCAGACAGGAAATTTACCCTGGAATCCGTGGCCTGTATCGGAGCCTGTGGCCTGGCCCCGGTTATGATGATCAACAATGACACTTTCGGGCGCCTTACAACACAGAAATTAGCCGGCATTATCGAGAATTACGGTAAAGAGACGGAATAAACAATCTAAGGCAAAGGAGGTTGTAATATGTCACACAGGCGGATCTTATTCTGTGCCGGTACCGGCTGTATCTCCTCAGGTGCCCTGAAAACACGGGATGCCCTGGTAAGTGAGCTGGAAAAGCGAGGCATCCGCGACCAGTATGAAGTGGTTTTATCCGGCTGCCATGGCTTCTGTGAACAGGGGCCGCTTCTGATAGTCCATCCCGAGGATACCTTTTACTGCGGTGTACAGCCGGAGGACATGGCGGAACTTATTGATGAATACCTGCTGAATGGCCGTGTGGTTGAGCGGCTGCTTTACAAAGATCCTGTCACGGGCGAACGCACCAGCGACCATATGAAGATCGGCTTCTATGCCAAGCAGAAACGGCTGGTTTTGCACAACTGCGGTGTGATCGACCCGGAAAATATAAACGAGTATATCGGAACGAAGGGCTACGAGGCACTGAAAGCTGCGCTTAAGATGGAACGCACGGCCATCATTGACGAAGTGAAAAGGTCGGGGCTGCGCGGCCGTGGCGGCGCCGGGTTCCCCACCGGTATGAAATGGGAGTTTACCTTTAAGACCCCGGGTGATAAGAAATATATCGTCTGCAATGCGGACGAAGGCGACCCCGGCGCCTTTATGGACCGCAGCGTGCTGGAGGGCGACCCCCACGCCGTGCTGGAAGGGATGATAATCGCCGGCTACGCCATTGGCGCCGACGAAGGTTATGTTTATGTGCGCGCCGAGTACCCGCTGGCGGTAAAGCGCCTGCGTATTGCCATTACCCAGGCCGAAGAATTTGGCTTCCTTGGCAGCAACATAATGGGCACGGGATTTAACTTTAAAATTAATATCAAAGAAGGTGCCGGCGCTTTTGTCTGCGGCGAAGAGACCGCGCTTCTCGCCTCCATTGAGGGGGAGAGGGGTATGCCCCGGCCGCGCCCGCCTTTTCCCGCCATCTCAGGACTGTGGGGCAAGCCCACCTGCCTGAACAACGTGGAAACATTCGCCAATATACCGCTCATTATCCGGGAGGGCGCCGACTCTTTCGCCAGCGTGGGGACGGAACGAAGCAAGGGTACCAAGATTTTCGCCCTGACCGGAAAAATCAACAATACCGGCCTGGCTGAGGTGCCCATGGGTATGACCATGCGTGAAATCATCTTTGATATCGGCGGCGGTATCAGGGACGGCAAACAATTTAAAGCTGTCCAGATCGGCGGGCCGTCGGGAGGCTGCCTGCCTGCGGAACTGTTGGATTTGCCCATCGATTACGACTCCCTGACCCAGGCCGGTGCCATGATGGGGTCCGGCGGACTGGTGGTCATGGACGAAAATACCTGCATGGTAGACCTGGCCCGCTACTTCCTCACCTTTACCCAGAACGAATCCTGCGGCAAATGTACGCCATGCCGGGAAGGCACCAAGCGGATGCTGGAAGCACTGGAGCGTATCACCGAGGGCAAGGGGGAATCGGGTGACATCCCCATGCTGGAAGAACTGGCCAATTCAATCAAGGACAGTTCGCTGTGCGGCCTGGGCCAGACCGCGCCCAATCCCATCCTCAGCACCCTGCGTTACTTCCGCCACGAGTATGAGGAGCACATCCTGGAAGGAAAATGCAGTGCCGGAGTGTGCAGGAATCTGGTTACCTACCACATCGATGCGGAAAAATGTACCGGTTGCCGCGCTTGCACCAGGGTCTGCCCGGTGGAGGCTATCACCGGGGACAAAAAACAGCCGCATGAAATCAATATCCAGGTCTGCATCAAGTGCGGTGCCTGCATGGAGAAATGTAAATTTGACGCCGTAATATTGAAATAGGCAAAGGAGGGAATGAAATGTCACAGGTGAATCTCACCATAAACGGCATACCGGTCCAGGCTAAAGCCGGCATGACCATCCTGGAAGCGGCAAAGACGGTTGGAATTGACATCCCCACCTTCTGCCACGATCCGGAACTGGCCAAAGTGGGTGCCTGCCGCATCTGCGTAGTGGAAGTGGCCGGCGCGCGCAATCTGCCGGCCGCCTGCACCGTCCCCGTCGCCGAAGGGATGGTTATACAGACGGAAACCGAACGTGTGCGGGCTGCCCGCAAAACCATCCTTAACCTGATCTGGGCCAACCATCCGCAGGATTGCCTGGTCTGCGAGAAGACCGGTTCCTGCAAGCTGCAGGACTACAGTTACCGCTATGGTGTTTCCGGCAGCATCTATAAGGGGCAGAAAAAGGAAATCCCCTTTGACGATACCAACCCGTTCTTCTTCCGTGACCTGAACAAGTGTATTCTGTGCGGCAAGTGTGTCCGCAAGTGCCACGATATCAACGGCGTTGGCGCCGTGGACTTCATGTGGCGGGGTTTTAAGACCATGGTTACCACTCCCTTTGATGTGCCCATCGAGGAGTCCTCGTGCGTCTTCTGCGGCATGTGTGTGGATGTCTGCCCAGTGGGTGCGCTGACACCGAAGCAGGGACTGGGGCAGGGCCGTTCCTTCGAAGTGGATAAAGTATTTACCACCTGTCCTTACTGTGGCTGCGGCTGCACCCTCTATCTGAATGTGAAAAACGACAAAATTGTGGGCGTAACACCCAACTTCGAAGGCCCCATAAACGGGCACCTCTGTGTCAAAGGGCGCTTTGGCTGGGACTTCGTTGACAGCCCCGATCGCCTGAAAACGCCCTTAATCAAAAAGGGCGGGCAGTTTGTGGAAGCCGGCTGGGACGAAGCCCTGGACCTGGTTGCAGAAAAGTTTAAGGAGGTGAGGGCACAGTACGGCGCGGATGCACTGGGTGGCTTCAGCTCAGCCCGCTGCACCAACGAGGACAACTACCTCTTCCAGAAGCTGCTGCGGGTACTTGGTACCAACAACGTCGACCATTGTGCCCGTCTCTGACACGCTCCCACCGTGGCCAGTCTGGCCACAGCTTTCGGCAGCGGCGCCATGACCAATACCATCGGTGAGATTGAAGAGGCCGACACCATATTTGTCATGGGCTCAAATACCACGGAGAACCACCCTGTTATCGGCTATCGCATCAAGCGGGCCGTCAGAAAAGGCGCCAAGCTTATTGTCGCCGACCCGAGGGCCATTGAGCTTTGTGAATACGCCGACGTTTTCCTGCAGCTACGTCCCGGCACCAATGAGGCACTCTTAAACGGCCTGGCCCACGTTGTAATCCGCGACGGCCTTACCGATGAGGAGTTTATAAAAGAAAGGACCGAGGGCTACGAAGAACTGAAAGCGGCACTGGAGAAATACACCCCGGAATACGTTTCCGAAATCACCGGCGTGCCGGCCGCGGATATTGAAAAAGCGGCGCACCTCTATGCCAAGGCAAAAGCCGCCTCCTTCCTATACACCATGGGCGTCACCCAACACACCTCCGGTACCAACAATGTTTTCACCATCGCCAACCTGGCCATGCTCACCGGCAACCTGGGCAAGCGCGGCGCCGGCGTAAACCCGCTGCGCGGCCAGAATAACGTTCAGGGCGCCTGCGACATGGGCGCGCTGCCCGTGGTCTTTACCGGCTACCAGCCGGTGACAAACGACGAAGCCCGCGCCAAGTTCGAGAAGGCCTGGGGCGTGCCGCTATCCGGCAAACCAGGTCTTACCGCCACCGAAATGGTGAACGCCGCCGGCAAAAAACAGCTGCGTGCGCTGTACATCATGGGTGAAAACCCCATGGTCAGCGATGCCGATATCAACCATGCCTTCCATTGTCTCGATTCCCTTGACTTCCTGGTGGTGCAGGATATTTTCATGACCGAAACCGCAAAAATAGCAGACGTGGTGCTACCGGCGGTAACCTTCGCCGAGAAGGAAGGTACCTTTGTCAACACGGAGCGGCGTGTCCAGAAGGTCAATCAGGCGGTAAAGCCGCGCGGCCAGGCCCGGGCCGATTGGGAAATTATCCGCGACATCGCCAACCGCCTTGGTTTTGACTGGAAATACAAAAAAGCGGAAGATGTTTTCAATGAGATCAGGCAGCTCACACCGTCTTATGCCGGCATCACCTACGGCCGCCTGGGTGTAACGGGCGTGCACTGGCCCTGTCCCACAGAGGACCACCCCGGCACCCCCATCCTCCACGTCGGCAAGTTCAGCCGGGGCCTTGGCAAATTCACCCCCATCGAATACACCCCCCCCGCGGAAGAGCCAGACGAAGAGTACCCCTTTACCCTTACCACCGGCCGTATACTCTACCACTATCATACCGGCACCATGACCCGTCGCAGCAAAGGCCTGGGCGAAATTCACAAAGAAGAATATATGGAAATTAACCCGGCCGACGCCGAAGCACTTGGAGTGGCCGAGTGCGACATGGTGAAAGTGACCTCCCGCCGCGGCGAGGTCAAAACCAAGGTCAAAATTACTGACCGGGTGCCCAAAGGGGTGGTTTTCATGACCTTCCACTTCAGCGAAACCGCGGTTAACCTGCTCACCAACACCGCGTGCTGCCCCACCGCCAAAATCCCCGAGCTCAAAGTCTGCACCGTCCGCCTGGAGAAGGCCTGACTTGGGGTCAGGTTTCAACTTTTAAACTAATCAGGGCTATACTGGCAAAAGAGCACTGAAAGACCCCCCAAAGGGGGTTTTTCAGTCAGAAGAGGGGTCAGGTTTCAAGTATTAAACTAAAATTATGGAAAAATTTTTCATTAAAAAGAGGGATAATAATCTATTTGTCGAAGCATCAGGTATTCCGTCCTGGTTAAATAATTTATGCTGCGGGTGATTGCTGTATGCCCCGACACCCTAGAATTCACTTTCCTGGTGCGCTGTATCATGTGATTGTGAGAGGAAATGATAAAAAACAAATCTTTATGGACAACAAAGATTACCATAAATATCTTCTTATTGCTAAAGATTATCTTGAAGTTTCGGAAATTAATGTATTAGCATACGCGCTGTTGCCTAATCACGGCCACTTGTTAGTTGAAGTAAATACAGTTCCCCTGGGAAAGTTCATGAAAATGCAACAGCAAAAATACACCCAGTACTTTAATAACAAACATAAAACTTATGGGCACGTATTTCAGGGTCGGTATAAAGCCCTGTTGGTAGACAAAGAAAATTATTTCACGCAGTTACTATGTTATATTGTTTATAATGCAATGAAAGCTGGTCTCGAAGAAAAATTGGGTGACTATCAATGGACCAGCCATTATGAGATTCTTCATAACAGACAAATAATTGTAAGTGTGCAACGGCTTTTTCAATTTTTTGATGATGATCCGATAAAGGCCAAAAAGAGGTATTTTTCTCTGCTTGGGGAAAATATTCCCGATAACGGTTCAGATTCCTTCTATCTATCGGGGAAAGCTTTGCTGAACAGGAACACAATTGAGAAACAAGTCGAATTAGATGTAGATGAGTTAGTTAAACTGGTGGCGGGATTGTTTCAGGTTAACCCAGAACACATTATATCAGGCATAAGAGGCAGACAGGTGTCGGGTGCACGACGGGCATTTATTTATGTGGCCAGGCACCTGTTACAACTACCGGGTAATTTCGTAGCTGATTATCTTGGAGTATCGCCGCAGTATGTGGCTAAGACTTATCAGGAGATGAATGTTGGAAAGTCTGACGAGGAGAAATGGTTTAATACACTAAAGGAATCTTTGTTAAATAGTTTAAAAGTTGAAACCTGACCCCAGGAGGTTGAATTAGTTGAAACCTGACCCCAGGTTGGAGGAAAGGCGGATAATGAGGGTGGAGCAGGAGGGGGCGAAGGTAATGCCCGATATGGTGGTGCGGGAAGTACCGCTTACCATTTATTTGAACGGGCAGGAATTTGTAACCCTTCTTTGCACGCCGGAGCTTTTGGATATGCTGGCGGTTGGTTTCCTGCGTTCCGAGGGGTTGATCGGGACTTACAGGGACATTATCTCGCTCCGGGTTGACCGGGAACGGGGCTTTGTGTTTGTGGAGACGGAGGGCGGGAGGCTGGCTGAGAAGCTGTACGGCAAACGGACTATCACCTCGGGTTGCGGCAAGGGGACGGTATTTTTCAGCGTTCTGGACTCCCTTCAAAGTAATCCGGTGGAGTCATCCCTAAAGGTGAGTAGGGATGAAATCCTGGGTCTGATGCGGGATCTGCAGGAGAAGGCACGCCTGTTTAAGCTGACCGGGGGGCTCCACAGTGCGGCCCTTGGCAAGCGGGACAGCGTGCTCTATTTTTGCGAGGATATCGGTCGGCACAACGCGGTGGACAAGATAGCGGGGCTATGCCTGCGCGACGGGGTGGAACTGGTGGATAAAATACTGGTGACCAGCGGCCGCATTTCATCAGAGATCCTGGTGAAATCGGCCAAGCTTGGCATCCCGGTTCTGGTATCCCGGTCGGCACCCACCTCGCTCAGCATAGATCTGGCAGAAAAACTGGGCCTGACCCTGGTGGGTTTCGCGCGCGGCCGGCGTTTTAATATTTACAGCCGGCTGGACAGGATACTTCTTTGGGAGGAGGAGCAGCAGTGAAAATTATTGATTTGCGCAGCGACACGGTTACCAAGCCTACGCCGGAGATGAGGCGGGCCATGGCGGAAGCCGAGGTGGGAGATGATGTCTACGGGGAAGATCCTACGGTAAACAGGCTGGAAGCCCTGGCGGCGGAAAAGATGGGCAAGGAAGCGGCTCTTTTTGTGCCAAGCGGCAGCATGGGGAACCAGCTGGCGCTGATGGTGCACTGCCAGCGCAGTGAAGAAGTGGTCTGTGACAGTGAGTCACACATTTTCCACTACGAGATGGCGGCGGCAGCGGTGCTGTCCGGGGTACAACTGTACACCGTGCCTGGTCTCCACGGCGGGGAGGCGGAGGAACTGATTGCGGCTCATATCCGCCGCTCCAGCCCGCACCTGCCGGTGACACGTCTCGTTTGCCTGGAGAACACCTTAAACCGCGGCGGCGGGTCAGTAATGCCGCGGGAGCGCATGGCCGGTGTTTACAGGTTGGTAAAGGAGCATGGGCTGGCACTGCATTTGGACGGTGCCCGCATCTTCAACGCTGCCCTGGCGCTGGGGTGCGAGGCGGCTGATCTGGCCTGCCATGCCGATTCGGTGATGTTTTGCCTGTCCAAGGGGCTTGGTGCCCCGGTTGGGTCGCTTCTGGCCGGGGAGAGGGGTTTTATAGAAAAGGCCCGCCGTTACCGCAAGCTGTTGGGCGGCGGGATGCGGCAGGCGGGGGTGCTGGCGGCGGCGGGCCTTTTGGCCCTGGCCAATACGGAGCACCTGGCGGAGGACCATGATAAGGCCCGGGTGCTGGCGGCCGGACTGGCCGCCATGGGCTTTGCCACAGACCCCGGACAGGTGGAGACCAACATGGTTATGCTGGACCTGGGTCAGGCTCCCTTTACCACTGAGGACTTTCTGGCGCAGCTGGCAAAAGAAGGGGTGCTGGCCGGTTCCGGCAGGCGGCACGTGGTGCGGTTCGTAACCCACCTGGACGTGTCCATGGCCGATATCGGCGAAGCCCTCAGCCGTATTAAAAAAACAGTTGATATTTTATCCTGAAGTATTTCTCCCAAAAGATTAATTTGATTTATGTGTATCAGAAAAGGCTTCGGGTGTGGCAACGCCCGCAAGCCTTTTTGTGTTTAGCCGCTGCTGCGGTTTTTGTATTATGTCTGTAATTCGGGCAGTTCGATGCGTCGGGCGGTCACTTCCACCGAAAGCAGGTTCAGGCCGGTATAGAACTCTACGTCTTCCTTGACCCGGCGCTGTACTTCGTGCAGGACAGCCGGGACATTTTCCCCGTAAAAGATATTGATGTCAATGGCCAGCTTAACCCCGTCCGGCTCGGAGATGACATCCACCTTGCCGATGCGGGCTACCCCGGCCGCCAGGGCGGCCACGTGGGTGGTTAGCTGGATAATGGTGTGTTGTGATATAAAGAAGCTGCCAAAGGAGTTGAAGATGGGCCTGACGATGGACCGCTCAATGACAACTTTTTTTTGGTCCCCGCGGTGGCTTTTCCCCCAGAACGAGCGTAGCGGGTCAATCAGGTAGCCGGGGAAGTCCTTTTTAATGGCGAAGGTGGGAATGGGGATAACATGACTGTTTTTCTGCCTGCGCTCTTCCAAGGCCTTGTTGATAGCTCGCGGGGAGGCGATTTCCTCAATCCTGATAATCTGCTCAGGGTTGGGCAGGCCAAGCCGCAGGGCGATCCGGCGGACCATCCGCTCTGATGTGCCAAGGACCAATATCTTGTCGGCAGCAGCGGCTGCGATGGCTTTCCTGACTTCGGCGGCATGTTCATCATCAAGAAAAATGGCCCGCTTGGTGGCCCCTATCTTGGTGGCTTCCCTTTTGGCTGACTTTCCGGCCAGAATAGTATTACCGCTGATGAGCAGCCCGTCGTCAATTATCAGGCTTATACCATGCTTAAAAGCCAGGTATGACGCACGGTGCGACTTGCCGGTTCCGCTGCCGCCCACCAGAGCATACACCTGCATTTAAACCCCTCCTGCCATCTATGGCTGTATTATAACATGATGCAAAATTTAAACCAAGCTTTAACTTCCTGGGTCCAAAACGATAAACGAAGTGCAAAATATTTTTTAATAGCAGGAGTTCTTCTAAATTTTACGAATATAAGTGGTGAACGAGGAGAGGATGCGCTATGACCAGACACTCTGTGGTTATCGTGGGTATGGGTAATAAAGGCGGCGCCGTTTACCGGGTCCTGCGCAGCATGGACAACGTCCGCGTGGTAGGTGTTGCCGATTTGAACCTGACTACCCCCGGCATGATTCTGGCGCGAAAAGATAAGGTGCCTGTGACCGAAAACTATGAAGATTTGATTCTCCACCCCGAAGTCGACACAATAATAGAAACAACCGGGGACAGGGAAGTCCAGGATAAGATAAGGGCCATTAAGCGGCCAGGCACCGATGTAATGGAGGCGCGGCACGGCAACCTGTTGCTGGCCATTTTGCAGGCCAAGGAAGAACTCCTGGAAACAAAGAGACTTAAGGGAGAGCTTTGGGCCATCTTAAACTCCGTCCAGGAGGCTATCGAAATGGCTGACAATACCGGCCTTATCAAGTATGTGAATCCGGCCTTCACCAGGGTTACCGGCATACCCGAGGCGAACCGGGTCGGAAAGAATATTTTTGAGGTATCACCTCACGGTGCGTTGGCTAACTCTCTGGTTAAGCAAAAACCGGTGGTAGGTTACCGTTCCAAGGTGGGCGGTTCCGGCGTGGAGGTTATCTCCAACGCCTCGCCGATTGTGGTGGATGGGGAAATTATCGGTGCGGTGGTTGTTTTTCAGCCTATCACCGATATCTTAAAATTGATGGAAGAGCTGCAGAAAAGTACCACCATAATTGAAAACCTTTATGCCAAGATTGACCAGATTGTGGGCAGTAAGTTCACCTTTGATGATCTGATCGGAAACAGCAAGTCTTTTCAGGCCACTCTGGATATGGCTAAGAAAGCGGCCAGAAATGATTCCCCGGTGCTCCTGACAGGGGAAACGGGCACGGGGAAGGAACTGTATGCCCATGCCATTCACCAAGCCAGCTCCCGTCGCGGCAAGCCCTTTATCAAAGTCAGCTGCGCCTCGGTGCCTGAGGAATTGCTGGAGAGCGAGCTATTCGGCCATGAGAAAGGGGCTTTCACCGGTGCGGTTAAGACCAAGCTGGGTAAAGTGGAGCTGGCTACAGGCGGCACGCTCTTTCTTGACGAAATTAACGAAATGAACCCTTATATGCAGGGGAAGCTGTTGCGCCTGCTCCAGGACAGGGAGTTTGAGCGGGTTGGGGGTAGCCAGGCCATCAAGGCGGATGTGCGCGTCATCGCCGCCACCAATGTGGACTTAAAAACCCAGGTCAGAAAAGCCCGCTTCCGCGAAGAGCTTTTCTTCCGCCTGAATGTTATCGAAATCAACCTGCCGCCGCTCAGGCAGCGACGCGAAGATATACCGCTTCTGGTGGACTATATTATAAACAAGCTTAATCGCAAGCTAGGCAAAAAAGTAAGGAACATTTCGCCCGAAGCGCTGCAGCTTTTATCCAACTATGACTGGCCGGCCAATATCCGGGAGCTGGAAAATGTCATTGAACGGGCCATGGTTACGGTGGACGGAGATCAGATAGGACAACACCACCTCTCAATGTACATCGGCCAGTTTTCAGGCAACGGACCCGCCCAGTACACGGAGATAATGCCGCTTGATAAAATGGAGCAGATCATGTTAAAGGCAGCGCTGACCCGTTATGGAGAAACTTTGGAAGGCAAAAGGAAAGCAGCCCAGGCCCTTAACATTTCCCTGGCTACACTTTACAACAAGTTAAAAAAATATAACACCGGCTTATAGTATTTTTGGAAACGGATGCGGTCCGTCGCCGGACCGCTTTTTGTTGTTTATAAACAAAATAAGCAGGAATGTTTGGATATGTGATCTAAAGGATACGGGGTATTTTTTGTATAAATTATACCTGACTAACAGCCGATATCCCATGCGGGGGGTTAATTAAATGGTACTTGTCAACGTAGTGCTTCCGGTGTTTCTGGTTTTTGCCGCTGGCTACCTGCTGCAGAAAAAGGCCAATCCAGAAATAAAAACGCTCTCCGACGCAGTTTTCTGTGTCCTGCTGCCCTGCCTTGTTTTCAGGACGCTTTATGCAGCTGACCTTCCGGGGACACTTAAAACCATCGCGCTGTTTCAGCTGGTACTGACCGCTTCGCTGATTGTGGTTGTAAGGTTGGTGGTGCTGTTGTGCCGGCTCTCCAAAGGTGCGGAAAGCGCCCTGCTCCTAACCGTGGTGTTTATGAATGCGGGCAACTACGGGATGCCGTTTAACCTTTTTGCCTTCGGGCCCGCCGGTTTTGAACTGGCTGTCACTTTTTTTGTCTTCCAGTCGGTACTGATGAACTCCCTTGGCGTCTGGTTGGCCTCGCGGCACCGTTTCGGCTCCCGGCGCGCATTCCGGTCAGTCCTGTCCTTGCCGGTAGCCTGGGCGGGGGTGGCAGGAGCCGCCTGGCAGTTAACAGGGCTGGCAGTACCATCCTTCCTGTTTAAAACCGTGGATTTACTGGCGGGAGCTGCCACTCCCCTGGTAATGCTCCTTCTTGGTATGCAGCTGGCGCGCATCAGGCCTTCCCGCCTTACTCCTGGCCCGGTGGTACTGGGTGCATTACTCCGCCTGGCGGTTTCCCCATTTATAGCTTTTCTGCTCATCCGCTTTGTATTTCCCGTGGAGGGGCTACCGGCCAAAATTTTGCTGGTCCAGTCCGCCATGCCTACGGCGGTGGTGACCACTCTTTTAGCTGTGCAATATGAGGTGGAACCGGAGACGGTTTCAGCCATTACCCTAGCCACCACCCTGCTGTCGGTGCTGACCTTACCGCTGCTGCTTTATTTACTGGGATAAGTTCTGGCGGTCGCGCACCGGGATAGCTGTATGCCCTTTAGCTCCTTTAACACGGTGGAAGCGGTGGCCAATGACCCGCAGGTTTTTGTCTGGGAAATGATCCTGGAGATGGAACACCCCTGAGCCGGCAGGGTGAGAGTATCCGCCAACACGGTAAAAATGACGGAAACACCTGCTAAACTGAAGTACTGCTCCCTTAGCTGGGAGAGCACACGGAGCAGGTTCTGCAGGAAATCTTCTGCCATGTAAAACCAGGATTGCCAAAATAAACGCAAAAGGTGCCATTTAGCCAGAAAGATGTAAAAGCAGAGGAGGAATGGTAAAATGATCCTGGATGGAGTGGTGGTCCTTGACCTGACCAAGGTGCTGGCCGGGCCTTTCTGCGCCATGCAGCTGGCTGATTTCGGCGCCGAGGTGATAAAAATCGAAAACCCGGAGACCGGGGGCGACGACGCCCGCTTTATCGGGCCTCACGTGAAAGGGGAAAGCGCCTACTTCCACAGCATCAACCGGAACAAGAAGAGCATCACCCTCAACCTTAAAAAGGAAGAGGGACGTGCCCTTTTCCGCCAGCTGGTGGTCAAAGCCGATGTGGTGATGGAAAACTTCCGCTTCGGTGTAATGGAAAAAATTGGCCTGGGTTACGAAGATCTGGCGAAAATTAACCCACGCCTGATCTACGCCGCCTCCTCCGGCTTTGGCCATACCGGACCATACCGCGAGCGGCCCGCCTACGACCCGGTAATCCAGGCCATGGGCGGCATTATGAGTGTCACCGGGCAAAAAGACGGCATACCCACCCGGGTGGGTATCTCCATCGGTGACTTGGCTGCCGGCCTCTACCTGGCACTGGGCATCTCGCTGGCTCTGCTGCACCGGGAAAAGACCGGCCTTGGGCAAAAAATAGACGTGTCCATGCTGGACTGCCAGATCGCCTTGCTGGAGAACCAGATTGCCCGCTACCTGATGGGCGGGGAGGTTCCGAAGCCGGTGGGTAACCGCCATCCTTCATATGCGCCCTTCGGTTCTTTCAGAACAAAAGACGGCTATATCATGATTGCCGCCGGCAACAACAAGCTGTGGAAAGAACTGTGCATGGTGCTGGGCTTCCCGGAACTGGGGGAGGACCCGCGTTTTGTCACCAATGTGCTCCGCGTGGAAAACTACGACGAAATGGCAGCCATCATGGAAGTGAAGCTGCGGGAAAAGACAGGCAAAGAGTGGACTGATATCATGATTGCCGCGGGTATTCCCTGCGGGCCCATCAACACTATCCCCGACCTGCTGGAAGACCCGCAGATAAAGGCGCGGGAAATGATTGTGAATATCGACCACCCGGTCCTGGGGAGCGTAGGCATAGCCGGGATACCGATAAAGATGTCCGGATCGCCGGGCGAGGTGCGACGGTATGCTCCTTCTCTGGGTGAACATAATACCGAGGTGTTGACCCGGTACCTGGGCCTCCCCGGGCCGGAGATACGGGAGCTGAAAGACAAAGGTATAATTTAGAATAATTAGAAGGACCATATAGCAAAGTTGTATGGTCTTTTTTGCTGATACGGTTCTTTAGGTTCAAGAAAATCTTGAGTGCCGGCAGGAATCCTTCCAATTTTTACGAATATTCTAAGAGCAGATTTATAAAATCCGGGCATACTGTGCCCGGAATTTAGCATCCGGAGAAAGCAACACGGCAGCAGAAGGAGGAAACGGCATGAAACTGTTCGAGTACATGGGCAAGGAACTTTTTGCCAGGTACGGTATCCCTGTACCGGAGGGCGGGGTGGCCGCCACCGCCGCCGAGGCAGCGGAAATCGCCGGGAAAATCGGTTCTGTGGTGGTAAAGTCACAGATTCTGAGCGGCAAACGGGGCAAAGCAGGCGGTATTGGTTTTACCGAAGACCCGCAGGAAGCGGCGGAGCTGGCGTCAAGAATGCTGGGCAGCGAGCTGCGCGGCTTCACTGTGGACAAGGTCCTGGTGGAGCAAAAGCTTAAAATCGACCGGGAATTTTACCTGGCCCTGACGGTGGACGGCGCTGCCCGCAAGCCGGTAATACTGGCTTCGGCCTTCGGCGGCATGGACATTGAAGATGTGCCCGAAGAGCACATGGTCAGGATGCATCTGGACGTGACCATCGGCCTGCAGCCCTTTGTGGCCAGGGAAGTGGTAAGGCGTCTCGGCGTAACCGGGGATGTGGCCAGGCAGATAAGTGCCATCCTGTCCGGCCTCTATAAGATGTTTGTGGAGCTGGACGCTGAGCTGGTGGAAATCAACCCGCTGGTAATAAGCGGCGACAAGGTTATCGCCGCGGATGCTAAGGTGACCATCGACGATGACGCCCTTTTCCGCCATAAGGACCTGCCCGTGGTGGAAGAGC
This sequence comes from Dethiobacter sp., assembly GCA_020725465.1. GTDB lineage: Bacteria > Bacillota > Dethiobacteria > Dethiobacterales > Dethiobacteraceae > DYEY01. Next base: position 42,450 of record DYEY01000031.1, read on the forward strand.
GCACCGAGGCGGAAAAGAAAGCGCACGAACTGGGCCTGTCCTACGTGGAGCTGGACGGTGATATTGCCGTAATGGCCAACGGCGCCGGCATCACCATGGCTACCCTGGACCTGATCCAGTACTACGGCGGGAAACCGGCCAACTTCCTGGATGCCGGCGGCGGCGCAGGGGTGGAACCCACGGCCAAAGCCCTGGAGCTGCTGCTTTCCAAGAACCCCAAAGCCATCCTGATTAACATCTTCGGCGGTATCACCCGCTGCGATGACGTGGCCAACGCCTTCGCCTACGTCAAGCAGAATATCGGCATTCCGGTGCCGGTGGTCATCCGCCTGGTGGGCACCAACGAAGATAAGGGTCGGGAAATACTGCGGGAGAACGGCATCGAGGCTTACAAGTTCATGCACGAGGCGGCGGCCAAAGCGGTGGAAATAGCGACGGGAGGGAGGAACTGACATGGCCATTTACATAAACGAGCATACCAATGTACTGATTCAGGGCATAACCGGCAACCAGGGCACCTTCCATGCCCGCCAGATGGTTAAGTACGGTACCAGGATTGTGGCTGGCGTCTCGCCGGGTAAGGGCGGCAAAGACGTAGACGGCATACCGGTTTACGACACGGTGGCGGCTGCGGCAGAGGAGCACAGGCTTGACGCCTCCATCCTGTTCATCCCGGCGCCTTTTGCCAAAGACGCCGCCTTTGAAGCCATCGCCGCGGGCATTAAGGTCCTGGTCATGCTGCCGGAACACATTCCGGTCCATGATGCCATGGCCATTATGGCTTATGCCAAAAGCAACGGTACGGTGGTGGTGGGGCCAAACACCTTTGGCCTGGTCTCTTCAGGCAAATGCAAGATAGGCATCATGCCCAATCAGTTTTTCATTCCCGGTGACATCGGCGTGGTTTCCCGCAGCGGAACTCTCTGCTACGAGATAGTGGGCAACCTGACTGCTGCCGGCTACGGCACCTCCACGGTGGTAGGACTGGGGGGCGACCGGGTGGTGGGCCTTAATTTTATTGAAGTGCTTGCCGAGATGGAAAAAGACGCCGGAACCAAAGCCATTGTGATGGTAGGAGAAATCGGCGGCAGCGCCGAGGAAGAAGCAGCTGCTTTTATCAAAGGGCACATTAAGAAACCGGTGATAGCGTACCTGGCGGGCAAGAGCGCTCCTCCGGGCAAACGGATGGGACACGCCGGCGCCATCATAGAACGGGGCAAAGGGACTTTCGAGGGGAAAGTGCAGGCGCTGAACGCAGCAGGCGTGCCGGTGGCCGAGCTTCCCTTCCAGGTACCGGAACTGGTGGCCGCCGCTTTAAAGAAGTAAATTAGGGAAGGAAGTGAAATTTTGTTTGACAGCGAACTTTTAAAAACACTGCAGGAAAAGAAGCAGGCCTGGGACAAGAAAGTGGAATCCAGGCTGGACAAGGTGCCGGAACTTAAAAAAGTCTTTAAAACCGATTCCAACATCGAGATTAAACGACTGTACACTCCGGTGGAAATAAGTGGCCTTTCCTACGAAAAGGACTTGGGCCTGCCCGGGGAGTACCCGTACACCCGGGGTGTCCAGCCCACCATGTACCGGGGCCGCCTCTGGACCATGCGCCAGTATGCGGGTTTTGGCTCCGCCGAAGAGACCAACAAGCGCTTCAAGTACCTGCTGGAACAGGGGCAGACCGGTCTTTCCATCGCCTTTGACCTGCCTACCCAGATAGGCTATGACTCGGACCACCCCCTGGCCCGGGGTGAGGTAGGCAAAGTGGGGGTGGCCATCGACTCCCTGCTTGACATGGAAACCCTTTTTGACGGGATCCCCCTGGACAAGGTGAGCACCTCTATGACCATCAACTCACCGGCGGCTGTTATCCTCGCCATGTATATCGCCATGGCCGAGAAACAGGGGGTGCCTGTGAAGGAGCTAAACGGCACCATCCAAAACGACATACTTAAAGAATACGTGGCCCGCGGCACCTATATTTTCCCACCGCAACCCTCCATGCGCCTGATTACCGACATTTTTGCCTACTGCGCCAAAGAGGTGCCCAACTGGAATACGATCAGCATTTCCGGCTACCACATCCGGGAAGCCGGTTCCACCGCCGTCCAGGAAATTGCCTTTACCCTGGCTGACGGCATTGCCTACGTGGAAGCCGCCATCAGGGCCGGTCTCAACGTAGACGAATTTGCGCCACGCCTGTCGTTCTTCTTTAACGCTCACCTCAATTTCTTTGAGGAAGTGGCTAAGTTCAGGGCGGCCCGGCGCATCTGGGCCCGCATTATGAAGGAACGCTTCGGCGCCAAAGACCCGCGCTCCCAGATGCTGCGCTTCCATACCCAGACCGCGGGCTGCACACTGACAGCCCAGCAGCCCGACGTAAACATCGTACGTGTGGCCTTCCAGGCGTTGTCCGCTGTCCTTGGCGGCACCCAGTCCCTGCATACCAACTCCCGTGACGAGGCGCTGGCCCTGCCCAGTGAGCACTCGGTGCTGATCGCCCTGCGTACCCAGCAGGTTATCGGTTACGAGGTGGGCGTCACCGAGACGGTGGACCCGCTCGGCGGCTCTTACTTCATCGAGTCGCTTACCGACAGCATTGAAAAAGAAGTAATGGCCTATATCAACAAGATCGACGAGATGGGCGGCGCGGTAGCGGCCATTGAAAAAGGCTTCATGCAACGGGAAATCCAGCAGAGCGCTTACACCTACCAGCGGCAGGTAGAATCCGGCGAACGGACAGTCATCGGAGTCAACAGGTTCATCACCGACACTGAGATGCCAAAAGACCTGCTCCGTGTCAACCCGGCGGTAGCCGACCGCCAGGTGGAAAAGCTCAGGAAACTACAGGAGAACCGTGACCAGCGGCAGGTGGCCGAGGTGCTGCAGCGGCTGCGCATGGTGGCTCAGACCGACGAGAATATCATGCCCTCCATAATCGAGGCGGTAAAAGCCTACGCCACTCTGGGTGAAATCTGCGGCATACTGCGCGAAGTCTTCGGCGAGTACCAGCAGCAGGTAATGCTCTAGGAAACTGAGGAGGCGATATAATGATGAACGACAAAAAGATCAGGGTGCTGGTGGCCAAGGCCGGCCTGGACGGGCACGACCGCGGCGCCAAGGTCATTGCCCAGGCGCTGCGTGATGCGGGGATGGAGGTTATTTATACCGGCCTGCGCCAGACTCCCGAGCAGATAGTGGAAACGGCCATCCAGGAGGACGTCCAGGTGGTGGGCATCAGCAGCCTGAGCGGCGCCCACATGCACCTTTTCCCGCCGGTGGTGCAGCTTTTGCGCGAGCAGGGCGCGGCGGACGTGCTGGTTATAGGAGGCGGTGTTATCCCCATGGAGGACATACCATACCTGAAAGAAGCGGGCATTGCTGAGATATTTACCCCCGGGGCCTCAACTGAGGACATCGTCAAATATATCAGAGAGCGGGTATAGCCGCTAAGCAGGAGGAGATTTTTATGATTAAAAAAATAGACCACATCGGTATTGCGGTAAAGAGCATTGCGGAGGCGGCCAAACTCTACGAGGAACTGCTGGGCCTAAAAATTACCCAGGTGGAGGAAGTGACTGAACAGAAGGTTAAGGTAGCCTTTCTGCCCACCGGCGACAGCGAGGTGGAGCTGCTTGAGTCCACTGATCCCGAGGGCCCGGTGGCCAAATTTATTGAGGCCAGGGGCGAGGGTATGCAGCATATCGCTTTTCGTGTTGACAACATCGAAGAGACGTTGGCCCGCCTGAAAGCGGCCGGCGTCCGCCTTATCGATGAAAAGCCCCGTTACGGCGCCGGCGGCGCCAAGATCGCTTTCCTGCACCCCAAGGGGACTTACGGTACCTTAATTGAGCTCTGTGAGCGCGAAGAATAGGAGGTGTGGCCAGTGACTGACAAAATGAAGACACTTGCGGAAAAAAGACGTCTGATCGAACTGGGCGGCGGGGAGAAAAGGATCGCTGACCAGCACGCCAAGGGCAAAATGACAGCCCGCGAGCGCTTAAACGCTCTCCTCGACCCCGGCAGTTTCAACGAGCTCGATGTTTTTGTCCAGACCGACCTGGAAGACGCCGACGAGATAGGCAAATCCAACCCCGGCGAGGGCGTGGTCACCGGGTACGGCACTATCGGCGGACGTCCCGTTTACGTTTTTGCCCAGGACTTCACCGTGGCCGGCGGGTCGCTCGGCGAGATGCACGCTGCTAAGATCTGCAAAGTGATGGACCTGGCCATGAAAACCGGCGCACCTGTCATCGGCCTCAACGACTCCGGGGGTGCCCGCATCCAGGAAGGAGTCCGGGCCCTAAACGGCTATGGCGAGATCTTTTTCCGCAACACCATTGCTTCCGGCGTCATCCCGCAGATTTCGGTCATCATGGGTCCGAGCGCCGGAGGCGCCGTCTATTCCCCGGCCATCACCGATTTTGTATTTATGGTGGAAAACACCGCCCAGATGTTCATCACCGGTCCGCAGGTCATCAAGGCGGTTACCGGCGAGGAAGTATCGGCGGAAGCCCTTGGCGGTGCCCATACCCATAACCAGACCAGCGGCGTGGCTCATTTCAAGGCTACCAGCGAAGAGGAATGCTTCGCCAAGCTGAAGGATCTGCTCAGCTACCTGCCTTCCAACAACCTGGATGAGGCACCTGTCACCACCCCCGAGGAACCGGCCCTGGATGCTGCCGACCTGGTGACAATAATACCCGACAACCCCAACAAGCCTTACGATGTGCGGGAGATTATAAAGCGGGTGGTGGACGCAAGCCGGTTCCTGGAGGTACACGAGTTGTTTGCCAAGAACGCCGTGGTGGGCTTTGCCCGGCTGGGCGGCCGTTCTGTCGGTATTATCGCCAACCAGGCCCAGGTGAAAGCCGGCTGCCTGGACATCGACTCCTCCGACAAGATAGCCCGCTTTGTCCGTTTCTGCGATTGCTTCAATCTTCCCATGGTTACTTTTGTCGACGTGCCAGGTTATCTCCCCGGTGTGGACCAGGAACACGGCGGCATCATCCGGCACGGCGCCAAGGTGCTCTACGCTTATTCCGAAGCCACGGTGCCCAAAATCCAGGTCATACTGCGCAAGGCCTACGGCGGCTCCTATATAGCCATGAGCGCCCGCTGCCTGCGCGGTGACTTGGCACTGGCTTGGCCGTCGGCTGAAATCGCCGTAATGGGCCCGGAAGGAGCGGCCAACATCGTCTACCGGCGGGAAATTGACGCCGCCGAAGATCCCAAGGCGGAACGCAACGCCCGCATCCAGCAATACCGCGACAAATATTCAAACCCTTACATTGCCGCTGCCCGCGGTTGGGTGGATGACATTATCGACCCGCGCGAGACCCGCGCCGCCCTCCTGCGCGGCCTGAAAATGCTGGAAAACAAGCAGGAAGACCGTCCACGCAAAAAACACGGCAATATCCCCCTTTAAACTTAAGGGGGAGCCCACAAAGGGCTCCCCTTTGCCTTTGATGACGTGGAATGACGCGGGGACGATCCTTTTGTCGTCACTGCAAAAATAAGGACTGTCCCCGGTTTACCTAAAAGGAGAAGAAAATGCCCGGACTTGTACTTGGCAACAGAACTGTACACTGCGACGGCCTTATCTTTGATAAGGATGGTACGCTCATTGACTCATTCGTCAGCTGGCCCCGCCTGATTAAAAAGAGAATAGCCATCCTGCGTGAAGATATCCGCTTTGATGCTGCGCTGGCCAATGTGCTGGAACGGTTGATGGGCCTGGCAGAGAATGGTGAAGTTATCCGCCGCAGTCCCATTGTGGTCGGTTCGCGGGAACAGACCGCTTCCGCTGTCTGCGCCGGCCTTTTCTACCATCTGTGCCTGCCCTGGGATTTGGCCCTTGAGAAAGTGCTGGCCGCTTTCGCCATGGCTGACCTCCTGATTCCCCTGAAAGAACAGGCCGTCCCCATCCCCGGTTCGGTGGAAGCGCTGCGTAACCTCTCTTTGGCCGGGTTCAGACTGGCGGTGGCAACCAACGACAGCCTGGAACGCACCAGAGAGCTGATGCAACACGCCGGCTTTGCTCCCTTTATTAACGCCTATGCCTGCCGCGACGAGGTAAAAGAGGCAAAGCCTGCACCGGACGCCGTTTTGCTGGCTGCCGGCCGCCTTGGCCTCGACCCGTTGCGGTGTGCTGTCATCGGCGATGCTCCGCTTGATCTAAAGATGGCCAGAAACGCCCGCGCCGGTCTGGCTATCGGCGTTCTCACCGGCGCTTCTCTCCCAACGGATTTCACCGGACTGGCGGATGCAATACTTCCCAGCGTTGCCAGTCTCTCTCCGGCAGGATTCAGCTGACAGATTTATTAAAAATGATTATAATGGAAATATTCCAAATCTTCATTATTTGGCAGGAATCCCGCACCCCTTTACAGAATATTTTTTCAAAAATAACACGTTCAGATTTTGGGAGGGACGCTAATGGTTGACGTTGACAGGGTTTCCTTCATGGAACTGACTCCGCTCAGTTTCTTGCGCCGCAGCGCCTTTGTTTACCCTGACAAGATTGCAGTGGTACACGGAAAACAGCGCTTTACCTACACCGAGTTCAACGCGCGGGTCAACCGTCTTGCCACGGCGCTCCAGCGCGCCGGTATTGAACCAGGTGACAGGGTGGCTTTTCTGTCTCCCAACATACCGCCCATGCTGGAGGCGCACTATGGCGTGCCTCTGGCCGGCGCCATCCTGGTTGCCATCAATACCCGTCTGTCTTCCCGCGAAATTGGCTACATCCTGAACCATTCCGGCGCCAAGATACTGGTGGTGGATACCACCCTGACCCACGTGATTGAACCCATCATGGGGCAGCTGGAGACAGTAAAAAAGATTGTGAACATCCGTGACGTGGAGGATGGCAGGGAATTGCCCGGCCCCAACTACGAAGACTTCATCGCCACGGGTAGCTCAGATAATATTCCCATCCCCATCACCGACGAACGCTCCGTCATCAGCATAAACTACACCAGCGGCACCACCGGCCTGCCAAAAGGCGTCATGTATACCCACCGTGGCGCCTACCTCAACGCCCTGGGCGAAGCGCTGGAGATGCACATGGACGTTTACTCCAACTATCTTTGGACCCTTCCCATGTTCCACTGCAACGGATGGTGTTTTACCTGGGGCGTCACAGCAGTGGGCGGCACCCATGTTTGCCTGCGTGCCGTGGTAGCCGCCGATATTTACCGGCTGATTGAAGAGGAGGATATTTCTCACTTTTGCGCCGCTCCCACGGTGCTTATCATGATGGCCAGCGACCCGGCGGCCAAGGAACTCCGGCTTAAGCGCAAACTGCGCATTGTTACCGCCGGCGCGCCTCCTTCCCCCACTGTTATCAGGAACGTGGAGGCCATCGGAGCGGATGTTACCCACGTCTACGGCCTTACCGAAACCTATGGCCCGCACAGCATCTGTGCCTGGCAGCCGGCCTGGGATTCCCTGCTTATAGATGAACGGGCCAGAATCAAGGCCCGCCAGGGTGTTCCCTACATCGTGGCCTTTGAAATGAGAGTAGTGGACGGAAACATGAAAGACGTGCCTGCCGATGGCAAGACCATGGGTGAAGTGGTCATGCGTGGCAATAACGTGATGAAGGGTTACTACCTGCAGCCGGAAGCCACAGAGGAGGCTTTTTACGGTGGCTGGTTCCACAGCGGCGACCTGGCCGTGATGCATCCTGACGGTTACATTGAAATCAAAGACCGCAAGAAAGATATCATTATCTCCGGCGGCGAAAATATCTCCACGGTGGAGCTGGAAAACCTTATCTTCCAGCACCCCGACGTCCTGGAAGTGGCCGTGGTGGCTGTCCCGCACGAAAAATGGGGCGAAGTGCCCAAAGCATTCGTGGTACCAAGGCCCGGAACAAATCCCACCGAAAAAGATATCATTGACTACTGCCGCGCCAACATCGCCCACTACAAGTGTCCCAAGGCGGTAGAATTCGGCGAGCTGCCCAAGACTTCCACAGGAAAAATCAAGAAGTACGTGCTCCGCGAAAAAGAGTGGAAAGGCCACGACAAGCGGGTAAATTAATGCTTGTGCACCGGTGGGCGCAATCCAAAGATGGCAGGTGAGTGCAATCAGGCTGGCTGAATATCTTTTTCTTCTGAACCTGTTCAGGTTGCTTGGCTTGGCGGTGGCAGGTTTATCGGTTTACCTGCTTTATCAAGTTATCTTTAAAGCTTAATAAAGGGCGGGGTTGTCAAAAAGCACCCCGCCCTTTTTCATGAGTCGCCCGGTCTGAACCAAGCCGGAAAAAAGATATCCTGTGTGGTATTTCAGGAAAGTACCGGCTTTAGTAAGTGAATGTGTTTCCGACCCAGGTAATTTATATATAGGAGCAATTTTGCTGGGAGAAAAAAGGAGTAAAAGCCTGATGCGTAGAAATTTTAATATGCGAAATCAGTAACTGCACATATTTTAAGACAGGTGAGGTCAGATGAGCGATTTACTGCACCAATTGAGAGCCGCAGCCTGGGATGCCAGGCTGAACTTTGCGCCTACGGAAGAGCAGGAACTGCTGACAGGGTTGGAAGAAGTCCTGGTCATGGTTAATGAGCTGAAAAAAGAGCTTGATACAACCGGTGAAACGCCGCTTTTCTTTCCGCCCTTACCCCTGGGCCGGATGGAGGAGGACAGACCAGGTAAGTCTCTGCCGCGGGAAGTCGCCTTGGCCAACGCTCCCGATGCCGGTTATACCTGTTTTCACGTGCCGAGAATAGTTGTGGAGTGAGAGGAGCGGGAGATGACAAGGGATAATCTTACCGTAAAAGAGCTGTTTTGTTTGTATAACAGGGGAGCTGTCACCCGGGAAGAATTAAAGGTAAAGGTTCCGGAAATCCTGGAGGTCATCGACAACAGGTATCATGCGTTTATTTCCCGTGCCACAGATTTTGACCCCGGTGTTCCCCCCGCTTACCCCTGTGTGGCAGCGGACAACATCTGTACGGAATCCCTGAATACCACCTGCGGTTCGGAGATGCTTTTGGATTACCGTTCGCCTTTCACCGCCTCCGCTTTGGATAAAGCCCGGTCTTCCGGGTTTTTTCTGCTTGGCAAGACTAACCTGGATGAATTTGGTATCGGTGACTGCACGGGGAGGTCGTTTTTTAAAACCACCTTCAACCCACTGAGCCAAGACCACCTGGCGGGTAGCGGCGCCGCCGCGGTGGTGGCGGTGGGAGGGGCTGTGGCCGGCTTTGCCTCGGACGCCCGGGGGGGACTGCGGCAGTCCGCCTCATTCTGCGGTCTTACCGGCTTAAAACCCACCTATGGCCGGGTTTCACGGCGGGGACTGATAGAGTATGCCTCCTCCCTGGACCAAGTGGGTGTGATTACCGCCGGCGTGGATGACGCCACCTTTGCGCTGCGCTGCATCAGTGGGCCGGACAGTAAGGACCCTGCTTCACAGGAATCTCCCCCAGATCAGGATAGCACAGCGTCCGGGTTCCGGGTTGCGGTCCCGGAGGGTTGGGATCGCGTAAGCGGCCTGAGTGCCGGGGTAAAATCAGTATTCAACAAGACCCTGTCACTGCTGGCGGAACTGAAGGTGGAAGCGGCGGAAGTACCGTTTTCTTACCTGCCCCTGGTCAGCATTACTGCCGCCATCATCGGGGCCACCGAAGCTTTCTCCAACCTGGCCAACTATGACGGCGTGCGCTTTGGCAAAAGGATGAGCGGCGACCACCTGCAGGATATGTATGTAAAAACCAGGACGGCCTTCTTCGGGCGGCGGGTAAAAGAGTTTTTGACCTTCGGCGCCTTTGTTTCCTCCGGCGGCAATTACCGGGAATACTTCCTGTGGGCCCAGCAAAACCGGGGTGCCATCCAGCGCAGGCTGATGGCTATACTGAAGGATTATGACTTTTTGCTCCTGCCCACGCTGCCATTCACGGCGCCAACCCTGGCCGAAAGCAGCGGTCTGGTCAACGGGGCGGATGTTTATACGGCATTGGCCAACCTGGCGGGGTTGCCCGCTGTTACCGTCCCGGCTGGTTTTGATGGGCGGCTTCCGGTGGGTGTTCAGCTGATCGGCAGGCCTTTTGCTGAAGCGGCGCTGCTAAAGGCAGCCAAATTGTTGGAAGAACAGGGCGGACGGGAGGTGGTGGCCCCATGAAAAGATTTGAGCCGGTTATCGGGCTGGAAGTCCATGTGGAGCTGTTGACAGAAACCAAGCTTTTTTGCCGGTGCGCCACCGCTTTTGGCGCTTTGCCCAATGAACAGGTCTGCGAAATCTGTCTAGGCCTGCCCGGTCACCGGCCGCTTCTTAATAAAAAAGCGGTGGAATACGCCATCAGGGCGGCGCTGGCATTGAACTGCGAAATAGCGGAGCAAATTGATTTTGACCGTAAAAATTATTTCTACTGCGACCTGCCCAAAGGCTATCAGATATCACAGTTCTTTAACCCCACCGGGACCAATGGTTATGTTGATATGGTAGTAAACGGCACTGCCCGGCGTATACGGATCAGGCAGATTCACATGGAAGAAGACGTGGGGAAGCTGGTGCACCAGGGCGAGATCATGGGCTCTGCCACCAGTCGGGTGGACTTTAACCGGGCCGGCATCCCCCTGGTGGAAATTGTAACGCAACCTGACCTCCGGTCGGCGGAAGAAGCCAGGATTTTCCTGCAAAAGCTGCGCACCATCCTGCTCTATGCCGGTGTTTCCGACTGCAAAATGGAAGAGGGCTCAATGCGCTGTGATGCCAATGTCAGCCTGCGCCCGGTGGGCAGCGGTATGCTGGGCAACAAGACGGAACTGAAAAACATGAATTCATTCCGTTCGGTGCAGCGGGGCATCGAGCACGAAATTGAGCGCCAGGAAGAAATACTGGAGGAAGGCGGGCATGTTATCCCCGAAACCCGCCATTTCGATGAAAATCGCGGGCTTACCCGCGCCATGCGCAGCAAGTTCCAGGCGGCCGACTACCGCTGCTTCCCCGACCCAAATATCATCCCCGTCATTCCCGATAAAGACTGGGTAGCCCGCATCAGGGAGAGCCTGCCCGAAATGCCGGACAGCCGCACTGCCCGCCTCACCGGCCTCGGTCTCCCCCCGTATGACGTGGAGATTATCACTTCCGACCGGGAACTGGCCGATTTTTACGATGCCGCCTGCGCCTCTTACCGGGAAGCCAAAACACTGAGCAACTGGATTATGGGAGAATTTGTCAGGCTGCTTAACGCCGGCGGCATGAAAGTAAGTGAAAGCAGGGTGACCCCCGGCCAGCTGGCTGCTCTTCTCGCCCTGGTGGATAACGGCGTCATCAGCGGCAAGTCGGCCAAAGAAGTGTTTGAAGAGATGTTTGCCACCGGCAAAGACGCCGAAGCAGTGATTACGGAAAAAGGCTTAACCCAGATTTCCGACAGCGGTGAACTGGAGAAAATCGCCAACAAAGTAATCGCCGCCAACCCGGCCGTCGTGGCAGACTTTAAAAACGGTAAAACAAAAGCCATCGGCTTTTTGGTGGGCCAGGTGATGAAAGAAACCCGCGGTCAGGCCAACCCGCAGGTGGTAAACAAAATTCTGGCTGAAAAGCTGAATAACTGTTAAAAAAAGGGAGGCGCAAAACAGGTGCCTACCTGACTGATAAGTAAACGGCAGATTTTGCAGCGGGAGAAATAAGCATGCTGACGAGGGTAACCGGAAACCTGTGCTTTATTGAGCGCGGGTGGCTGAACGCCAACCACTTTGTTTTCAACGGAAAGAGCAAAGTTTTGATTGATACCGCTTATAAAAAAGACCTGGCGCATACACTGTCTTTGATCCAAGCGGCGGGGCTCGTGCCGTCTGCTGTGGATTTGATTATTTCCACCCACAGTCACTGTGACCACGTGGGCGCCAACCGCTATATCCAGGAGCTATCCGGCTGCGCTATCGCTATGCACCCCACCGACAGGTGGCACATAGAAGAAAAGAACTCCTTTGCCACCTGGTGGAGCTACTACGACCAGGAGGCCGATTTCTTCACAGTCACTGAGAGCCTGCGGGAAGGGGATACGGTCAACCTGGACGGCCTGGAGCTGGAGGTCATCCACACGCCGGGACACGCCGCCGGCATGATTGCCCTGTACGCTCCGGAACACCGGTTCCTGATTTCCGCCGATGCGGCCTGGGACGGCGATTTTGGTGCCTTCACCCCCCGGGTGGAGGGGCTACAGGCACCGACCTTACAGCAGCAGACCCTGGAAAAACTGGGCCGCCTCGCGGTAACAACCATTTACCCCGGGCACGGCCCCGTAATTTACGACGCTCTTACCGCCATCGACCGCTGCCGGCAACGCCTGGAGAAATTTCTTAAAGAGCCGGAGAAAATGGGCCGCGACCAGTTGAAAAAGCTGTTTATTTACTGCCTGCTCATGAAGTCGGGCTGCGGCGCGGACAGCTTTTATGAGTACCTGATGTCCACCCACTGGTACAGGGATACCGTTGACCTGTATTTCCCAGGCCGGTACCGGGACGTTTACGACGAAACTGTATCAGGCCTGCTGAAAAAAGGGCTTATTGCCCGCGATGGCGGGCTGTTTAAAGCCTGTGTCAAAGCGTGAGTGAAAGGGGGAGCGGCTGTGTTCTGTCCCAAGTGCGGCGATGAATTTGTCCCCCGTATACGGGAGTGCCCGGATTGCAGGGTGCCACTGGCAACAGAGGCGCCGCCAAAACCAAAATTCGAACCGGAGTTCGTGGAACTGGTAACGGTACTGGTGACCCGGGACACGGGTGAACTGCTGATTGCCAAGTCGCTGCTGGAAGCGGAAGGGATCCGCTACCTGGCCAAGGGAGAGGGACTGCAGAACCTGTTTGGGTGCGGTAGCCTGGGTGCCGGTTATAACCTGCTGGTAGGCCCCATCCAGCTCCAGGTGGCGGCCAAAGACGCCGATGACGCCAAGGCGCTGCTTTGTACAAACAAATAACGAAAACAGAGGGTTTGGCTCAGCCGGCCCTCTGTGGTTTTTAACGGATGTTACAGCTTAAGAAAAAAAAGGGGAACAAATTCTCTTTGGCTACGTCAAAACTGGTAAAAGTCAATGGGAGGTGCACCATGAGAAAAGTAAACATTCTTTTAATTATTTTATTACTTTTAACGGCCGCTCTTTCCGGCTGTACCGGAAAGCCCGCTGCACCGGGCAAAGTGGAAGCTGCCACCCGTGTTGATCCCCGCCTGGTGGAAGCCAACACCCGGTTTGCTTTTGAGCTCTACCGGGAACTGAACCGGGACAGGGATAAGGAAAACATTTTCTTCTCTCCGGCCAGCATTTCCTTTGCCCTGGCCATGACGTTTAACGGGGCGGCGGGGGAAACCGCCGAGGCTATGGCTAAGGTTTTGGGTATTGAAAACCTGAGCCTGGAGGACCTGAACAAAGCCAACGCCGACCTGCGAACCATCCTGTTAAATCCCGATCCCAAAGTGGAGACCGGTATCGCCAATTCCCTGTGGGCGGAAAAGGACGCCCGTATTAAGGAAGACTTCCTGCAGCGAAACAAAAAATATTACGGCGCGGCGGTGGAAAGGCTCAGTTTCAGCGACCCCGGCGCCCCGGCGGTTATCAATAACTGGGTGGAAGGAGCGACCCGGGGCAAAATCAAAAAACTGATAGAAGAGCTTAATGAGGATATGCGCCTTGTCCTGGTCAACGCCCTTTATTTCAACGGGAAGTGGACGGAGACTTTTGACAAAGAGTATACGCGGCAAGCCGACTTTTTCCTCCCCAGCGGTACGGCGAAGCAGGTGCCCATGATGTACCGGAAAGGCAGCATACCTTACTACGCCGGGGATGGGTTTAAAGCGGTAAGCCTTCCTTACGGAAAAGAGCGTCTCAGCATGTATATCTTTGTTCCGGAAGACGCTGACAGCTTTGCAGCTGGGCTCGACGCAGGCACCTGGAATTCGTGGATGAGGGAGTTCACCTCCCGGGATGTGGCCCTGTACCTGCCCCGGTTCAAGGCTGATTACGATGCGTCACTGGCCGACGCTCTGAGCAGCCTGGGCATGGGCGTCGCTTTCAGCGACCGGGCCGACTTTTCCGCCATGACACCGGATAGCAACTGGACCATCTACGACGTCATCCACAAAGCCACCATCGAGGTGGACGAAGAGGGCACCGAGGCTGCCGCCGTTACCGGCGTGGTGGTGGGCATCACCTCTTACATCGAGCCGCTGGAAGTACGGGCCGACCGGCCGTTCTTCTTCGCCATCCGCGACGACCTGACCGGAACCATCCTCTTTATGGGCAAAATCGCCAATCCACAGTAACCTGCATTACACGATTTCAAAACCCTGCGTTCTTTAAGCCTTGCCGCCCCCGTGTTTCCAGCATATTGTCCAGGGCGTGCCAATAAGCTCTGATATGGAAACTCCCTCTGCTGCACACATCACTCCCTGAAACCGGGAAAAAAATGGGCGGAACTCCCTTGACTTTTGGAGGGTGCGGTGCTAATATAGTTAAAAGTTATATATTTTAAGGCCATGATGGGGAGAGTAAGCCTGCGGGAAGACAAAGCGAGCCGGGGATGGTGGAAGCCCGGTACGGAAGGCAGGACGAAGCGCACCCCGGAGCCGCGCGCCAAAAGGCTCATGCCGAGTAGGTTGCGCCGGGTAAAGCCCGTTAAAGCAGGCCGCGATAAGCGGAGTAAGCGGGCCTTTCAGGCCAACAAAGGTGGTACCGCGAGATAAGCCTCTCGTCCTTTACGGGCGGGAGGTTTTTTGGTTCCAAATGTTTTGACGGGAGGCAAAGACGGAAATGTTAAAAGTGGCTGTAGTTGGCGCTACCGGATATACGGGAAGAGAGCTTTTGGAGATACTGCTGCGGCACCCTTATGCCAGGCCCTTTTGCCTGACTTCGGAGAGTTCGGCCGGGCAGCGTATCGACCAGGTTTACCCGCAGTTCCGCTCCCGACTTGATATAGCACTGCATAAAGTCGACGATATGGAGAAGCTGGCGGAGTGTGATTTTATCTTCAGCGCTCTGCCCCACGGCCTGTCTATGGACGTGGTGCCAAAGCTTCTTGCCACCGGGAAAAAGGTGGTGGACCTAAGCGGTGACTACCGCCTGAAAGACAGCGGGCTCTACCCGCAGTGGTACGGTTACAGGCACCGCTGCACCGGGTGGCTGGAAAAGAGCGTTTACGGCCTGCCGGAGGTGAAAGGGGTGGAGATTAAGAAAGCCACCCTGGTGGCCAACCCGGGCTGTTACCCCACCAGCGTGCTGCTGCCGGTCATTCCACTGCTCAAAGAAGGACTGGTGGACCCGGAGCAGATTATTGTTGATGCCAAGTCCGGTGTCTCCGGGGCGGGGCGCTCGCCCAGGCTGCCTTTCCATTTCCCGGAGTGCACCGAGAACTTCAAGGCTTACAAGGTGGCGGAGCACCAGCACACACCGGAGATTGAACAGGAACTTTCGCAGGTGGCGGGGCGGGAAGTGGTAGTCACCTTTACGGCTCACCTGGTGCCCATGGTGCGGGGCATACTCTCCACCATCTACCTGAAACCGGTATCCGGAGCAGAGGAAGAAACGCTGTGGCAGGCTTACGAAAAACATTATAGAGGAAAGCGGTTCGTGCGGCTGCTGAAGGCGCCGGAGCTGCCGGAGACGAAGCACGTGAGCTGCACTAATTTCTGTGATATATCGTTTCGCCTGGACCGCCGGGCAGGCCGGCTGGTGGTGATTTCGGCCATCGACAACCTGGTGAAGGGCGCCTCGGGCCAGGCGGTGCAAAATATGAACATTATGCAGGGCTGGCCGGAAGAGGCGGGCCTGATATGAGGAGGCAACAGAGATGAAGTTTCATAAAGTAGAGGGCGGTGTGACGGCGGCGGAAGGTTTCCTGGCTGCCGGCGTGCACTGCGGCATAAAGAAAAAGAACGGCAAGAAGGATGTGGCCCTGGTGTTTTCCGAAACCAGGGCGGCGGCGGCGGGTGTCTACACCAAAAACCGTTTCCAGGCGCCGCCGCTGCTACTCACCAGGGAGCACCTGGCAGGCGGCTATGCCCGTGCCATCGTCTGTAACAGCGGCAACGCCAATGCCTGCACCGGTGAACAGGGACTGAAAGACGCTAGGCGGATGGCAGAAATCACCGCCGAAGAGCTGGGTATTGCTCCGCAGGAGGTGGCGGTGGCTTCCACCGGGGTTATTGGCCAGTACCTGCCCATGGCAACGGTGGAAGAAGGTATCCGCGCCGCGGCCAGAGAGCTGAGCAGGACAGGTGGCGCGGCGGCCGCGGCCGCTATTATGACCACTGACCTGGTAAGCAAGGAAACCGCCTACAGCCTGGAAATAGGGGGCAAAACGGTGACGGTGGGGGGTATGGCCAAGGGTTCCGGCATGATTCACCCCAACATGGCTACCATGCTGGCCTTTGTCACCACCGACTGCAACATCAGCCCGGTTCTGTTGCATAAGGCGCTGGTATACACGGTGGATCGCTCCTACAACCTGATTACGGTGGACGGTGACACCAGCACCAACGACATGGTGGTGGTCCTGGCCAATGGGATGGCGGGTAACACGGAGATTACCGACGGGAGCGCCGACTACCACCGCTTCCTCACACTGCTGCAGAGGGTTAACACTGACCTGTCCCAAATGATTGTACGGGACGGGGAAGGCGCTACCAAGTTTATCCAGGTTACTGTAAAAAACGCCGCTTCCTTTGCGGACGGCAAGGCGCTGGCCATGGGTATCCTGGGTTCCAACCTGGTTAAGACGGCTTTCTTTGGCGAGGATGCCAACTGGGGGCGGATTGTTTCCGCCATGGGGCAGACCGCGGTGGAGTTTTACCCGGAGCGGGTGGACGTTTTCCTGGGCGACCTGCCGGTTTTCCGCGACGGCCGGGGCTTGGTCTTTGATGAGGCGCGGGCCAGGGAGATACTTGGCAAAAGAGATATCTTTGTCACAGTGGATCTGAAGATGGGTAACGAAAATGTCACTGCCTGGGGCTGCGACCTCAGCCACGATTACGTTACCATTAACGCCAGTTACCGTACTTAGAGGCTGGAGAGGCCGGATACTCGTCCAAACTCAGGGAGAGCATTTATTACCGGAAATAAGGTGGGGATTTTTATGACCAAAGACATGTTGGAACTGATCGGTAAGGCGGAGGTGCTCATCGAAGCGCTGCCCTATATCAGGACGTTTGCCGACAACACATTTGTAATCAAGTACGGCGGCCAGGCCATGGTGTCGGATGAGCTGAAAAAATCGGTTATAATGGACATTATCCTGCTGAAGTTCATCGGCATTAACCCCATCCTGGTTCACGGCGGCGGAGCGGAAGTGACCAACCTGCTGGAGCGCCTGGGCAAGGAGGCGGTATTCGCCAACGGACTGCGGGTGACCGACGAGGAAACCATGGAAGTGGTGGAAATGGTCCTGACCGGGAAAGTGAACAAGGAGATCGTCTCATTGATCAACCGCTACGGCGGCAGGGCGGTGGGCCTCTCCGGCAAAGATTCCGACCTGCTGGTGGCAAAGAGGCGCCCACCGGAGCGGATAAACGGCAGCGGTGTCATGGTAGACCTGGGACTGGTGGGGGACATCATCAGGATTAACCCGCATGTTATAAACACATTAAGCAGCCAGGGCTATATACCGGTAATATCGTCCATCGCTGTGGGCCTGGAGGGTGAGAGCCTTAACATTAACGCCGACCATGTGGCCGGGGAACTGGCGGCGGCGCTGTCGGCGGAAAAGCTGATTCTGCTCACCGACGTGGAAGGGATTTTTGCCGATCCCGCTGACAAAAACAGCCTGATTTCCACGCTGCCGCGGGCCAAAGCCGTGGAGATGATTGAAAGCGGGCGCATCAACAAGGGCATGATCCCCAAAGTGGAAGCCTGCCTTAAAGCGCTGGAACACGGGGTGCCCCGCACCCACATCATCGATGGGCGCCTGCCCCATTCCCTGCTTTTGGAAATATTCACCGACCATGGCATTGGCACCATGGTAACCGGCTAAGGAGAGTGACTATGATGGAAACCAAGATCAGGGAGAGGCAATATATTATAAACACTTATAACCGCCGGCCCGACTTCACGCTGCACATCAAACGGGGCGAGGGGGTGTATGTATGGGACGAAAAGGGCAACCGCTACCTGGACTTTGTCACCGGCCTGGCGGTGAACAACCTGGGGCATTGCCACCCGGCGGTGGTGGCTGCCATCTGCAACCAGGCAAAGAAGCTGATGCACACCTCCAATCTTTATTACACCGAGCCGCAGGTCAAACTGGCGGAGCTTTTGGTACAGCATACCCCGGCCGACAAGGTCTTCTTCTGCAACAGCGGCGCTGAGGCCAACGAGGCGGCTATCAAGCTGGCGCGAAAACTGGGGAAAAAGAGGCGGGGTGAGCAGGCTCACGCTGTGATTACCGCCGAAAATTCTTTCCACGGCCGGACGCTGGCCACCATCACTGCCACCGGCCAACCCAAATACCGTAAAGGGTTTGAACCGCTGATGCCGGGCTTCCGCTATGGCCGTTTCAACGACCTGGAGTCCTTTGCCGGGCTGGTGGACGATGAGACCTGTGCCGTCATGGTGGAACCGGTACAGGGTGAGGGCGGAGTATACCCCGCCACCGCCGGATTCCTGCAGGGCCTCCGGCAGCTGTGCGATGAGCACGGCCTGCTTTTGATTTTTGACGAGGTGCAGTGCGGTATGGGCAGAAGCGGCAAGCTCCTGGCGGGGCAGGTATATGGTGTGGAGCCGGACCTCTTTACCCTGGCCAAAGCCCTGGGCGGCGGGCTGCCTATCGGGGCGCTGGGGGCTAAGGGTGAGGCGGCGGACGTCCTGGTGCCCGGCGACCACGCCTCCACTTTCGGTGGTAACCCGGTCACCTGCGCGGCCGCGGTGGCGGTGATGGAGACCTTGCTGGAGAGCGGCTTCCTGTCGCGAGTGGAGAAAATGGGGGAGTACCTGGCCGACAAGCTCAGGCAGATGGGGACAGCGGTGCCTGGTATCCGGGAGGTGCGTGGCCTGGGGTTGATGATGGGAGTGGAAATTGAAGGCGATGCCGCCGCAGCGGCAGCAGGCTGCCAGGAGAAGGGGCTCCTGATAAACGCCATCGGCGGCAGGACACTCCGCCTGTTGCCGCCGCTTACGGTGGAAGAGGAGCACATTGACGCGGCGGTCCAGGTTATCCAGGATGTACTCAAGTCTTAAGCGGTGTCCTGATCTGATTTATAGGGGGCAGGAAAGATGAAATACCTGCAAGGGAGAGACTTTCTTACTGTTAACGATTTTTCCCGGGATGAACTGTGGGAACTTCTGAGCTTGGCAGTTAAACTCAAGCAGGAATCAAAGGCGGGTAAGGCGCACCATTTGCTGCGCGGCAAGACCCTGGGCATGATTTTTCAGAAGGCCTCCACCAGGACCAGGATATCTTTCGAGGTGGCCATGTGGCAGCTGGGCGGTTATGCACTGTTTCTCAGCGCCCAGGACCTGCAGATGGGAAGAGGAGAACCGGTACGAGACACAGCCAGAGTTCTGTCCCGCTACCTGGACGGCATCATGATACGCACCTTTGACCACGGGGAAGTGGAAGAACTGGCGAAGCACGCCGATATCCCCGTTATCAACGGGCTGACCGATCTGCTGCATCCCTGCCAGGCCATGGCGGACATGCAGACCATCCTGGAAAAAAAGGGCAAGCTCCAGGGGGTGAAGCTGGCTTACGTCGGCGATGGCAATAACGTGGCCCACTCCCTTCTGCTGGCCGCCAGTAAGCTGGGACTTGACATAACGGTGGCCGCTCCCAGGGGGTATGAACCCAGGGAAGAGGTGGTGACGGCAGCACGTTACAACGCTTCGCGCGACGGTTCCGCAGTTATTGTAACCTCTGACCCGCTGCGGGCGGTCACCGGTGCCGACGTGGTCTACACCGATGTCTGGGCCAGCATGGGGCAGGAGGCGGAACAGGCGATACGAGCCAGAGTATTTAAACCTTACCAGTTAAACGCCGCTCTTTTGGCCAAAGCTTCCCCTGAAGCCATAGTAATGCACTGCCTGCCTGCCCACCGCGGTGAAGAAATCACCGATGATGTGATAGAAGGACCGCAGTCCGTGGTTTTTGACCAGGCGGAAAACCGCCTGCACGCCCAAAAGGCGATTCTCGCCACCCTGCTTTAATCTTACCGGGGAGTGATAGAGATGAAAAAAATAGTACTGGCTTATTCCGGCGGGCTTGATACCTCGGTGGCCATCAGCTGGCTGAAGGAAAAATACAACTGCGAAGTGGTTGCTATGGCCGCCGATGTAGGACAGGGGGAAGAACTGGCGCTTCTCAGAGAAAAGGCGGCTGCCTCCGGTGCCAGCAAACTCTATATTGAGGACGTCAGGGAGGAGTTTGTGCGGGATTTCATATTTCCCATGCTGAAAGCCGGTGCCATGTATGAGAGGCAGTATTTGCTTGGCACCGCCATCGCCCGCCCGGCCATCGCCAAGCGGCTGGTGGAAGTGGCGCTGAAAGAAGGAGCCGACGCCGTGGCCCACGGTGCCACCGGCAAGGGCAATGACCAGGTACGCTTTGAGCTGACGGTAAAAGCCCTGGCGCCCCAGTTAAAAATTGTGGCGCCCTGGCGTGAGTGGGAAATCCGCTCCCGGGACGATGCCTTCGATTACGCCGAAAAACGGGGCATACCGCTGCCGGTGACCAAGGACAAGCCTTACAGCATGGACCGCAACATCTGGCATTTGAGCTATGAGGGCGGTATCCTGGAGGACCCGACCCGGGAACCGGATAAAGACATGTTCCTCTTAACCGTGGATCCGGCGGACGCGCCGGATGAGCCCGGCTATGTCACCATCGGCTTTGAGCAGGGTGTACCGGTAAGCATTGACGGCCGGGTTCCCGGCCCGGTGGAGCTGCTGACCGAACTTAACGCCCTGGCCGGACGGCATGGTGTGGGCCGGGTAGACATGGTGGAAAACCGCCTGGTGGGGATGAAGTCACGCGGCGTCTACGAGACGCCGGGCGGCACGCTGCTTTACTTCGCCCACCGGCAGCTGGAATCACTGACGCTGGACCGCGAGACGCTGCACTTTAAAGAGATGGTGGCGATAAAATACGGGCAGCTGGTCTACTACGGGCAGTGGTACACGCCGCTGCGCGAAGCGCTGGATGCTTTTGTCAATTGCACTCAGCGAAATGTTACCGGTTCCGTCCGGCTGAAACTCTTCAAAGGCAACATCAGCGTGGCCGGCCGCTGGTCCGAGTTCTCGCTCTACCGCGAGGACCTGGCCACTTTCGGTGCCGATGCGGTTTACAACCAACGCGATGCTGAAGGATTCATCAACCTGTTTGGGTTGCCCCTCAAGGTCCAGGGGCTGCTGGAACAGAAAAGAGCGGAGAAAAAGCAGTGAAACTGTGGGGTGGACGTTTCAGCAAGGACACCGATGCCCTGGTGGAGAAGTTTACCGCCTCTATACCCTTTGACCGGCGGTTGGCGGACGAGGATATCCTGGGCAGCATGGCGCACTGCCGCATGCTGGCCGCCTGCGGCATCATCGGCGCGGAGGATGCCGCCGCCATCCTGAAGGGGCTGGAAGAAATAAAAGAGGAAATCGGGCGGGGCGAGCTGGAGTTTTCACTGGCGCTGGAAGACATCCACATGCATGTGGAAAAGTGGCTGACCGAAAAAATCGGCGCGGCCGGCGGCCGACTCCACACCGCCCGTTCCCGCAACGACCAGGTGGCCCTGGACCTGCACCTGTTTGTCAGGCGGGAAATAAGGGAAGTGGAGCTGCTGATCAAGAACCTGCAGGAAGCGATCTTAAATGTGGCCGAAGCCAACTTTGATGTGATAATGCCCGGCTATACCCACCTGCAGCGCGCCCAGCCCATACTTTTCGCCCACCACCTGCTGGCCTATTTCTGGATGCTGGAGCGGGATCTGGCAAGATTCCGCGACGCGTACAAGCGGGCAGACCTGATGCCCCTGGGTGCCGGCGCCTTAGCCGGCACCACCTTCCCCGTCAACCGGGAAATGGTGGCGGAGGAACTGGGCTTTGCTTCCCTTTATGAGAACAGCATAGACGCGGTGAGCGACCGCGACTTTGTGGCGGAGTTTCATTTTAATTCCTCCCTCCTGATGACCCATCTCAGCCGGCTCTCCGAGGACATCATCCTGTGGAGTTCAGCTGAGTTTGGCTTTGTTACTTTGGATGACGCCTTTACCACCGGTTCCAGCATCATGCCGCAAAAAAAGAACCCCGACGTGGCCGAGCTGGTACGCGGCAAATCGGGGCGGGTGCTGGGCAACCTGGTGGCGCTGCTTACCATGCTCAAAGGCCTGCCCCTGGCCTACAACAGGGATATGCAGGAAGACAAGGAAGGCCTCTTTGACACGGTAGACACGGTAAAGATGTGCCTGGCCGTCTACGCCGGCATGATTGGTACCATGAAAGTGAACAGCGACAGGATGTATGTCGCCGTGGACGGTGATTTCGCCAGCGCCACCGATCTGGCCGACCACCTGGTGCGCAAGGGAATGCCCTTCCGGGAAGCCCACGCCGTGGTAGGCCGCCTGGTGGCCAAGTGCGTGCAGGAAAAAAAGAGGCTGGACAGCCTGACCGTGCAGGAGCTTGCTGACGCAAGCCCGCTGCTGGGGGAGGAATCGCTTAAACTTCTTTCCCCGCAGTCGTGTGTGGCAGCGCGCCAAAGCCGCGGCGGCACCGCACGGGAGGCGGTTGCCGGGCAGGTGGCAGCGGCGCGGGTGGCGCTGGCAAAATAACAGGGTCGCAGGGAGAAATGTATAGTGGCACCCTTTCCGAACCATCGCTTTATTATATTATTCGGAAAAAGTATGTGAATATTTTGTGTTTTTCTTTCAGGTGGCAGGAATTATTAAAAAAAAGGCTAATAAATATCTGTAGGACAGATGGTCAGACCACTGGCTTAAGTACGGGGAGGGATTGCCATGTACCAGACTGTAACTGCGGAGATTGTGGAGAAATTAAAGGAAATCTGCGGTGCACG
The DNA here is from genome assembly GCA_020725465.1 of Dethiobacter sp. Lineage (GTDB taxonomy): Bacteria > Bacillota > Dethiobacteria > Dethiobacterales > Dethiobacteraceae > DYEY01. Next base: position 65,430 of record DYEY01000031.1, read on the forward strand.
GAACGTTATATTTAACGATGAAGAAAAACTCGAAGCCTATTCCCACGACGAGGTGGCGGAAAAAGAATATGCCCACATGCCGGAGGTGGTGGTGAAACCCGGCAGCGCCGGAGAAGTGGCGGCGGTCATGAAGCTGGCCAATGAGCTGAAGATTCCCGTAACCCCGCGGGGAGCGGGTACCGGGTTATCCGGCGGGGCTGTTCCCATCTACGGTGGCATTCTGCTTTCGGTGGAGAATTTAAACAGGATCCTGGAGGTGGACTTAGACAACCTGATGGTGGTGGTGGAGTCCGGCGTGATCACCAACGACATCAATGAAGAGCTGAAAAAACACGGGCTTTTCTTTGCCGGTTATCCCATGAGCCTGCAGTCCTGCTTTATCGGCGGCAACGTGGCGGAAAACGCCGGCGGCGGGCGTGCCATCAAATACGGGGTCACCGGCCGTTACATCATGGGCCTGGAAGTGGTGCTGCCAACGGGAGAGTTGGTCTGGTTCGGCGGCAAACGGGTCAAGGACGTGACCGGCTACAACCTGGTTCAGCTCATGGTGGGGTCGGAAGGGACCCTGGGCGTTATCACCAAGGTGATTATCAAGCTGCTGCCGCTGCCCACGGCCAAGGTGGACCTGCTGGCCCTGTTCCCGGACATCGAGACGGCTATTAACGTGGTGCCGCTGATTATGACCAAAGCCGGCATCATTCCCACCGGTATTGAGTTTATGGACCGCCTGTCGGTTACCACCACCCACCAGTACCTGGGGGAAAAGATGGCCTACCCGGAAACCGGCGCCGTGCTCCTGATCGAACTGGACGGAACCAGCCAGGAGCAGCTACGCAATGATGCCATGGCTGTTTCCGAGCTGCTGATGGAAAACGGCGTCATCGAGGTGTACGCTGCCGAAACGCCGGACACTCAGGAGAAAATCTGGAAAATCCGGCGCAACGTGGCGGAAGCCTTCAAGGCCATTGACCCGGTGCAGACACTGGAAGACATCGTGGTGCCCATTGCGAGCATTCCCAAGGTTATTCCCATGCTGTCCGGATTGTCGGAAAAATACAATGTGCTCATACCCTGTTACGGCCATGCCGGTGACGGCAACCTGCACGCCACCGTGGTGAAAAAAGCCGAAATGGATATGGAGACCTGGAAAAAAGTACTGCCTCAGGTGCTTGCCGATATGTACCGCGCCGTGCATGAACTGGGAGGAACCATCAGCGGCGAGCACGGCATCGGACATAAGCGCAAAGAGTTTTTACCGCTGGTGATGGGTGAGCCGGAAATCAACCTTATGAAGAGGATAAAACTGGCCTTTGACCCCAATAACATCCTGAACCCGGGAAAAATCTTCGACATAGCATAAAAAGGGCCACCCTGAAATCATTTCAGGGTGGCCGGTTAAAACAGGGGGAGTACTCAGCCGCAGCTGGTAAGGCGGGGCAGGGTGGCCCCGCCGCGGGGCATAATGTAGGCGGGCGGCAGGCCGCCGTGCTTTTTCTCCACGAAAGCCAGCGCCTCCGCCAGCGACCTGACCGGTTTAAAGCCGGTCAGGAGCACATCAGCCTCCGGCAGGTCTGAAATCAGCAGGATGTCGTTTTGTTCAGCGAGAAATGCCGTATGATAACCCATGTGGCCGCCGATTGAGTAATCCCGGCGCAGGGCCGCTTCACGGGCGGCGGAGTCACTGTATTCTTTGAGAATGGCGGCAAACTCGGGGTTACCCAGGCCCTCGCGGCTTTCACTGAGTAAAATGAGGGTGCCGCCTTTTTGCAGGGCAAAGCTGGAATTGTACAGGGTTTTATAAGTCTGGTAAAGGTTGATATCTTTGGGGTAGCCCCCGCAGGAGGCGATAACCAGTTCGGCCTGGTCTTCGATATCCACCTTGAAGTGGCTGTCCACGAAGCTGCACCCTTCACGGTGGGCGGTGATGTAATTGCCGGCCACCACTTTCGCTATTTTGTGGACTTCCTCGTTAATGACGGTATTGACCAGGAAATCGGGGCTGACCAGGCTGGCGCCCTGGACCATGTCGTCGCTTAAAGGGTTGCCGTCGATTTTACCGGAACAGACCAACGGATTTAAGCCCAGGCCGTCAGGGTTAAAGGCCAGCGAGTGGTTCTTCATAATGGTTTCTTTGGCGGCGACGCCGGGGATTATGGCTTTTTTGCCACCGCCCCAGCCTGCCAGGAAATGGTAAACTATGCCGCTGGTTATCACTACCCGGTCAGCTTCAGCCACTCTCTTGTTGACAAGCACACGGTTGCCGCGGGTGGTGGTGCCAAGATAGACCAGGGAATCTTCATCCCGTGCCCGGTGGTCAAAAACTTCCACACGGCGGTATACGTCTTTACCGACCAAGATGGCGTGCTCCTCCGGTGTCTGGGCGCGGTGATCTCCGGTGGCCGAGATGATGAAGATATCCCGGTCGGGAATGCCGCCCTTGTTAAGTTCATCCAGGATAAAAGGCATCAGGACGTGGTACCTGGCCCAGGCCCGGGTCATGTCGCCCACAATGACGCAGGCGGTCTCTCCCGGTTTGACCAGTTGGGAGAGAGGAGCGGAGTCTATGGGATGAGCCAGCGCTTCCCTGACCAGATCCTCTTCCGAAGCGGGTACGGGCAGCGGCTTCGCTTCTATGATTTGCTTCACCTTGCTGTCAGGATACTCCAGTGACAGCTTTTTTTCGCCGTAGGAAAGTTCAAGCAGCATGTGCCTACCTCCATTAGTTTTATTTTGGCCTAAAAATATGCAGTTTATCAGATGGTCAGGCCACCTGTTTTGAAATTTCTACGACTTTTTTCCATTTCCTTCTTAAGTATTTTGTTAAAATAAAAAATTTTCACTGTAGTGCTATAAAAAAACTATTTGTCACGGGTTGCAGGAATTATACCGGTAATAACAAATTATAACTGTGGTATTACCGGTCTGACCATATGTCCTCTGGCATCCTGAAGGGGTGAAAAAATGCCTGCCTGGCTACTGGCTGCACTGGCGTCTTTACCGATTCTGATCACTGTTATATTGATGGCAGGCCTGATGTGGCCCGCCAAAAAAGCCATGCCCCTGGCCTGGCTGGCTGCAACAGCGCTGGCCGCCCTGGTCTGGCGGATGGAGGCGGCACGGATTGTAGCCGCCTCGCTGGAGGGGGTACTGATGGCGGGCAATATCCTGATTATTGTGTTTGGAGCGGTACTGCTGCAGAACACCCTCACCAAAGGGGGTGCCATGGCAGTCATCACCCGCAGTTTCCAGGGCATAAGCCGGGACAGGCGGGTCCAGGCCGTTATCATCGGCTGGATGTTTTCTTCTTTCATTGAGGGAGCAGCCGGCTTTGGTACCCCGGCGGCGCTGGCGGCGCCCCTTTTGGTGGGTTTGGGTTTTCCGCCTCTGGCGGCGGCGGTGGTGGCGCTGATCTTTAACAGCACTTCAGTCACTTTCGGCGCGGTGGGGACTCCTGTCCTGTTCGGGGTGAGGACAGCGGTAAGCGGCGTCTTGCCGGCATCTGTGCCGATGCAGCAATACCTGTTTCAGGTAGGGGTCTGGTCTGCTGCCATACACCTGGTTTTGGGCTCCTTCCTGCCGCTTTTGGCTGTCTGCCTGCTCACACGTTTTTTCGGCCCAAACCGTTCTTTCCGGGAGGGGCTGGCGGCGGCACCGTTTGCCATACTGGGAGGGCTGGCCTTTACGGTGCCGTATTTCCTGGTGGCATTGCTTTTTGGACCGGAACTGCCTTCGGTTGTGGGTGCGGTAATCGGGATGTTTATCGTGGTAACGGCAGCGCGTAAAGGGTTTCTTGTACCCAAAAACAATTTTGACTTTCCCGCGGCGGGAGAGGCAGGCTGGCAACAGGAATGGGGACAGGCGCCGGAGCCGGATGACACGGGCGGCAGGCTTTCCGTGTTTGCGGCCTGGTTCCCGTACGCCCTGATTGCCTTACTGCTGGTGATGACGCGGCTGCCGGCCTTTGGTATTCAGCCAATTTTACGCTCAGTTGTCCTGAGGTGGGACAATATTTTCGGTCAGGATGGCGTACGCTACAGTTTTGAACCGCTCTATTCTCCCGGCATCATGCCCTTTGCCCTGGTTGCCGTTTTAACCGCGCCGCTTTATCGCATGAAACGGGAGAGCACGCTCTTTGCCTGGCGGACGACGGTAAAACAGCTGGTACCTGCCGCTGTGGCTCTCTTCTTTGCTGTGGGCATGGTCAGAATACTGGTGCAATCGGCACAGAACCAGGCTGGCCTGGACAGCATGCTGCTGGTGATGTCCCGCTATGCCTCTCAGGCAGTGGGGAACTCATGGCCGTTTGTGGCCCCCTTTGTGGGTGTGCTGGGTTCGTTTATCGCCGGTAGCAACACCGTTTCCAACATTATGTTCGGCGGATTTCAGTACACGGTGGCGGAGGCGCTGGGCAGCTCACGCACGCTTACCGTAGCGCTGCAGGCGGTGGGCGGGGCCATCGGCAACATGATCTGTGTACACAACGTGGTGGCGGCCTGTGCCGTGGTGGGGATACTGGGCCGGGAAGGGAAAATAATCAGGATTAACCTGCTGCCGGCACTGGCCTACGCGGCGGGGGCGGGTTTACTCGGCCTGCTGCTGGTGTTTCGGCTGGCTCCCGGCGTATTTTAGTTGCCATTACCGTCGTCTTATGATAAATTTTAGAAGAAATATTTCTAAAACGTTTCGTGGCCAGATAGGAAATAACGGTAAAAGGAAGAACCACCATGTTTAAGCCGATTAAACAGAAGAGGGTTTACGAGGAAATAGTGGAGCAGATCAGGCGGCTGGTGGCCGAGGGAGCCCTGAAGCCGGGTGACAGGCTTATTTCCGAGCGTGAACTGGCGGACAGGCTGCAGGTGAGCCGGGCATCCATCCGGGAGGCTTTCAGCGCCCTCGATATGCTAGGCATCCTGGAGAGCAAGCCGGGAGAAGGCACTTTCATCCGCGAGGTCCCGCAGGAAACCATAATTAAACCGCTGGCGCTCATCTTCATGCTTTATAAGGACAGCAGCCTGGAAGTCCTCGAGGTCAGGACAATACTGGAAGCGGAAAGCGCTTCCCTGGCCGCCAGGCGCGGCACCCCTGAGGATATGGAAAGAATCAAAGCCTGCCTGGACAAAATGGAGCAGGACCTGCTGTCGGGCAGTATCGGCGAGGTTTCTGACGCCCAGTTTCACCTGGCCATAGCCGAGGCCACTGACAATAAGGTTCTGGTCAGGCTGATGAACACGGTATCTGACCTGATCGTGGAGGCCATGCGCTACAGCCGCCAGCGGTTGTTCCAGGTCCAAGGCAACCGTGAGAAACTGTTTGCCCAGCACAAGAAAATCTGCCAAGCCATACTGAACCGCGACAGTGAAGGCGCGCGCCAAGCCATGAGAGAACACCTCTCTTTTGTGGTTAAAGAAGTGGCCCATTACGAGGAAGAGCGGGAAGAACTGGCTAACGGCAACAGGCATATCAGCTGAACACAAAAACCCCGGGCAACCCCCGGGGTTAGTTGTTCCTATCTTGCTACAACTTTTTTCAAAAGCTGGATGTCGATGTCGTGCTGGTTGACTCTGGCCTCGATACGGGTTTTAAATTCCAGGATTTCGGTCCTGAACTCCAAGAGTCCCGCTGTCTGTTCGCAGATGGAATACACTTTTTTGTCCAGGGACTTTAGTTGCTGAGACATTTCATCCTGGCGACCCTCCACCGCAGTTAAGCGGTCTTCGACCCTGGTTAAGCGGTCTTCGACCTTGGTTAAGCGGTCTTCGACCTTGGTTAAGCGGTCTTCGACCTTGGTTAAGCGGTCTTCGACCTTGGTTAAGCGGTCTTCGACCTTGGTTAAGCGGTCTTCGGCCTTGGTTAAGCGGTCTTCGACCTTGGTTAAGCGGTCTTCGACTTTGGTCATCCGCTCTCCCAGCTCAGACAAACCCTGGTCCAGCCTGTCCAGCTTTTTGAAAATACCGGTCTGTCCCTCCTGCAGGGAAACAACTTTCTCTAAAATCCGGGCAAGCACCTGTTCCACAATTCCACCTCCCTGACTCTATGCCGGGACTACCAAATTATATCACGGCTGCCAGAAAAAATAAAGTACATCAATTTAATTACCCAAACATATGTTCTGTGGTTATAATATACCACAAGCCAAAAAATGTCAAGCCCTTATTGCGCAATTGCGCCGCCAGTCACAATAATCAAAGTTTACCGCTGCGGATGATAGCCAGCAACAACCAGACGGCCATTACGCCGGCCAAGGCAAAACCCACCTCAATTATGGGCAGGCGCCAGAGCAGCGATTCTCCGGTGATTCCCGCCACCAGCCCGGAACCGACAACCAACCCGGCCATGATAATGCTGAAGGAGAGCAGGACAATGCTGAAAGTGAGGCGGTTACCCAGGCGGTCCAGGTGGGAAATGGCCTTTTCCAGATCGGGATAGTTCAGCTGCAGGGGTATCCCATCGGTTTCGAAGCGGTCCAGCGCTTCATTAAAACGGCGGGGCAGGGAGGTGAGAAAATCAGCTGTCTCCTGCAATTGTTCTGCCGCCGCCTCGGAGAGTGAAGCAGGTGAGAGGTGTTCGCGCACAAGCCTGCCGGCGTACGGGCGCAGCAGTTCCGTCAGCTTCAGATCTGCTGCCAGTCTTTCGATAACTCCTTCCAGGGTCATAATGGCTTTACCCAGGAGAGCAAATTCGGAGGGCAGCCGGATACTGTATTCGAAAGCCAGGGCGAAAATCTCGCGTACCGCCTTGCCCAGTTCCACCTTGTGCAGCGGGGCGTCCAGGTAGCGGTCAAGGAGTCGTTCAACGTCGCGGCGGAGCGCCCTGCGGTCGACAGGGCGGGTCAGTACACCCATGTTGGAGACGGCGCGGACAACCTGGCGCGGGTTGCGGTTAACCAGTCCCAGCAGAAACAGGACAAACTGTCTCCTGTTTTCTTTTTTTAGACGACCAGCGATTCCAAAGTCCATCAACACCAGCTGGCTGTGACTGTTAAGGGCCAGATTGCCTGGGTGGGGATCGGCGTGAAAAAAACCGTGGTCGAAAACCTGGACGAAGGTGATATCCACCAGGCGGCGGGCCAGGTCAGGCAAGTTATGTCCCGCGGCGACAAGTTCTTCCGGCCGGTTAAGCTTGATGCCCTCTACCTCTTCCATGGTCAGGACTGAGGAGGCACAGACCTCCCAGTATACTTTGGGTATGATTACATCCCGCCTGTTCCGGAAATTCTCACGGAACAAGCGGGCGTTTTCCGCTTCGTTCAGGTAATCCAGTTCCTGGCGGATAGCGCGTGACAGCTCCTGCACCACGTCCTTTACCCGGTAAACCCGGCCCCAGGCTGTATGGCGTTCCGCCAGGCGGGCCATATCAAGCAGTATCTCAAGGTCGGTTTCCATTTGCGAGACAATACCTGGCCGGCGCACCTTGACCACCACCTTGTCGCCGCCGGGCAGGACGGCGCGGTGGACCTGGCCGATAGAGGCGGCAGCCAGTGGTTCCTCTTCAAAAGAAGAAAAGAGTTCAGAGAGCGGCCGGCCCAGGGTTTCCTCTATGGTTCCCCTTACAAAGGAGAAATCGAAAGGCGGGACATTATCCTGGAGGCGGGAGAGCTCTTCCAGAACGTCCCGTGGCATCAGATCAGGGCGGGTGGACAGGATCTGGCCAAACTTGACAAAGGTGGGCCCCAGCTCTTCCAGTAACAGGCGCAGGCGCTGGGCGAAAGAAAAGCGCAGCAGAGCTCTTTCCTCGCGACGCGCCCGCCTGGCTGACGGCAGCAGGTTAACCAGGCCAAGCTGCGAAAGAAGGTGGCCGAAACCATGGCGAGCCACGCTCTTTATCACCTGGCGGTAGCGGCGGAAATGGCTGTAGCGGGGAATCTGACCCACCTCCTTTTCTTACCATTAATTATGATGCACCGAAAAACCGCTGTCAATCCGGAGACGCTGTCTCAGATAAGCCCTGCCATTTTATTTTCAGGCAACATGTGGTAAGATAACCTGGGGGTGTATTGCAATGGAAAAAAGTGAGCTGGTAAAAATTATACGCACCAATTTGGAGGACGGAAAGCTGTCCTGTGCGCGGGCGCATGCCATTGCCCGGGAGCACAATGTTAAACTCAGGCAAATCGGGCAAGCCTGCGATGAAGAGAAAATCAAAATTATCGGCTGCCAGCTGGGTTGTTTTTAGTTATGTTGACGGTGCTCAGTGTAACGGCGGCCCGGGAAAAAATACTGAAAGGGACATTAAGCGTGACGGGGGCGGAAATACTGCCGCTCTCCGCCGCTGACGGCAGATTCCTGGCCCGGCCGGTAACGGCCTCCACCGACCTCCCTCCGTTTGCCCGCTCTACCATGGACGGCTATGCCGTGGCGGCCGCCGATACTTTCGGCGCCTCCGAGGCGCAGCCTGCTTTGCTTACGGTGGTGGGTGAGGTTTCCATGGGACAGGCCCCGGTTGTGCCGCTGCAGGGGGGAGAGGCCATGCCCATCGCCACCGGTGGTATGCTGCCTGTGGGCAGTGATGCGGTGGTAATGGTGGAATACACTGAGGTTTTGGGTGCTGACACCGTTGCCGTCCACCGTGCCGTTGCTCCCGGCGAAAACACCATCGCCAGGGGCGAAGATTTTAAGGCCGGGGAGGTTGTTCTTCCCGCCGGACACCGCCTGCGCCCCCAGGATATAGGGGTGCTGGCGGCTATGGGCGTAACGGAGGTGGCAGTGGCAGCCAGGCCCAGGGTGGCTGTTATCTCCACCGGCGATGAGCTGGTTCCCCCGGAGCTGGAACCGGGTCCGGGCCAGGTCAGGGACGTAAACTCTTGCCTGCTGGCTGCCCTGGCAACTCGTACCGGCGCTGTTGCAGAGCCGCTTGGCATAGTCCGGGACAGGTACGACGACCTGGTAGCTGTTCTGGGTAAAGCCCGAGGATATGACTGTGTTATTTTGTCCGGCGGCAGTTCCGCCGGCGCCAGGGACCATACCGCCGCTGCCATTAACGCCATGGGCAAGCCCGGTGTCCTTTTTCACGGCGTCTCCATGCGTCCGGGTAAACCTCTGATTTACGGGCTGGTGGACGGCTGCCCGTATTTTGGCCTTTCCGGCAACCCCACGTCGGCCATGGTGGGCTTCCTGCTCTTTGTACGGCCACTGCTCCTTAAGCTGCAGGGAGGGAGCGAAGAGCAGCCACTGCTCTGGGCCAGGACCGACCGGAACCTGTCCTCGGCGGGCGGGCGCGAAGATTACGTACGGGCTGTACTCTACAATAAGGACGGGGAACTGTGGGCCACCCCCCTGCTGGGTCAGGCCGGCCTCCTTGCCACGGTGGTGCGTGGAGACGCGCTACTGCGCCTCCCGCAGAACAGCGAAGGGGCCGAGCGGGGGGAGAAGCTTGAAGTCATACTCATCTGACAAGAGGTGTTGCTTTATGAAAGAGAAACGGCGGCGCTACCTGCACAACACCCCGGTGGAAGAGGCCAGGGAGCGGTTCCTTTGCCGTCAGTGGCCGGCGCCGGGAGAGGAGATTACAGCGGTTACCGAAGCAACAGGCCGTGTAACATCCCGGGCTGTTTTTGCCGTCCTTTCGTCACCTCATTATCACGCCGCGGCCATGGACGGTGTGGTGGTACGGTCCCGCGAGACGGTGGGGGCCGGGGAAACCACGCCCAAACGCCTGAAACTGGATGAACAGGCCATACCCATTGACACCGGCAGCCTTCTGCCCGATGGGTTTGATGCCGTTATCATGGCCGAAGAGCTGGCCGAACTGGGCGATGAGGTGGAAATTACCGCTCCAGTGCCTCCCTGGCAGCATGTGCGACCCATTGGCGAAGACATTGTGGCCACGGAAATGATTTTACCTGCCGGCCACCGGCTGCGCGGCGTGGATGCCGGCGCGCTGCTGGCCGGCGGAGTATCCGCCGTTCCGGTCGTTAAAAGGCCGCGGGTGGCTGTTATTCCCACCGGCAACGAATTGGTGGAGCCGGGAAGAAAACCTGGCCCGGGGCAGATTATCGAGTACAATTCCACCGTTTTTGCCGCCCTGGTGGCAGAGTGGGGAGGCGAAGCGGTGCGGTGGGACATCGTCAGGGACGACTATGACCTGATCCGGGAAGCGGTAAGTGCCGCCGCCGCTGAATGCGACGTGGTGCTGGTGAACGCCGGTTCGTCCGCCGGCCGCCGTGATTACACCGCCGAAGTGGTGGCCAACCTTGGCGAGCTCCTGGTGCATGGCGTGGCGGTAAGGCCGGGCAAACCGGTGATTCTGGGTGCGGTGCGGGACAAACCTGTAATCGGGGTGCCCGGTTACCCGGTGTCTGCGGTGGTGGCGCTGGAGCTGTTCCTGCGCCCCCTGCTCTGTAAACTGCAGGGGATTGCTGAACCAGAGCGACCTGTTCTCCGGGCACATTTTTCGCGCCAACTGGCTTCCACCCTTGCTGCCGAGGAATGGGTGCGGGTGAAGGTGGGCCTGGTGGGCGGCCGCTACGTGGCAACACCGCTGGCCCGCGGTTCCGGGGTTATTACCTCGTTGGTGCGGGCCGACGGTATTGTGCGCATCCCCCTGGCCAAAGAGGGTCTCCTGCCGGGAGAGGAAGTTACGGTGGAATTGCTTAGAAAGCGGGAGGAAATAGACCGTAGCGTGGTCTGCATCGGCAGCCACGATCTGACCCTGGACTTGCTGGACGACCTGCTGCGCCGTAAGTATCCCGGGTATTCTCTGTCCTCGGCCCATGTAGGCAGCACCGGCGGCATTATGGCGCTGAAAAGGGGAGAAGCTCACCTGGCCGGCATCCACCTGCTGGATGAAAAAACGGGAGAGTATAACATCCCCTACCTGGAGAAATTCCTGCCCGGCTTACCGCTGGCGCTGATCACCCTGGTAGAGAGAGAGCAGGGGCTGATGGTGGCGCCTGGCAACCCTAAGAGGATAACCGGTTTTGCCGACCTGGCCCGTGACGACGTATCATTCGTTAACCGCCAACGTGGCGCAGGTACACGCCTGCTGCTGGACGCCCGCCTGCGGGAGCTGGGTATCAGGACCGAACAGGTTAACGGCTACCACCGGGAAGAGTTTACCCACCTGGCGGTGGCAGCGGCAGTAGCCGCCGGCTCCGCTGATACCGGTCTGGGTGTTCTGGCCGCTGCCCGTGCCATGGGCCTGGACTTTGTGCCGCTGGAGAAAGAGCGCTTTGACTTGGCCGTGCCACTGGCTTTCCTGCAAGAGGAAGCGGTAGCCCGCTTGCTCACCACAGCCCGCTTGGACGAATTTAAACAGTCGGTCCAGGCGTTGGGCGGTTACCATACCGAAAAGACCGGTGAAATAGTTTACCGGACAAAGGAGAATTAAAGGATGCAAAAGTTTACCGTGGCCGTACTCACGGCCAGCGACAAAGGCTCACGCGGCGAGCGGCCTGATGAAAGCGGCCAGATTATAAAGGAAATGGTGCAGGAAGCAGGCGGCGAGGTCATTATATACGATATAGTGCCCGATGATACCACATTGCTCCGCGACAAGCTGGTTGAATACTGTGACAACCTGAGGGTTAACCTGGTGCTTACCACCGGTGGTACCGGCCTTGGTCCCCGCGACTACACACCGGAAGCCACCCTGGCGGTGATTGAAAAGCAGGTCCCCGGTATACCGGAGGCCATGAGGGCCTTTGGCTTGCAAAAAACCCCTCATGCCATGCTCTCCCGGGCGGTCAGCGGTGTCCGCCGCCAGACACTGATTATAAACCTGCCCGGCAGCCCGCGGGCGGTAAGGGAGAACCTGGGGGTAGTGCTGCCAGCGCTGCGGCACGCCCTGGAAACCCTGTGCGGACAGGCAAATGAATGTGCCGGACTGCGGAAAAACGACGTATAAAGAGCAGGCCGGCTGGATATTATAACTGTTGTTCCCCCCAATGGAAAATAAAGATATTTAAAGAAAATAAACAATAAATTTAGATATTCCGGGATATATACGTAAATTTGCAAATATTTTGGTGACAGCGGATTTGCTTTCAAACCTGTTTTTATATAACATATCAAGTGTAAAAATTAGCACTCGCACAAAGTGAGTGCTAATAACAATAATCAACTTTCAAAGGAGGTTTTTAAATGAAGATTCAACCCCTGGCTGACCGTGTAGTGATTAAGGTGTTGGAGGCCGAAGAGAAAACGGCCAGCGGCATCGTACTCCCCGACAAAGCCAAGGAAAAGCCCCAGGAAGGTGAGGTAGTGGCTGTAGGCACCGGCAAGCTGCTGGATACCGGTGTCCGGGTGGAAATGGACCTGAAAGCCGGCGACCGCGTCCTCTTCTCCAAATATGCCGGTACTGAAGTAAAAATTGACGGCCAGGAATACCTGATCATGCGCCAGGATGACATCCTGGGCAAACTGGTCTGATTATACCACAAAAAATAATAAGGGAGGTTTTGAATAAATGGCAAAAGAAATCATGTTCCGAGAAGATGCGCGCCGGGCGCTGGAAAGAGGAGTCAACGCCCTGGCTGACACTGTAAAGGTCACACTGGGTCCCAAAGGGCGTAACGTGGTACTGGACAAGAAATTCGGGAGCCCCCTGATCACCAATGACGGCGTTACCATTGCCCGTGAAATTGAGCTGGAAGACCATTTTGAGAATATGGGTGCCCAACTGGTAAAAGAAGTAGCCACCAAGACCCAGGATGTGGCCGGCGACGGCACCACCACCGCCACCCTGCTGGCCCAGGCCATCATCCGTGAAGGCATCAAAAACGTTACCGCCGGCGCCAACCCCATGGCCATCAAGCGAGGCATCGAAAAGGCCGTTAAGGTAGTGGTGGAAGAAATCAAAAAGCAGAGCCAGCCGGTAGATTCCAAGGATGCCATCGCCCAGGTAGCCTCCATCTCCGCCTCCGACGAAGAAATCGGCAAGCTGATCGCCGAAGCCATGGAAAAAGTGGGCAAGGACGGTGTTATCACCGTTGAGGAGTCCAAAGGCTTCACCACCGACCTTAAAGTGGTGGAAGGCATGCAGTTTGACCGTGGCTATATCTCCCCTTACATGATAACTGATGCCGAGAAAATGGAAGCAGTCCTGGATGAGCCTTACGTTATGATGACCGATCGTAAAATCGGCAACATCCACGATATTCTCCCCATCCTGGAAAAAGTGGTCCAGTCCGGTAAACCCCTGCTCCTGGTAGCTGAAGACGTGGAAGGCGAGGCACTGGCCACCCTGGTGGTAAACAAGCTGCGCGGCACTTTCACCTGCGTGGCCGTGAAAGCCCCGGGCTTTGGCGACCGGCGCAAGGCCATGCTACAGGACCTTGCCATCCTCACCGGCGGCCAGGTCATCTCCGAAGACTTGGGCATTGATATGAAGAATGTCACCATGGATATGCTGGGCCGCGCCCGCCAGGTCCGTGTGAGCAAGGAAGAGACTATCGTTGTGGACGGAGCCGGTGACACCGCGGAAATCCAAAAGCGCATCGCTCAGATCCGCGTACAGATCGAAGAAACCACCTCAGAGTTTGACAAGGAAAAGTTGCAGGAGCGCCTGGCCAAGCTGGCCGGAGGTGTGGCCGTCATTGAAGTGGGCGCCGCCACCGAAACCGAAATGAAAGAGAAAAAACTGCGCATTGAAGACGCCCTCAACGCCACCCGTGCCGCGGTGGAAGAAGGATTGGTATCCGGCGGCGGAACCGTCTTTGTCGACCTGCTGCCCGCCCTGGATGCCATCGAAGCCTATGGTGACGAGCTTACCGGCGTACAGATCATCCGCCGTGCCTTGGAAGAACCGGTGCGCCAGATTGCTGCCAACGCAGGTATGGAAGGTTCCGTGGTAGTAGCCCGTGTAAAGGAAGAGCCTTTTGGCATCGGTTTCAACGCCCTGACCAACGAATACGTCAACATGATTGAAGCCGGTATTGTCGACCCGGCCAAAGTTGCCCGCACTGCCCTGCAAAACGCCGCCAGCATTGCGGCCATGTTCCTCACTACCGAAGCAGTGGTGGCAGAAAAGCCTGAAGAGAACAAAGGCGGCGGCGGTATGCCTCCCGGCATGCCCCCCATGTAAATCAAAACACCCGTGTCAAGGGGACGGGGGAGGTGGCACGTCACGTGTCATCTCCCCCGTCCCTTGTTAGTGGCCGTTTCTTGTCAATTATACCCGCAGCATGTATAATCCAGGTAGAGGGCAGGTGGAAACATATGGAGACGGGTTTAACCATGGCTGAAATTATCAAAAAATCTGCGGAAATACTAAAAGAGGAACCGCGGATCTTTTTTGCCTATCTGTTTGGTTCATATGCCGTCGGTAAGGCCAACCGGCACAGTGATGCCGATATTGCTGTTTATTTCAACCCGGAACTGGATAAAATGGAGCGCTTTAACCTGCGCCTTAAAATCTCCGATTTACTATCGGATGCCCTGGGTATAGAAGTGGATATCGTAGATGTGGCAACAGCACCGGTTTCACTGCAGCACCGGGTTCTGAGGCAGAAACAGCTTATTATGGAAAGAGAGCCAAAACAGAGAGTTAGTTTTGAAGTGGCCTCCCGCCGGGAGTATTTTGACCTGCAAAGACACCTGGAAAGGCGGACGGATGTTCTCATAAACGGAGTGGGCGAGGGGGCTGCTCACTATGGTTGATAAAGAGATACTGAAAAGCAGGCTGTCACTTTTGGCTGAATACATAACTGACCTGGAAGAAGCCCAGGAAATCCCGGTAGAAGAGTATTTACGCGATAAAGTAAAGCGACGCTTTATAGAAAGGACCCTGCAACTGGCAATTGAAGCCTGTCTGGATATCGGCAGCCACCTTATTTCCGATTTAAAGCTAAGAGAACCGGAAAAAAACCGGGATATATTTATCATTCTGGCGGAAAACGGGATACTGACAGATAAGGCAACAGAGAACTTTACCGGTCTGGCCGGGTTTCGTAACGTAATTGTCCATGACTACGCACGGCTTGATTCGGAAATCGTTTACCGGGTATTGCGCCGCGGTATCCCTGATCTTAAATATTTTGTAAAAACAGTCTCAGAAAAATTTTTGTAAAAGGCGGGGGGAGAAGCATGAAAGCCGACCTGAGGAAAGAGCTAAAAAATCTCTACAACGCCCCTGTAAAGGAACCGGTAATCCTGCAGGTGCCCGTCATGAACTTCCTGATGGCGGACGGAGAGGGCAACCCAAATACCTCTCCCAGGTTTCAGGAGCTGACGGAAACCCTCTTTAGCGTATCGTACACCCTGAAGTTTATGGTTAAAAAAGGAGAGCAGGAGCCGGACTATGCCGTTATGCCGCTGGAGGGGTTGTGGTGGACCGATGACTGGTCGGCATTCTCCCTGGATAAAAAAGACCTTTGGCAGTGGACCATCATGATAATGCAGCCTCATTTTATTTCCCAGGAAATGGTTGATGCCGCCATCAGCCAGGTCAAAAAAAAGAAAGGGTTGCCCGGCCTGGATTCGCTCAGGTTATCATCTTATGACGAAGGGCTGTCCGCGCAGGTTATGCATGTGGGCCCATATGCGGAAGAGGGCCCCACCGTGGCTGGTCTCCACAGGTTTATCATGGACAGCGGTTACACACCTGCCGGCAAACATCACGAGATTTACCTGAGTAATCCGCGCCTTATGGCGCCGGAAAAACTGAAAACAATAATAAGGCAGCCTGTAAAGAAGGCGGAGTAAATTCCAGATACCTGATAAGACTGATTAATAATTCATTCCATCGACAGTACACTGAGGGAGATTTCCCGCAAACTGGACAGGTTAAAGAGTCGCAGTAAGAACAAGAAAGATAACGCTCTTGAATCAACCGGGTACATACGTATATAATCAAATAGAAAAAACAGCCTTTATTAATTACAGGGAGCTGGAGCATGAGGGGACTGCTTAATGCCAAAGAAATGAGCAGGCCCAAAGCACTGGGCCTGCTTTTAGCTGCCGCCATATTGTGGAGCCTGGGAGGACTACTGATTAAGCTGGTACCCTGGCCGCCGGTGGCCATCGCGGGGGGCCGCAGCGCCATCGCTGCACTGCTTTTTTATGCCGTCAGGGGAAAAAAGCAAACCAAGTGGTCGTGGTTACTGGCAGGGGGTGCTGTGGCTTACGCTGGCACTGTTATCACTTTTGTGGTGGCTACCAAGATGACTACAGCTGCCAACGCCATTCTGCTTCAGTATACCGCTCCCATTTACGTGGCGGTACTGGGCGCCTGGCTTTTAAAAGAGCGGACCAAAAGAGCAGACTGGTTTGTGGTAATAATTGTGGTGGCCGGTATGGCCCTCTTTTTCCTGGATGACCTGAGCCCCGGCGACATGCTGGGCAATCTCTTTGCCATCCTCAGTGGTATATGTTTTGCTACCCTGGTCATACTCCTGCGCCTGCAGAAAGAAGGCTCTCCTTTGGAGTCTGTTCTCTACGGTAATGTGCTTACCTTTATTGTCGGTCTCCCCTTCATGTTTGGCACGTCTCCCGGTATGACGGGGCTTGCCGGCCTTACATTCCTTGGTTTGTTCCAGCTTGGCCTGTCCTATCTTTTCTACGTGGCGGCTATCAGGCACGTTACCGCCCTGGAGGCTATTTTGGTGCCGGTGGTGGAACCCATTCTCAATCCTGTCTGGGTGCTGCTGGTAATCGGAGAGGTGCCCGGTTTTTATGCCATTATCGGCGGCATAGTTGTTATTGTTACCATAACCTGGCGCTGTATTGCTTCGGCCAGGGCCGGGCCGGCAACCTGCCCGCAGGTTGAGGCAGGTTCTCCGTAAAAGCAGGAGGGACACAGTGTGAACTTTTTGCAGGTAAATAGTGTCACCTCCCCCGTCCCCCTGACACATTCCTTTTGCAAATTTTCCCCCAAAATCGGAAGGCTATTATTGCCTGCGCCTGAACCCCCTTCCCTGGGTGTCACCTCCCCCGTCCCCCTGACACTTCACTCTGAAATTTTTTGTCGATGGCGCAGGAAATATCAGGGCTGAAAACGAACTTTACCTGCGGGAGGTGGAGGAATTTGGAGCAGGAAATGGTGTTGGTGCTGGATTTTGGCGGGCAGTATACGCAGTTGATAGCCCGCCGGGTCCGGGAACTGAATGTTTATTGTGAAATATTGCCATACAGTACGCCGCTGGAGCGTGTTTTGGCGCTGAAACCAAGGGCGTTGATTTTTTCTGGCGGTGCCGCCAGTGTTTACGGCGACGGGGTGCCGGCGGTGGATCAGGCGGTTTATGAACTGGGCATTCCAATTCTT
This sequence comes from Dethiobacter sp., assembly GCA_020725465.1. Lineage (GTDB taxonomy): Bacteria > Bacillota > Dethiobacteria > Dethiobacterales > Dethiobacteraceae > DYEY01. The sequence goes on from DYEY01000031.1 coordinate 82,626, forward strand.
GGTATCTGCTACGGTATGCAGCTGATGGCCAAAGACCTGGGCGGTGAAACCAAGCCGGCGGTGCGCCGGGAGTACGGAAAGACCGAGCTTGCCATCCGGGAGCAGGATGGGTTGTTTGCGGGTATGGAGCGGGATATGACGGTCTGGATGAGCCACGGTGATTTTGTGGTGTCACCGCCGCCCGGCTTTAAGGTTACTGCTGTCACCGCCAATACGCCGGTGGCAGCCATGGCGGATGAAGATAGAAAACTGTATGCGGTACAGTTCCACCCTGAGGTTATTCATACACCACGGGGCACTGATATGCTGAAGAATTTCCTTTTTGGCATCTCTGGCCTGCGGGGCGACTGGAATATGGGGTCTTTTATCGAAGCGACGGTACGGGAAATACGGGAGAGGGTAGGACCTGATGAACAGGTGGTCTGCGGTCTCTCCGGTGGGGTAGACTCCTCGGTCTCGGCCACCCTGGTACACCGTGCGATAGGGGACCGTTTGGTCTGTATTTTTGTGGACCATGGGCTGCTGCGCAAAGGAGAAGCGGAGCAGGTCATGGAGACCTTTACCGGAAAATTCGGCATGAAAGTGATAAAAGTGGACGCTTCTGCCGAGTTTCTTAGCGAACTGAAAGGCGTTACCGACCCGGAGCGCAAACGGAAAATCATCGGTGAGAAATTCATCCGGGTTTTTGAACGGGAGGCGTCGAAGCTGGGGCGGGTAGACTACCTGGTCCAGGGGACGCTCTACACCGATGTGATTGAGAGCGGTACCGCCACGGCGGCGGTGATCAAGTCGCACCATAACGTGGGCGGCCTGCCTGAGGATATGAAGTTCAGGCTTATTGAGCCGCTGAACCACCTGTTTAAAGACGAGGTCCGGAGGGTGGGCGAGGAGCTGGGATTGCCGAAGGAGATTGTCTGGCGCCACCCCTTCCCGGGACCGGGTCTGGCCATCAGGGTCCTGGGCGAGGTTACCGAAGAGAAGCTGGCCATCCTGCGTGAAGCCGACGCCATCGTGGTGGAGGAAATCAAGCGCGCGGGCCTTTACCGCGAAATCTGGCAGGCTTTTGCCGTACTGCCCGACCTCCGCTCCGTGGGAGTTATGGGTGACCAGCGCACTTACGCTTACACGGTGGTGCTGCGGGCGGTGACCAGCCAGGATGGCATGACGGCGGACTGGTACCGCTTCCCCTATGATGCCCTGGCCCGTATCTCCAGCCGGGTCGTAAACGAGGTGCCGCATGTCAACCGTTTTGTTTACGACGTGACCAGCAAGCCACCGTCCACCATCGAGTGGGAGTGACAACATAAAGACCGGAAACCAGCTTAAATACTGGATTTCCGGTCTTGTTTTTTATCAAAGCGTACCGAAAGCGTACCGTTTTCAATTTTTATGCTCCTTTACCACCTTTTCGAGCTCCGAAACGACAGAATCGGGAGCTTCGTTTTTTACCTCGCCCTGCCGGTTCAAATCGGCGGCAATCGCCTCCATTTTGTTTGGATACAGATGGGAATAGGTGGACATGGCGACCTCCACCGTGTCACCCAGACGCTCTGCCACGGCAACAATGCTATAACCAAGCTCGACCAGCAGGGCAGCGTGTGAGTGCCGGAGGTCGTGGACACGGATACGCTTCACGCCAGCCGCTTTAGCAGCTTCAGTGAGCGCGCGCCCAAGGGTGCCTTTTTGGAAGTAGAAAATCCGGTCGTGCTCCTGAATATCGTACAGAGCGCCGATATACCGGAGAACTTCATCATAGAGGAAATCCGGCATTGATGTATCCCGGTAGCTGTTGTCAGTTTTGGGTGGCCCGTTTTTGTCCTTCCCTTTCCGCCGGTGGTGCGTTTTTTCTATGCGGGCAACCTTCGACGGAAGAATATCGGCAGGCTGCAGGGCGAGACATTCACCCTCCCGGAGACCGAGCCAGTACATGATCTGAAAGGCGACCCGAAAGCTCCAGTTTGATACCTGCGCCATTGCCAGATTGAACTCATCCAGCGTCCAGAACTTCATCTTCCCTGCCTTTTTCTTTCCCATATAACCAGCAGGACGGCACGGATTGGCTTTCAAGTTATAGAACATAACCGCATAATTGAAGATAGCCGAGAGGCGGCTGTTAATGGTACGGATATACGTCTCGGCGTACTTTTTTCCGGTGCGGGGATTGACAGCGGACATGACCTCGTTCTGCCAGGTGCGGATTGTCACTGCGTCAATTTCGTTGACCTGAAGCTCACCGAAGTACGGAAGCAGCCATTTGTCGATTATGCTGTCCTGCGTCTCCTGTGTCCCCTCACGAACACGATGCTCCGCGTCGGCCCGGTAGAGCTCGACCAGGGATGCGAAAGACATATCACAGCTGCGGCTATTTTTGAGAAGGAATTCACGCTCAAATGCCTGCGCATCCCCTTTTTTGTCGAAGCCCTCTTTTTTCTTTTTCCGTTTCTTACCCGTCCAGTCAGTATACCAGAAGGCCGCATACCATTTTGTGGCGCCACTTTTTGTTTTATATTTATACGCAGGCAAAAACACACCTCCCTTCATAAAAGCCCCGACCAGATAATGGCGGGGCTAGTTTTTACATGCTTTGAAACTTGCTCATTTGCTGATTACCCCGACCTTACCGCCGATGACGATAGACTCGCCGTTGGCGTCAACAAGGCGCGAACCGTCCGCAGCTTTTGGAATAAAAGAGAACTCGTAATTACCTGCTTTGTTAGGATAAAGAATAATATTGAGAGCACGCTGCTCGTTCGAAGGCACCTCTAATGAGCTATTAAAATTCCATCCTAATATCCCTTTTTCATAAGAAGCGGAAGGCATGACGTTCGCGATGGTGAAATCCCCCCATTTACCATCACCATAAACAGAAAAACCTTTAAGCGTCTCCTTGGATAGATTTTTTACTATCAGAGTAAAAACAAGCTTGTCGCCAACAGAGAGCAGGGTAGGTTCTATTTTTCCTGAAAAGTCAACTTGTATTTCTTTTTTCTCGGATTGAACCTGCTCGCTCGCAGGAGGATCGCTTGCTTTTGGCGCTGGCTCCGGTGTTTCAGAAGGAGTGGGCGTAGGCTGTGGAGTTTCGGTAGGCCTTGAAGAAGCAGGCTCGCTGGCCTCCGGCTCTGGCTTGGAACTTTCAGCCATAGCCGCTATAGGCTCCTTTTTATCAGCCGGCGATTCAGGGCGGGGTGGAGTTATTGCCAAGCCGACAACAAAGAGAGCAAAACACACGGCCATCCCTATGACCCCGGTTTTCTTTGGCTTTTTTCTTATCGCAGCAATTATGAAAATGACCAGGCAGACCACAAATCCAAAAAGCCCGGACAGACCAATTAATGTAGGCATAATATCACCATCCTTTAACTGCTTTTTTATGTAGTTCACGCAAGTATTCATGGTTTGCAGGCGAAAGCGCCTGCGTCGCAATAATCCCCTGAAGGAAACGCTCCATGCGGGCATTGCGCCCGCGCTCGGTTTTTAAGGACTTGGCCTCGTGACATTCGCGGTCATAGGCCCGCTTTATCGCGGCATTAAAAATCTCATCCTGATGATTTTGGATGTTACGCAACTGCTGGCGCAGAGATGTGCCACCTTCGACCGACAATCTCGCCATCTTTAAATCACTGGGAGAAGCATCCGCCAAGCGCTCCAGAAAGTAGAGAGCTGCAAAATAGCTATTGACAACCGCGCTGAAAACATCGGAATCATTGGCGATTTGCGCATACGATAAAAAAGTTTCATAATCGCGGCGGAGCTGCGGCTTTGGGCTCTTCTCATACAGAACAGCGCACCGGCAGCCATCATGCAGCGGTGGCGCCATGACGGAGCGCCCTGCGATTATAAACGGTTTGTCATATCTTACTGTCATCCCCTCCAGCTTGGCGCAAAGAGAGCAACTGAACCCATCAAGGGAGGAAGACCAGACTTTATAGTAATTTTTCTTCACAAAACCACCCCAATTCCCCTCAACCCCAGAATACAAAATGCCGGCGCAGCTCGCGCTTTAGGCTTTCTCTTTAAAATCGATAATGTTTTCATTGGACTTACTCTCCTTGACCTCCTGAAGCGTTTTCAACATCTCGATATATTCAGCGGCCTTTTCTTTGGCTTCGGGAGAGAGGCTATCGAGCTTTTCAAGCAACTCGGTATCCCTGGAGGAGAGCACGTCTGCAATTTTCGGCTTTGATTTCGAGGTGCAAGACGGAGGAGAAGCGTGCCCCATCTCGTCCGACAGGCCCAGGATGAAATCAGCCGATACATCATAAAGCTGAATAAGAGACTTCACTGTCTCGGGATCTGGTGTCGTGGCATTGTTTTCGTACCGCGACAGGGATTTATTACTTAGTTTTATGGCCCTATAAACGTCCAGCTGGGACAGACCTTTTCTCTCCCGAGCCATCCGTAGACGTTCTCCAAAAGTGAGCAACGCAAACACCTCCATTAAAGAATTATATCCAAATTCGCAGTATCTGAGAACAAAAATCTCAAAAAAATAGAAAAGTATATTGACTTCTCGGAAAACGAGCATTATAATAAGCTTACAGTTTCTCAAAAAGTGAGAAATGACGAAAGGAGGATGCGATAATGAAGCCAGTCTACCAACGGCTCCGCGAATACCGTGAGAGCAAGGGCATTACGCAAACACACATCGCCAGGAAGACCGGAAAGTCAATCCAGAGAATAAGCGCATTGGAAACCGGCGGAATCCGGTTGACAGCCGACGAGTTCGTGGAACTTTGCGTGGTCGGCTACGAGGTCAGCCCGGCGATTTTTTTTACCAATGAATTCTCAAAAATTGAGAATTTACAGCCGCATAAACCCCAAGACTGAGACGCCCTGCCTCCATATTCCCATTATATTCCCAGGAGGTGAGAGAGATAAATGGGAACCAACCCGACGAAAGCGATGGACAACATCTACTGCCGCTGCAGAAAAGAGGCGGCAAAATACAACGACAAACTAAACAGCAGGGAAGGCGCAGCCGAATTGCTGGGGGTTTCGGTTTCATCGCTAGCAGACTACGAGCTAGGAAACACAAAAGTGGTGCCGGTAGACAAGGTTGTGCTGATGGCAGACCTTTATAACGCACCGGAATTAAAAAACTACTACTGCACGCATGAATGCCCAATCGGAGAAGGCACAGTTCACAAATTGGAGGTCGCAGAGCTTGACCGACTAACAATCAAGCTACTGGCAACATTGCGCAATATGACCGGCATTAAAGACGCGCTGATTGATATCGCGGCAGACGGTATTATTTCCGAGCGCGAGAAACCGAAGCTGAATGAAGTGCTGGAGGCTTTAGACGCAATAGTAAGACACAGCCAAGAGCTCCGGCTTTGGGCAGAGAAGAACTTGAAGTAAGGAGGAGTGATGATGCAAAAACAAGCGGAACAGAAAAGGTTCCTCCGAGTTGAAGATATAGCGGAAATGCTCCAATGTTCTCAAAGCCATGCCTACAAGATTATGCGCCAATTAAATAACGAGCTAAAGAAAAAGGGGAAGATTGTCGTTGCCGGCAGAGTACCTCGCCGCTACGTTGAGGAGCGCCTTTATTAATAGAGCAAGGAGGGAGGGGATGAGATATTTCAAACAGGCCACGGTGCTCGTTTTGATAATTGCCTTATTGATGGTGGTCGGAGCAGAGCTAAACGATGGAGTGACAGAACCAGCAACAACGGAACCATCGCCAGCAGCAACAAGGCAGTGGACAAGCCTGGTGCCAGAGCCAGGCAGCAAATCGGATAAGGCATCGAAGGTCAGGTATTACAACATCCCGCTTGCGGACGAGCTTCAAGAATACACCTTCAACCTTTGCGCGGAGAATGGCCTGGATTACGAGATGGTGCTGGCGGTAATGCAGCGTGAGAGCGACTACCGCGAGAAGACAATCAGCAAGACAAGGGACTACGGCCTGATGCAAATCAACCAGATAAACCACAAACGGCTACAAGAAGAGCTCGGTATCAACGATTTCCTGGACGCTGAACAGAATATACGCGCAGGAATACATATTCTCGCAGGATTGAGCGAGAAGTATGACGACCCGCACAAGGTTCTGATGGCTTATAAATTCGGAGAAACCGGAGCCAGAAAGCTCTGGGCGAAAGGAATCACCAGTTGCAGGTACAGCGAAGCCATAATGGCTCGCAAGGCTGAATTTTTAGGAGGGGAGGGGATGCGATGACAAAACCTACCGCCGAGGTCATCAAAAAGACTTTGCGCTCGGAGATGAAGAGGCTGCACACAGATAACGTGGTCGCGGTTTGCAACATCGAGGGCAAGACTGAGAGGCTCTTCATCAGAGAAGAGCGCGACGGAAACTATTACCTGACATTTGGTACCTACGGCGACATCGACAGCACGGCCAGACTTCTGGAGAGGCTTAACCTAGTGGAAATTGAGAGTTAGGAAGGAGTGAAAAGCAAGATGATAGCATGCGGAAGATGCAACCGGCCACTAAAAGACCCGAAGAGCGTGGAGCGCGGGTATGGCCCGGATTGCTGGGCGACAATTCAGGCGGAGGCCACCAGGACAACCAATCGTAACGGAGCCGAAAAGTCCGATTTCACCTACCGGATTAATACCTCCCAGGGAAAACCGGTGCTCGTGATAACCGACCTCGACCGGGGCGGCATGAGCGTGACAAACAACATTGAGGCGATAGTTCAGAGCATCGTCGCCGAAATCGGAGAGCGCGTCTACACCATGCCGATTGTTTACCGCGACAGCATGGGGCGGTATGACGGCGTAAACGGCGACAGCCTACAGAGAAACCCATTCTATTTTCTTAACAAAGACAACGAAACAGACGCCGTAATAGCGGCAATTCAAAGACAGGAGGAGCAAATATGCGGAACATCACACTAACCCAAGAAGAGCAGCAGGCAAAGAAGCTCGTTGAGAGCTTGAGACCACTGCAGGAGAATCCCGCCCCCGATGGTTATGTCTTCCCCTGCCCCAGATGCGGACACGAGCGCATGACGCCGGAGGCGGTGAGGAACGCCCTCAGCAGATATGCTGATGTCTACATCTGCAGCGAGTGCGGCATGGACGAGGCTATGCGGGACATGGTGGGACGGCCACCATTGCCTTTTAGCGAGTGGGGCATGGTGCTGGGCTTCGCAGAGGATGCAGAGGACGAAGAGGAAGAGTCAGAGCCAGAGGTTATATACTTCAGAGGCGGCAGAGTGCTCGGCAGCGACGAGGAAATAACGGTGCCCCAGGTTCTGGTTGAGATACAAGCAGCCTGGGCAGAGAAGGCCAACGCTTACGGCGACGTGGGTAGCTGCGTAATCGGCGCAGGATTTGAGTTTGAATTCGAGGGCAAGCGGTACAAGATGCCGCCGGCCAGCAAATGGCAAGGTTCCTGCAGCTGGGAAGCATTTGTGGACGAAACCAGAGAGGCGCTCGAAGCTGCCGGGGCAACCAATATCCAGTACCACTGGGGAGTTATGGACTAAAGGAGGGTGAGGATGAGTTATTACAGGACATGCCAAATCTGCGGCGCAAGACTTGACCCAGGCGAGCGCTGCGACTGCGACCAGGAACCCAAACAAACAAAAAGAGAGGAGGAAAAAGAGTGCAAGAAAACAGCGTAAAGACGAACGTCATCAAGCTGCGCTTCCTGAGAAACGGAGAGCCGGCAGGTAGGGAGTACACCTACTACACCAATACCGAGGTGGCGGCTGGAGACATCGTAGAGCTCGAAGCCAGAGAAGGAACCGCTAAAGGCATCGTGACCCAGGTCAATGTACCGGAGGCGGAAATCGCACCCTTCAAAGACCGCGCAAAGACCATCATCGGAAAGGCGCCAATCAAGGAGGATGGTGACCAGCAATGATAGGCAAGACATTAAAAAAGCCCCTCCGATTAGAGAGGAGCGTAAGAGCCGGAATTCAGGCAGGAGTTTTCATTTTGACAGTAGCCTGTACCGTTACCATTGCCAAGCTAGGCTGGGAAACATTCCAGAGCAGAACCGGAACCGTCGGCGGCGAGGTGCTGGTTTTACCCACGATAATCCTTTTGATTTACATCGGTTGGACAGCCAGGAAAGAGTGGACAAGCCTCATAGGGGAAAGCGAGGCGAAGAAGCGCTATGAATACGGCGATTCAGCAACTTATAAGGGATGAGGCGGCCAGATTCCTGGGACGCGAGCTCACAGAGGAAGAATGGAACCAGGCCCTGCCGAAAGCCGAGCGTAAGCTCCAGCGGATTATCGACCGGGAGGGTGACGCCAACGGCAAACGCCTGGAACCTTGGTACCTTGGGAAATTGGTAGAAGAGGCGGTGATAGAGGAGGCATTTTCACGATACACCATAGCACGGAGCCTGGAGATACAGGCGCAAAGACAAGCTGCTGCAGTGGCAATAGAAAAGGCCGCCCCATTTGGCGACCCAACCACACCAACATTATATCGCCCAGATAAGCAGCTTGTCAATCCCACGGCAAAACCAACCAGAAGGAGGATGACAAATGAAGCTATTAACCTTGAAGCTTGAAAACTTCCAGGGCCTAAAAGCGGAAGAGTTCAAGTTCGACGGCCACAGTGCCAGCATTTATGGCGACAATGCCACAGGCAAGACAACAGTATTCAATGCAATTACCTGGCTGCTTTTCGACAAGGCCAGCACCGGGGCGAAAAACTTCACGCCGAAGACCAAAGGCCCTGATGGAGACCTGCACTACCTCGACCACGCGGTAGAGGCGGTATTCAGAATGGATGACGGACGCATCGTTACACTGCGGAAGGTCTTCCATGAGAACTACAAAAAGAAACGCGGCTCTGCGACTGAGGAGTTCGACGGGCACAGCGTGGATTTCTACATCGACGGAGTGCCGACCAAGGAGAAGGAGTACACTGCAACCCTGCTCGCCTTTTGCGGCAACGCCGAAAAGATGAAGATGCTGACTATGCCAAACTACTTCCCGGAAGAGCTTCCCTGGGACGCCAGGAGAAGGATACTCCTGGAGATTTGCGGCGACGTTTCCGACAATGACGTAATCAACAGCACACCGGAACTCAAAGAACTGCCTCGCTTCCTGCTGATGCCCGGTACCACCAACCAGTACTACACGGTCGACGAGTACAAGAAGATAGCCGCAGCCAAGAAGACAGATATCAACAAGCAACTCCAGGACATACCAGGGAGAATCGACGAAGCCCAGAGGGCAATACCAGATACTGCCGGCATAAACGTGGCGGCCATCGACCGCAAGATAAAGGAACTCACAGAGCAGAAAAGCCAGCTTGAAGTAGAGAAGGCACAGGCCATAAACGGCGACATTACTACGGCCACTATCCGCAATCAAATAGCAGAAGCAAACGCCAAGCTGGCAGAGGCCAGGGCAGCATACGCTACCAAAACCAGCAGCCTGAATGAAGGCACGTATACCGCCATCAATAACATCAAGAGAGAACAGATTGCCGTAAAGAACCGCCTGCAGGACACAAAAAACGACCTGGAGCGGACGCAGAGGGCTGTGGAACGGCTGAAATCCCACCGCGAAAGCCTTATTAGCGACTACATGGCGGTGCAGGCAGAAACCTGGGACGAGACCAACGAAACATGCCCAACTTGCCACAGGCTGCTGCCGGAAGAGGACATCCAAAGGCTCCGCGAAGCGTTCAATCTTCAGAAGAGCCGCCGCTTGGAAGCCATCAATGTCCAGGGGCAGAAAGAAGCCAGCAAGGAGATGATTGCAGAGCAGGATGCCAAGATTGCGGAGCTTAAGGCGCAAATCAAAGAGGATGAGCAGCTCATCGAAGACTGCGAGCAGCAGATAGCCGCCCTTCAGCGACAGCTTCAAACACCGGCGCCTTTCGAGAGTACCGAGGAATACGCCAGGATTACCGCCCAGATTGCCGCGTATCGCGAGGAAGAGCGCGACAAGGGCAAATACATCAACAGCATCATTGAGGACTTAACAAGCCGCATACAGGCACTATACGGCGCCATCAGGGAGCAGCAGGAGCTTAAAGCTCGCCTTGATATCGCCGCCGCCCAGAAAGAACGCATCGCAGAGCTGGAAAAGCGCGAAAAGGCCCTCTCAGCGCAGTACGAAGAGATAGAGCAAGGCGTCTACCTTTGCGAGCTTTTCACCAAGGCAAAGGTCGGACTTTTGACCGAACGCATCAACAGCAAGTTCCAGAGCGTGCGTTTCCGACTTTTCCAGGAGCAACTAAACGGAGGTGTTAAGGATGACTGCGAGGTCATGATACCGACCGAGGATGGTCGGATGGTGCCCTTCACCTTCGCCAATAACGCCGCGAGGATTAACGCGGGGCTGGAGATTATCGACACCCTCTCCCGCCACTGGAACCTGACAATGCCGGTCTTTGTTGACAACGCGGAGAGCGTGACCAGGCTCATACAAATGGACACCCAGGTAATCCGCTTGGTGGTTTCCGAGCAAGACAAGACCCTGCGGACGGAGGTGGCGGCATGAAGAAGGTAACCAAAAATCTGGACAAGCAGGAGGGAGACAATGCATAGCTTCAAAGACAAACGCGGCGGAATCTGGGTAGCTTGCTCAGAGTGTGAACGTGGAGGTAACGGCAGCGACCCAGACAAATGCTCCAGCGGATGGAAGGTTAAAAGGTTCAACAAATCAGGGTGCTTTTCAGGCGCCCTGATGGAAAAGTACAAGACACAAATCAAACAAATCTAAGGAGGAAGAGACAATGGCAACAACCACACAGAAACCCGTAACCCAAAAGGATACGGAACTTCAACCGGCAGAGAACCAGCAACTCGCAATGAGTGAGAAGTTCACGAACAGGGTACTTCAGGAGTTCGGCAGTAACGTGGCCGGAGCACTCCAGGTCACTGACTACCAGCGCCAGCTCATCCAAGGATACTTCATTGCAATCGACCGCGCTTTAAAATTGGCGGAGGAAGCGCGAATCCGCAAGAACGAGAACAACAAAGACCACAAGTACGATAACCCCGTCCCGGTCATCTGGGCGAACGTCAACCTTAACGACCTGGCCCTCGATGTAGTTCACTACGCGAGGATGGGACTTGACATGATGCAGGACAACCACCTCTTCCCTATCCCCTTCAAGAACAACAAGACCAACAAATACGACATCACCCTGATGCCAGGATACAACGGCATCCAGTATATCGCCGAGAAATACGCGGTAGAGAAACCGCTGGCGGTCACCATCGAGCTGGTCTACTCGACAGACACATTCCGCCCCATCAAAAAGAGCAAAGACAACAAGGTCGAAGGGTACGAGTTCGAGATTAATAACGCCTTCGACAGAGGCGAGGTTGTCGGCGGCTTCGGTTACATCGAATACACCGACCCTGTAAAGAACCGCCTGGTGATTATGACCCGCAAGGACATCGAGAAGCGCAAACCCAAATATGCGTCGGCGGAATTCTGGGGCGGCAAGAGCAAGGTATGGGAGAACGGGAAACAGGTTGAAACCGAGCTGGAGGGATGGTTTGAGGAAATGTGCCTCAAGACCATTAAACGCGAGGTTTACAGCGCCAAGCACATGCCCAGAGACCCGAAAAAAATCGACGACAACTACCAGTACATGAAGATGCGCGAAGCTCGCTTTGCAGAGATGGAGGCCCAGGCGGAAATTGACGCCAATGCCAACGCCATCATCATCGATACAACGCCGCAGCCGCAAAGAGAGCTACCACCACCCAATGTGGATGCCGAGACCGGCGAGATCATTAATCCAGGTAAACTTGCCGAAGCAGCTCCGGCGGCAACAACCCCAACTGGGCCGAACTTCTGATGCAGATAACGGTACTCGCGTCCGGCAGCACAGGAAATGCCTACCGCATAAGCGACGGTAAGACCAGCCTACTGCTGGACGCGGGAATTCCGATTAAGGCGATACAGGTCGGGTGCCAGTTTAAGGTGACGCAAATAAGGGGCTGCTTTGTGTCGCACGCGCACAATGACCACAGTAAAGCCGCCAAGGAGCTTGCAAGGCTCGGGATGGACATTTATACCTCACAGGGCACAATCGACGCCTGTAAGCTCACAGGGCACCGGATACACGCCGTCAAGGCGCTGGAGGAGATAACGGTCGGAACATTTCAAGTCCTGCCGTTCGACGTCGAGCATGACGCGCCAGAGCCGCTCGGTTTCCTCTTTACCTCGATAGAAACGGGAGAGAAGCTCTTGTATTTCACGGATACGTATTACATCAAGTACCGCTTCCAGGGGCTGACCCACATCATGGCGGAATGCAACTACGACAAGGACAGCCTGCAGAGGAGCGTGGACGCAGGATACATACCGCTGGAGCTGGTGCCGCGATTGATGAAGAGCCACATGAGCCTGGAGCATTTCCTGGACTTGCTCAGGGCAAATGACCTGCGAAAAGTGAGGCAAATATACCTCTTGCATTTGAGCGACAACAACAGCGATGAGATACGTTTCAAAGAAGAGGTGCAGAAACTCACCGGGGCGGAAGTATACGTCTGCTGACAAGCCGATAAAGGGGGTGAGCAAAATAAGATGGCACGAACACGGAGCATTAAACCTGGATTTTTTGACAACGACATCATCGGCGACCTTCCACCATTGACCCGCCTTTTATTCATAGGGTTATGGTGCATAGCGGACAGGGAAGGGCGCCTTCAGGACAGGCCAAGAAGGATAAAAAAGGCACTATTAGGATACGACGACGTGGATGCCGACGGCGTGGATAAAATGCTTCAGGCATTGCACGACGCTGGGTTTATATACAGATACACGGTAGACGGAGAGCAATACATCCAGGTGGTGAACTTCAGTAAGCACCAGAACCCACACATAAAGGAAAAGCCGAGCGAAATCCCACCGCCACCGAGCGAGAGCCTAACGGTTGAAATGGCCGGCGGAGCAGGTAGCAAGAAGCCTGTACACCACTCCACGACCCCGGATGATGCGGAGGATGAGCAAAGCACCATGCAAGCACCAGACTTGCACCAGACAAACACAGAACAAGCCGCGCCTATTACCGTTAACCTATCACCTTATACTGGTAACCTATCACCCACTACGGGTAACCCGCAAGGCGGAGAGACTGACGGGCCAGCGGGGAAGCCATCGGAGCCAAAGAAACCAATCCTGGAGAGACGATTTGAAGAGTTCTGGAAGGCTTATCCGAAGAAGGTCGGGAAAAAAGCGGCGGAATCGTCCTGGAAAAGGATAAAACCGGATGCAGAACTTCACGACTGGATTATGACAGCCATCGGGAGGGCACGAGCAACCGAACAATGGCAGCGTGAAGGAGGACGGTATATACCAAACCCTGCGACTTGGCTCAACCAGGGGCGCTGGGACGATGAATACGAGGAGGTGACCCAACCGTATGGAAGTAATAGCCAACATTTTGTCGGGGATGGGGGACAACAACCACAGACGCCGGGAGCCAAGTATAAGCCCGATGCTCTCGCAGGTTTCAAACAGGAAGATGAGTGAAACTAAGGAGGAGCAGCGCTGGCAGATACGGTCGGATGAGGCGATAGCCGAAGGCTGGAACTGGAACAAAGAGCCACCGGAACCGAAAAACTGCGAGTTCTGTGGCAAAGCCCTCTACCATTGGGGAGTTACCATGTTCAGTAGGCAAAAGTACGTCTCCCTTTGGTTCAAGGAACCGGAAAAATGCGATTGTCCAGAAGCGCAGGCATACTGGGCGAAGGTTGAGGCTGACAGGATAGCCGCCGAAGAGGAGAAAAAACGGCAAGAGGAAGCAGAACGAATCCAGCGCCGGATAAACAAGTTGATAAAAGACAGCGGCATCAGAGGGCGGTTTTTGAACCGCACGTTTGACCGTTTCGAGATAGACGAGAAGAACCAAAAAGCATACAACATCGCCAAACGGTACGCCGATACATTCCCCAGTATGTTGCCAAAGATGGACGACAAGGGACATATCCAGCCGCCGGAAAAGGAGCGAAACGGGTTGTTCATCACAGGGAGCTACGGCACCGGGAAGACCCACCTGGCAACGGCCATCGCCAATCAGCTTATAGCAACAGGAACGCCTGTAATATGCATGACGATGATAGACCTTCTGGCCAGGATAAAACAGACATTCGACAAGAGCGACGGCGCTACTGAGGCGGAAGTGATGAAAATTTACGAGGAGGTTCCCTTGCTCATTATTGATGACATTGGGAGCGAGCAGCCGTCCGAGTGGGGCTCAACAAAGATTTTTGCTATCGTCAACGCCAGATATGAAGCCTATATGCCGATCATTATCACCACCAACTACGCCGGAGACGAGCTAGTAAGACGCATGACACCCATCTTACCTAATGGCCGGCCACTCGATAGCAGGAACGCCGAAAAGACCCTCGACCGCCTAAAGGAGATGTGTGTCGGCATTGAGATGAACTGGGAGAGTTGGAGGCCAAGATGAATTATAAAGCGGAAATTTTTGTAGATAATTTTGCGGGAGGCGGAGGAGCTTCCACTGGTATTGAAATCGCAATAGGCCGAAGTGTAGACATTGCAATAAACCACGACCATGATGCGATTGCTATGCACAAGGTAAACCATCCGAAGACAAAACACTACTGCGAGGACGTATGGCAGATAGACCCACGAAAGGTGTGCGCAGGAAGGCCGGTCGGGCTCGCTTGGTTTTCTCCTGATTGTAAGCATTTTTCAAGAGCTAAAGGCGGGAAACCGGTGGACAAAAATATACGCGGGCTCGCATGGGTAGCGGTTAGATGGGCGGCAACCGTACATCCAAGAGTGATAATGCTCGAAAACGTGCCAGAGATAGTAACGTGGGGGCCTGTTGGCAAAGACGGAAAACCAATCAAAGAGAAGGCTGGATGTATATTCCGCAGCTTCGTCAGACAGCTTGAAGGGCACGGATATAAGGTCGAATGGCGTCAGTTAAAATCCTGCGATTATGGAGCACCGACAACAAGGAACAGGTTTTACTTGATTGCAAGAAACGACGGCAAGCCGATAGTGTGGCCAGAGCCAACGCATGCACCGAAAAACTCAAAAGCGGTCAAAGAGGGCCGTCTGAAGCCGTACAGAACGGCGGCGGAGTGCATCGACTGGAGCATCCCGACTCAAAGCATTTTTGAAAGAAAGAAACCTCTTGCAGAAAACACTCTCAAGCGCATCGCGCGAGGAATTGAAAAATATGTAATCAACAATCCAAAGCCATTCATTGTGACAGTAAACCACGGAGGAGAAGGCTTCAGAGGACAGCCGCTGGATATACCGCTTAATACTGTAACTGCAAAGCATGGATACGGAATAGTCACGCCATATATAACAAAATTTCAACAAAACAGCACAGGGCAGGTAATGGAACATCCGCTCGATACAGTAATGGCGGGGGCTACGCGGTTTGGATTGGTGGCACCGATGCTTATTCAGTACCACTCGGAACGGAAAGAAACGGAGCATAGAGGTCAAACGGTAGAGGAGCCGATAAAGACGGTTGACACTTCCAACAGGTACGGAGTGGCGGCTGCTTTCTTGGCGAAAAATTACGGCGGAGGATATACCGGCGCTGGGAGCGGGGCGGACGAGCCAGTACACACAATTACCGCGAAAGACCACAACAGCATCGTCACAGCGCATATAATGACGCTTCGGAATCACATGGACGGTCAAAAGATAGATGAGCCTCTCGGGACAATAACGGCAAGCGGAAATCATCACGCGGAAGTGATAGCATTCCTTACAAAATATTACAGCAACAAAGATAACGTACAATCTATCGACGAGCCACTCCATACCGTGGTATCAAAAGACCGCTTCGGATTGGTTACGATTTACGGAAGCGAATATGTGATAACCGACATCCACATGAGAATGTTGCAGCCTCATGAGTTATTTGCAGCGCAAGGGTTCCCGCCAGACTACATCATAGACCGAGATAGCGACGGAAACCCATATCCAAAAAGCAAACAAGTGGAACGGTGCGGGAATGCGGTTACGCCTCCGGTACCGGCTGCATTGGTAAGAGCGAACCTGCCAGAACATTGCAAGAAGGAGGATGAGGTGGCATGAAAAAGAAAAATTGCCGGATGACAAGCGAGGAGAAAGCCATGCATGAAAGAGCAGTTAAAATCAGGAAGATGACCGATGCACAGCTTTGCGATTTCATCGACCGAACATACGGCAAGGGCATGGAGGAAGGCGCCAGGCTTGCACAGGCGCAGCAGGAGCCTGTAGATGCGGTCGGCCTGGTAAAGAAGTTTATTCAATACCTTGAAGGTCGCACTGGAAGCGGCAACCGCATCGGATGCGGGACAATCCTACAACTGAACCGAGAACTGGAGAACGCCATTAAAAGCGGGCTGTTTTGCGGGGAGGTGGCCCGATGAGAGGGTACAGGAAAAGCCAGAGCCACGCCAACCGAGGACAACCATTTGAGGACTTTCTAAAATTTGTCCACGCCAGATACCAGGCCACAGGAATAGCATGCGTCCACAAGGTACCGACGGAATTCATTCCAATAAGAAACGGGCGCGGCGAGGTTTGTAGTTGCAAGGTCGAAAACCAGAGCTGCGTGGATTACCTGGGCCGGTACCGTAACATACCGGTGGCAATCGAGGCAAAGCACACCGAGGATGCGCGGATTGACTTCAAGCGAGTGGAACCGCACCAAGCAGCATACCTAGATGATTGGGATAAAGACCCACAGGCAATCGCGCTTGTCCTGGTGAGCTTCAGCCTCCGCAACTTTTATGCAATCCCCTGGGTTTTTTGGAAGGCAGCCCAGGAGAGCTGGGAACGGAGCAAGGGTAAAGCGCCGGCAACGGTAACCGCCTATGGCTGGACTTGGACAACACCAGGCATGGCGAGCGTGTGCCAGGAGCAGCTTCTCCCAGATTGGGAGATAAAAACCGGCGGAGCTTCAGGGCTCCCATACTTGGAGATTATCGACCGGATGATAGGAGGAAAAGCTGTAGCGATATAGGGGGGGAGAGATAACAATGGATAACAATGACCGAGTAGTTCAGGAATTTGACATGAGACGCATCATCAAGGCAACGAGAGTCCCACTGATTTGCGTCTACAAGAACCCTACAGATTACCCTAACAAATACGTCGCCAGGCTTTGGGACGTGGACACGCCGACTACGCTGGTGGCTGTAGCAGATAGCCTGGAGGAAATCAGGGCGGCGAAACCGCCGCAGATGGTCATCATGCAAAGACAGCCAAACGATGACCCGGTAATCGTAGAAACATGGATTTGAAAGGAGGCCCAACCACAATGTCAGGATGGATGAAATACCCTTATACGGAATGCATTTACTGCGAGAGATACGACTTGGAGGAGGATGAAGAGTGGGCAATCGTAAATCACCCGTACGAAACCTGCGATTCTATCCATAAGGATTGTCCAGAGCGGTGGAGACGGTACGGCATGAAGGCAATCACCCTATGGCAGCCTTGGGCGCAGCTTTGTGTCCTTGGAGAAAAGCTGGTCGAAACCAGAGGTTACAAGACCAACGTAAGAGGGCGCGTGGCAATCCATGCGGCCAAGAGCGACCACAGCGGCATCCTGTTGCACATCCCGATGAGAGAGCTCGCCTTTTTCCAACAGGCAGGAGTGTGCGGCATTCCGGGGCCGCCCCTGGGCGTGGTTGTTGGAACGGTTGAAATAATAGACTGCCTCCCTTTGGCAAGGCTGGCCGGAACCAAATACGATACGCCAAAAGAACGAGCCTTCGGAGATTGGAGCGAGGGGCGCTGGGGATGGATACTACAAAAGCCGGTGCTATTCGAAAGACCTATACCGGCGAAAGGCGCCCAGGGTTTCTGGAATTGGGAGGGAGAGAAATGAGATTAAAAGGACATGAGGTTGACATTGCCTACAATCAAGGTTTCCGCGATGGATTTATAAAGGGACAGGAAGAAGGCCTGAAAATAGCAAGAAAGATGCTTGAATTGAAGCCCGGTCAAAGCCTTTCCATTCAGTTCAAAGACGAAAAAACGGCCAAAAGATTTATGCAGCAATTCAAAAATAACAACGCGGAGGGGGAGAAATGAATAGGTACAAATGCCCGGAATGTGGAGGAAATCAATACTCTACAGACCCAAACAAAGCAGGCGAGCCGTGTATCTACTGCGGACACAAAGGGACGAAGCTCATGAGGAGAAGGGTGAAGAGGCGGAGCCATGAGAATAGACACATTCTACCAGTGCCCAGTATGCCAAAGCAGCTGGTCAACAGAGAGTGAAGCAATTGCCTGCAGGAACAATCACCCAGCCATAAAAAAGCAGTGGTACACTTGCGAGATCTGCGGAGAAGGATGGAACCCGGCAGCTTGGGGAGAAAGGGTAGCAGCGGAGCGAGCCAGGGCATGCGAGCAAAAGCACAGAGAAAAAGGCGAGGTTGAAGAGGTCAGCAGACTAACCTTCTTCTTGAGCGGCGGAAGAAAAGGAAAATACTACCCGCCAGGAGGGAAGGCAAAATGAGTGGTTCAAGAATCATGACATGCAGCAGGTGCGGCAAGGACTGGAACATCAGCATAAATACCAGGATACCACAAAATGGATACATATGCCCGCACTGTACCAGCAAAGAGAGGTTCGAAAGGAGGAGTGCCTGGATGGAGAATGTCATTAAAACCCTTCAATCCTTGAGAATCGGAAAGATATTCGAGGAATACGACTTGCAAAACGAAATAGCCGCGATTTTTGATAAAGTCGGCATTCATTATGAAAAAGAATATTACCTCGGCACAGGAAGCCGTGTTGATTTCCTAACAAATAGCGGAGTGGCCGTAGAGGTCAAGAAGGGCAAGCCCAATCGCACGCGGCTTGTCGACCAAATAAACCGATATGCAGAATACGAAGAGGTGAAGGCTATTGTAATCGTCGTCGAAACAAGCCTGCGCATACCGGTTACGCAAACCACGAACGGAAAGCCGTGCGCCGTGGTGGGGCTTCAGAAACTGTGGGGAATAGCTTTATGATACCAGCATATTTGCAGAGGCCGCCGGTTGACGACGAACCGGTGGGCACCCTGACACCCCACAGAAAAAACGGGGTGGTTCAGGACTGGATTATCGAAGGGGAACCGGGAATGGTTGAGATTATAAAACGCCTTTTCCCAGGCTCGAAATCACAAGGACGCGGGAAGTGCCGGTTCCCGAACACAAAAAGGAACGCAGAAAACCTGAACTGGATTATGCTCCGCTACCCACTCAGAATAGCAGACGAGCAGGCATGGGAGGAAAGCTACCGAGCGGCTGTCGACCATGCAATGAGGATGCGGGACTTTAACAAGCGGCCAGGGAAGATTGTCCCTCCCCCGGATTTTGTGGGGACGCTTAAGGAATTTCAAAAAGAGGGCCTATCATACCTTGTGGGAACAGAAAGAGCTCTCCTTGCTGATGAAATGGGACTCGGCAAGACAATACAAGCACTGGCATTTTTAGCGGCCAAGAAAGCATATCCGGCAATCATTGTTGTACCACCGCACCTGATAAAGAACTGGGAGCAGGAAATAAACAGGTTTCTCAGGCTGCCAGGCAGCGGGCAGATGAGCCTATACGGAGGCAATCCAGACGGAGCGGTACACGTCATCAAGGGATTAAAACCATACGAGCTGCCGCCGGCAAACATTTATATCACCCACTACCTTCTGCTGCGCGGCTGGAAAAACGCCTTACAGGATTACGACTTTAAAGCGGTTCTTTTTGACGAGATACAGGAGCTCCGACATACCGGAACCGAGAAATATAGCGCGGCGTCGATATTGAGCGCAAATACGCCTGCGTGCATAGGGCTTTCAGGTACTCCCATTTATAACCGGGGCGGTGAGATTTGGGCGGTAATGAACATCATAGAATACCACTGCCTCGGAGATTGGGACAGTTTTACCAGGGAATGGTGCTACGGGTACGGCTCGGATGTGGTAACTAACCCGGAGCAGCTCGGAGAATACCTCAAAAAAGAGGGGCTCATGCTACGACGCACAAAGGAGCAGGTGCTTAAGGAATTGCCGCCAAAGCGCCGCGTGGTTCAAACCGTGGACTTTGACAAAGGCCGGTACGGCAAGCTCATACAGGAGGCAATCGACAAGGCGCAGACCATAGACGAAATTAAAGACCGGTTCGAGCGCGGACGCATAACCCGCGAAATTGTAAACGACAGCAGGCAGGCAATCGGAATCGCCAAGGCGCCATTTGTAACGATGTTCCTGAAGATGCTGCTTGACGCTGACGAAAAGGTTCTGGTTTTTGCCTACCACCATGCGGTCTTTGATATTTACCATGAGGAGCTCAAGGCATACAATCCGGTCGAA
>DYEY01000032.1 GCA_020725465.1 Dethiobacter sp.
AACGGATAGAGTACCAGCAGTACCAGATGACGGTGCACCAGTGGGAACTGGAAAACTATCTTACAAAATTCTAGGACAGAGCAGTCCCAAAGGCGAAGGAGCACGGCCGCAGGGCCCGGCACCTTCGCCTATTAAATTAAGGGAGGAATCAATATGACCGAGATGGCCATTGACACGATTTGGGTCTTACTAGCCTCGTTTCTCGTGTTTTTAATGCACGCGGGTTTTACCATGGTGGAGACCGGGTTCACCCGGGCCAAAAACGCCGGCAATATTATCATGAAAAATTTTATGGGGTACTCCTCCGGCTGCATCGTTTACACCATAGCGGGTTTTGCGGTTATGTTCGGCGTTACCCGCGGAGGGTTGTTCGGCGCCGACGGTTTCCTGGCCAGGGGTGAATTTGCCCACCTTGGCCTTTTGGTGCCGCTGCCCGCTTTCCTGATATTTCAGACTGTCTTTGCAGCCACGGCGGCCACCATCGTCTCGGGAGCCATGGCGGAGCGCACCCGTTTCGGCGCCTACCTGGTTTACAATGTGGGCATTACTGCGTTTATTTACCCGGTGGTGGGCCACTGGGTCTGGGGCGGCGGCTGGCTGGCACAGATAGGATTTATTGACTTTGCCGGTTCCACAGTGGTCCACTCGGTGGGAGGCTGGGCCGCGCTCACCGGCGCCTGGATCCTGGGACCGCGTATCGGCAAGTTCAGCGCCGACGGCAGCCCCAATGCCATTCCCGGCCATAACATCGTGCTGGGTGCCCTGGGCGTGTTTATCCTCTGGTTTGGCTGGTTCGGGTTTAACCCAGGCAGCACGCTGTCGGGCCTTGATCTTACCATCGCGCAAATTGCCCTAAACACCAACATTTCAGCGGCAGCCGGCGCTGTCATGGCCATGGCTTTTTCGTGGCTCCGTTATGGCCGGCCGGATGTGGGCCTGACCCTGAACGGGGCGCTGGCGGGGCTGGTGGGCATAACCGCGGGCTGCGCCGTTGTTGACCTGGCCGCCTCGGTTTTAATCGGTGCCGGCGCCGGCATTTTAATCATTCTGGGCGTGGAGTTCATTGAGAAAGTGCTCCGGGTCGATGACCCGGTAGGTGCGGTGGCGGTACACGGCGTCTGCGGAGTTTACGGCACGCTGATGGTGGGGCTGTTTGCCACGGAGGGCGGCCTTTTTTACGGCGGCGGAACAGGCCTTTTGCTGGTGCAGGCGGCAGGAGTGCTGGCGGTGGCGGCCTGGACGGTGCCGACGGCTTACCTGCTTTTTAAAGCCATCAAGGCTACGGTGGGGCTCCGGGTGCCGGCCCGGGAGGAAGAGGAAGGCCTGGACCTGGGCGAGCATGGTATTGAGGCTTATGCTGATTTTGTAAAACGCAACACCCAGCCGTTGGCTGGCTGAAGGAGGGGCAGACATGAAAAAGATTACCTGCATTATCCGCCCGGCGAAGCTGGAAGCAGTGAAAGAAAGACTGGGCAGGGAAGGCGTTAAGGGCATGACGGTGACCCATGTCATCGGCTGCGGCCTGCAGCAGGGTAGGACCGCCCAGTACCGGGGCAATGTTTACGTGGTCAACCTGCTGCCTAAGGTAAAGATAGAGATGGTGGTGGAAGCAGAGAGGGTAGAGGCAATTATTGACTTGATTATCAGGGAAGCAAAAACCGGGGAAATTGGTGACGGTAAAATCTTTGTGTCGCCGGTGGAAGACGCCGTCCGCATCCGCACCGGTGAAAGGGGGAAAAACGCTCTCTAAGTGCAAGAAGGCAGTGTCACCTCCCCCGTCCCCCTGACACGGGAAAAGCAGCCGGTTAAGGCTGCTTCTTTTATTCCGGTTCAAACATGTCTTTGCCCACGCCGCATTCGGGGCAGACCCAGTCATCCGGCAGGTCGTTGAACGGGGTGCCCGGGTCGATGGCGTTATCCGGGTCACCTTCCGCCGGATCGTAGACATAGCCGCAGACAGTGCATACCCACCTCTCCATTGCCGATACCTCCTGTCTGAAGTTTGGTGACATTCTTTTTCTTGCTGCAGGCCCAAAATCCTGCCTTAAAGTGACTTTATTTTGCCTCCGAAGGGATATATAATAAACCTATCTGACAACACGAGGTGAAGACATGTTTCGTAACCTTGCCGTGGCCATATTTATTATACCCAAACTGGTGGTATGGCCGCTGCTTTGGCTTTACCGCTGCCGGCTTAAAAAGCGCCGCGGTGAATGTGATTGCGGGCAGGAAGAGGACCGGGGGCTAAAAAGCAACGAATGTTAAAAGGCTGGTGAACAAACTTGGGCAAGCTGCTGGCAGTGGATATCGGCGGCGGCACGCAGGACATCCTCCTGTATGACCCGAAAAAAAACCTGGAAAATTGTATACAGCTGGTGCTTCCCGCTCCCACCAGGCTGGTGGCGGGAAAAATTTCCGCCGCCACCAGGGCGGGGAAGCCGGTATTTTTGTCCGGTACGGTGATGGGCGGCGGCCCGTCGGTGCGGGCGGTCCGTGATCACCTGGCGGCTGGCTGCGCCCTTTGGGCTACGCCGGAGGCGGCGCTCACAATCAATGATGACCTGGACCGGGTGGCGGCCATGGGCGTTAAAATTGTGGACAGCGCCCCGGAAGAGGCGGTTCTGGTCCGCACCGCCGATATTGATGCGGAAATGTACGCACGGATACTTAAGGAAGTGGGCGAGGATCTCCCCGGCCGTTTTGCTGTGGCAGTACAGGACCACGGTTTTACTCCGGGCCGCTCCAACCGCGGCTTTCGCTTTAAGATATGGGAAGATTTCATGGCGGCCGGAGGCAGGCTCAGCGACCTTGCCTATACCGCAGTCCCTCCTCATTTTACCCGCATGCAGGCTGTGCAGGATACCCTGCCCGGAGCGCTGCTGATGGATACCTGCGGCGCCGCCCTGCTGGGAGCCCTGTATGACCGGCGGGTAAGGGAGGCGGCAGCCGGCGGCGGAGTGGCGGTGGTCAATGTGGGCAACCAACACACCTTTGCGGCGCTGGTCAGGGGAGAACAAGTGTTTGGGTTGTTCGAGCACCACACCGGGATGATGACCGGCCCGGCTATTGCCGGTTACCTGGCGGAGCTGATGAACGGAACGATTGACGGCGGTGCGGTTAAGGAAAACGGTGGGCACGGGGCGGTTTCACCCGACAGGGCGTTTCAGCCGGAGCTGGTGGCGGTGACGGGACCACGGCGTGACATGCTGGAAGGTTACAGCTATTACTTCCCGGCACCGGGCGGCAACATGATGTTAATGGGGTGTTTCGGCCTGGTGGCGGCGGCAAAGGGAATGGAGGAGATTAAATAATGAAACGTGAGTACAAAAAAGGCCGGATCTTTATGGGCAGGCTGCCTTTTGGGGGTGATTTGCTGCTGGAAGTGGAGAAAGCGGCCCGGGAAAATGGGGTGCGTGTCGGTTTTGTGCGGGTCATCGGGGCAGTCAGCCGTGGCGTGTTTTCCTATTATGACCAGGTGAACAGGGTGTACCGGCATGAAAGCCTGGATCAGCAGCTGGAGGTACTCTCCTGCCAAGGCAACATCTCGCTGCGGGACGGCCAGGTCAAGGCGCACCTGCATGTTGTCTACTCCGACGAAAAAGGCCGCTGCACCGGAGGTCATCTTGGTGAAGGGGCGATTATCTTTGCCGGGGAGTTTTACCTGGAAGAACTGCTGGGGGAGGAACTGAGCCGGGGCTTTGACGAAACCACCGGGCTGCCGCTCTGGGATATGTAAAGGCCTCCCCGCATGGGAGGCCCGTGCTTGGTTTACAGGGCTGCCAGGCGCCGGTTGACAGCGTCCCAGTCGATGACCTTCATAAAGGCATCGATGTAAGGAGCCCGTTTGACACCGTAGTCAATCATGTATGCGTGCTCGTAAGTATCCAAGACCAAAACGGGTGTGGCGTTCCAGATGGGGCCGAGGTTATGCGAGTCGGAACCGAAATTGTGCAGACGACCGTCGTAGGGGTCATATGCCAGCACCACCCAGCCGCGCACCGCCAAGCCTGTGGCTTTAAAATCGGTTTCCCAGTTTTCATAAGAACCGAAATCCCGCTCAATCAGCTCCAGGGCCCGGCCAAAAGCGCGCCCGCCCTGACCACCTATATTGTCAAAATAATACTCGTGCAGTATAATGCCGTTTAAAGCGAAAGTTTCTTCAATTTTCAGGGCTCGCAGGTCACTGTAAGTCTGGTTGGCTTTGCTGTGGTCAACCTCTTTTTGCAGCCTGCGGATTTCGTTCAGCTTGTTGACATAGCCGGTATAGAGCACACCGTGATGTTCTTCCAGCTGGCGCCGGGAAAAGCCCTCCATATCAACGGTTTTGAGTGGTTTCGGTTTGAATTCGGACATGCGTGGGTTCCTCCTGAAACATGTATTTCCTATATTATACCAGTATAATGAGTTCCCGTAAAGCCACCGGCCTTTTTTCTTCTTGAATCAGGGGCAAAGTAATGATAGACTCAAAGCGCGGGAGGTGTGAGATTTGGACAGACTGCTGACCATATTGATGTACGGGGGGATTATCGCAGCGGTGGTGCTGCTGATTTTGCGTCGCGGCGGAGGCGGTTGAGGCTAGAATAAGACACGGGTGCGTGTCTTCCAGGGAAACGGGAGGATCACATGAGGGTTATCATTATCGGTGGCGGCGAAGTGGGAATGGAGCTGGCACGGCGCCTTTCGCCGGATCATGATGTGATCATTATCGAGCAAAAAAAACAAATAGCGGCCAAAATAGAAAGCGAGATCGACTGCCAGGTGATGGTGGGCAACGGAGCGTCAATGACGGTGCTGGAAGAGGCGGGTATCCGCAAGGCGGGCCTGCTTATCGCCGTTACCGAAACCGACGAGGTAAACATGATCGCCTGTATGCTGGCCAAACGCTTCGGCGTGGAGAAAAACGTGGCCCGGCTGCGCAACCCTGAATATACCGGCGGCAAGCACGTCCTGAGCAGCGAGCTGACCGGGATTGATTATATAATTAACCCGGAAAGGCTGGCGGCGGAAGAAATCGCCTATTATATCTTAAATCCCGGTATAGTGGAGAGCGACTACTACGCCGGCGGGCGCATCCACGTTTCCGGCTACAGGGTGGATAAGTCTTTTCCCCACCTTAACCGCACCCTAAAAGAGGTGAGGATGCCAGCGGGCAGCATTGTTTGCGCCATTGTCAGGAACGGCGAGGTGATTATACCCAGCGGCCGGGACGAGCTGCTTTTGGGTGATGATGTCTATGTGCTGGGCAAGACCGACGACCGCAGCGTTCTATTCTGGGCGGCGCGCCGTCTGCCGCACTACCAGCGGATAATTATAGCCGGCGGTGGCCGGGTGGGACTGCAACTGGCGGAATTCCTGGAGTCCAGCCCTTCCTCTCGCGTGTTTTTGAAAATTATCGATAAGGATGAAGACCGCTGCCAGCAGCTGTCGGAAACATTGCTGCGCACGCAGGTTTATCATGGCGATGTCACCGACGTTAACTTCCTCAGGACGCTGAACATCAACGAGGCTGACATCTTTGTGGCGGTGACCGGTGACGACGAAATCAATCTGCTTTCCACCCTGCTGGCCAAAAAGATGGGCACCAAAGCCACCGTATCGGAGGTTATCCGCAAAGACTACCAGCTGATACTCAGCTCTATCGGGATCGACAGAGTGGTGAGCCCCCGCCTGCTGACAGCCACCATGATCATGAGGCTGGTCAGCCGGGGCAGCATTGTGGGCAAGACCATCCTGCGTGAGGGGAAAGCGGAAATGCTGGAAGTCCAGGTGCCGGAGGGCACCAGTGTGGCCGGCCGCAAGATCAGGGATCTGGGATTGCCCGGAGGCCTGCTGCTGGCGGCCATCGCCCGCAACAACTCCATAATCGTGCCGGACGGCAACGAGCGGATTTTGGAAGGGGACCGGGTGGTCTGCTTCGCCCTGCCCGGGCGGGCTGAGACCCTCAACGAAATATTTGCTGGAAGGTATGCCCAGGTCGGTCAGTTTCCCGCCCTGCACAAACAGCCAGCAGGTAAAAACCAATGAAGTGGCGGACGATTTGCTACCTGTTGGGCTCACTTTTGCTTTACCTGTCCTTAGCCATGACAGTGCCTCTGCTGTGGGCGCTCATCGAACGGGGGCCGGACCGGACTGCCATCGGAGCTTCAGTACTGCTGGCCATGCTGGCAGGGAGGCTTCTGATGTACACCGGCACTGTACCCAGAGAGCTTCACCTGCGGGAAAGCTTCATTTTTGTTACTCTGGCTTGGCTGCTGGCAGCGATTTTCAGCTCGCTTCCCTTTTACCTCTCAGGAGCCATACCGCGCCCGGTGGACGCCTTTTTCGAAACCATGTCAGGCCTTACCACCACCGGGGCTTCCATACTGACGGACATCGAGGCCCTGCCGAGAGGCCTGCTGTTTTGGCGCAGCATGACCCACTGGCTGGGCGGCATGGGTATTATCGTGTTGTTCGTGGCCGTGTTCCCCCGTCTTGGGGTCAGCGCCAGCCATATGCTGCAGGCGGAGTCGCCCGGACCACTGTCCCAGCGCATTGCGCCGCGTATCGCCAAGACGGCCAAGATACTCTGGCTGCTATATATCATGGTTTCACTGGCCCAGACAATTGCACTTTACGTAGCGGGGTTCTCCCTGTTTGACGCCCTGACCCACACCTTTGGCACTGTAGCCACCGGCGGATTCTCCACCCGCAACGGCAGTATCGCTGCTTTTGCCAATACCCACGCGGAATGGATAATTATCTTCTTCATGCTGGTGGCGGGCGGCAACTTCGCGCTGTATTACCACATGTTCCTCGGCAGGATGCGAATTGTCTGGCGCGACGCGGAACTGCGCTTTTACCTTTTTGGTGTGATACTGGCGTCTTACCTGGTTTATCTGAATCTGGGCGCCAAAACAGCGGAAACGCTACGCAGCGCCGTTTTCCAGGTAGTCTCCATTATGACCACCACTGGCTATACCACGGCGGATTTTAACGAATGGCCGGTATTCAGCAGGACGCTTTTACTGCTGCTTATGTTTGTGGGCGGCTGCGGCGGCTCCACCGCCGGTGCCATCAAGCAGATACGGATACTGGTGGTTATGAAGTACCTTTTGCGCGAGGCGCGCAAGGTGATATACCCGCACACCATTTCCCCGCTGCGTATAGGGCACAGCGTCATGCCGCCGCAGGCGGTGGGAGCAATCGTGGCGTTTGTCGGGCTTTATCTTGCCATATTTATCCTGTCGTCGCTGTACCTGACATACCAGGGCTTTGATCTGGTTACTTCGTTCTCCGCTGTCGCCGCCACCCAAGGCAACATCGGTCCCGGCTTGGGCGCGGTAGGTCCCAGCGGTTCGTATGCCGGCATGACTGACCGGGTAAAAATTTTGCTGTCGTTCCTGATGATGGTGGGACGGCTGGAAATTTACACGGTGGCAGCCATCCTTATTCCGGAGTTCGGCCTGCGCGCCGGTTTGTTCGGCGTCCTTTCGGCCAGGCTGCGCGAGCGCAAAAGCATGTACGTTGATTAAACTGTAAAAGAAAAGGGGAGGCTATGACCAAAACGGAGGTGATAATATGCCGGTTTTGGAAATCAGCATCATGCCCATCGGTACCGATGAAGCCAGTTTCAGCAGCTACGTCACCAGGGCCTGTTCTGTGATTGAAAGGCACCGCCTGCCTTACCAGGTCACAGCCATGTCCACCATAGTGGAGGGAGACCTGGATGAACTGATGACGGTGGCCAGGGAAGTCCACAGCCTGCCCTTCAACGAGGGCGTGGACAGGGTTATTACCAGTATGACCATCGATGAGCGCCGTGACAAGGAAATGGACATGAACAAAATGGCCATGGTCCAGCCCGGAGAAAGAATATAAAAAAGACGGCTCTGTCCGTCTTTTTTTTGGGGGATAGGTGCCGTGCCGCCGCGCATACTAATACAGAAAATGAATCAGGAGGCAGTTATGGCCAAATACAGGAAAAAGCCGGACAAAATGACGCCATGGGAAAAAGAACTGGAAAGGATTAAAATCGAAGTGGCGGAAGAGCTGGGTCTTGGCGCTAAGATCAGCGAGGTGGGCTGGGAAAACCTGACGGCGCGTGAAACAGGGAAAATAGGGGGCAGGATGTCACGCCTGCTGCGTAAAGACGAAACAAACGGGCAAGAAGGGCCGCCCAGAGCAAAATGATAACAGGTAAAAGCTCCGTTTCGGAGCTTTTATTCTGTTCGCCGGTGGTATAAAATAGTTAGCAGGCAGGAGGTGGGGCGGTATGCGGATTGGCTGTCACCTTTCAGTTTCCAAAGGCTTCGATGCGGCGGCGGAAGCGGCCCTTACCATCGGTGCCAACACGTTCCAGTTCTTCACCCGCAACCCGCGCGGCGGGGCGGCCAGGAACATCGGCGAGGCGGAGATGGTGAAATGGAACCGCCTGTGCCGGGAATATGACATCGCGCCTGTTGCCGGCCATCTGCCTTATACGGTGAACATGGCGGCGCCGGCGGACAGGACCTATGAATTTGCCCGTATGGTGGTAAGGGAAGACCTGCGGCGGATGGAAGCGGT
Organism: Dethiobacter sp.; assembly: GCA_020725465.1. Taxonomy (GTDB): domain Bacteria; phylum Bacillota; class Dethiobacteria; order Dethiobacterales; family Dethiobacteraceae; genus DYEY01. The sequence continues at coordinate 8,545 of DYEY01000032.1, forward strand.
GGGTGCCGGGTTCCTGGTGATCCACCCCGGTTCCCATGCGGGGTCGGGCAGGACGGAAGGGCTGAAGCGGATAATAAGCTGCCTGGAAGAAGCGCTGGTTGATTTTGGCGGCAGTCCGGTAATGTTGCTGGAAACCATGGCCGGCCAGGGTTCAGAGATCGGCATGCTCGCCGATTTAAAGGAAATTATGGCGGCCCTGGGCTGGCCGGCCGGGCTTGGTGCCTGCATCGATTCCTGCCACCTCACTGCCGCGGGCTATGACTTCCTGCGGCGGGAGGAAGTGGCAAGATTAATAGACGACCTGGAGGCTACGGTGGGCATGGAGCGGGTAAAAGCTATTCACCTGAACGATTCCAAATTCGCTCCGGGCAGCCGCCGGGACCGGCACGAGCTGATAGGGAAGGGGTATCTGGGCAAAGAAGGGGTACTTAACCTGATAACGCACTCCGCCCTGGCCGGCCTTCCCTGGCTCCTGGAGACACCGGTGGAGGATTATCGGCAATACGGCCTGGAGATAGCCCTGATTCGCTCCTGGCTGGCGGAGGCAATGCGGTGATATACATAGCCACTTCCGGATATTCCTACCAGGACTGGGTGGGGCCATTTTATCCCGAGGGGACGAGGCGCGAAAAAATGCTGGAGTATTACGCGCGTCATTTTCCCTTTACCGAAATCAACAGCACCTACTACCACCTGCCGGCGCCCAAAGCTTTTATGAGACTTCCGGAACGGACGCCGGAGGGTTTTCGCTTCGCGGTGAAGGCCCACGGTTCCATGACCCACGAGCGGACAGCGGGAGAGGAAGCATACCGGGGTTTCTTACTGGCGCTGGCTCCCCTCATCGAGACGGGGAGGCTTATCTGTGTGCTGGCCCAGTTCCCCAACTCATTTCACCACACCCCGCAAAACAGGGATTACCTGCGGCGCCTGGCGGGGCGGTTGTCCGCGGTCAGGCTGGCGGTGGAGTTTCGCCATGACAGCTGGGTATCCCAGGACAATTTTGCCTGGCTCAGGGCGGAGGGCTTGTCTTATGTCAGCGTGGACAGCCCTGCGTTAAAAGGCCTGCCGGGCAGGCACGCCGTGGCCACCGGCAGCCCGGCTTACGTGCGCTTTCACGGCAGGAACGCCAAAAACTGGTGGCATCACGGGCAATCCTGGCAGCGCTACGACTACCTTTACAGCGAGCAGGAACTAAAGCCCTGGCTGCAGCCGCTGCTGGACCTGGAACAGGCAGCGGGCGAGGTTTATGTCTGTTTCAATAACCATTTCATCGGACAGGCAGTGGTTAACGCCCGCCTGCTGGCAAAAATGCTCGGGAAATAAGCCAAATGGTGCCTCCACACCGGTGGAGGCACCATTTATAATATGCGTTGTCGTTTTAAAAAGTTCCCAGTTCCCCTTTTGCGAAAGACAGTACTTTTTGCCAGTCACAGTGCTCGCTGATATTGGTGGCGGCTATGCGCACACCCTGTTCATCACCGGGGTGAATGCGCCGCCCTACCTCGTGCAGGCGTTCAATGGCGGTATAGGTGTCGTAGTGGACCAGGATTACCGGTACATTTTTCTCGTTGGCACGGGCCAGCACGCCCACATCCGGGTAAAGCCCGCCGGTGAGTATCAGCACGGAGGTGCTGGTTTCCAGGGCGGTCAGAGCCATATCGGAGCGGTCGCCCCCGGTTATCACCGCTTTGTTGGGGGCTCGGCGCAGGTATTTCAGGCCGCTCTCAATGGTCATAGAACCCACCACTACTTCCTCCACCAACCGGTCTAAGTGGCCTTCTCCGGCCAGCAGCTCACCGCCTAACTTGTCGTAGTACTCGGCCACGGTGGGAGCGGCGATTTCCGGCCTCTTCGGGATGACTCCAAGTACCCTGTTGCCGCTCTCCTCCAGCAGGGGGGCGTACACACCCCTGGTTTTGTCCAGGATGGTCCGCTCCACGTTGTTAAAAATGTTTCCCAGCACCGGGACGCCGGCGAGGCGAAAATGCTCGTTGTAGAAGATGGCTTTGTCCAGACTGTAGTCGTCTTCAATGCGGATGACGTAAATCATGGTGCTGCCGAAAAGCATGCTCAGGCGGATGTCGTCAAGGCCGAGGCTGGCGGCGGTGAAGGGTGAATACGAGCTGTCGATGAACACCACATCCATATGCTGTGTTACTGTGTTATAGGCATCCCTGATTTTTTGTACCAACGGGGCGGGGTCGTGCCGGATACCGCCGGACAGGTAATACGGCCCGGTACGTACCGGTGAAATAACCTCCGGCCCGTGCTGTAAATCGAAAACCTGCTTAAAGAGCAGCACGTCCTCATCTGCAGCACTGCCCGGGCCCCGGGATGATCCCAGGGGCTTAAAATAGCCCACCGCGAGGCCGTTCTCACGCATTTTAAGAGCCAGGCCCAGGGCGACGGCGGTTTTGCCGCTGCCCGCCATCCCGCTAATAAAAATGCTTTTCATGGTTCCACTCCTTATTTTTATAAATTCGCTTTATTCCAGGTGGTTACCGTACGAGATGGTAATTTTCACATCAAGGGCCACAGCGCCCTGCGGGTAGGCGATTACGGGATTTAAGTCCAGTTCGGTGATTTCCGGAAAATCCAGGGTCAGTCTGGCTACCCTGGCTATGGTATCGGCAATGGCCTCCAGATCTGCCGGCTCACTGCCGCGATAACCCCGCAGCAGGGTATAGGCCTTGGTTTCGGCTATCATCTCCCGGATATGTTGCCTGGTCAGTCCTTCCCCCAGGCGGAATGACACATCTTTGAGCAGGTTAACGTAAATGCCGCCCAGGCCAAAGGCTATCATAGGGCCGAACTGGACGTCGCGCGACATCCCGATGATGGTTTCGTGGCCTTTTGGCATCATTTTTTGCACTTCCACACCGTAAAGGGGGGTGTCAGGCATATAATGCCGCACACTGTCCATAATAGACCGGTAGGCTTCAATAACTTCGTCCGGGCCGGACAGGCCGGTTTTTACCCCGCCCACATCGCTTTTATGAATAATTTTAGGGGATGCTATCTTCAGCACCACGGGGTACCCCAATTCCCTGGCGAAATGTACCGCTTCCTCCGGGGTGCGGGCCAGGGAGACGGGTGCCACTGGTATGTTGTAAGCCTGGGCCACCTGGGTGGCCTCGTTTCCCAGCAAAACCAGCCGCCTGTCCCTCAGTACGTCGTAAAAGACCGCCTTGACGGCTTTACGGTCTTCTGTGCCCGCGGGCAATTGTTGCTCGCCGTTTAGACGTTTGGTCATTTCAGCATAATCCACCATGCCGGCGATTGACCTGATGGCCGGCTCGGGAAAGGTGTAACAGGGTATTCCCCCGCCGGAGAGGATCCTACTGCCCTCAGTCAGGCCTTCACCGCCCATGTAGGCGGCGAACACCGGCTTGTCCGGGTATTTTTTCTTCAGTTCCAGCACCGCCCGGGCTGTCTCTTCCGGTTCGGTTACGGCGGCGGGGGACAGTAGCACCAGGGCAGCGTCGGTGTTATCGTCGGCCAGCACCGCCTGCAGTGCGGCGCGGTAGCGGTCAGTCCTGGCGTCGCCCAGCACATCAACCGGGTTGTACAGGTTAGCCTCGGGAGGCAGGGCTTCCCTTAGCCTGGCAATGGTTTTTTTTTCGAAACGGGCCATTTTCAGGCCGTTTCGTTCCACGCTGTCGGTGGCGATGATGCCGGGTCCGCCCGAATTGGTCACGATAGCCAGCCTTCTGCCCGCAGGGACGGGCTGGTTGACAAAAGCCACCGCCAGGTCAAACAGGTCTGACATATCCCGTGCCCGGATAACCCCGCACTGGCGAAAGGCGGTGTCATAGGCCAGGTCGCTGCCGGCCAGGGCGCCGGTATGGGAGGAGGCGGCACGGGCGCCGGCCTGGGAAGTGCCGGACTTTAAGATAATTACTGGCTTCCTTTTGCTTGCCTCCCTCACCGACCTTAAAAAGCGGCTGCCGTCCACCACATCTTCCATGTAGCAGAGAATTACCCCGGTATTGGGATCGTCTGCCGCCGACATGATGAAATCCACTTCATTCAGGTCCGCCTTGTTTCCCATGGAGACAAAACGGGAGAAGCCCAATCCCGCACTGCGGCTCCAGTCAAAAATGGCCAGCAGCATGGCGCCGCTTTGTGATATGAAAGCAATTTTGCCCTGTAGGGGGAACCCGTGGGCAAAGGAGGCATTTATCGGCGTATGGGTGTCCATGATGCCAACCACGTTAGGGCCGACCATGCGCATGCCGGTTTCCCGGCAAATGGCCAGCAGCTCTTTTTCCCTCTTTAACCCGGCGTCACCGATTTCCTTAAAGCCGGCGGAAACCACCACCAGATATTTGACTTTAGCCTGACCGCAAGCACGGGCCACTTCCAGGGAGCGTCCGGCCGGGACGGCAATTACCGCCACATCAACCGAACGACCGATGGAGCCTATATCAGGAAAGCAGGGATAACCCAGGATTTCTTTTTCCCGGGGGTTTACAGGGAAAACCTCACCGGCATATTTGCTCTGCTGCAGATTGGTCATGATAGCGTGGCCAATTTTACCCCGGGTGCTGGAGGCACCGATAACGGCCACGGACCGGGGTCGGAACAAATTCTGTAATGCGTCCATTGTTTCACCTTCCCGCCCGTCTGTTGGTAGCCAGAATTGCCACAAGCATTAATTATATGCCCACATTAAAACATATAGCCGGCAAAGTCAACAGGCAAGTAAATAATTGGAAAATTAAAATATGTTGAAAATATCCCTAAAACTTTTGCGCTAATTTCCGATAATGTTAGTGTAAGCTGCATACGGCTTTTTATGCCGTTCTAAAATACCGGGACCTGCAGAATGGGCGGTGCTGTTATTGCGTGACGTCAAAAGCCTTGATCAGATTATCCAGGCCACCATCGAAGCGGTGGAAAAAGGCTACGAACAGATTAACAGCATCGCCCACAGCTCCCGCCAGCAAAAAGAAGAATTGCTGACCAAGCTGGTTAACCACAAGGCCGAAATTCTGGAGGTTCAGGCCGAAGTGGAGAGGCTGGAAAAAGAGGAGCAATCGGCCGGATTACACCTGGCGGAAGTAAGCCGCAATTTCTTCGTTTACTCTGAACAGGAAATACAGGCGGCTTTTGAGGATGCGCAGCATACCCAGGTGCAGCTGCAGATGATGCGGGAGCGGGAAGCCCAGCTCTGGCAGCAGCGGGAGCAGCTGGAAAAAATGCTCGGCCGCGCCGGCGAGACGGAAGAGAAGGCAGATAAACTGTTCTCGCAGGTAGGAATGGCCCTGAACCTGCTCTCAGGCAGCCTGCAGGGGGTGACGGTGAAGCTGGAGGAAATGCAGCTCCGCCAGCAACTTAGCCTGCGCATTATTAAAGCACAGGAAGAGGAAAGGTCCAGGGTGGCCAGGGAAATACACGACGGGCCGGCCCAGACCATGGCCAACGTGGTGCTGCGGGCCGAGATCTGTGAGAAGCTCATGGACCTGCAACCGGATAAAGTGCGGCAGGAACTGAAAGACTTAAAAGAAATGGTAAAGGAAAGCCTGCAAGAGGTAAGAAAAATAATCTTCAACCTTCGCCCCATGGCACTGGATGACCTGGGGGTTGTGCCCACACTCCGGCGGTTTATCAGCGAGCTGCAGAAACGTGACAATATGAGCATCGAGCTTTCGGTGGACGGCAACGAGGAGCAACGGTTACCGCCGGCGCTGGAGGTGGCAATCTTCCGGATTGTGCAGGAGGCGCTTAACAACGTCTACAAGCATGCCGGTGCTTGCCACACCATAATCCGGCTTTCCCTGAAACCGCATAAGGTGGGCATCGTAATACGGGACAACGGCTGTGGTTTTGATGCCGGCAACATCCTGAACCGCAGCGGCAAGGACAAATTTGGCCTGCTCGGGATGAAGGAAAGGGCGGAGCTGCTGGCCGGCAGCCTGAGTGTCAGCACTGCGCCCGGCCGTGGCACAGAAATAAAGGTAACCATTCCTTTAAAGGAGTGATACTGTGACGGGGAAAGAAAGAATCAGGGTTATCATCGCCGACGACCACAGGCTGATCAGGGACGGGCTGCGTAAGATACTGTCGTTCCACAGTGATATCGAGGTGATTGGGGAGGCCAAAGACGGCGGCGAGGTCTGTAGGCTGGCCCTGTCGGTGGAACCGGACATCGTGCTGATGGATATCAACATGCCGGGCATGAACGGGATTGAGGCCACCAGGAGAATAAAGACCGCTCTGCCCGGAACCGGCATCATCGCGCTCAGCATACACGACGACGAGGAGTATGTTTTTGAGCTGGGAAAAGCCGGCGTTTCCGCCTATATTTTAAAAGATATCGATTCGGAGTCGCTTGTCGAGACCATCCGGGCGGTGTATAGGGGCGAGACCGTATTTCATCCTTCCATAGCCAGGAAACTGCTGGGTGAGTTCAGGCGTATCGCCGGCCAGGAGACAACAGGGCAGCTGTCCAGGCGGGAAACAGAAGTGCTGGCGATGATTACCAGCGGCAAGACCAACCGGGAAATCGGCGAAAAACTGTTTATCAGTGAAAAGACCGTAAAAAATCACCTCACCAACATCTTTCGCAAACTGAACGTAACAGACCGGACTCAGGCAGCCATGTACGCCGTAAGGAACAGGATTGTGAAAATTTAGAACCGCGTTGGCGGTTTTTTTTTGGGGGTACGGGACTATGGTCCCGGCAATAATAGGCCGTTTGCCGAATATGGCGGGACGGAAGGAAATGATAAACTTGACAGTAAGAAAAAGCGGGAGGTGACGCCTTTGCCCCCACTGCTGAAAGCTCTCGCAGATGGTGAAGACGGGCAGGGCATGGCGGAATCTGCAATAATTCTGGCACTGGTGGCTATGGTGGTGTTCCTGACCCTGTCACAGTTTGGCGTGAAGGTGACGGATCTGCTGAGGCTGGGGTACGAAGCTTTTCTCTAGCCAGGGTGCAGAGCAAAATGAGACTAAGGTCCTGGTTTTTTTAAGACGTACGGTTGATACCCCAGTCCGGGAAATGGTGGTAAACTCGGAGGTAACAGGGCGCGCCGGCCCAAAAAAATCCGGAGGTGAAGAGAAATGAAGGATATGGTGAAGAAGCTGGTCAGGGACGAGTCAGGACAGGGGATGGTAGAGTACGCACTGATAATTGCACTTATTTCCATTGCCGCTTTGACCGTACTGACCCCCCTTGGTACAAGCATCAGGGAAAAGTTCCAGGAAGTTCTGACTTCGTTGAATCAGAGCTAAGCCAGACGACAAACTTACAGAAAAAAGCTCCTCCCCAGGGACGGCCCTGCCCGCAAGGGCGGGGCCACATTTCTGAATGGAAGAAACGAGGTGCTGGTGGAGATGGCAATCCGGCGCAGGTCAGATGAGCGCGGCCAGGCGCTGGTAGAGTTCACCCTGGTCGTGCCATTGCTGGTAATTTTGCTCTTTGGTATTGTGGAAATCGGGCGTATCGGCAACGCCTACCTCACCGTCACCCACGCTGCCAGGCATGGCGCCAGGTACGGGGCGGTGGGCGCGGATAACACGCAGATAACGGCACGGGTGCTCGATTCTGCCACCGCGCTTAATCCGGCCGGAATACAGACGAGTATCTTGCGTTCAGGCGGCGATATCAGGGTAAGGGTAGCCTACCCCGTCACCCTGATTACACCGGTCATATCTGGGATGATACCTAACCCGGTTGTAGTCAGCAGTGAAGTTGTCATGAGAATGGAGTGAATGGCCTGTGACTGTGTACAAAAGAGCCGGAGAGATTCTCCGTGAACAAAGGGGAGCCACCGTTGTTATCCTGGCCGCGGCCATGACGGTTATGCTGGGGATGACCGCCCTGGTTGCTGATGTGGGCGTTAATTACCTGAGACAGGTAAAGATAGCAGTGGCTGCTGACGCCGCCGCCCTGGCAGGCGGAACGCAGCTTGGTAAAGGCCGGGAGGCGGTTACCCAGGCGGCGCTGGAAATTGCGGAAAAAAACGGTCTTGCGCCGGAACAGGTGATGATTGAGGTTGACGAAGATCAAACCGGCCTGACGGTCAGGGCTGTTGCAGCGACTAAGCTGATTTTCGGCAAGCTGTTTAAACTGCAGGACGGGCAGATGAAACAGGCTGCCAGGGTGGTCAGGGCCAGGCCAGTGGCTTTTTATAATGTGTTTCCCCTGGGTGTGGAAGAAAGCGTTAGTCTGGATTACTCCAAACAGGTGAACCTGTTCGGCAAAGAACTGCTGGGCTCCGGAAACTGGGGAGCATTGTCATTTAAAGATGCGGACGGAAAATATATGACCGGCGCCAGTGTTTTCAGGGAGTTCTTAAAATACGGTTATTCCGGAGTTGTGGAAATCGGTGACGTGGTTTTGTGCAAGGGGGGAGTGAATATGGGGCCGATAAGCGACGGCATCCAGCACCGTATTAATGAAGCGGCCAAAACCCACCCTTGCAGCCTTGGCGGCTGCCCGTCGGACTGCCCACGGGTGCTGATACTGCCCATCTACAACGAAACAGCGGTAAAGGACGAAGTGGTAGTCGTTGATTTCGCCGCCTTTTGGGTGGCTTCCATATCCGGCAGCGGGGCAAAAACTGAAGTTTGGGGCCATTTTATCAGACCGCACGTCCGGGCTGCTGCCAGCGTGGAAGGGGAAAGCAAGTACGGTCTGACCAGTATCAGGCTCATCAGGTAAAAAAAGAAATTTGTATTTGGACTTGAAGGTAAACGGGAGGATGCTTATGAAAGGGAAAAAATTATTGCTGCTGTCGCTGTTGCTGGCCCTGGTGGCCGCCGGCCTGGTGTACCGCTACCTGGGGGAGCTTGAGGCGGAGCAAAAGAAAGCGTCCAACCTGGTACCGGTGCTGGTTCCCCGCTCTGAAATCCCTGCCAGGAGCAAACTTGAAGAAAGCATGTTTATGATAACAGAGATCCCTGCTACCGCCCTGCATGCCGATGCCCTGGTAAAGAGGGAGGAGGTCAGGGGGGCATTCGCCCGGGACAGGCTCCTGCCAGGCGAACAGGTGTTGTCATCCCGACTGGTCTATGCGGAAACGAAATCCGGAATGTCTTACCGGGTTTCAACCGGGCACCGGGCACTTACGCTGGCGGTAAATTCAGTATCCGGCGTGTCAGGATATATTTTGCCGGGCGACCGGGTTGATATTCTGGTAACCATGGATGTACAGGATGCCGCAAACGAGGAAACCACAATGACAGCAGCGGTTGTGGAAAATATCAGGGTTTTGGCGGCTGGCGCGCATACGCAGGAGCAAAACAGGGAGCAACTCCCGGCTGACAATATAACTGTGGAGGTGCCGGTTGCTGAAGTCACCAGGCTGGTGCAGGCTTCCGAACGTGGTTCAATCCGTTTTGTTCTGCGCCCGGCCGATGAAGAAACCACAGGGAATTTACCCTCCCACCTGCTTAAACAGTTCTGGCCCAAAAGGCCGTAAATCGTGAAAGAAGGAGGGATACAGATGGAAAAAATCAGGGTGTTGGTTGTGGATGACGTCCCCCAGACCAGGAAAGACATAATCCGCCTTTTGTATTTCGAGGAAGATATCGAGGTGGTGGGTGAGGCGGGTGACGGCGAGGAGGCTGTCCAAAAGGCTGTCCAGCTTTCCCCTGATGTAATCATGATGGACATCAACATGCCCAAAGTCGACGGTATTGCCGCCACCGGAAAAATCAGCCTGCTTTGTCCAAAGACGGCCGTGGTCATTATCTCCATTCACGGTGAAACCGAGTACATGAAAAAGGCGATGTTTGCCGGCGCCCGGGACTTCCTGGTAAAGCCCCTGAGCAGCGAAGAGATGGCCACAGCGGTACGGAATGTTTACAGGCAGCAGCGGCAAAGAAATAACACTGAGGCAGGCAGAAAAGCGAAAGTGGAGGAAACAGCGCCGTCCGTAACAGTGCCACCTGTCCTTGCTGGCCAGGCGGAAGCTGACAGAACACACCCGGCACATGAAAGCAAGCACGCCCCGGCCATGCCGGCCGCGGACAAACGTGAATCAGATTATCCCACAAAGGAAAAAAAGCAGCAGAATCAGCCGCAACCGGCACAGGCGGTGGCCAATGGCAAAACGGCGCAGGATGAAAAACCGCTGGGTTTGGTTACCACCGTTTTCAGTGGTAAGGGTGGCGTTGGCAAAACAACTTTGGCTACCAATCTGGCGGTGGTGTTGGCACAGAGCGGAAAGAAGAAAGTGGCACTGGTAGACCTGGACCTGCAGTTTGGAGATATTGCGGTTATGCTCAATCTCACCGACGGCAAAGCCATCAGTGAGCTGGCGCGCAGCAATGAAACCTCAGGCGAAACACTTATTGATGATTACATGATCAGGCATTTTACCGGCATTGACATCCTTATTGCGCCTCTTTTCCCGCAGGATGCGGAATATGTTTGCCCGGAGCACGTGGAGAGGATCCTGCAAGCGCTGAAGCAGAGCTATGACTATATAATTGTGGACAGTGCCGCCGCTTTTCACGATATAAACCTGCAGCTGCTTGACATGTCTGACCAGATATTGCTGATAGTGTCCAGGGACATTGCGTCTATCAAAAACACCAAGGTCAGCATGAATATTTTGGACTCTCTTGGGCATAGGGAGAAAATCAGGTTGGTGCTGAACCGGGCTGACCAGGACCTGGGGGTGGATGTGGCTGACCTGGAGAAAGGCCTGGAGATGGTGGTGACCCACCAGCTGCCCGGAGACGAAAAAGCGGTGGTTTGTTCAATTAACAAGGGTGTGCCGCTGGTGGTCATCCAGCCCTCTTCTGAGCTTGCCAAGGCATTTAAGAGAATGGGAGAGCGCCTGGTGTCGGGTAAGCGGCTTACGCCGGTTGATAAGCAGGGAAAGCACCTGATTAACCGTATTTTCAGCCTGTAGGAGGTGAAAATGGGTGTCGCTTCTGGAAAGACTGGAAAAGGTCAGGCAGCAGGAACTGTCAGGGAAGAGGCCAGTGCAGGCTTTGCCTGACAGGCGCCAGGAGGCTCCGGTTCGCAGTGACCCGTATATTCAGCTGAAAAGCAAAATTCACAAAAAAGTAATCGAAGAAATGAGCCGCGGGCAGGAGGGCTGCAGCGAGGAAATGGCCGAGCGGCTGACCAAGCTGGTTTCTGAGTTTATCGACCAGGAGGTTTCTTTTATCCCCCGCGGCGACAAGCAGCGTATCGTTAGTGAAATCGTGGACGAAGCGGTGGGCTTCGGACCCATTCACCCCCTGCTCAATGACGAGTCGGTTACCGAGGTTATGGTTAACGGTTCAAACCAGGTATACATCGAACGGAGGGGCAAACTGGAAAAGACGGACGTGGTCTTCCGCGATGACGCTCACGTGTTGCACATCATTGAGAAAATAGTTTCTCCACTGGGCAGGCGCATCGACGAAAGCATGCCCATGGTGGATGCCCGGCTGCCGGATGGCTCCCGTGTCAACGCCATCATACCGCCGCTGGCACTGTGCGGCCCCTGTATCACCATCCGCAAATTTTCCAGGGACCCCCTGACTATCGATAACCTGCTGGGTTTTGAAACTTTGAACCTGGAGATGGCAGCATTTCTGGAAGCGGCGGTAAAGGCAAGGCTCAATATTGTGGTTTCGGGTGGTACCGGTTCAGGGAAAACCACCACCTTAAACGTTTTGTCCTCTTTCATCCCCAACGACGAGCGTATAGTAACCATCGAGGACGCGGCTGAGCTGCAGCTGCGGCAGGAGCATGTGGTGGCGCTGGAAACACGACCGGCCAATATCGAGGGTAAAGGGGCGGTAACCATCCGGGACCTGGTAAGAAACTCGCTGCGCATGAGGCCGGAAAGAATCGTGGTGGGTGAGGTGCGCAGCGGAGAAGCCCTGGATATGCTGCAGGCCATGAATACCGGCCACGACGGTTCGCTGACCACCGGGCACGCCAATTCACCCAGGGATATGCTTTCCCGCCTGGAAACCATGGTACTTATGGCCGGCATGGATTTGCCGGTCAGGGCTATCAGGGAACAAATCGCCTCCGCCATAGATTTAATAGTGCACCAAAGCAGGATGCGTGACGGAACCAGGAAGATAACACATATTACCGAAGTACAGGGCATGGAGGGGGATGTAATCGTCCTCCAGGACATTTTTGTTTACGAGCATAGAGGAATTAATGCGGACGGTAAGGTTATCGGCGATTTCAGGTCCACCGGGATCCGCCCGCGTTTTGTCAGGAAGCTGGAAGAAGCGGGGATTACGCTTCCCGCTGTCATGTTTATTTCATCTGATTTTTAGGACGGTGCGAAATGACAGCAATTCAGGCTGCAGTACTGGTTTTCTTCAGCGTTTTTGCCGCCCTGCGGGCAGCAGCTTTTTTCCTCAACAGGGATAAGGAGCAAATTGCCAGGCGTGTTCAGGCTTATACCAGGGACGAACGAAAGGGCGTTGCAGAGCCAGGAGGGCAAAAAAAAGAAAAGCGCCGTCTGATTTCGGCCCTGGGAGCCCTGGCCCCCAGGAAAATACTTGGCAGGGCAGAGCAGGAACTGGCCCAGACTGATATCCCGCTGAAGGCGGAAGAGTTGGTCTTTATCCAGACGGCGGCGGTGATCCTGCCCATACTGGCCGGCCGCATAATGCCCTCATACCTGGCATTGGCCGTGGTGTTGGCTCTGGCCGGTACGTTTGGCCCTACTTTATGGATCAAACAGGCCAAAGCCGGCCGGCTGAAAAAGTTCAACAGCCAGCTGGGTGAAGCTTTGGTGGTAATGTCCAACTCCCTGCGGGCCGGCTTTTCCTTTCTCCAGGCTCTTGATTCATTAAGGAAGGAAATGCCGCCTCCCATCTCCACTGAATTTGGCCGTGCCTTGCAGGAAATGCGTCTTGGCACCACAACTGAGGAAGCTCTGCTCAATATGACCAGGCGGGTGAAAAGTGATGACCTGGAGCTGATAGTCACCGCTGTCAGCATTCAAAGGCAGGTTGGCGGCAACCTGGCGGAGGTGCTGGACAATATCGCCTTTACCGTCAGGGAGCGACTGAGGATAAAGGGAGAGCTGAAAACACTGACGGCACAGGGCCGCATCTCCGGTCTTATAGTGGGGTTTCTCCCGCTTGTCATGATGTTTTTTATATTTCTCACCAACCGGGAGTATATAATGCTGTTGTTTACCACCACCATGGGCCTGCTGATGCTGGGCGCCGCTGTTGTTTCTCAGCTCATAGGCATCGTCTTTATCAAAAAAATAGTGAATATTGAGTACTAGCGGGGGTGTTCCTGTGCAGGCGGTAATTGCGGCTACGGTATTTCTGACGGTAACCACACTGCTCCGGGCGGCCGGAGCAGGCAAAACTGCGGACAGGGTGGATGTGCGCGGCAGGCTGGGGCAAGTGATAGGCTACGAGGAAGTTGTTGATCAGAGGGCAAAAGAACTGGCACGCCCGCTGCCGGAGAGGCTTCTGCTGCCCCTCTTCACCCGTATCTTCAGGGTCATGGCCAGGGTTATGCCGGCGGGAATAATGAAGAGCCTGGAACCGAAGGTGGCACGTGCGGCCAACCCGGGCGGCCTTTCCGCAAACGAGTTTCTGGGGCTGAAAGTGATGCTGGCCCTGGGTATCCCTGCTTTTGCTTTTGTGTTGGCAGGGATGGCGCCAAGGCCTGCGGCTCTTTTGGTAACGGCTGTGCTGGGATGGCAGCTGCCTGATTTTTACCTGAGCAAAAAAGCAACGGAACGCAAAAACCGGATTGAAAAGTCATTTCCTGATATCCTCGACCTTTTGACAGTCAGTGTGGAAGCCGGCCTCGGTTTTGACGGCGCCCTGGCCAAGGTGGTGGAGAAAGACAGCGGTCCGGTGGCGGCCGAATTCAGGCGGGTACTCCAGGAAATAAAGGTGGGAAAATCAAGAAAGGACGCGCTGAAAGATTTTGCCGCCAGGTGTGCGCTGGAAGACATCACCGCTTTTGTCAATGCCATGGTGCAATCAGAGCAACTGGGACTCAGTGTGAGCAGAACGCTGCGCAGCCAGTCGGAGCAAATGCGGCGTAAAAGGAGACAGCGGGCGGAAGAGCAAGCCATGAAGGCACCGGTTAAAATGCTGATACCGCTGGTTGTGTTTATATTCCCAACGATTTTCATCATCCTGCTGGGTCCCGCCGTTATCCAGATAATAGAAGGTTTCCTCCGGTGACCTGTATTGTCAACCGGACAAGGCCGGCAGTTTTGGCTTGGCAGGCGGCTGTGGCAGGCAGTTTCGGACCCAGGCTGCGGGGCCTTATGTTCAGGGACGCCTTCCCTGATGGGGTAAACGGGCTCATGCTTACTCCCTGCCGCGCCGTTCACACGTGTTTCATGCGCTTTGCCATAGACGTGATATTTATTGACAAAAGCAGGCAGGTCCTGGCATGCGCGGAAAATGTCCCTCCCCGCCGGCTGATATTTGGCCCGGCAGGCACCCGCACTGTTTTGGAGCTGCCCGCCGGTACGGTTAAAGGCAGTGGTACCCGTCCCCGGGATTACCTGGACTTTATTCCCTGGCAAGGAGGCACAGAAAATGGTACGTGATATTTTGCTTTTTTCCCTGGTGGCTGTTTGCCTGTTTACCGACCTCTCAGAGAGGAAAATTTACAACAAGGTGGTTCTGACCGGAACCGTCCTGGCCCTGATTTTAAACCTGTTTCAGTATGGCCTGACGGGCGGCCTGTTCTTCACGCTCACCGGCTTTTTTACCGGGATATTCCTGTTGATTCTGCCTTTCATCCTCGGCGGTATCGGGGCGGGTGATGTCAAGATGCTCGGCATGATTGGCGCGTTTGTTGGCTACAGCAGGGCGGTGGAGGTGCTGCTGGCAGGTGCGGCAGTGGGCGGAGTTTTGGCTGTAATACAGGTGATGCGCCACGGCGGCTCTCTCCGCCGCCTCCGGCGGGTTTTATTGTCATTTTTCATGTTTATTTTTACCGGTAAATCAGTTTATCTCTGCAGGCCGGAAGAAGAGGAAAACCCGTCTGCCATTCCCTACGGCGCCGCCCTCGGCGCCGGCGTAATTATCGTTTATGTCCTCAGTTCAATGGACAAAGCCATCCCCAACTTCATCGTCTCCGCCCTTTAAAGTGACACAGGAAGTGACACAGGGACGGTTCTTTTGTCATCAACCTGGAAGTGACACAGGGACGGTTCTTTTGTCATCAACCTGTACAGGAAGCTCAGACATTAAACCTCACATGTATGATTTCGCCGTCCCTGACAGGGTAATCTTTGCCTTCAAGGCGGAGCTTCCCCTGTTCCCGCGCTGTTTTCAGCGAACCGCCCAGTGCCATAAACTCTTCGAAGCCGATCACTTCGGCCCGGATAAAGCCGCGCTCCATATCGGAGTGAATCCGGCCCGCCGCCTTGCGGGCAGGAGTCCCTTCCCGCACTGTCCAGGCGCGTACTTCGTCTTCCCCCAGGGTGAAAAAGGTGCATAAACTGAGCAAATCGTAAACAGCCGCGGCTACCCTTGTTATGCCCGATTCCGTAAGGCCGTAGCCTGCCAGAAACTCAGCCTGCTCCTGCCGGCCAAGCCGGCTTATTTCTTTTTCAAGAGAACCGCAAAATTCCACCACCGGGTAGCCGGCCTCACCGCAGGCGGACAATAATTCTTTCCTTCCGTCATAGTCACGGGCCAGGAGCTGCTCCTCGTCCAGGTTAACCGCAACGAGCAAAGGACGGGCGGAGAGAAAGGCAATCCCCCGCAGGTAGGCAGCCTCCTGCTCGCTCCAGGTGCCGGCGCAGATGGGCCTGGTATCTTCAAGCAAAGCCCGGCAGCGTTCCAGCAGGCGGGTTTCCTCCGGTGTGCGCTTCCTGTCCTTGTTCCTGGAGAGGATCGATTCCGCCTGGCAAAGATCATTAAGTATCATTTCGTACAAAAAGCCCAGGAAAGAGGATTCCGGCCTGACTGGAGAAGAGGGCCAGGGCACCGCCGGGTCGCGGTGGGCCCGTATCACCATCACCAGCGCGTCACAGGCCTTCAGGCGGCCAGCCACCTCACCGCTTATTTCGCAGTTACCGCCAAAAGGAGCAAAGTCGACAAACTCAATAACGGCATGGGTGGTTTTCTTAGGCCGGAATATCTCCGATAACCTGATTAACCGCGGGTCCGGAACGCGCGCGGTTGCCTGCGGCGGAGCTCCTTTACCGGCAGGGCCGGGTTCCACCCCGGTCAACAGAGAAAACAGTGTAGATTTTCCGGACAGGGCCGGGCCTACAATACCCACTTTCAAGCGGAACACCACCTATCGCCTAAATGATAGCGCAGCGGCCTGACTCTGTCAATGTTGTCGCCCTTGCTGGATATTTCACCGTTTCATGCAGGGAAAATGAGGAAAAGAGAGAAAGATATACACCAGATGCGAATGGTTAACGCGGGCCGGGTGCAGGATTGCCGGCAGCAGGTTGGCCGGTGCCGTCTTCCCGGAGGTGGCGCTCCCGCAGCGCTTCTTTCTCATTGTCGGGGATCAGCCGGTCCACCAAAAGTCCCATCAGGATGATACCGGGAAGGTTAACGGCGGCCCTGGCGGCGGCAAAGCCTATACCCAGTGCGGATGTTTCAAACAGGATGAGCGGGATTTTCAGCGTGGACCAGGAGAATAAAAAGATTATTATATTGGCAAAGCGGGCACCTTTTTTCAGCATGGTGACAGCTACCGGAAAAGCCACGTAAAGGGGGCCGGCGGCAGCCGCCCCCATGAAAATGCTCAGGGCTATGCCGCGTGCTCCCGAAGTGTCGCCCAGGTTGCGGATTATTGTTTCCCGGGGTACCCATGTTTCCAGCAGGCCGAGGAGGATGAAAATAGGAGGGAGTACCCCCAGCATCTCCCGGAAGTTGCGGCCGGTCCTGAAAACCGCGTCCTGCCCGACGGAGGGGCGCCACCACCAAAGCAGGATAATGGCAGCAATCAGGATAAGTGTAAGGCGGTAACGCCTGGCTATGCTCATCGGATGATACCTCCCACGATCAGGGCTACCACAAAAGAGTACAGGTAGGCCAGGCTGTTGCGCAACAGAGTCTGCTTTTTGCCGAAATAGCGAATCTCCAGCGGCGCGGTTACGAACCCCACCATCATCAGGGTGGATATAAAAACAACCACCTGAGAGACACCGGCGCCGGAATCAAACAGGGACTTGGCCAGGGGGAAGGCGATAAAGCCGGGGATTAAGGTGACGGAGCCGACGATGGAGGTAATAAACATGCCAGGGAATCCGCTTTGCCCGCCGATTAAGCCGGCTATGGCCCGGGGTGACAGCAGGGCCAGAGCCAGGCCGATCAGGATCAGGATGGCGGAAAACTCCGGCAACAACTTAAAAAATGAGTTTTTGGCCACCATGAGTGCTTTTCTGGTCTTTTGCCTGTCTCTGGTGTAAGAGTAGAGCAGGGAGGACAGAGCCAAAGCATAAAGGAAAGCAGTAAACATATCCTGGCCTCCTAACCCTGGTTTTTATGGTAACGGGCAAGCATTTTGTTAATAATGGAAACTCTGGCCTCAAGTGTTTTAACCCAGGAATTGAGGAAAGCAAGCCCGTCACCGGTGATACGGTAAGAACGCCTGGCCGGCCCTGATTCGCCCGGTTCCCATTCCGACACTACCAATCCTTCTTTTTCCATGCGACGCAGGTAACGATAGACCTGCCCGGGGTCCTGGCAGCGAGGGTCGATGCCGAAATGCTCCAGGTTTTCCAACAGCTCGTAACCATGAGACGTTTGTTCAGACAGCAGGAGAAGCAGGCAAGGTTCGATAAAGCGTTCTATTTTGCCCTGCGGGCAGCGTGGCCTGCGGTGGTGGCAACTTTTGCCGTGACACATATATGAGCACTCCTTTTATATGTTATATACATATAGATGATACAATACAGTCCTGCTCAGAGTCAAGAGCAAAGGGGTAATTTATTGTGCGCTGTTTAATACTGGAACTGGTGCTTTTGTTAAGGTTGCGGAAGAAAATTTCGCAACTTATGGTAATTTTATCTTACAACAACGTATCAGGCACGCCGCAGGGCGTGCCTGATACATTAGATATATTTTATCTTCGTCCGCAGTCTATAGTTTTATTAAGATTTTCAAGATAAACAAGTTGTTTTAACAGCTTGAGATCTCTTTGATATATATAGCTGTCGAGGCTTTGGCCGGAATACTTATAAAAACCTTGGCCGGTTTTTGCTCCCAGTTTATTTTCTTTTACCATTTCTGCCAGCACCTTATTAACTTCTGTACCAGATTCTATAAATTGATATAAATATTTCATAACAGCGTACCAGATATCAATTCCGCCCAAGTCTGCTATTTCCAGTAAACCACTGATGGATAACCTGAACCCTGGGCCAGCGATGACAGCTTTGTCAATGTCTTCAGCGGAGGCCACACCTTGTTCATAAAGGGAAAAAACCTCTCTTGCCATAGCTGCCTGAATCCTGTTGGCAATCAGGCCGGGGACCTCTTTTTTAACTTCAATGGTTACCTTGCCGCATTTCTCGTGAAAAGCTTTGGTCTTATTATATGTCTCATCAGAGGTATCATCGATTCTCAGCAGTTCAACCAGCGGTACAATCTGTGCCGGGTTAAAAAAGTGTGTAAGGATAACCTTATCCCTGTGTTTTGTCACATCCCGCGTAATATCAGTAAGTTTGAGACTGGAAGTATTGCTGGCCAGAATTGTTTCTGGTATGCAGATTTCATCCAGGGTTTTGAACAACTGCTGTTTAGGCTCTATTTTTTCAACTATGCATTCCACGATATAGTCACAGTCTTTAAGCTGGCTCAGCTCAGTTGTGTAAGAAATCCTGCCAAGTATATTTTCCCGTTCCTTCTCCTGGACAAGACCTTCACCTATAAACATGCTCAGACTTTTTTCAACCTTCTTTTTTGCTGTGTCGAGTGCAGCTTCACTGATATCTGTCAATATTACCTGGTAGCCGCCTTTAGCAAAGGTAAGAGCAAGTCCGTGTCCCATTGTCCCCGCTCCGACAACTCCGGTTAATCTGAAAATCAAAAGTTCCGCCTCCAATATCTATCGATTAAGATTAGATTGCCAGAAGTAATAGCAACCCCCAAGATATGCTCCAGGCGCTTTGTTGGACTTGATCCGGCATGGACGGTACAAGTTGGACTTTCTCAAAATACGCGGCGGTTAATGTTATTGAGTTTAGATATACAACTCCCTGTTTTTACGGACAGTTTCCACAAACCTCTCAACAATGACGGGCAGGCTGTTGTATTGTTGCTGCCATCCCCAGTCCTGTTGAGCCATTATGTCTTCCATCATTGGGATTTTTTTAACTATCGCATCTATTTGCTCGTTTACTTTAAAAGTCAGCTCGGCCTCGGGGATCAGTCTCTTTACTTCCGCCACCAGGTCTGCGGCACAACATGCGACACCACTCATGCTGTACATGCGGCGTGTAAGTTTCTCTTCGGGCGCTTCTGAGAGCATTTTAAGGGCATTTACGGCGTCTTCCACATATTGAACCGGGGCTTTGGTTTCAGGAGCCACGTAAATTTCATATGGCAAACCGAGGGCCGGGTACTGAACAGTCAGAGTGGTATAGGTGGAAACTCCGCCCGGGCCTCTGCCTGGCCCTATTACCGGGGGGAAGCGCAGACCCCTGAAGTTTACGCCAAAACGATAGTAGTAGTATTCTCCCAATCTTTCGCCCGCTACCTTGGTTGCTCCGTATATTATTCGAGGGAACTGGGGGGCGTCATTGGAGACAGTGGGGCCGATATGATCGCCATACGTACCGTTTGTGCTGGTAAAAACAACTGTTTCAACATCAAAGAGCCTTGCCGCTTCCAATACGTGATAAGTACCGTTGGCATTTATTTCATATGCACGCTGGGGAAACCTTTCAGCGTTATCAGAAAGTAAAGCTGCTGTGTGAAAGATAGTTTTAATTTTATAATTTTTTACCACATTTAGCACTTCAGCCCAGTTGGCAATATCTCCCCGTACCATTTCTACTTTGTCGATAATTTCAGAAACAATTCTGAAATTTGGATTTAACTCAAACAGCACAACCTGGTTATCTTCCGCTACCAACTTTTTGGCCAAGTTAGCGCCAAGAAAACCAGTGCCACCGGTTATAAGAATTGTCATAACAAAATATCCTCCCTTTAATGGTTTGTTTGTCAATAACGATGTTACCTGCTCATCAGAATTCTGGGTAACCATAGAATGATTTCGGGGAAAAATATGCAAAGTATCAGCGCAACAAGTTGCAGAGTTACAAAAGGAATGACGCCCTTGTAGATGTGGTTTAAGGTTACCCCTGGTGGCGCAATGCCGCGAATATAGAATAGAGCGTAGGCAAAAGGCGGGGTAAGGAATGATGTTTGCAGGATTATCATAATTAGCATTCCTGTCCAAAGAGGGTTGAAGCCGAACATTTTTAAAATCGGTACAAAAATGGGAGTCATAATAAGCAATATGCCTACCCAGTCAATAAACATACCAAGCAGGAAAATGATAAACAGAATTACAGCCAATATACCATAACCGCCAAGACCTAAACCGGTTACAAATTCAGTAATTACCCTGCCACCGCCGATAGCGAAGAAAACTGCTGTGAACAGGTTGGCACCCAGTGCTACAAAAAGTATCATGGAGGTAACTTTAAGGGTGGTCAGGCAGGTTTGATAAAGTGTCTGCCAGTTGAGTTTACGATACCCTGCTGCAACGATTATGCTGCCCAAGGCACCAAATCCGGCGGCTTCCGTGGGAGCGGTAACACCAAAGAAAATAGCGCCCAGTACCGCCAGAATCAGGAAAATAAAAGGTGCAAATGTTTTTATAGCCTCAAATATGTTCAGTTTTTCTCTTAATTCAGGAGGAATAGGCGGTCCCATTTCCGGTTGCAGCTGGCAGCGCACCAGGACATACATGAAATATAGGCCGGCAAGTAAAAAGCCTGGAACAAAAGCGCCAGCAAACAGTTCCACTACAGAAACGCCTGCCATGGGACCGAACAGAATAAGCATAATGCTGGGCGGAATCAATATACCAAGGGTACCCCCCGCCCCAACCACTCCGGTTGCCATGGACTTGTCATAGCCGCGGTTGACCATAGAGGGCAAAGCTATAAGCCCCATCGTTGTGACTGATGCTCCGACAATCCCCGTACAGGCTGCGAAAATTGTGGAGAGAACAACAGTACCAAGAGCAAGTCCGCCTTTCAGCCTGCCAAACCACTTATACATCGTAGCATAAGCCATTTCCGCCACTCCCGCTTTTTCAAGCATGACTCCCATAAAAATAAAGAGTGGGAGGGCAGCATAGATATACTCCGTCATAAGGCCGTAAGCACGGTGCGCAAAAAGTTGGTAAACCTGAGGGCCCCAGCCGATAACACCAAAAATCAGGCCCAAGCCCCCCAGGGTAAAAGCAATGGGGAATCCAAGAAATACTCCTACAAAAATTCCTACAAACATTAAAGCTGTTAAAACTTCAGGAGTCATAGCTTTCTCCTTTCACCAGTACGAACACGTGCCTGATAAACTCTACCACTCCCTGCAGGAGCAGAAGAAGCAGGCCTATAAACATCAGTGTCTTAATCGGGCCTGTAAGCGGCTTCCATAGTGCAAAAGGAGATCTTTCCTGTAGTATCCAGGCTTTGTATGCCAGGTGGTAGCTGTACCTGACCAGCACATAGGCAATGGGGAAAAAGAGGATAGCATTGCAGACTATCTCGATAAGCGATCTGATCCTTTGGGGAAAGCGTAAGTATATTACATCCACCCTTACATGGCTGCCTTCCGACAAAGTATAACCAGCGCCAAGATAAACCATACAACCATAAAGCATCCAGGTAGCGTCGTAAGCCCAACTGGTTGGCTTCTTAAAAATATAGCGTGACACTACTTCATAAGAAATCGTGAAAATCAGAGGCAGGCATAACCAGCAGGCGATGCTGGCGGTCTTTTTGTTAAGGGTAGTTATAAATTTCATTATTGGAGCAATAAATTTCACAAGCTACCACCTTTTTTTCTGTAATAGGGGAGTTATTCTCTGAATTTTAGAAGAGGGCCTGCATCATATACAGGCCCGTCTTCCAGAAAGCCGTTACTATTTTTTACTGAAGCGCCCACTTGGGTATGGGAAGTGAGGTAGCCTCTTTATATGGATACCACCACTTGGCAAAGTCTATCTGCGACTTTCTGACTTTGGCAAAGAAGGGGTTTTCTTTGGCCTTATTTTCCATCCATTCCTCGGCCCAGCGCACCATGGTTTCCACGTCTTCCTGTTCCATCACTACCTGCTTAATTCCCATTTGCTCGAACTTTTTCAGTGTTTCTATGTTTTGAGCCTCATTGGAAGTCATTATTCTTAACAAGCTAATATCGCAGGCATACTCAACGGCACGCTTCAGGTCGTCAGGAAGGGCATTCCACTTGTCTTTGTTAATTACCAGTTCAAGGAAGCTGGCCGGTTGGTGGATACCGGGATAATGGTAATACTTGGCCACATCCTGGAAGCCCAGTGTAATGTCAAATGCCGGAATGCTATACTCGGCTGCATCAAGTACCTTTCTCTCCAGGGAAGGAATAATCTCAGCGGCCGGTATAAACGCAACCGACAGGCCGTTGGCGTTAAGTATGTCTCCCATAATGGGCATCATGCGTAACTTTTTGCCTTTCATGTTGTCTATGGTGCGCAGGGGCTCATTCGCCCACATAAATATTTCCATTCCGATCAGGCCGGCTGTTAGAACCTTGGCATTATAGGGAGCGTGCATTTCATTCCAAAGTTCAAGCCCACCGCCGTGTTTCATCCACATAAGGGCATCCTGTACCAGGAACCCACCGGGCACCGAGTTAAACAAAGGTGCAGCTATGTTTTGACCAATCCACATTCCGGGATATCCCCAGTGGGCATCAAGGATTCCGTCTCTGATGGCGTTAAGGGCTTCAAAGGAGGGAGCAATGGCACCAGGAGGAAAAACTTCAAGAACCAGCCTGCCCTGTGAAACATCCTTCACGATTTCTGCAAAGTCTTCAAGCCAGTCTTGGAATAGTGTTCCCGGAGGCGTAAACCCCTGTATTTTCCAACGAATCACTTCTGCCTTTGGTACCGGTGACGAATCTCCCTGAGCTGGCTGTTGGGGGGTTTTTTGGCCACAGCCAGCCAAGCCAAGCAGGACAAGAGAAATAACTAAAAGCAAACAAACAGACTTCCTCAAACGAGATTCCTCCTTCGCTATTCTAGTTTTTTTGTGTGCCCCCCGTTGATCCACAACCAATGTTATCAGCCTCACCACCTATACAGTAATTTTTTCCTGGCCAGTATCAGTTTCACTGAAATCAGCCAAGAATCCTGATCCTAAGTAATGGGACATTTATGTCAGTACAGCAATTTTAACACAGCCTCTCAATCTTTCTTATTGGGAAAAAATCTGCTATTTTTCCATTTTCATACTACCCAAGTAGTTAATATTTTTTTTTATATTAAACTCTTTTAAATATTTTGTCAATAATAAAAAATGACTATATAATTTTATCAGGGAACCCTTCCCGCGACCGAACACTGTGCTATAATTCTTACTTCTTAAACTGCAAAAATAAGGTGTGGTGGGCTTACATATTTTATAATATATTGGTGTTATACTTACGGAGCAAAGGGGTAATTTATTGTGCGCTGTTTAATACTGGGGGCCGGAGCTTTTGGCAGGCGCGCGCTGCATTCTTTAAATCCGGAATATAATGATATAACGGTGGTGGACAAAGAGCAGCCGGTGCTGGACGGACTGAAAGGTTTCCGGGCCCGCCTGGTGAGGGAAGATGCCGTGGCATTTCTGGCCGGCAGCAAACCGGGCGATTTCGACTGGATAATTCCCGCCTTACCGGTACACCTGGCCTTCAGATGGCTGCTTTACGTCCTGGAAAGGGAGGGGATACGATGCCGTCCGCTGCCGGTACCACAAGGACTGGCAGTACCCAACACCTATTACAATAGCGGCACCCTCTATACCAGCCTGGCGGAGCATACCTGCCCGCCCGATTGTCCGGAACCGGACGGTTACTGCTACCTGACCGGCGGTGAGCGTCTGGTTCCGCTGCATAGCTTACTGAGTGATCTTTCTTTGCCGGGCTGTGCTGTAGAGGTGGTGCGTAGCCACCAGCTGGCACCGGGAGTGGGGGGAATTCGTCCGGAAAGGTTGGCAGCACTCTACAGAGCAGCAAGGGTTGCGGGCAGAAATTTGTTGGTGGCAACAGCTTGCGGTTGTCACGGGGTTTTGGACATGGTGGGTTTTACATAAAAAAAAAAGACAGCAGAAATCTCCTGTCGAAAAATAGGATGACAAAAGAACCGTCCCCGTGTCACGTTTCAGGGTTTGGGGAGGAAGGATATGGGGGTGAAGCGGAGCAGCCGGGCGATGATATCCTGGGGGTTGCGGCCGCCGTCGGTACGGCCCGGCTGGAGGATGGGGTCGGCGGGACGGGAAAGTGAATCGCTGCCGTCGCTGCCGTTGGCCAGGACGTGGTTGTTGGAGAGGATAAGGGGTTCCCCGCTGTTGCGGTCGTAAACCACAGCGCCGAAGGTTCCGGCGGAAACGAGATAATGCCCTATACTGCAACCGGGCCTGGCTGGCCTGATCCTGGCACGGCGGTTAACCGGGGCGCTGTACCAGCTGCCCTCGGTGGTGGCTTCGAATTTACCGGTTTCCAGCACGTCAGTGAGCACCCCCTCCACCCGGGAGGGGACCAGGTCTTTCTCCCGTAGCAGGGAACGGTCCATTTTCCTGGACACCATTACCACCAGGCTGGGATCCCCGGTTTCCAGTCCCCGTACCTGTTTATACCCGATACCCACCCCCACCACGTTGGGGAGCGCCAGGAGAGAGTCCGCCTGTCTTTGGCACAGTTTGCGCAGCTCAGGCAGTTCCTCTTCCTCTTCGACTGCAGTGGTCCCGTAAGGGTCGAGGACCACGTTTAAAGCGTCCAGTACCGGTTTGACAGGATGAAAGAGAGTTGCTCTCCTGCTGCCGGCAAAGAGCAGTCCCACGGCTTGGCGTGCGCCGTCCAGGAGCAGGGAGCCGCTGTCGCCGGGCTCTCCCATGGGAGAAGTGGCCACTTGCCCGGTGAAACGGGCCAGGCGGCCGTCACTGAAACCGACGTTGACGGTTGTTTCCACCAGCGCGATTCTGCCCCTAGTGACGGCGGTGGTGCGGCCGCTTTTTTGTACCAGCTGCCCAAGATACACATTACCGCTTCCGGTAGGACGGCCAAAACCGAGGATGTGGGCGTCTGTGCTGTTGTTTCTCACCGGCCGTGCCAGGGCGGCATCCAGCTGGTACCCACGGAACGTTGCTTCGTTGCCTGACATCTGTTTGCCCCCTGTGCATGATACAGTATATAGTACGCCGGGAGCCAGGAAGTGGTGAACGTATGGCGGCAGACAGGAAACTGCGGCGGAGGGGGAGAATAATGTCACAAGGGGGTGGATCAGATGCGGGGCACCCTTACCAAACTGCTGGACATTGCCAGGCAGGAACAAAGGCGCATTTACATTGTGGGTGGCTATATCCGCGACGCCTTGAGAGGCCTGGCCAGCAGGGATGTGGATATGACGGTTGACCAGGAGGCCGAACAGTTTGCCAAAAAAGTAGCCTGGCTTCTGTGTGGCGATTACGAACTGCTGGATTCCGGGGCACAGCTTTCCCGGGTGACAGTTGGGGCCGATGACGGCAAAAAGGTCTTCCTGGATTTTTCGCTGGCAAGGGGACAAAGCGTGGAAGAAGACCTTTTATACCGTGATTTCACCGTAAACGCCATGGGGGTGGCGCTGGATGATTACCTGGAAGCAGAAGACTGGCAGGACAAAATAAAAGACCCCGCCGGCGGGCGGCGGGACCTGCAAAGAAATGTCCTGCGCCTGGTGTCGGAAGAAAACCTGCGGGATGACCCGGTCAGGCTGCTGCGGGCGCCCCGCTTTATGCATAAGTTGGGACTGGCCCTGGATGAAGAGAGCAGAGATTTGATTCGCCGCAACGCCCGCCTGGTCCGGGACGCGCAGGCGGTAAAGCTGTCACTGGAACTTTTTCTGCTCCTTAACGCGCCGTATGCCGCGGAAGGACTGCGGTTACTTTTTGAACTGGGAGTGCTTTATGAATTAACTCCTCTCTTTGCGGCCATGGCCAAAATGCCGTCGGAGGAAGGTAACCTGCTGGAACACGGACTGGCCACCTGCCGGAGGCTGGAAGAGCTGTTATCAGGGCCCGGTGTGCTGGAACCCGCCCTTTTGCCGCAGGTTAAGGCGCACCTGTCGATGGAGGTGACGGAGAGACGAACAAGGCTTGCTTTTCTCAAACTGGCCTGCCTTGTGCACGATTCGGGTAAACTGCGTTCGGCCGCAGGAGTCAGGAGGCATTTCAGCCACGAGCAGGCAGGTGCGGCCTATGCCCACGGCCTGGCCCGGCGCCTGAAGCTGGACGAACGGGAAACGGAGCTGCTTACCGGTCTGGTGCAGAATCACAGCCGTCCCGTCTATCTTTCCTGCCGGCACCTGCGGGCGCCCCGTTCCCGCTTCTTTCTGCAGTTCAGGGATATGGTGCCGGAGCTTCTGCTGCTGGCCCTGGCCAACAGGAGAGAGAGGCCAAACTGTTTTCCGGAGCTGGCGGCCAGGCTGCTGGAGGAATATTTCGGCGGCAAGGCGAAAGACCTGCCGGACCCGGTTATCAGCGCCGCCGAGGTGATGGAATTCTTCGGACTGCCTCCCAGCCGAACCGTGGGCAGGCTGCTGGAGGCGGCTTATGAAGCCCAGCTGGAGGGTAAGGTCCGGAACAGGGATCAGGCGCTTTCCCTGATATCTTCATTGCTTTTGCAAAAATAAGGCTGTGCCTGCGCACAGCCTTATTTTTTCCGCCCGTTGTCTTAAAGGTATTTAACCACCAGGTCGCCCACCTCGGAGGTGGAATATCCCATGCGACCGGCGGCCAGGCTTTTTAAGTGTTTTTCACAGACAGTCATAACGGCTTTTTCCACCCGGGCGGCGGCGGAGGGTTGATTGACGTTGTCCAAAAGCATGGCAGCAGCGGCGATGGCGGCCAGGGGGTTGACCACGTTCTGCCCGGTATATTTGGGTGCCGAACCGCCGATGGGTTCAAACATGGACACCCCGAAGGGGTTGATGTTGCCGCCGGCTGCGATGCCCATACCGCCCTGAATCATGGCACCCAAGTCGGTGATGATGTCGCCGAACATGTTGTCGGTGACCACCACGTCAAACCATTCAGGGTTTTTGACCATCCACATCACCATGGCGTCGACGTGGACGTAATCCCTGGTGATGTCGGGATAGTCGGCACTTCCGGTTTCGTGGAAAGCCCTTTCCCACAGGTCGAAGGCGAAAGTGAGCACGTTTGTTTTGCCACACAGGGTGAGTTTTTTGTTTTTGTTTCGTTTTTGGGTATACTCAAAGGCGTAGCGCAGGCAGCGCTCCACCCCTTTGCGGGTGTTGATGGACT
>DYEY01000033.1 GCA_020725465.1 Dethiobacter sp.
CCATCCGGGAGGGAGTCGACAATCCTCTCGAGAAGGCCCAGCCGTTCTCTTAACTTTTCCGTTCGCCGGCCTGAGTTCATGCTCTCCACCGTCCCCCTAAAACGCTTTTGTATAAAATTATAAACCGCTCAATGTTCTGCACTGTCACTTTTTATCCACACACCACTGTGCTTTTGTTTACTAAACTCACAGTTGGCGCATGCTTCATGGGGAAAGTGAGCTACCGTTTGTCCCCTGCTGACTCCAGCATGTTTAGGAGTGTATCCCTTGGGACATTTACGGATAACATTGGTGGTTTCATCTGTCAAATTCGGTTACGGGAATTTCTTCGTAGGTTCCGTTCCGCTCATGTTGGTCAGATGGATTTTAATTCCGTTTTCCTCTGCGGTTTGATGGACATCCTCAGATACATTTTATCATCATATTTTACAAAATTGTGGCATTATAAATCAACGAATAATCCTGCTCAGGCTTGATTGCTTTCAAACGGAATATGCAGCCAGTCCAATGCCAGGTAAAACAGAGAAAGCAGCATCAAGAGGCTAAGAACATCATTATAAGGGTACCAGCCTGCCCGTTCAGCCGTCGTAAAGGCTATGATTATCAGGGCTGAAACGCCGGTAGTTGGTGGACGATACTGGCACAGTGGCCGTTGCCGGTACAGGAACAAAGACTATCAATGACAACAGGACAGCTACAGTCAAAATCACGGGCTGGAACCTCACCTATTTGCCTTTAATGCCTTCATTATACAGCAAATATCTCTATTTTTTAAGCTTTTTCTTTCAAGGATGATCAGCCGGTCAACATAGGAAGAAGACAAATCCAGCCGGTGCTCTTCCTGTGCCTTGCGGGCATATATGCCGGCGCCGTACGCGTAACCGGTCCAGTGAAAGTAAACCCCCGCCAGGTCCTTCTCATCCTGCCAGCTGGAGGAGGCTACAGCCAGTTCCACTCCTGTACCGTAGGTGCCGGGCGCAGAGGAAAAAATTCTCATGGTGGCAAGGCGGCGCCTTTCTTCCTCCAGGCACCCCTCTTCCTCCAGGGCCTTCTCCCTCTCCAGGACATGCTTCCTGACATAGGTCTAAATTAATCCATTTTTCAAGCAGGAATTCATTAAAGTTTGTGGAAGTATAGAAGTAACACGAATATTAAAATAGTATTACTAAGGGAGTGGGAGAAATGTGCTCTGAAAAAAAGATGTGGGATCGGGTAGTAGCCTTTCACGGCCACAGCTGCCTGGGGCTAGCCATAGGCTTTCGAGTTGCCGAAGCGGCTATGAGGTCTTTGGGTAATGTACGGGATATAGATGAGGAAATGGTGGCCATTGTGGAAAACGACAGCTGTGCGGTGGACGCGATACAGGTGATCACGGGTTGCACGTTGGGAAAAGGCAATCTAATCTATCGTGATTACGGCAAGCAGGCTTATACTTTTAATTTGCGAAAAAACGGTAAAGCCGTACGCGTCACACCAAAAGGCTTGGACGAAGAAAGAAATAGAGAAATCATGGCCCTGCGAGAGAAAGTGGCCGGCGGCAAAGCGGAGGAAGAAGAAATAAAGTTGCTTAAATCCAAAACAAAAGAGCTGATAGAAGAAATGTTAATCCGGCCTGTGGAAGAGGTATGCCTGATTCAGGAAATTAACTGTAAGATCCCCGAAAAAGCCCGCATCTTTACTTCTATTGCTTGTTCTTGCTGCGGGGAGAAGGTTATGGAACCCCGGGCAAGGGTAAAAGACGGCAAACCGGTATGCATACCCTGCTCTGAAAAGTATACCCGCGGATGGGGAGAAAATTAGTTTCGTAATTATTTTTCAGCATGAAAAGGAAAGGTGAAAGTATGGATATCCAGGTGATTTGGTCAAAAATCCAAAAGGGTTACGTAGATACAATTCAAGAAGAAGTGGCAGTCCAATTTGATAATTTCCAGCAGACCCCACTGGGGTTTCGTTGGAGGGGCGATCATTGCGAGGTTTTGAAGCTTCTTCTGGTATTTAAAAGCCCGGAAGGATACTTACAATATCTTACAATAACCGATAAAGGGGTTTTTTGCCTTGCCCTGGAACGTGACAGGAAAGACCTCTCCTTATGTAAAAGCAGATGGATCCTCAAATACCGAGTAAAAGAAGATGCCGCACCAAAGATAACTGGCAAAGGTGCTTTGCTAAAAGAAACCCCGCAAAAGACTTATTTGCATTTACAAGGAATATGTAAGCTGGAAATGGTGCCTCTCTTGTTATCAAACGTGGCTTATTACCACGGGCATCTATGCCCCGAGTTGGCTATAGGTTATCGCGCCGCAATGCTTGCCTGTCGGGAGTTGGGCCTAAGCCGAAAAAATGCGCTTGATTTTTTTATTCTGGCGGAAAATATAACCTCAGCTATTGAAGCTTTACAGCTGGTGACCGGATGTACAATCGGAAACCAGAACTTCTTTGCGTACGACCTGGGAAAACACGTCTATTATTTTGGCCGTTTTGCTTCGGAAGATGAACCGCAGAATGTTCTGCGGGTAGCTCTAATCAATCTGGTTGTTGACCTCAGCCACAAATCTGAGGTTGAAGAAAGAATTTTGGCCGGCCAACCTAGCGCGGCCGAGCTAAAAGACTACCATAAGGCGGTTAATGATGCCGTGGAGGTGATTTTGAACCTTTCCGAGGAAGAGTTGTTTTCCATAACTAGGATCTCCCTGCGACCGCCGCGGGTAGCTGCTCGTAAAGATTATACCAAGTGTTCCTGTTGCGGCGAGGTGGTAACGGTGGAGAAGAGCATTCCCAAAGACGGTCAGTTTTTGTGCCAGGTTTGTATGGCAAAAGCGGTTTAAAGAAAAAGCCGCCCACTACTCCCGGGGACCTGGCTCAGCCCATATGCGCTACCTCTTCGATTCCCTGATGGAAAGGGATGAGCAAGGCAACATCCCCTGGCTGGCAGAAAGGCACGAAATCCTCGACGGGGGAACCCGCTACATCTTTCACCTTCGGCCGGGGATAAAATGGCATGACGGAGAACCTTTGACGGCTGCAGACGTTGAATTCACTTTTAACTATTACCGCGAACATCATCCTGTTTCCATCGATCCGGTGATTTTGACAAAAATTATCTATTAAAAATTGAGGCTCTTTCCAGTAGCCAAGTATAGTTCACCGTGGTGGAGGAGAACGCCACCTTTTTGAAAAAGTAGGCAGAGTGAGCATCATCCCAAAACATATTTGGGAAGGGGTAGAAAAGCCCGACGAGTTTTTGGGTCCTGAAGCCGTTATCGGCTGCGGTCCCTTTCGCTTGATGGATTACAGCAAAGGGATGCGCAAGCGCCCTGAAGCGGACCTCGAAATACTCAGAGGTTTAGGATTTCAGGCAGATGTGATAGAGGATATCCCCAGGTGGGAAACATTTATTGAGTACCTTAAGTACGGTTATTTTAGCGGCGAGGAATTTATGTTAAAAGCTGTCAAAAAGTAATTTATGAATGATGCGGGCCGGCCTTTGCCGGCCCGCCAAGACACATAAGATGCAGAGACTTATCTAATTTAGTGAACAGTCATACTGTTGATTTGGGCCAATAGCTCTTCACCGTCTTTAATGTGTTTTTGCAAGCGCTCGATGGTGTCACGATCACCGTTTTTCTGCAGTTCCTGCAACTCCAGCTTGTGGGCATCCAGTGAACCCTGGAGATCGGTGTAAAGATGTGCCGCCCGGCCAAATTTTAACTGACCCCGGTCTTTCAACTGTTCGAATTGCTGTTTAAGGCTGGAACAGCTCATGAGAAAAGGGCCTCCCTTCTTAAAAATCTTTTCACCTATAGTCTGCGGCCGGCGAAAAAAGTTATACCTAAATTTATTTAAGGGAGGAAAAACATAATGAAAATAAACAATTCAACGCCAGAACTGCAAAGAGAGCTATTTTTAATAAAAGACCCTGACTTTTGGGCCGAAACATGGCAATCGGCTGAGGCAGCTTCTCCCTTTCCCAGGCAAAGAAGCGTTCAGGACACCGTGGCTTTCTGGAACAGGCGAGCAGCTCAGTTCGAGCGAAATACCGCGGGTGAAAAAAGCCGCCGGAGAGTGGAAAAAACGGTGCATTGGCTGGAAACCCTGGGAGTGGAGCTGGAGGGCGCCAGGATTCTGGACATCGGCGCCGGCCCGGGAGCTTTTACTCTGTCTTTTGCCCGCCGCGCCCGTGAAGTGGTGGCCCTGGAGCCGGCGGAAAAAATGGTTGCTTTTCTCCAAGAGGAACTTAAACGCGAAAACACCGACAATGTGCTGATTATTCCTAAACCCTGGGAAGGTATCGACCCGGCCGCAGAAAAATTTACCAACGCTTTTGACCTGGTTTTTGCCTCCATGACCCCCGGCATCAACAATAAAGAAACTCTGCTCAAAGCCCTGGAGTGTTCACGTCGTTACTGTTATATCAGCTCTTTTGCCGGAAAGCGGGAAAATGACGCATTGGCCCAGTTGTGGCCCCTGCTTTTTGGAGAAGCTATGCCCTCCTGGCCGGGAGATATCCTTTACCTTCTCAACTTGCTGTATACCATGGGCAGCGAGATGAGTTTTCAGGTGTGGGAGGAAGAATGGCTGGAGGAATCTCCTATCGATGAGGCGGCAGCAAACCTGCTGGAAACCCTGGGCTGGTACGGCAAAGATACTAAAGATTTAGAGGAAAAAGTAAAAGATTTCATCAGAGAAAAAGCCGATGGCGGCCTTTTCAGACAGAAGACGGTTACTCGTTTGGGCAGAATTCTGGTCAAAGGTAAAAAAAATTTTTTTGTATCGGCAGGAAATTTTATTTAAATGAAGAATAATCATCTATATGAGTGTTACAATTATATGTTTTGTAATACCAACATGTTTTTTCCTTATAAAAGGAGGGGTTTTTCATGCATATTCCTGACGGTTTTCTCGATGTCAAGATATGGGCGCCCACAGCCGTTATCAGCATTTGTGCTTTAAGTTACGCGTCATCAAAAGCCCGGGAGGCGCTTGATGAGCGGCAGCTTCCTGCTTTGGGCGTGATGTGCGCTTTCATATTTGCCGGACAGATGATCAACTTTCCCGTAGCGGCAGGAGCTTCCGGCCACTTACTGGGAGCGGCGCTGGCCACGATTATTCTGGGGCCGTGGAGTGCCTGCCTGATTCTTGCCACTGTCCTGGCCGTTCAAAGCCTCTTTTTTCAGGACGGCGGCATAATCGTTTTGGGTGCCAATATTTTTAATATGGCAGTTGTAGCCGTTACCGCCTCCTACTATACATTCAGGCTGTTGGAAAGGTTAAAAGCCGGTACGATGATTGCCGGCTTTGTTGCGGCCTGGTTGTCCATTATAGCGGCCGCTGTGTTTGCTTCGTTTGAACTGGCCATCTCAGGAACCGCGCCTCTTGGTATTGTTTTACCCGCCATGACCGGCTGGCATGCCTTGATTGGTATCGGCGAAGGGATCATTACTGCAGTGGTCGTAGCCTTTGTAAGAAGGTCCAACATTTTCGGCCGGCACAATAATGCCGGGGAGGTGACCGCTAATGAAGCATAAGTGGTTGATTGGGTTGTGTATCGCCCTGATCGTTGCTGCCCTGGTATCACCGTTTGCATCACCTGAACCAGACGGGCTGGAAAGGGTAGCTGAAGACAAGGGTTTTCTCGAAGAAGGATTCAGTTATCTCAATTCTCCCATCCCTGATTATCTTTTTCCAGGTATTGAAAATGAAGGCCTAGCTACCTCGACCGCGGGACTTGTCGGCACTCTGCTGACATTTGGTTTCATGCTGGGCTTGGGTAAACTGGTGATCTTCCGGAATAAGCGCGTTAAAAATGGATAAATATTAATCGGATGGACACCCGTGGAACTGCTGGCATATGACCGTAAACTAAAAAACAGTGTGTTGGGCAGAATGGAAACCCGCCTGAAAATCGTGTCTATCTTCACACTGGTAGCGCTGTTATCCTCGCTTGAAAACCTACTGCTATTGGCATCCGCGGCCGTTGTGATGTTTTCTGTTGTCTTACTGACAGGCGTGTCACCGGCATCAATCAGCAGACGTTTTCTCTGGCTGTTGCCTTTTGTAGGGTTTATGCTGCTGTTTTTCCCCTTCATTACACCGGGAGAAACGTTGTTTACCCTGCACTTAGTGTTCCTCCGCCTTAGTGCCACCGGCCCCGGTCTGGAAAAAGCGCTGTTTCTGGGCCTGCGGGTTTTAAACGCCATGCTGGCCATCAGCCTGTTGGTGTTAACCACACCGGCGACACAGCTTTTCCACGGCTTCCGCCGGCTACGCGTGCCCGGAATCATGGTCAATATGGCCGCTTTTACACTGCGCTACTTTCAGGTCTTGGGAGAAGAAGTCAAACAGATGCAGTTTGCCATGCGAGCGCGGGATTTCCGGCAGGGTCGTAGTCTTTTGCACAGACATACCATGAAAACTTTGGGCCTGCTTGTAGGTAACCTTTTCATACGCTCTTATGAACGCGGAGAACGCATCTATATTGCCATGCTTTCCAGGGGATACCAGGGAGAGCCGGTATGCTGCGGACACTGCTCCCCCAAGACAGGAGATTGGTTGACTGGATTTGCGTTTGTGGGGTTTGCCACAGTATTAAAATTTGTGGAATGGAGAGGACTGGGCATTTGGCTCTGATCGAAGTACAAGCTTTGTCATACCGCTATAAAGACGGCACCCGCGCACTGCGGGGCCTGACTTTTCATATCCCACGCGGGAAAAAAGTGGCGGTTCTGGGGCCTAACGGTGCCGGTAAATCTACCATGCTCTTACATTTAAACGGGATCTATCTGGCGCAGGAGGGGGAAGTGCGCTTTGACGGTGAGCTGGTGACAACCAAAAACGAACGCCAGGTGCGCAGCAAAGTCGGTATGGTCTTTCAGGATCCGGACGATCAGGTATTTTCCACGACCGTTTGGGAAGATGTTACCTTTGGGCCCGCCAATATGGGGCTACCCGATGATGAGGTTGACCGGCGTGCGGCAAGCGCTCTGCATGCCGTTGGCATGCTGGAGTACAAAGACAAAGCACCTTATCATTTAAGCTATGGTCAGAAAAAGCGGGTAGCTATTGCCGGAGTCCTGGCGATGAATCCTGAAGTGATTTCTCTTGACGAACCGGCGGCGTTCCTGGATCCCAGGGGAAAAGAGACTGTCTTTGCCATCTTAAATAATCTCAACCGCCAGGGAACTACAATAGTGATTGTGACCCATGATGTGGATCTGGCCGCAGAATGGGCTGATGAAATTATCCTCATAAAAGACGGCCGCTGCCTGGCACAGGGCGGCACGGAACTGTTAACAGACACTCTTTTGGTCGAAGCAGCCGAATTACGCCTGCCGACTATCACCAGGCTTTTCAAGGAATTGGGCGGGCCGGAAACACAGATACTGCCAAAAACTATCCGCGAGGCAGTGCAGGTCCTCAGCAAAAAATAAAAATAAGCCAGAGTAAGCCAGGGGGCGGTAGCCTTAGCGGTGGGATGTTCCCCTCAGGCCATGGAAGAACCACTCGCTCATTATCCCCGCATGCGAGGGACGGTGATGAAGTATATTTTTGACTCACTTTTAGAAATTGACGAAGGGGGTTATAAATTTCGCCCTGCCCCGCATGATGCCCGGCGACCCTTTCATGCATCTTTCGGGGGTGGACGGAGAAATCGTAGAAGCGTACACAGAAGAGCAGCACCAATACTTCATGGCCTATTACGGGTTGGACCGTCCCGTAGGCGAGCAGTTCATAACCTATATCCGGGAGCTTTCCCGGGGAAACCTGGGTTTCAGTTACTATTACAAGGACTCCGTCAGCGCCATTATCCTCCGCCGCCTGCCCTGGACCCTGCTCCTGGTGTCGGCGGCTACATTCCTCAGCCTCGTGCTGGGGGTGTTTCTGGGCAGCTTTTCCGCCTGGCGGCGCGGTCACTGGCAGGATCGGGCCCTTTACCTGACAAGTGCTCTTGTCGATTAAATCGCTCATCTGTTAACCCCAATATCCCCAAATATCTCATAAAGAAAATTACGTCGCTTTTTCTAACGCCTCTTCCAGGAAGTCCATCAGCAGGGCCTGTTCGGATTGGTTGAGCTCGGCTAGATTCCCCTGGAATCTGGCTAGGTGGCTGACAATCTGCGACAGCAGCGGGAACTGGGTGGCTGTTTTCAGCATGCTGCCCATGGCG
>DYEY01000034.1 GCA_020725465.1 Dethiobacter sp.
AGGAGGAATGACCCATGGCGGTCCCCAAGCGGAGAACGTCCAAAGCGAGAAAGCATAAACGCAGAACACACTGGAAGCTGTCGGTGCCGGGACTGGTGTCCTGCCCGCAGTGCCACGAACCTAAACTGCCCCACCGTGTGTGCGTCCATTGCGGGCACTATAAGGGCAGAGAAGCGGTAGAAACAGAATAAGAGAGAGCACCACTTGAACTCTCCTCTGACAGGGAGGGTTTTCGTTATCAGGGGAATATTGCCACTGGAAAAGCTTGTCTGCAACAAAAAACGCGAGGTGTGCCATGTTCCGCATTGCTCTGGATGCCATGGGAGGGGATAACGCCCCCGGAGAGATTGTCAGAGGCGGCCTGATGGCCGTGAAGGAAAAGGAAGATATCGCGTTGATTCTGGTCGGCAGGGAAGAAGAAGTGGCCGGGTGCCTGCAGGGAGAGGATTATCCTGCCGGGCGGGTGGAAATTTTGCATACTCCCGAAGTGGTTACCTCAGATGAGGCACCGGTGATGGCGGTGCGGCGCAAGAAGGATTCCTCCATGATGACCGCCCTGCGCCTGGTTAAAGAGAAGCAGGCACAGGCCTGCGTATCCGCTGGCAACACCGGCGCGCTGATGGCGGGCGGCCTGTTTGTGCTGGGCAGAATGGAGGGTATAGACAGGCCGGCGCTTACTGTCATCATCCCCTGCCTGAGTGGTGGAGGAACGGTGCTTTTGGATGTGGGTGCCAATATGGATGCCCGGCCCGGGCACTTGGCACAGTATGCCCTGATGGGCAGCATCTATGCCAGGGAAGTGCTGGACAGGAAAGAGCCCCGGGTGGCGCTGCTCAATGTGGGCAGTGAGGAAAACAAAGGCAACGAGCAGGTCAGGCAGGCTTACGGGCTTTTAAAAGAAAGGCTGCCCGGATTTGCCGGCAACATAGAGGCCAGGGAGATATTTTACGGCGCGGCCGACGTGGTTATATGCGACGGCTTTGTAGGCAATATTGTACTTAAGACGGTGGAAGGGCTGGCTGCGGGAATATTTGGCTCCCTGAAAGAAATCCTGTCCGCGGACCTGCGGTCCAGGCTGGGCGCAGCCCTGATGCTGCCGCGCCTGAGGGAATTTAAGGCAAAGCTCGACTATGCCGAGTACGGCGGCGCCCCCCTGCTCGGCCTGGACGGGGTGTGTGTCAAGGCTCACGGCTCCTCCCCGGCCAGGGCCATTCGCAGCGCCATTATCAACCAGGCGTACCAGTTCGCCCACCGGCAGGTAAATGAACAGATCCGGGGGCAGCTTTTCACCTTTAAAGTGAGAGAGGATGAATAACTTGGCACCAGGAGTCGGCATCATCGGTATCGGTTCCGCTTTGCCCGCTAAGGTGGTTACCAATTTTGACCTGGAGAAGTTTCTTGACACCAGTGATGAGTGGATACGAACCAGGACCGGCATCAGTGAAAGACGCATAGCTGAAGAAGGGGTCATCACCTCCGACCTGGCTGCCCGGGCCGCGGAAAAGGCCATGGCTGAAGCAGGCATCACTGCTGATCAGGTGGAAATGATAATTGTGGCCACCGCCACGCCGGATGCGCCGTTGCCGGCCACCGCCTGCTATGTACAGGCCAAGCTGGGAGCTGTCAATGCCGCTGCTTTGGATGTGGCGGCCGGGTGTACCGGATTCATCTACGGGCTGGTGGTAGGCAGCCAGTTTGTTCGTTCCGGCGCCTACAGGCATGTGCTGGTGATCGGCGCGGAGGTTCTGTCGCGGATACTGGACTGGACCGACCGCAGCATGTGTGTCCTTTTCGGTGACGGTGCCGGCGCGGTGGTGCTGGGACCGGTGGACGAAGACAGCGGCATATTGAGTTTTAAACTGGGCAGTGACGGCCACATGGCGGATATGCTGGCCATACCGGCAGGCGGCGTGCGCCGTCCGGCCAGCCTGGAAACGGTGAAGGCCGGGCTGCACTACGCCCGCATGCTGTCCGGCAATGAAACCTTCAAGTTTGCGGTACGCGTCATGGGAGAGGTAACCCAGCAGGCCCTGGATGCCGCCGGACTGACCAGGGAAGACCTGGACTTCCTGATTCCCCACCAGGCCAACTGGCGCATTATCGATGCCGCCCGCAAGCGTTTCTGCCTGCCTGAGGAGCGGGTGGTGGTAAATATTAACCGTTATGGCAACATGTCTTCGGCTTCCATCCCGGT
The DNA here is from genome assembly GCA_020725465.1 of Dethiobacter sp. GTDB lineage: Bacteria > Bacillota > Dethiobacteria > Dethiobacterales > Dethiobacteraceae > DYEY01. The sequence continues at coordinate 2,195 of DYEY01000034.1, forward strand.
GGCCATGGAAGAGGCGGTCCGGGACGGCCGCCTGAAGCGGGGTGACCTGGTGGCTCTGGTGGGTTTTGGTGCCGGCCTTACCTGGGGTGCCGCCATAGTAAGGTATTGATGCCAGGGAAGCAGAATAAGCTGGGGCAGGAGGAGTGAGCATGATTTTACATACAGAACTCTGTGACATCCTTGGCATCGAGGTGCCGGTGCTGCAGGGAGGCATGGCTTGGGTTGCCACCGGGGAGCTGGCGGCCGCCGTCTCGGAGGCGGGCGGCCTTGGCATAATCGGTGCTGGCAACGCGCCGGCCTCTGTGCTGGAGGCCGAGATTAAAAAGGCCAAGGCTCTGACAGCAAAGCCGTTTGGTGTAAATATAATGCTTTTGTCCCCTTTTGTGGATGAAGTGGTGGATTTGGTTATACGGGAAGAAGTAAGGGTGGTTACCACCGGCGCCGGCAACCCGGGCAAATATGTGGATCGTTTTAAAGAAAAAGGCATCCGGGTTATTCCGGTGGTCTCAGCGGTGGCGCTGGCCAAACGCCTGGAGCGGCTGGAAGTGGACGCCATGATTGCAGAGGGCCTGGAAGCCGGGGGGCACATCGGTGACCTGACCACCATGGTTTTGGTGCCGCAGATTGTGGACGCGGTCAGTGTCCCGGTCATAGCCGCCGGCGGCATCGCTGACGGGCGGGGTGTGGCGGCGGCCCTGGCACTGGGTGCCAAGGGTGTGCAGATCGGCACCCGCTTTATCTGTGCCAGCGAGTGCACAGCTCACCCCAACTACAAAGAAATGGTGGTTAAGGCCAAGGACCGCGACACGGTAGTCACCGGTCACTCCACCGGACACCCGGTGCGGGTGCTGCATAACAGGATGGCCCGGGAGTTTGAACGAATGGAAAAAGAAGGAGTGACGGTGGCGGAGTTGGAAAAGTTCGGCGCCGGCCGGCTGGCGGCGGCGGTCAGAGACGGCGACGTTGTCAATGGCTCGGTGATGGCGGGCCAGAGTGCCGGCTTGGTCAAAAAAGTGGAACCGGCGGCGGATATAATCAAAGACCTGGTAAATGGCACTCTGCGGGTGATAGATGAACTGAAGGCCAAATACAGGGCATAGCGAGGTGTTATTATGGGTAAAATTGCTTTTATCTTTCCGGGCCAGGGGTCCCAGTATGTCGGCATGGGTGCCGAGATGGCCAAAAGTTTCGCTTCCGCGCGGCGGGTATTTAAAGAGGCTGACGAATGTCTTGGCATGAAGCTTTCTGAAATAATATTCTCCGGCAGCGAGGATGACCTGAAGATGACTGAAATCACCCAGCCTGCTGTGGTAGCCACCAGCGTGGCCTGCCTGGAGGTGCTGCGGGGTTATGACCTGACGCCGTCCGCTATGGCCGGGCTCAGCCTTGGTGAATACTCTGCCCTGATTGGAGTAGGTTCGCTCAGATTCAGCGACGCTTTGCCCCTGGTACAGAAAAGAGGCCGCTACATGCAGGAAGCGGTTCCGCCCGGCGTAGGTGGAATGGCAGCCATTATGGGCTTGGCACGTCCTTTGGTAATTGAGGCCTGCCAGCTGGCTTCCGGGATGGGCGTGGTGGAACCGGCCAATTACAACGCCCCGGACCAGGTTGTGATATCCGGTGAAATTCCCGCAGTGCGCCGTGCCTGTGAAATCGCCAGATCTATGGGCGCACGCCGGGCGGTGGAGCTGCCGGTCAGCGTCTCTTTTCACTGCCGGTTGTTAAAGAGTGTGGAGCCGCTGCTGGCCCGGGAACTTGCTGCCATTGAAGTGAAGCCCGCCAGCCAGCCTGTGGTTGCTAACATTAACGCAGAGTACATATATTCGCCATCCGAAATCAGGAATGCTCTGACTTTACAGGTCAGCAACGCGGTGTTTTGGCAAGACTCGATGGAAAGGCTCATTGCCGATGGGTTTGACACTTTTGTGGAAGTGGGCCCGGGTAAATCGCTGACCGGACTGATGAAAAAGATTAACCCCAGTGTCTGGGTACACCAGGTCGAGGACTTAGAAACACTGAACAAAGTTGTTTCGGCCCTGTGCGGGAAGGAGGGCAGCCACAGTGCGGTTGGCGGGTAAAGTTGCCATTGTTACCGGCGCATCACGCGGCATCGGCCGCGCGGTGGCGGTGGCGCTGGCCAGGGAGGGCGCGGCGGTGGTAATCAACTATGCCAGCAACGGGGAAGCCGCGCTGGAGACGTTGGCAAAAATCGGGGAAGCAGGTGGCAGGGCGGTGGTCTGCCAGGCGGATGTGAGCGACTGGGAAGCCTGTGAATCACTGGTGCGGTCTGCCCTTGATAATTTCGGAAAAGTTGATATACTAGTTAATAACGCTGGCGTGACCAGGGACAATATAGTGGCACGCATGAAAAAAGATGAGTGGCAGGCGGTCCTGGACACCAACCTGACCGGCGCCTTTAACCTGGTAAGAGCTGCCATGCGGCCTCTGCTCAGGCAAAAAAGCGGCGGCAGGATCATAAATATTTCGTCAGTGGTGGGACTGGCTGGCGGAGTGGGCCAGGCCAATTACGCTGCTGCCAAGGCGGGCCTGATTGGCCTGACCAAATCCCTGGCCAGGGAGCTGGCGGGGCGGCAGATTACGGTTAATGCTGTGGCGCCCGGGTTTATTGATACGGAGATGACCGCCGCGCTGCCGGAAGAACTGAAGAAGAATATGCTGGCACAGGTCCCACTGGGAAGGGCCGGGACCCCTGAAGAAGTGGCCCAACTGGTAGCCTTCCTGGCAGCGGATGCCGCCGGTTACATTACAGGTCAGGTCATTGCCATTGACGGTGGTTTGGTTATGCAGTAATGACTGTGCAGTAAAGATTGCGCAAAGAAGACGGGAGGAGGTGAGAAGATGGATATATACGGCAAAGTTAAAGCACTTATCAGTGAACAGCTGGGGGTGGAGGAAGGCGAGTTAACCATGGACACTTCTTTTGAGGACCTTGATGCCGATTCACTGGACATTGTGGAATTGGTCATGGCATTGGAAGAGGAGTTCAATCTGGAAATCTCCGACGATGAAGTGGAAAAAATCAAGACCGTGGGAGATGTGGTCCGTTACATAGAGGCCCATGCCTGAATAAAAGCCCTGCCACTTCGCAGGGCTTCTTTAACATATTTTGGACGGGGTGAGAGAGTGAAGCAGCGAGTGGTTATCACCGGACTGGGAGTGGTCAGCCCACTGGGAACAGGCAAAGAACGCTTTTGGTCCAACCTTTGTGCCGGCAAATCAGGGGTAGCCCGGGTTACCCGTTTTGATATCAGCCAGTACCCAACCCAGATCGGCGCAGAAGTCAGAGATTTTAACCCTCTTGATTTTGTTGACAAAAAAGAAGTACGACGCATGGACCGCTTCGGCCATTTTGCCGTCGCCGCCGGCCGCCTGGCTTTTGCAGACGCCGGCCTTGACCCGGAGAAGCTGGACAAAGACCGGTCCGGGGTTTCCGTGGGTTCGGGCATAGGCGGCATCGAAACCCTGGAAGAGCAAATGAAAGTTTTGCTGGAAAAGGGCCCCCGCCGTGTCAGCCCCTTCTTTATACCCATGCTGATTGCCAACATGGCTTCCGGGTATATCTCCATCGAGTTTGGCCTGCGTGGGGTAAATACCACCCTGGTGACCGCCTGTGCCACCGGGACCCATTCCATTGGCGAAGCGTTCCGTGTCATTCAGCGCGGAGATGCCGACCTGATGGTGGCCGGCGGCAGCGAAGCTGCTTTTACCCCCATGGCTTTTGCCGGCTTCTGCGCCATGCGTGCCATGTCCACGCGCAATGATGAGCCGGAGCGCGCCTCCAGGCCCTTTGACCGGGACAGGGACGGTTTTGTGATGGGGGAGGGCGCCGGGGTGGTGATACTGGAGTCTCTGGAACACGCAATCAGGCGGGACGCGGTAATCTACGCCGAAATGGCAGGCTACGGTACCTCAAGCGATGCTTATCATATTACAGCGCCGGATCCCGACGGGAGGGGCGCCCGCAACTGCATGGCAAGAGCGCTTGCAGACGCCGGCTGCGCTGTGGAAGAAGTGGACTATATCAACGCCCATGGCACTTCCACCGACTTAAACGACAAAACCGAAACCGCCGCCATCAGGGAAGTGTTTGGCGAACACGCTTACAGGCTGGTGGTAAGTTCCACCAAGTCTATGACCGGCCACCTGCTGGGAGCGGCCGGCGGCATTGAGGCGGTGGCCTGTATCCTGGCCATCCGTGACGGCATCATTCCCCCTACCATAAATTATGAAAATCCTGATCCCGACTGCGACTTAAACTACGCGCCAAACCGGGCACTGCAGAGGCCGGTTAAAATGGCTCTTTCCAATTCTTTTGGTTTCGGAGGAACCAACGCTTCGGTTATCATCAAGAAATTCGAAGGATAGGAGTCAGAACGCAGAACACAGAATCAGGTGTTGCGGGTGCCGTTGTAAAATGCGGAATTTGAGAAAAAATGCGGGAGTTTCCATGGCTGAGAAAGATTTAAGGCCGTTGTTTGCAGCACTGGGTGTGGAACCGCAAAACGTTGATTTGTACCGGAGGGCACTGACCCATTCTTCCTATGCCAATGAACGGGGCCTGGGCAGCAGCGCCCACAACGAGCGGCTCGAGTTTCTGGGGGATGCGGTGCTGGGCCTGGTCGTGTCCGATCTGCTTTACCGGCGGTTCCCGGGCTTGCCGGAGGGCAAGCTGACCCGCCTGCGGGCGGAAGCCGTCCGCGAAGAATCGCTGGCTATGCTTGCCGGGGAATTAAATCTGGGTCATTATCTCAGGCTTGGCCGGGGAGAAAGGGCCAGCGGCGGCCGGGAAAGGCCTTCGGCACTGGCTGATGCCATGGAGGCGCTGCTTGCTGCCGTCTATCTCGACCTGGGCCTGACGGCTGCCAGACAGGCGGTTGAAAATCTTTATTCCTCTCTGCTTTCAGAGATGGAAAAAGGAGTAGTCTGGCACGACTATAAGACACTGCTCCAGGAATATGCGCAAGGCTCGCTGCAGACCTCGCCCGAATACCGGATCGTGGCTGAGGAAGGCCCGGACCACATGAAAACCTTCAGCGCCACCGTGTCGCTGGACGGCAGGGTCTGTGGCGCCGGCAGCGGGCGCACCAAAAAAGAAGCCGAGCAGGAAGCGGCCCGGAACGCCTATCAAACACTGGTGGGAGTAAATGACAAATAATTTTGGCAAAGGCAGGACTTTTTTCCCGCCACATAGAAAATTAATACTGTGTTTTGCATACCGGCTATAGCGAAACCGGCAGGATTCCACTTAAGGAGGCACCAGGTATGGAAGTATTAAAAGTTTCTGCCCATTCCAACCCCAAGTCGGTTGCGGGAGCTTTAGCTGCGGTAATCAGAGAAAAAGGGATGGCCGAGGTGCAGGCAGTGGGCGCCGGGGCCGTCAACCAGGCGGTAAAGGCCATTGCCATCTGCAGGGGATTCGTCGCTCCTAACGGCATAGACCTGGTTTCAATACCGGCCTTTGCCGAAATCGTCATCGACACAGAAGAGAGGACTGCCATCAAGTTTATTGTGGAGCCACGATAAGCCCGGATCAGTACCTGCTTGGCGCCAGGCAGGTATTTTTATGTCCGGCGGATTAAAGTCTCGGCCGGGGGGATGATCTTGCACATCAAAAAGCTTGAAATTCATGGGTTTAAATCTTTTCCGGACAAAACCACCCTGGAACTGACTCCGGGTATCACAGTGGTGGTCGGCCCAAACGGTTGCGGCAAGAGCAATATTTCCGATGCCATCCGCTGGGTTCTGGGCGAACAGAGCGCCCGTTACCTGCGGGGTACCCGCATGGACGATATTATCTTCAGCGGCACTGCCAACCGTAAACCCCTCAGTTTTGCCGAAGTCTCAGCCACCCTGGACAACAGCGACAAAAAACTGGGGCTTGATTACCAGGAAGTAACCGTGACCCGCCGCCTGTACCGGAACGGCGACAGCGAATACCTGCTGAACCGTTGCCCGTGCCGTCTCCGCGATATCCTGGAGCTGTTCATGGATACGGGAATCGGCAAAGAAGCATATTCCTTTATCGGCCAGGGCCGGGTAGAAGAGATCCTTAACGCCAGGCCCGAGGAACGCCGCCAGATATTTGAGGAAGCAGCGGGCATCCTTAAATACAAGAACCGCAAGCGGGAAGCGGAACGGAGGCTGGCGGAAACAGCGGAAAACCTGCTTCGGGTAAGTGATATCATCGGTGAACTGTCCGGCCAGCTGGGGCCGCTCTCCCTTCAGGCCAAAACAGCGCGCCGTTACCTGGATCTGCGGGCGGAACTGAAAGCACTGGAAGTCAACCTGATGGTCCACGACGCCACTGCGCTGCGCCAGCGTTACCATGAGCTGGACAACAGGTTTGCGACGGCCAGGGATGAGCTGATGGAGAAGCAGGCGGTTATTACCAAAAAGGAAGTGGAACTGGCAGAGCGCCAGCTGGAGCTTGATGCGGAACAGGAAGAACTGGACGGTATGCAGCGGGAGCTGCAGCAGATTACTTCCGCTCTGGAAAGAATACAGGGCCGGCTGGCTGTAAATGCTGAAAAGAAAAGCGGTCTGGAGCGCCAGATTGAACTGGCTGCCAGGGCGCTGGCTGAAGAAGAAGCTGTGCTGGCCAGGGTGCTTGCGGAGAGCGGGCGTGCCAGACAGGATATGGAGGCTGCGGCGGCTGCCGCCGGCTCTGCCGGCAGGGAACTGGAGACGGCAGAGGCTGATCTGGCCGCCATGGAATCGTCTCCCGAGGCCAGGCGCGCCATGGAGTGCCGGGAAGAACTGGAAGCAGTGCACCCTGTACTGCGCCGGTTGCAGACGGAATACGACCGGCTGGTCATTGAAATTGAGCAGCTGGCTGAACGAAAGGAAAGGGTGCTTGCTGAGCAGGAAGAAAAAGAACGCCAGCATCAGGCTTTGGAAGAAAACAGGGCCAGGCTGCGACTGGAGCTGGAAAAAAAGTCGGCTGAGTTGGCAGAAACCGTTCGGAAAATAGGCGCCGGGACCGCGGCCCGGGACCGTTTGGCCACCAGGGCCAGGTCGCTTGAAGAGCAGTGTGCGGCCGGGAGGAAACGCTGTGAGGAAACCGAGGGCAAAATAAAGCTGCTTAAAGAGCTGGACGAGGCCATGGCCGGCTACTTCCAGGGAGTGAAGACAGTGCTGGGAGCCAGCGGTGGCTCAAAGTTAGACGGCATCATAGGCACGGTGGCCGATATCATCCGAGTCCCGGCGGCTTATGTCACGGCGGTGGAAGCTGCGCTTGGCCCCGCCCTGCAGAACCTGGTGGCCGAAGATGATGCCGCTGCCAGGGCAGCCATTGCCTACCTCAAGAAAACCCGGGGCGGCCGCGCCACTTTCCTGCCGCTTAACATACTCTCGGGCAGGCGGGCGGCGGTACCGGCGGAACTGGCGGGCTTTGACGGCTATTTGGGCACGGCGGCCGCTGTGGTGGAAACAGAACCGCGCTACGCGGTGGTGGTGGATAATTTGCTGTCGCGGGTACACCTGGTGCGCGACCTCGGGGTGGCGGTCAACGTGGCCCGGGCGCTCAGGTTCAGCGAAAGGGTGGTGACCCTGGAGGGAGACGTGGTGCTGCCGGGGGGAGCCATGACGGGAGGAGCCGACCGCAAGCAGCAGGGCGGCGTGCTTTCCCGCCGCAGGGAACGCCGGCAGCTGGAGGAAGAATGGCAGCACCAAAGGGACGAGCTGGCGGCCCTGGAAAGTACGCTGGCCGCGACCAGGGCACAGCTTGCGGCTGCGGAAGAGGAGAGAGCCCGCCTGGAGGAAGCCGGGAAACAGGCGGAAGTGTCCCTGTCGATCTTAAACAGAGAAGAAGAGATGCTTCTCAGTCAGGCGGAACTTGCCGTTGCGGCGCTTAACCGCCTGCGGGAAGACGCAGGTTTTCTTGACAGGCAAAAAGAACAAAAAAAGGAGGCTATGGAGAAGACATCAGGTGAGTTGCGCCAGGGCCAGGAAAGAGAGGGAGCGCTGCGCCGGGAACTGGCACGACTGCAGGGGATGCTGGCGGCGCAGGAACAGGAAAAGAGAAGCCTGCGCAGCTACTGCACCGAGCTGCGCGTACGGCTGGCTAGGCTACAAAAACAGCAGGAATACTGCGAGGAGGTAATCGGTCGCCACAGCGCCGAACTGGAACGCTCACAGGCCAGAAAGAAACAACGCGAAGAAGAAATAAAAGACTACCGGACGGAAATCCTGAATCTCACCGGCAGGATGGAAGAGGACAGGGAGAAAGCGGCTGCTTTGGAAAAGTCCCGTTCTGAGCTGCTTTCCTGCTATCTGTCCCGGGAGAAGAAACAAAAAGAGCTGGCAACCGCCCAACGCGAGGAAATGGAGCTGTTGCGCCAGGCCGAAAAAGAGCTTTCCGGCCTGGAGAGGCGCCAGGCGAGGCTGGAGATGGAGCGGGAAAAAGCCATAATGGAGCTGCAGGCGATTCTGGACCGGCTGCAGGAAAGCTGGCAGCTGGAATTTGAGGAAGCCAGACAAATGGCCCTGCCGGTTGCCGACCGGGCGGGAACCCTGGAGCAGGCGGCAAAAATCCGCGAAAATATCAACGCCCTGGGCACGGTTAACCTGGGCGCTGTGGATGAGTACCAGAGGGTCAGTGAGAGGGTGGAATTTCTGGAAACCCAGCGTCGCGACCTCCTGGAGGGCGAAAAAGACCTTAAACGAATAATCCGGGAAATTGACGGGCGGATGGGGGAGAGGTTCGCCGCTTCCTTTGCCGTCATTAACGAGAAATTCGAAGAGGTTTTCAAAGAACTTTTCGGAGGAGGGAGAGCGCAGCTCCGTCTGACCGACCCGGGCAACCTCCTGGAGACAGGCATAGAAATTGTGGCACAGCCGCCGGGGAAAAAACTGCAGCAGCTTTCGCTTCTCTCCGGCGGTGAAAAAGCGCTCACCGCCATCGCCCTCCTGTTTGCTTTCCTCAAGGTCAGGCCGGCGCCGTTTTGTATCCTGGATGAGATAGAAACCTCCCTTGATGAGGCCAACCTGACCAAGTTCAATGAGTTTTTGCGCAAGCTGTCCGCCGGCAGCCAGTTCATCCTTATTTCCCATCGTAAAAAAACCATGGAGCAGGCCGATATACTTTACGGCGTAACCATGGAAGAGTCGGGTATCTCCAAAATCGTGTCGGTGCGGTTACGCCACAGCGACGCCAACGAAGCTTCCGCATGATGCGTACAATAAGCGCATTGGACAAATATAACCGCACCCAGTAAAGAAAGGGTTGAAGTCCATGGGAATTTTCGGCCGTATCAGGGAAGGTTTAAAGAAAACACGAAGCGGCATAATGGGACGTCTGGAGAGCCTATTTAGCAGGAATATTTTTGACGACAACTTCTTTGAAGAGCTGGAAGAGGTGCTGATCGGCGCCGATGTGGGTGTGGAAACAACCCTGGAAATGGTGGAAAAGCTGCGACGCCTGGTACGGGAAGAGCGGCCCGGGGAAGCGGACAGGGTGGTGGAAATGCTGAAAGGCCTGATGCTTGAGGTCTTGGGCGAAGAAAGCAGCGGCCTTAACCTGGCCGCGGAAAAACCCACAGTTATCCTGGTGCTGGGTGTGAACGGCGTGGGAAAAACCACAACTATCGGCAAACTGGCGGGAAGGTTGCGGGCGGAAAACAAAAAAGTGCTGGTGGCGGCCGGGGACACATTTCGCGCCGCCGCCATTGAACAGCTGGAGACCTGGGCCAACCGGGCCGGAGCTGACCTGGTTAAGCACCAGCAGGGCGCCGACCCCTCAGCTGTGCTCTTTGATGCCTTAAGCGCAGCCAGGGCCCGCGGCAGCGACGTGGTCATCTGTGATACCGCCGGACGCCTGCATAATAAAACCAACCTGATGGAGGAGTTAAGGAAAGTGCGCCGGGTGGTGGAGAAAGCCCTGCCGGGCGCACCCCATGAAGTACTGCTGGTGCTGGATGCCACTACCGGCCAGAACGCCCTGGCCCAGGCCAGGGTCTTCAACGATGTGGCTCCCCTCACCGGCCTGGTGCTGACTAAACTGGACGGCACCGCTAAGGGTGGCATCTTAGTGGCCGTGGCCCGTGAACTGAACATCCCGGTAAAATTTATCGGCGTCGGCGAAAAAATGGACGACCTTCAGCCTTTCAACCCAACCGAATACGTCGACGCCCTTTTTTCCCCTCTCACCTGAGATGACCCGGGGAAGGTACTTTTGTCACCAAGATGCTGATGGGGAGTGTGTCACCTCCCCCGTCCCCCTGACACGGCCTGATGGGGAGTGTGTCACCTCCCCCGTCCCCCTGACACGGCCTGATGGGGAGTGTGTCACCTCCCCCGTCCCCCTGACACGGCCTGATGGGGAGTGTG
>DYEY01000035.1 GCA_020725465.1 Dethiobacter sp.
TGAAAACCCTGATTTTGCCGTTGTCCATCTCCACCGGGATGGACGCCTCCACTATACGGTCCGGGGCTTTCAGCCACTCATAGACGTCCATGGGCAGTCCTGAGTGCTCCACCGCGCGCAGGATCCGGCTCTGCGCCACTTCATAAGTATTGATCTTTTTCCCTTTGGACATTAGTTATCACTCCCTGGTACAAGTCTGTTTTTTCATATGCATGTTTCGACGTCTAATCAATTTCACCTGTTGAAAAACACTCTTTTTCTATATTTTTACTTTGTGTAATCGGGTTTCACTTCATGTAATAAAGGCACAGTAAAGTTCAGTCCAATCTTATTGTTGCCTCAAAGGGTTTTAAAAGTATCCGGGAAGAAAAGATTTTCTTTCAGCAACATTTGTATTAATTTATAATTTAGGGTAGTGATACAAAGGGTGATAGTATATGGAGTTTTCGACACAGCACCTGTCAGGCCTGATAATCACCCTGGTTCTGGTAGTAGCGGTGGGTGTCCGCTCCGGCCGCAGGGTAAGTAATTCCCGAGATTTTTCCGTTACCGGACGGCAGGCAGGCTGTACCTTGGTGGCCGGCACCATTATGGGCACCCTGGTAGGGGGTGCCTCCACCATCGGTACCGCCCAGTTGGCGTATCTCCACGGTTTCTCCGCCTGGTGGTTTACACTGGGCGGAGGCATTGCCTGCTTCCTGCTTGGGCTCCTTTTCGCCAAGCCGCTGCGCCGGCGCAACCTGGATACAGTTACCGGTTTGCTGCAGGAGGAATACGGTCGGGGTGCGGGGACAGCCGCTGTCCTCTTTGTTTCAGCAGGCATCTTTCTAAACATCGTACCGCAGGTAATGTCTTCTGCCGCACTTTTGCAAACCATGCTGCCAGTTTCACTCCAGACAGCTTCATTGGTAACGGTTTTACTCATGGCCGGTTATGTCATGTCCGGTGGGGTCTGGGGTGCGGGCCTTATCGGTATAGTTAAAATCACTCTGACCTGCCTCAGCCTGCTGGTCAGCGGCGCAGTGGCGATGCAGCTGCTTGGCGGCCCGGCCGGCCTGGCCGTCTTTCCCCGCTATCCCTGGTTGAGCCTGTTCGGTCGCGGCTTGGGCGAGGACCTGGCTGCCGCCCTTTCCCTCCTGGTGGGAGTCCTCTCCAGCCAGATCTATTTCCAGGCCGTCCTTTCCGCCCGCGACCTCAAAACCGCCCGCCGCGGCGCCTTTATCAGCGCCCTTGTCACCCCGCTTATCGGTCTGGCCGGAATAATGGTAGGTCTCTTTATGCGCGCCAACCACCCGGATATTATCGCCGCCCAGGCACTGCCGCTTTTTATCCTTGGCTACCTGAGCCCCTGGTTTGCCGGCATTGTTCAGGCTACTCTGCTTTTGGCGGCCATCGGCACCGGGGCCGGTCTTTCCTTGGGAGTAAGCACCATGCTTTGCCGGGACATCTACCAGCAGCTTTGCCCGAACTCCACTGACCAGCGGGTGTTGGCCCTGTTTCGGGTTTTTATCGCCGCCATCCTGGGTCTGGTCTTTATCGTTATTCTCGCCGGCAACGGCAGTGGTGTTATACTTAAGTGGAGTTACCTCTCGCTTGGCCTGAGGGGCGCCACCATCTTTTTCCCCCTTCTGTCGGCCCTGTTCCTTAAAGGGCGTGTTCAGCCAAAGGCTGGCCTGCTGGCCATAATCACCGGACCGGCGATTGTAATTCTGTGGGCACTGCTTTGGCGACAGGGTCCCAATCCCTTCTATGCCGGACTTCTGACCAGCCTTATCATAGTAACGGCGGGTTTTCTCGCACACCGCCCATCATTGAGTGTCGGGGGGAGTGTCGGGGGGACGGAGGTGTGACACCCCAGCCGGTTTATGGACGCAGCAGATATCCGGGTTGAAAGAGGCTCTGGCTGACAATATCCTTACCGGGTACCCTGACGGGACGCTCGGGCCGAGGTCCTCTCGGTGCCCTACTGGTTCTTCGTGAGCGGCATGGGCTGGTAAACTGAAAAAACATCAACGGGGAAGCGCCAGAAACGCTTCCCTATTTTTACCGGAGGGACGTCTGTGATAGGGGTGGGGGTTATTGACACACCATTTGGTTGACGCGGATTTTTAACCATTACCCAAAAAGCAGGCGTATTCCAGAGGCGCTACTAATACTCTTTCAATTAGTTCCCGGTCTCTCAGGGAGAAAAACAGCCTTTTGTCAGGCTTACCGTTAACTTCAATAATCCAGGGATACCCCGAACCATCTAATCCAAAATCCACACTCAACTCCCCCAACAAACCGTAATGCTTTTCCAGCAGTTGCGCTGCCAGTAAGCTTAATTTTGTCAACTGATCCAGCATTTTTTGAGCATTTATGCCTGCCTGTTCCAACACTTCTTCGCTAAAACATATCCTGTTACAGATGTTCGTTATGAACACTTCCGGGGCAGCCACTCTGCTAAGATTACCATTGACACACCATTGACCGAGTGCGTTTTTTTGAACAAGTAATCGCAGATCAAAAACGCGGTTATTTAATTTTGCAAGGGGTATTTCTCTTTGAAGTAGATAGGGTCTGTGCTTTTGGGTAATCCTGTCCAAGCTTGCCCTGAGACTTGTTGAGTCTGTGAAAATCATTTTTGGTTTTCTGTCGAATTGAAACAATTGATACTTCCCGAACCCGCTTTGCCTGAGCAGAAAGATATTCTTGCCTTGGCGCCCCTGACATGGTTTAAGGACCAGGTTTTTCTCAGAATCTAATACCTCCGTAATCGTATTCTGCCTAAAACGGTAGGTTGGCGGCAAATGACTGCTCAGGCCTCCCCGGGATAAGACCTTGTATATCTCCCATTTATTGAATACAGTTACATAATTAAATACTTTGTCAGAACCAATAATTTGTTCCAGTTTATTGATGAAAGAACGTTGATCCGAATAACATCTGTTATATACAGCTACAGGGAAAGGAAGTGTGCGCTTAACCCAACGACCATGCTCCAGATTCAGGCCGGTGATTACACTTCTCTTCCAGTTAGTCCCTTTGGGTTCAAACAACATTAACTGAACTCCATCAAGGGTAATTAAGAGCCCGGTAGCCCAGGGAGCCAGGAAATTAACCATCATGCCGATTAGGATCTGATTATGCATATGATATCTCACCGCCGCTCTTGTATTAATTTGCGCCTTTCCCTTGTTACAGCCAGTTCATCCTTTTCATATTTTATTGCATCTTCTTTTAAGGTGTTACGAATCAAAACGTGAAAGCATATATTAGGAGCAACGATATGAATATGCCAAGAAATGATGACAGTGGTTCATTACAATCAGCCATATTAGCAATTTGGAGGAAGTAAAGATTAATGGGGTTATATGAAAAAATCCTGGCTGATAAGGTAATTTGTGAAGAAGTCTTTTATATCCAGGTGCACGAAACTGATATTAAAATCGGGGATTTGGCAGTTCCATCCGACAGTATACTTGAGGGTACAGTGGAAATAGCTGTTTTAGAATGTGCCCCAATCGTTGACATAGAGAATGATGCTATCAATGCCAGGGTTGTGTTCCTGATTCAAAAAGAGTTGGCAGTCAGAATACAGGCCGGTCAGAAAATCCCCCTGGAATTTACCTTTCGTGTTACCAAATTGCTGCATTTCAAAAAATGTACACCCAGTAAATTACGGAAGATTGATTCCTGTCTTTTGGATGATCTTGAATGTCGGGTAATCTACGTGTCTGCAACAGATATCGTTACTCTCCACCCTTCTGATCCGGCAAGCGCTGCAAATGCCACCTTTGACGAGGAACTGAACATAAAAATCAAATTAAAGCTTGTGCAGCAGAAGCAGCTTACCTTAAGACTTTGTTCACCACGCAGAAGTACAGCTATAAGAGTAAACAGCAAAACAGCACAAATCTAATCACATGACGGCAACCTTCGGTATAATCATATATATATATTTCATGCTGTAACATATGATGTAAAATGTGCATATGCTGGATACTACCTATCTGCAATAATTCTTGCGGAAAGGTAATAAAGCTAAAAGAAAGGGGAATATGATGGCAAGGCTGGAAAAACTAAAAGTAAATAAAGTATGGGGCGATGAGATCTTTTATGCATCCGAAACATTTGAAAACATCCAAGTAACCGCACCGGCGGGAGTCGTGTTTACAGAGGACTCAATCATCATCGGTACCGCCACCGTTGCCGTAATGAGCTGTGAGTTGTCGGAAGAGGCCGGCGTGGTGACAGCCACTGTAGAATTCATGGTGCAGGAGGAATTAACTGTCCAAATCGAGGATACTCCCGGAGATGACGACTTCGACCTGGAATATGCTTTCCGCTTCAAAGAAGAATTTACTTTTCAAAAACTGACTCTTCCTGAAGACGTTGATATTAACAACCTGCACTGCCAGGTATTCCGCTTTGAAGGCACTGTTAAACTTGAAAATGTTGACCTGCCGGAAGGACAGTCTGAGGGTTCTTTTGACAACACGGTAAACACGATGACAAAGCTTAAAGTCGTTGAAGAAATTCAAACCTTTGTTTCACTTGGCACTGCACCTTATGTAACAACGGCAACAGTGACAGTAACGCCCGTTGCTCCTTAAGGTAAGAGTAATTCTAAAGCCTGCAGTCAACCTGCAGGCTTATGCGTAAATATGTCCATGTTTATCTGGGCAGGGGATTTCTTTGCATGAATTGCATCTATTTGCACTTGGAATTGTATTTGGGATGGTGCTTACGTTGCTTACAAGCATAGTAGTTTACATTACTATAGCGGAGAATCAGAAGTCCGGATTCAGACATACGGACAACTCTTCTGAAGCCAAAAACTTATCCGCAGGGACAGGCAGGAAGATTAAGCTGGACAATACCGGTAAAGGCAAGGTCGCTTCAATTAAACCTGTAATAAAAGTCAGACAACCACCAGGGAAAGCCAGGCAGAGCCTGCCAGGGGGATTGGCGCTTTCCCGATCAACTGTTTCAGTATCCAGTTATAAAAAAATGAAAAAGCGCGTTCTTGGCTTACATGACTAACACACACAGCTTTGCCGTGCGCACCATACCCATGTCGTTTACGGCTATTTCCTTAACAACTTGTCCATATGCGAGGCAAACAGAAGTAAGCATTATGAATGCCGCTTGAAATTCCCCCGCAGGAAACGGGGGCTTTTTGTTGAATATACAGAATATGCTAATTCCCAAAAAAAAAAAAGGGGGGGGGGACGGGGTGGCCCTCATCGCAACCGGATCGAAAAAGAAAGTAAGCCCCAGGCTGCTTCTTTCCTTGTCAACCGGGTACTGGCCCCGGTTTCCCCGGGTTTTAAGTACAATGAAACCGGACCTGGCGTTGTTCAACCTGGCCTCGGAACGGGTGCTGACCTTTTTCCGCAGCCATCTCCCGCCCGATGTTACTGCCGCTCATTGCCACGATTACCTGTTGCTCTCCGGCTTCCTGCCCGCCGGCCTCCTGAAAAGCCGGCTAAAAGGCGGCCTGCCTGTCGGCTTTTCCCCCTGGCAGGCGCCGGAGGAAGAGTGTCACCTCCCCCGTCCCCTTGACACCCAACGACCAACAGGGAGGTTTTATGAACAGCCTGCTTAAAAATCTTGCTGCTGCCTGCCGGAAATACCCAACCAGAGAGAAACTGCTGGTGGTGCCTTCGCTCTCCTCCGGCCATCAGCTGCTGGAGCAGCTGAGCCGGAGCGGCAACGCCTGGCTCAACCTGCGCCCGGTCACCGCCTTTGAGCTGGCGTTGCGGGTCGCGGCCGCCTTCCTGCAGGCAGAGGGCCTGTCCCTGACGGAAGAGGGGGAGCCTTTGTTCTTTATCGAAGAATCGCTGCGGGAGATGGAGGAGGCCGGGAGCCTTGTCTACTTCGCCCCGCTCAAAGATGCAGGTCTGGCTCGCCTGTTGTATCCCACCCTGACGGAAGTGCGGCTGGCCGGCCTTGGCGCCGCTGACCTGGACCCCGTAGCTTTCTTAGACAGCCGGAAGGGGAGGGAGATTATAGCTGTTCTTTCTGGCTACGAGCAAAAGCTGGCACAGGCAAAAAAAGCTGACCAGGCTGCTGTGTACCGCCTGGCCGTGGCCGCCGGTCGGTCCCTCCCGGACGCTGTCCTGCTTATCCCCGCGGAACTGGACCTGCCCAAACTGCCCTTTGAATTCCTCTCCCGGCTGGATGCTGTCGAAAAAATATTTCTGCCACACGAGGCGGTCTTGGGCCTGGAGCGCCCGTCCGGCTTTTATTTTACCGCATCTTCTCCCGGCGGGGAAGGGCCCCTGTCCCGGATTTATTTCCCGGGAAATTATGCGCCTAATCGACAAACTGACCCGGACCTGGAGATTTTTCATGCCTACGGGCCGGTAAACGAAATCAAAGAAGTCATCCGCCGCCTGAAAACAGGCGGTATTTCCCTGGACAGCGTCTTGCTGCTGTTGGCTGACACCGCCCGCTACACGCCGCTTTTGTTCTCTGTCTGCCAGCGCCTCGGCCTCCCGGTCACCTTTGCCGGTGGCGTCCCTCTCTGCTTTACCCGCCCCGGCCGCCTGGTGCTGGACCTGGTACGCTGGCAGGAGGAGAAGTTCTCCTCCCGCCTGTTCTGCCGCCTGCTCCAGGGCGGCGACCTGGAACTGCCCGCCGCCGGCCGCAAAGCCCGCCTGCTGCGGGAGGCGGGCATCGGCTGGGGCCGCCATCGCTACCTGCCCCGCCTGCAGGCCCTGACCTCGGCCCTGCACCTGAGGGCGGAAGCTGCCCGGGTGGAGGAAGAGAGAGGCAGGGCCGATTACCACGCCGCCCAGGCTGCTCACGCCGCGGCGCTGCAGGAGACGGTAAGCGCCATTCTTTCCCTGCTGCCCGAGCCGGACGAACGCAACCTGCTGGATTTCCCGGCCCTCTGCCGTGGGCTGGCCCGGATCCTGGAAGACTTCGGCCGCTGTAGCGGCCGCCTGGACAATGACGCCAAAAACAAGGTGCGGGAAGCCCTGCGGGCAGCCGCCCGGGCCTGCCCTCACCAACTCCCGGAAAAACTGGCGCTGCGCCGCCTGCGCGAAACCCTGGAGGCGGTTACCGCCGGCGACTCGCCGCCCCGCCCCGGCCACCTCCACGTTGCTTCCATTGAACAGGCGGGCTTCACCTACCGCCCGCATACCTATGTGCTGGGTTTGGATTCGGGCTTCCCCGGTCCCGGCCTGCAGGATCCGGTGCTGCTGGACTCCGAGCGCCGGAACATCAGCCCGGCCCTGCCGCTGTGCGAAAATGTTCCGCTGCAGAGGACTTTCCGCCTGGCCCTGGCCCTGGCTTCCTGCCGGGGGCGGGTAACCCTCAGCTTTCCCTGTTTTGACCCGGTGGAAGGGCGGGCTTCCTTTCCCGCTGCCGTGGTGCTGCAGGCCCACCGCCTGCGGAAAGGGGACAGCAACCTGGACTACAGTTCCCTTTTGACCTCGCTTGGGCCGCCCGCCGGTTATATTCCCTACCCTGCGGCCGCCCTGGCTGAGGAGGAGTGGTGGCTGGCCTTGGCTTTCAGCGGCCGCTATGACACCGGCCGGGCCGCCGTCCTTGCCTGCTACCCCGGCTTTGCCGCCGGCCTGGCCGCCGAGGCGGCCCGTGCCGGCAGCGACTTCACCGCCTATGACGGCCGGGTGTCCGGCGCCGCCGCTTTGGACCCGCGTCAAAGCGGCCGCCCCGTCTCTGCCACGGAGTTTGAAAAGCTGGCTACCTGCCCTTTTGCCTATTTCCTGCGTTATGTCCTGCAAATTGAGCCGCCTGATGATACCGGCTACGACCCCGGCACCTGGCTGGACCCGCTCACCCGCGGTTCTCTGCTCCACGAAGTCTACTGCCTGTACCTGCGGCAGGCCTACCCGACTGGAGGTACGCCTGCTCCTGATCAGGATTTGCTAAGGAAACTGGCGGAGGAGGCCATCGAACGTTACCGGTCTGAAATCCCACCGCCCAGCGAGATGGTCTTTGAGCAGGAAAAGGAAGACCTGCTCCGCGGCCTGCAGGTGTTTTACCGGGTAATTGAAGAGTCGGCCGGCCGCCCCCTTTATCTGGAGGTGCCCTTCGGCTTTGGCGCTGAGGCAGCGAATGCCGCTGGCCTTGGCTTGGCCAACCCGGTGGTGCTCAGTCTTCCCGGCGGTGGCAAGCTGAAAGTACGGGGGCGGATTGACTGCATTGACCGGAGGGAGGCAGATCAGACTTACCAGGTTTGGGACTTTAAGACTGGCAGCGCCTTCGGTTACGAAGAGCGCCATCACCTGCGACAGGGCCGCCAGATTCAGCACGCCCTATACGCCTTTGCCGCCGAGGTCATACTGAGAGAGACAGGTGCCGATCCCGGTGCCCGGGTGGAGTGGGCCGGCTACATCTTCCCCACCGAAAAAGGAGAGGGGCAGCTCTTTGCCCGCCCCCGGGCCAGGCGCGGCGAGGCTCTGTCCCTGCTGGAGAAAGGACTCGATCTTTTGGCTGCCGGCCTGTTCTGCGTCACCGCTGACAGCGGCAATTGCACCTACTGCCAGTACGCTCTGGTCTGCCGCAGCACTGAGGCGGTGCCGCGATCCGAAGCCAAGAAGGAACACCCTGACCTTAACCTCTGGAAGGAGTTGCAGCAATATGACTAGGCGGCCTCCGGACGAAGCGGCCAGGGATGCTATCAGCACCCGGCTGGACGAGACTTTCCTGGTGGAGGCGGGCGCCGGCTCCGGCAAGACCGCCAGCCTGATAAACCGCATGGTGGCGCTGGTCAGAAGCGGACGCTGCCGCCCCGATACCCTGGCCGCCGTCACTTTCACCCGCAAAGCCGCCGGCGAGCTACGCGAACGATTCCAGGAAAAGCTGGAGAAAGCCTGCCGGGAGGAAACAGACCCGGCCGCCGGCGAGCGGCTGGCCCAGGCCTTAACCAGCCTGGACCGCGTCTTTATTGGCACCATCCACTCCTTCTGCTCGCGCCTGCTGCGCGAACGCCCGGTGGAGGCGGGACTGGCGCCTGATTTCACTGAAATCGAGGGTTTGGAGGAGAAACTGCTGCTGGAGGCGGCCTGGGAAGAGTACCTGCTGGCTGTCCGCCTGGAAAATCCGGCCGGGCTGGCCAGGGTGCGGGAACTGGAAATCAGCCCGCAGGACTTAAAGGAGGCCTACGCCAGGCTCGCCCTCTACCCGGATGTTACATTTAAAGCGGAGCGTTACCCCTACCCCCACTCCCACCTGAAAAGGGCCCGCGGGGAGCTGGACAGGCTGCTGGCAGAAGTCAAAGACAAAGTTCCCGGGCAGGAGCCGGACGGCGGCTACGACGGGCTGCAGCGCCTGCTGCGGCAGGCCCTGCGTTGGCGCCGCTTTTTTGACCTGGAGGAAGACCGCAACCTGCTGCGCCTCCTGGCTAGGCTAGACCGCTCACCACGCCTGACGCAAAAGAAATGGGAGGACAGGGACACCGCCCTGCAGGTCAGCAGCCTTTTCTGCAGCTTCCGCGACGACACCGTCCGTCCGGTGCTGCGGGAATGGCGCCGTTACCGCTACCCCATAATGCTTGATTTCCTGCTCCCCGCCACCCGTCACTTCGAAAAAGTCCGCCGCGAAGAGAACAGGCTCAACTTCCAGGACCTGCTTATGTATACCGCCCGGCTCTTAAAAGAGAACCCGGAAGTCCGCGCCTATTTCCGGCAGCGGTTCACCCATCTCCTGGTGGATGAATTCCAGGACACCGACCCTATCCAGGCCGAAATCATGATGTACCTGGCCGGGTCAGACCTGACTGAAACAGACTGGACCAGGCTGAAACCCCGCCCCGGCGCCTTGTTTGTGGTAGGGGATCCCAAGCAGTCCATCTACCGCTTCCGCCGTGCCGACATCGACACCTACAACCAGGTTAAAAAAATTATTAAAAATTCCGGCGGTGAAATTCTCTACCTAAGCGCCAACTTCCGCTCCCTGCCCCAAATCATAGATTTTGCCAACCATACTTTCGGTAAGCTATTCAGTCAAAGCGGACCGCCCTACCAGGCTGAACCCGTGACCATGGACGCCTGGCGCGAGCCGGCCACTGCCTCTCGCTCCGGCCTGCTTAAAATTGAGCTCACTCCTACTCCTCATAACAGCCAGGAATATATCGTAGCCCAAGATGCCGAAGCTATCGCCTCCTGGATCCGCCATTGCCTGGACGGCGGTCTGAGCCTTTGCCGCAGCAAAGACGAAGAGGACCGCGGCCTCACTGCCACCCCTGTCCCGGGCGACTTCATGATCCTGGTCCGCTACAAGTCGCGCCTGGCCCAGTACGCCCGGGCCCTGGAAAAGTACGGCATACCCTTTACCCTTTCCGGCGAAAGCGACATCGCCGCTTCGCGGGAGCTGCGTGAACTGCTTTACCTGCTCATGGCCCTGGCCGACCCGGACAACCCGGTACCTCTGGTGGCCTGCCTGCGCGGGCTCTTCTTCGGCCTTTCCGACGACCAACTCTACCGGTACCGCAGCTGCGGCGGTACTTTCTCCCTGCACGCCGCCGTCCCCGGCGGCGCCCCCGCTGACGTAACCGCCGCCTTTACCCCGGTGCTGGCCAAGCTAAGCCTGTACCACCGCTGGTCCTGTGACCTGCCTCCCGGAGCCGCCCTGGAGAGTATCATCGCCGACCTGGGACTGCTGCCGTACACGCTGGCCGGTAGCCTGGGCAAAGGCAACGCCGGGTACCTGCTCCAGCTCATTGAGCTGGTCCGCGCCCGCGAGGCGAAAGGGGAGACCGGCTTTGCCGCCATGGTGACCTTCTTCAGCCAACTGCTGGAGTCAGGGCTGGAAGAGGAACTGGATATCACCGCCGGCACCGCCCCCGCCGTGCGCATCATGAACCTGCACCGGGCCAAGGGCCTGGAAGCACCGGTGGTCATACTGGCTAACCCCGCCAAAACGGTGGACCCTGACCCGGACCTGCATGTTCATCGTGGTGCCACCGCATACGGCTACCTGCAGATCAGCAGGCAGCAGGGCAGGCGCCGTGAAATCCTGGCTGAGCCTCCGGAGTGGGATATATACCAGGCGGAAGAAGACAGCTACCGGCGCGCCGAAGAAATCCGCCTGCTTTACGTAGCTGCCACCCGGGCCCGGAACCTCCTGGTCATAAGTACCTACCCGGCCAAACCCGGACTTTCCCCCTGGCAGCTGCTGGAGCCTTTCCTGCCCGGGAAGACTGAAGTACTGGAAGTGCCCACACCAGTCTGCCCCCTCCAAACCATGCCGGCGGAACCGGTGACCCCGGAACTGCTAAAGTCAGTAGCGGAACAACTGCGGGCGGAACTGGCGAAGGCCGCCGTCGCCTCTTACCAGAAACTCACGGTGACCGACCTGAGAAAAGCCGGCGAAGTCCCCCGGCGTTTCCACACCGGAAAGGGTATGAGCTTCGGCAACGTCATCCACGAAGCCCTGGAAGCGCTGACCCGCGACCGTGGCCGGACCGACCTGGAACGCCTGGTGCCGTTTCTGCTTGATGTCCACGGCCGCCCGGCGGACGAAAAAGCAGAGGTTATTGACCTCCTGGTTAAAGTGCAGGAAACCTCCTTATGGCGGCGAGCTCTGGCCTCTCCGGAGCTGCTCTCTGAGGTGCCCTTCGGCATCTTTGAAAATAATAATTATCTTACCGGTACCGTGGACCTGGCTTTCCGCGAAGAAGGCGGCTGGGTGCTGGCCGATTACAAAGCCGACGCCGCGAGAGACGAAATCCATCTGGAAGAACTGGTGGACTACTATCGACCGCAGGTGGAAGAGTATGCTCAGCGCTGGGAAAAAATAACCGGGGAAAGGGTAAAAGAGCGGGGGCTGTTTTTTGTGACCGTTTTGGAATATATATCCTGGTGAACCTGATAATTTTAAGGGGGCATTATTTAATGGCAAAATGGTTTAAAGCCATTAACATTGCCGGTCTGCTGCTGGTACTCACTGTAAATGGTCTGGCCAATTACCTGCCCCTTAACGGCAGGAGCACCGGAGAGATTTCGGATTTGTATCCGGTCCTTTTCACTCCCGCGGCTTACGTCTTTTCCATTTGGGGAGTAATTTACCTCTTCCTCATCGGGTTCGTTATCTACCAGGCTTTCCACCGGCAGGCCTCCAACCCTTTTCTGGCCTGTATAGGCGGTCTTTTTGCCCTGACCTGTGTTTTTAACTCCCTCTGGATATTTGCCTGGCACTATGACCTGATCAGCCTGTCGGTAATTATCATGCTGGCTCTACTTTTTACCCTGATGCTCATTTACGCGCGGCTGGAACAGGTACACAAGCCGGGGAAAAGAGGGGACAGGTGGCTGGTGAGAATTCCTTTCAGCATCTACCTGGCCTGGATAAGCGTAGCCACCATCGCCAATATCAGTGTCGCCCTCTACCGGGCGGGCTGGACCGGCCAACCGTTTGGCCCGGAGATATGGACCCTGATTATGCTGGCCGCAGCCACACTACTGGCAGCATACTTCATCATACAAAAGAGAGATATCCTCTTCGGATTGGTTTTTGTCTGGGCTCTGGTTGGTATCGGCATCAGGCAGTCCGGGATTTTTTGGGTTCAGTGGGTATCCTGGATTGCTGCTATGTACCTGCTGGCCCTGATTATCCGTGCCATATATCACCGCTCCCCTTCTATTCGTCCGTTTTGAAAAACATTCGTAGGGACTGGCTATGTAAGACAGGAAAAACTTGTAGCCGGGTAAAGCAGGAGTTCTCTGGTTAGATAATGAATATAACAGTAATTTGCAAACGCTTGTTGGCAGAATATAAATGCGGGGAAGCTGGTATAGCCGTTTGCGTCAGTACGCGGCACTATCCGGGGGGGTACGTATGAAGACAGTACATCGTTTATTATTTGCTATGCATGTATTTGTGGGAATAGGGGCCTTAGGTGGAGGGCTGGCTGCAATCACCAATCCTCATGACCCTCTTGGCGTGCCAAGTGAATTATTAAAGAATTCGCCATTTAATGATTTCTTTATTCCCGGCATTATATTGTTTACACTGCTTGGGATTGGGAATCTCCTCAGTGCATTTATGTTTCGTTACAAATCAAAGTATCAGGGGTATATCAGCAGTATTTTCGGCTGGGCCCTTGTTATATGGATTGTGGTTCAATGCATAATGCTTGATACCGTTCATTTTCTGCATGTAATATTTTTTTTAATCGGTCTGGTGAAATCAGGACTTGCACTGGTAATGTTGTTTGAAAAACCCCTGTTTCCTGAACACGTCTGCGGTTTAAAAATGTTACTACAGCGCTCCCGCCGGTCCTGACAATGGTTAAGGGGGTCTTTGTTGTGAAAACGGCGATATTTTATGTCTCGGTTCACCACGGCAACACTGCCAGGTTGGCCAAAGCAGTGGGGGAGGCAATGGGAGCTGATATTTACAGCCCGGAGCAACTTACGCATGAGCTCCTGAAGAACTACGACCTGGTGGGGTTTTTCTCCGGTATCTATAAATTCCGGCACCACGACGACCTCATTGGCGCCGTGGAAAAGCTGCCGCGGCAAAACGGAAAGATGGCTTTTATCGGGTCAACCAGCGGTTCGGGGAGAAAAGCTTACCATAAGAAACTGGCGGATGCCCTGGCCAGAAGAGGGTTCCGGATTATCGGGGAATACACCTGCCGGGGTTTTATTACCTTTGGGCCCTTCGGCCTGTTCGGGGGAGTGAACAAAGGCAGGCCCGACGAAAAGGACTTGGCCGAAGCCGCTGCCTTCTTTAACAACATGGCCGCGAACCAGGTCAAGAGTCAGGTAGACTCCAAATAAAGAAAATTAATACAGCTTTAACATACTCTTAACCAAAAACTGCTTTCACGGTAAAGTTTTTTGATATATATTGCTGTAAAGCCGATATAATTGGTGAGGTGTATCATGAAGAAGCAGAGAGTGTTGTTTTTGTGTACCGGTAACTCGGCACGCAGCCAGATGGCTGAAGCCTTTTTGCGGCATTACGGTGGACACCGGTTTGAATCCTTTAGTGCGGGACTGGAGCCCCAGGGTATTAATCCTTATACACGGCAGGTAATGGAGGAAATCGGCATCGGTCTCCACGGCCAGCGCTCCAAAAATGTAGACGAATACCTGGGCAAAATGCATTTCAACTATCTGATTACGGTTTGCTCCAATGCTGAGGCAAGATGCCCTGCCGTTTTCCCGGGCGCAGGCAAACTCCTGCACTGGTATTTTGACGACCCGGCGGCGGCTACAGGTACCGTTGAAGAGAAACTGGCGAGGTTTCGTGAGATACGGGACCAGATTAGCCGGAAAATCAGGGAGTGGCTGGAAGAAGAGGCTTGCTGAAGGAATACTTCCGGTTAAATAAAACAATTATGACTGCGGACAGGGAAAACAGGCCAATATCCACATGTTACCTGCAGCGGTGTATAAGACTGTAATAACCAATATTCCTGCCGCCTTTCCGGATTCTTGCCCAGGCTACGGAGATATTTACAATAAGCGAGGGAGGACATAATGAAAACCAAAGATGATATACTGACGGCAGCGGCGGTGGTTATTCTGTTTTTAACAGCGATAATTAACTGGAACTTTTACTCCTGGTTGATATTGGCTGCCATAATTCTGCTGCTTCTGGGCTGGTATGCCAGAAGAGAGTAAAGCCGGCCCGCAAAAGGCGGCTTCCATGCAGTACAGAAATCAACTTAGTGATGTTTCCTTTTAAGGAAGGAAGAAAAATAACATGCTGGTGTTTTACTGTTTCCCAGCCTGACAGACCTGTAAGAAAGCGAAAGCGTGGCTTTCGGAAAAAAAGGCCGAATTTAAGTACCGCGATATCCTGAAAGACCATCTTACCGCGGCTGAAATTACTGAGCTGGCGAAACGCCATAATCTCGAACCCATCAACCTGCTGAACCCCAAGAGCACCGCCTATAAGTCCCTGAAAGTGGATGCTGCCGCCCTCTCCCGGGAGCAGGTGGCCGAACTGCTTTCAGCCAACCCCCGCCTTATGATCCGCCCGCTTCTTTCCGACGGCAAACGACTGGTCCTGGGCTTCAAGCCGGAGCAAATGGAAGCTTTGCTTTAAGGATACAAAAGAAAACCAACTAAAAAATGCTGCCAGGCACCGACCTGGCAGCATTTTTCAGACCTTATCATTTTTAACGGGCAGTATTTTTCTTGTCAGGCGCTCTGTTTCCTGTCGGAAAAAATCTTTAACTCTTTCCCACTCCACCTGTTGCAGCATGTCCAGGGGCGGAGATTTTTCCGCGTCTTCAAAAAACTGAAGGCTGCGCAGAATATGGTAAAGTGAATATTGACTTCCGGAGTATTTTCTGGGGAAAAAATCCCTCAGAAGCTCTTCAAGCGTTATGATATTCCGGGTAATGAAGTACAAGTCCGTAAAATCCTTATTGGAACCTCTGTTGGCTATGGCGACGATTTTCATCAGGGCTATATCCTTTAGATCGGCCAAAGGTATGCCCATAAAAATCCGGGTTGGAAAAAGGAGGGGATAAGGGTATACAAGAAAGCTTAATTTTATGTTATTAATAAAACCATGCAAAGACCCCGCTGATGAAAATGAAACAGTAAAATTCTCCTGTGCCGTAAGGATGCCGGCTATTTTTTCCGGCTGTAGCTCAGGTGAAAAAAAATCAAAGTCTTCAGATTTGCGGTGGCCAAGCTGCAGGGCTGCCGCGGTTCCACCGGCCATGTAAAAACCCTGTAGCAGTTTATTTTCATTTAGTTTTGCCAGCAATTTGATTCGGTCGCCGGAGAGGACGTTTGCAAACAATGGACTTCCCCCTTATCGAGCCGAAAGTAATTGGTCCAGAAGTTAGCTGTTTTTCTGGAAAGTGAGCGGCTGTTTTTAATAACTTCAATAATTTGTTCGTCCGGATAACGGCCAAAAACCCAGAGGATGGCTTCATCGTTGCCGACCTCCAGCAACCGCTCAATAATAAAAAAAGCATGCCTGTCATCATCAATCAGATTTGATTGGTGGTCCCAGAAATAGCGGTGCAAAAAACCGGGTATCATGGTTTCCTCCCAAAGAATTCATGTAATTATTATATCACATTATAGTAAAATTTAACAGCAAGGTAAGGGGACCATTCCCAGGCTACCCCTTCCGCCGAGGTGTCCGTTTAATTGTGGAAAACTAGTTTGCGTTTATACGCGGCACTGTCGCGGGGGCATGTATGAAGATAGCATATTGTTTGCTGAGGTAGGGGCCTTAGGTGGGAGGATGGCTGCAATCAGCAATCCTCATGAGGAGGATCACAGCTGCTCTTCTAAGGCAAGCGTACCCAACCAACGGTACCTGTAACCGGGCGGTACGAGCCCTAAAGCTTATGAGACAGCACATTGTGCCAGGTGTGAATGATTACAAAAAGCAGTGATACCACAGCGTAGGGCGGGGAGCCGCCTATTAGGGCGATTCCGAATAGCCAGATTAGGGGGGTGCAGGCCGGCGCCAGCAAGCCGGCTGCACTTTTGCTCCACGTGGCTTCCGGGGTGAAAAGCAGGGGAACCCAGGAGACGAAGTAAAGCAGCAACCCTGCGGCAAAGAGGATAATACCGGCCCGGCCCTGGGCATGTCCCAATCTGAGCGGAAAAAACAGGGGCCAGATAAAAACCGCCGCCCGCAGCACGTTCTCCGCTGCCAGGATAGCCAGCGGCACTCATGCATCGGAGCCAATCCCTTCCTGGGGCAACCGCCCGACGAAAACGGCGTTCCAGGCCAGAACAGGGAGTAAGAGCCAAAGGCAGTTCCACAATTTCAGTTTAAACATTTGCGCTGTGTTCATACCCTCTGGCAACCGGTACAGTAATAAACGCTGCCACCCATGTATGCTTCTTTTTTTATAGTCTTTCCGCACGCGGGGCAGTGCCCGCCCACCGTTTTTTTGCTTAGTATGGTACTGTATCCTCCAGGGCAACCGTACAGGTCTTTCTCGGTATCCCTGCCGCCGCAGGCGGCCATTTCGGCCGTCACCGACTTTACCGACTTAAACAGCGACTCCAGCTCTGCGCCGGAAAGGGACCCGATTTTTTGCCTGGGATGGATTCGGGCGGTCCAAAGGATATCCTGCAGAATACCGTTTCCCAGTCCGGGTATACGTTGTTCGGTGGCTAAAAAAGCTTTGGCGGACAGTGACGACGCCTTTTCGCCTGCCAGCAGGGCTTCAAAGTAGCCGTAATCGAACTGATACCCCAGCGGCGATGGTTTTTCCCTGGCCACACTGTAATAGGGGTTGTTAAATTCACCCTCAAGAAAGGCCCACAAGCCGCCATACATCTGCACCGACCCTACCAGAGAGGAAGAATCGTCGAACCGGAGGAGTAGCTGGTGCTTAGCAGGCGGTTGCGCCTTTGCCGGCAGGTAACGTATATTCACCCCGTCGCCAAAAACAATCCTTACCTGCCCGGCTGTTACCTCCACCAAGCCTCCGTAAGATGCGGCTGTTTCTATCTCCCTGCCGTTCAGTAAATCCGGGTAGCCGTCAGGGTCACCATGAAACCAGGCAAATTTATGGGGTGACCTGTTGGCATCCACGCTGACAATCTTTTTCCCCCGGAGTTCGCTTTTGATTTGCTCAGCAATAACTACCGCTTCGGGCAGTTCAAGCATGGTATCACTCCTTACTGTCTGAATGTATCCAAGGGTTTGGTGTGAGATTCTCATCACCGTACTCGTCGTGGGGGAACTGGACCAGGACGATAGGCTTTACATTGGACAAACCAAAACACAGCCCCCTTGTTCAGGAAGCTGTGCGGTCCTGTTTCAGATTACTCTGCTTTGTCACCGGACTTGCAGCAATCAAGCCTTGTTACCAGTTCCGGCACCATTTCCAGGATCTTTTCCAGCGAGCCCTGGTTCCTGAGCGGCAGCACGCTGACCTCGTCGTTCTTTATCACCAGGATGGCATTGGGGGCAATGCGGGCACCCACGCCGCCGCCACCGCCATTACCGTCGTTGCCTTTGTTGTCTTTGCCGCCGCCCAGCCCGCCGCCCAGCCCGAAGGATACGGTAACGATGGGCACCAGGGTTACCGCCCCTACGGTGAAGGGGTTGCCGATTACCGTTTCCGTCTTCAGGAAATTATCCAGCTTGTTGAACATGTTCTCCATAATCTTTTCAGTGCTTTCCATTTCTTTTTACCTCCTGGGTGTTCTTATTTTTTATACACAGGCCAAAGCTTTCAGGTTGCAGCTGCGGCCGCTTTTTTTTGCCTGCGCAGTTCCTGGAGTATCCACAGGGTGGGGCGGGAGAGGAGAAACACCAGCACCCGCCAGAGCACAGTGCCCGGGATTACACGACCCGCAATTTCGCCATCCGCTTCGGCCGTCTCCTCTTCCCAGACCGTTTCCCAGTGCAGCCCAAACTCCGGGAATACTGATTTCAGGCTGTAGAATGCCGCCATTGCCATGCCGTTTAGATCGGGCTCGACAAAACCCACCCTGGCGTTAACCCGAAAAATCCTGGGCTTTGTCATTACCAGAAGATCTATAATAAAACGGGCGAAGTGTTTAACGGTCTCTTTTTTCAGCAGAAACCAGGGAAATCCCGGTCCTTTTTTCTTTTTCTCCTGCGCAGGCTTTTCTTTTTCCTGTTCTTCTTTGTGGCCCGGATTGATCCGGACAGGTATCCCCAGCAGCCGCAACCAAAAAGTGGTGATGCTTTCTTTCCGCTCTGCCACAAAAGCCAGCAGGGCAGAGCCGCCAAGAGCCCGGTACTTAATATCTTTACCCAAGACAAAGTGAAAACTGTAAGAGAGAGGGAGAAGAAGGAGCAAAGCCAAAAGCAGGAGTAAAAAGCCCAAGATAAACAGGAGCACTGTCATAACACAACCCCCTAAAACCCGATAGCCCGCCGCAGCAGGGACCGCAGTACGGACTGCTTTTTTGTCGGTTTTCTTCTTTTACGCTTACTTTTGAGCAGTATATTGCTACCAGGAAGATAACTTACAAACGCCGTGCTACCCTGCCAAATGCTGACCTGTAGGGAAAGCAGATCCGTGACGCCAAAGGAGCCCTCTTCTTCGGCGCTGACTTCTGCAAAACAGGCGTCCAGGGTGGCACGGCGCAGCGTCCCTAGTTCAGCCGGTACGTCAGTATTGGACCTGTTGCGCAATTCCCAATCCAGGGCCTTTAACCTGGTCAGTTCCCGCCGGCAGGAGCTGCAGCTTTTCAGGTGCTCGGCCAGCAGCGTTGCCGCTGGTTCTTCCGCCCCGTCATCGATATACAGTTGCAGCAGTCTTTGGTTGCAATTCATCTCATACCTCCAGGTAGCCACAAGCTTGCAGCCGGTTTTTAAGTAAATGCCTTGCCCTGTGCACGTAGTTCTTCACCGTTCCCAGCGGTTGGTCCAGGGCTGCGGCAATCTCACTGTAGCTCAGCTTTTCCTGGTAGCGCAGTACCAGAGCCGACCGGTAGTGGGGAGGCAGCTGCCCTATTGCTTCCTCCAGCAGTTCCCGGTAATCTGCCAAAAGGGCCGTTTCCTCCGTATTGTCGGGAGAAGGCAGGCAGTCCGCCATGTCCAGTTCTTCCCCGTCCCCCGCCCGCACTATGGTGGGAACTTCCATTAACCGTTTTTTGTGACGCAGTATATTTAAGGATATGTTAACGGCGATTCTCCTCAGCCAGGGCAAAAGCGGCCGTCCCGGTTCAAACCCACCGATACTTTTATAGAGTCTGATATACACTTCCTGCATGGCATCCAAGGCTTCCTCCCGGTTGTGGGTAACGCCAAAACAAATACGGAAGAGATGCCCCTCGTATTTGCCAAGTAAAGAATCAAAGGCGGCCCTGTCGTTCTGCTGGCAGCGCCGGACCAGGTTTGTATCTATATCCACACAACCAACCCTTTCGCCCTTCAATACTGATACAACCAGAGGCCGTTAAAAGTTGCAGGTCAAAGAACTTTTTAACCGCTGTCAGCCGGTTTTTTTAATCACCAAGCAGGGCAGCCAGGGCGGATGCTTCCTCCTGCCAGCCGCGCACCACCGCCAGGTTTTTCTCCAGTTCAACGGGGTCCCTGATGTAACCCCGGGTCAGTTGCTCTATGTTGAGGTAGAACTTCACTAGCTTATCCAGCGGCAGGCGCAGCGCTGCTATGGCGCCGCCGTCGCCGCCCTCCTGCAGTACCTGCTCCAGCTTGTCCAGAAGCTCCAGCCACTGCTCCACCGGCAGGCCTGCCATCTTCTTGAAGTGGCGGAACATATACTGGCGCTCAAAAAGCGGGCGCTGCTTCCAGCCCTTGGCTTGCTCCCGGATGATATTCTGCACCCGCCGGCACATTTCCAGGGCTTTTTGTGTCTCCGTAACCGGAGATTTCCCCGGAGAGGGACCGGACTCCCCTTCCGGTACGATGCCGGCCGCGGCCAGGGCGGTGCGCGAGTCGATTTCCAGGCCGCGAAACTGCGACGCCAACGCAGCGGCGACGGCAAACCCGGCCCCCGCGGCCTCGGCGGAGATGATATGGTCTTTGCTCATGTCAAAGAACTCTTCCACTGTCTTGCCGTAAAGGGGAGCCAGCTTTTCGATACCGGCCAGGGCGCCGGGAGTGCGCACCAACCCGGGGCCGATGGTAAAAGCGATGACTCCTGTACCCTCCAACTCCGCCTCCAGGGTGCGGGCCAGGTGAACCTGGGCCGCCTTGTAACACTCGTAGGCCCCCATGTAAGCCTCACCAACCGAGGAGACACAGACGATGACGCCGTAATTACGCTCCAGCATCCCGGGTAAAAAAGCCCGGCAGAGCAGGACCGGACCCCTCAGGTTGACCCGGTAGCTGGCATCCCAATCCTCAATGGTGCAGTCGTTGACCGCACCCAGGGGAGTAACGGTGGCATTGTTGATAATGATATCGACCCGGCCGTACTCAGACAAAACCTTCTCCGCCAGCCCGCTCACACTTTTTTCATCGCCGATGTCACAGTACACAAACAGGGCGGACCCCTCACCCATTTCTTTGTTGATGTCATAAGCGGCTCCGGCTCCGGTCTTTTCGTCAATCTCCGCCGCCACCACCCGCGCTCCCAACCAGGCCAGGGCCCGGGCCGTCTCAAAGCCGATGCCGCGCCCCGCTCCTGTGACCAGGGCCACCTGCCCGGCCAGGGTTTCCCTGCCCAGGCTGCCAAGACTGATAAGCCGTTCCTTCTCTGTCACAAGCACAACCCCCTGTTGTTAATAATCGTCAAGTGCTCTATGTATTTTTTACTGTGCCGCCGGTTTATTTGACATCAACAACAGTCTATCTGAAAAATGCCCTCCTGAACAGAAAAAACAAGTTAAACTCATGTAAAACCGGTTTAAGCTCCAGATTTTATAACAGGGCTGCTGAACCCGCCGGCGGGCCGGAGCGGCAGCCTTTAATCCGGGCAGGCAAAAGGGGTGGAAGGATAGTCTTTCCGCCCCTTGTTCAGGTCAGTCTCCAGACTCTGCCATTGCTAATAAAACAGATAGTCAACCGGGGTAACAGTTCCTGTCACAAGTTTAAAAAGTCAAATGTTAAAGCAAAATAATATTGCTGATAAATAAAAAAAAGAGCAGTATAATGGCGTTGGAGGGATAAATGTGAAAAAATACCTGTTTACATTTATAATTTTGACAGCACTGATGCTTGTCCTCGCTGCCTGCTTGCAAAGCCCCATCACCTCCCCTGAAAAGCCCGCTGACGACCCACCTGAAACTAATGTGCCCGAAACCAAAGCTATTGCGCTCGGTAACACGTCGGGCAATACAGTAAACGGCGGACTGATGTGCGGCGCCGGCGGATGGGTTTACTTCCGCAGCGAAGCCGACCAGTGGCGCCTGTACAAAGCCCGCCCCGATGGCAGTGAAAAACAGAAGCTCTCGGACGATATGGCTTCCTACCTAAATGTAACAGAGGGGTGGATCTACTACTCCAACTTCTCCGACGGCCACAAACTCTATAAGATGAAAACAGACGGCACCGCCCGGACGAAGCTGACCGACTGCCAGACCAGGGATGTCAACGTGATAGACGACCGCATCTATTATATCAACTGGGACAACACTGACGAGAAGCATGTCAACGTCCTTTATGCCATTGACACCGGCGGCAAAAACAACACCCTCATTGCAGACGGCCCCTGCTCCTCCCTTATAACAGACGGTGAGTTCCTGTACGTGACCCGCTCCACCGGCGGGGGAGATTTCTCCGTCTTCAAAATGAATCTGGACGGCAGCGACCCGGTAAAGTTAAACAGCGGCCACTACAGCCATTTTCCCAACGTCCTGGGGGATTACATCTTTTACTGGAGCGTGAGTGAAAACCGGCTCCGCCGCATGCAAAAAGACGGTTCCGAAAACGTCAGAATCGGTAATGTGCCGGTGGACTACGTCAACGCCTGGGACAACCACGTTTACTTCTCCAACGCCGCCGACCGCTACAATGTTTACCTTATTGACACCTGTGGCACCACCATGGAAAAACTGACGGACCTCCCCCCGGATAAGCCGGAACTGCCCGGTTTCAGCCCGAATAACATCTACGTTATTGACGGCTACGTTTACTACCGTGCCTTCCACAGTGAGGAGACCGGGGATGCCCTTTTCGTAGTGAAGCCTGGCGCCAATCTCCAGGAAGTATGGGACGGGAAATAGTCATTTACCCCGATACAGTGACAAACCGCTTCCCGTCCTGCCGGCAGAGCAGATATCTTTTACCAGCTGGCGCGCTCCGGCCATGCATAGCGGCGCGCCCTTCCCGGCTGCACCCACTGCCCGTTCATATGTCATTTTCTTTGGTTCATGTCACCACTGGTGTAACAAAAAAAGAGCCAAAGAGCAGACGCACTCTAAGCCGGTTTTTGGTATACATTTCCTGCAGCATGGGATATAATACAGTTGAGGTGGGCATCTTGAAGAAGATCCTGGAAATGCGCAGGGAGAAGAATATCGGGCTTCTCCGCAGCGAACTGGAGCGAATTCTGACCGAGCTAAGAGAACTGGGAGCCAAAAAAATTGTTCACTTTGGATCTACGGTACGTGGTGAAGCCGGGTTGAACAGTGATCTTGATTTAGTTGTGGTGATGGAGAGTGAAGATGACTTTCCGGCCAGAGTTGCCGGGTTATATAAAAAAATCAAGCCGCGAATAGCTGTTGACTTCCTGGTTTATACTCCCGGTGAGTTTGAGAATATGAAAGAAAAAAGCATATTTTTGAGAAATATTTTGCGGGAGGGGAAGACTCTTTATGAAACGTAACGCCAAAGAGGAGGGACTGCGCTGGCTGGAACAGGCAAAGGCGGACTTGCGCGGTGCACAGGTTTTGTTGGATAACCAGGTATACCATCTGGCATGCTTTATCGCTCAGCAGACGGCAGAGAAGGCGATCAAAGCTTTTCTTTATGCCCAGGGTGAAGAGATGGTTACCGGGCATTCGGTGACGGCCCTGACTACCTGGGCGGAGCAATTTGACTCCGATTTTGCCGCTCTCAGGGAAGACATCGCCGTTTTGGACGGCTATTATATTCCCACCCGTTATCCCAATGGAATTCCTGACAGTATTCCTGCCAAGGTATACACAAAAAAGCCGGCACAAGAGGCGGTTCAACTGGCAGGCAGTGCCATACAATTTGTCAGCCAGCGCCTTGAATGACTTATCTGATAAGACCGGGTAATACAGAATAAGGTTAGATTTTTTTTTGCAGTTTTGTAAAATGGGTGGGAGCAAGGCTGCTGTTCCCCCGAAAGACTTTGTCAGTCGTCTCTGGTGGTCTGATTAATATAATATAAAAAGCGCCATGATGGCGCCTTTTATATATCGTCTTTTTCTCGCCAGTCAGATATAAACTCCCCGGGACTGAGCGCGAAGACGTCGGGCGTTCCTCAGGTACTCCTCCAGACTGTTTTCGTCTATATCAGAGAGCAGGGCAATAGGTTTGCCGTTAGAAATAACGTCTCCTTCTTCCCGCAGCAGCCCCCAGATTTCTGATGAGCGCTGTCTCAGGTGGCGAACAGAGACGAACTTCAATATATATACCTCCAATCGTGTTACATATGTAGTACACCAATGTGCTACATATGTCAAAATGCCTTCGCCAGCAGACTTTGCCACTGGTTAAAGCAATGTATAAAGTTTGGCCAGAACATCATCGGTGATTATGCTGTGGGACTGTGCAAATGAATTTTGCCTGGCGGTTGGGCCAATCCAGGCTTTTAATCTGGTCTGCAAGAATAACTCCACCAACCGGTAATCCGGATGGGACGCAGACTTCAAACGGATAGTCTTTTTGCACAGATGTAATCGGGCAGAAAAGGGCCAGCCTGACTTTTTCATTGTATGCACGGGGAGAAAGGCACAGGGCGGGACGCCGTCCTGACTGTTCATGACCGGTCTGAGGTGAAAACTGAAGCCACACTATATCGCCTCTGTTGGGGACATATTGCCTTACCAAATTTCTTTACCCACGCTCTTGCCGTAGGAGTATTCCTGATGAATGTTGTCCTCTTTTACGCGGGAAAGTAAATCATTGAGTTTATACTTTTCTTCACTGGCAGGCTCAATAATCAGTTTGCCCTCCTGTAATGACAGAGTGACCAGTGAATTTTGTTTTATGTTCAATTCTGTAATGAATGGCTTAGGAATCCGCAGTGCCAGGCTGTTACCCCATTTCTGTATTTTGATGATCATGTTTTAACCTCCCTGCTTTGTATCTACAATGAGTATACGGCAATTTTTATCAGCTGACTTACCGTTTTTCAAACAGCTTTTCAATGTCAAAGGAAAGCCCCGGGAATCCGGGATGGGAGAAAGTGCCCGTATAGGCTCTGACTATGGATACATAAAGCCCATCCCGTAATTCATAGGCCTCGATAAAGCTTTCTTCCGGGTCGATAATCCAATAATGAAGAACTCCCGCCGCCTGGTAGCGGTTTAATTTCAGTACCCGGTCCTTCCTGCCGGTGGCAGGGGATATAACCTCCACAATTAACTCCGGGACAACATCCACGGGGTCATTTTCGGCCGGCCTGCTGCCGGGCAGGTATAATAAATCAGGTTGTACCACAGTATGTACGTCTAAAGCCAGGTCAAGAGGAGCATTAAAGACCTCGCCTTTGGGGTCCACCACGTTGATATAATCTTCAAGTATTCGCTGCAGCCGCCTGGAAACCCGCTGGTGTTGGAGGGATGGAGATGGATCCCGCAAAAATATTCCATCGATAATCTCATGCCGAAAACCGGGTTCTTCCGGAATCCTGGCATAATCCTCGTAGGTAAGTTTCTTTTTGTCCTGATAAGGAGCGGAGTTTTCCTTAGCGAGGGTGGGAAAAGTTTCTCCGGATAACGCTCTCAGCACATCCTGTTTATTATACCGGTACTGCTTTTTGCCGATTTCCACATAAGGGATCCTTTTTTCCCTGGTATATCTCCAGATGGTATCTACGGAAAGACTTAAAGAGTCGGCCAGTTCCTGAGCTGTAATAAGTCCGTCTCCGGGGTTCATGGAATCACCTCCTGTTTATTTCAGTTTACAACCAATCTTAACAGACGTCAATGGTATTAAACAGGGGTGTTAAACAGGGGAAGATATATAAGGCTGATATTTTTATGCTAACCAGGCAGGATGTTGGCTTTATGCGAAGAATTTATTGCTGAAAGTTGTCGGAGTGGTTGAAAGTTTGATACAGGAGCGGCAGGGATGATTGATTTTAAAAAAGAACTGGAAAAATATGATTTCTTTGTCGTTGACCCGGAGTTCTCCGGGTACTTTAACGAGACAGCCCGGGTTATAGAAGCCGTAGCGGCAAATATCAGGCGTATTGGCAAAGAAATAAGCAATACCAGCATCCAGCTGGAGGAAGTCTTGTCTTACCACGCGGAAGAAAAGGAGAAAGACAGGTACATTGCGGAGCAGAAGGAAAAGCTGGCTGCCTGCGGGAAAGAAAAGCTTTCACTGGTCCTGGGGTTGGTGGCCGTAGTTGATCAGTTGGAAGATATGTACCGGTACGCGCAAAAAAATGAACAGGACGGCTGGTTCCGGCAAATGCGGCTGTTGTGGCAGGAAACGGCGTCGATCCTGTTGCGGCAGGGCATAATCCGTATCGAGGGTGAGAATACCCTCTTTGACCCCTGGCTCCAGACGGCGGTGCTGATAAAAGAGGACAACAACCTCCCGGACGGTATGGTTTTGGAAGTGGTGCGCAGCGGTTATGTCTATCGGTCAGAGCTGTTAAGAAAGGCACAGGTTATTGTAAATAAAGCAGGAGGTTGCGAGAGTAATGGGCATCATAGTGGGGATTGACCTTGGTACTTCCACTTCGGAGGTCGCTGTTTTAACAGACGGCAAACCCTTTGTCATCCCAAACCACCTGGGTGAGTACATAACCCCGTCGGTGGTGGGACTGGCGGAGGATGGCAGGATTGTGGTGGGAAGGGAAGCCAGCGACCAGCTGCTGCTCAGACCCGATGCTACGGTCATCGAAGTTAAGAGGCTGATGGGGAGCGGCGAAACCGTGACCATGGGAGGTAAAGAATACACTCCGCAGCAGATTTCCTCCTTTATCCTGTCTTATCTGGTTGATTGCGCCCGCCGGTTTCTGGGGGAGGATGTTGACCGGGCGGTTATTACCGTGCCCGCTTATTTCTCCGATGTGCAGAGACGGGCCACTGTGGAGGCGGGCGAACTGGCCGGCATCCGGGTGGAGCGTATTATCAACGAACCCACCGCCGCGGCGCTGGACTACGGTCTCGACCATATGCAGGAGTGCCGGAACATTCTGGTCTATGACCTGGGTGGAGGCACTCTGGACGTGACGGTTCTTGAAATGTTCGAAGGGGTTCTCGACGTCAAAGCCAGCAGCGGCAACAACCGCCTCGGAGGCAAAGATTTCGACCAGCGACTCATGGATTACCTCGCCGGCAGGTTCACTGCCCGTTACAACGTGGACATATCCTCGGATAAAAGAGCGTTGATGCGCCTGAAGGAAGCGGCGGAAAAATGCAAGATAGACCTCAGCGTCCGGGAAGAGCATCACTTGCTCCTTCCATTTTTTGCCCGGGTTAACGACAATCCCGTCTCCCTGGAGGAGAGCGTAAGCAGGGAAACACTTGAAAGCCTGATCAAAGACCTGATTGATTCCACCACCGCCCAAATCAGCCTGGCGTTAGCCGATGCGCGCCTTACTGCTTCGGAAATAGACCTGGTCCTGCTGGTTGGCGGCTCAACCCGTATTCCTTACGTGCGCCGTTTCATTGAAAAGACCCTGGGGCAGGAACCGCGGGAGCTGGTAGACCCGGACCTGGCGGTGGTAAGGGGGGCGGCTATCCAGGCGGGCATCCTGGATGACCGGTTAGACCCCGGGCGGGACATCGTAATTACTGATGTTTGCCCCTATACTCTGGGCACCTCCATCCTCAGCTATGTCGGCGGCTTTCCGGTTCCCGACGTTTATGACGTTATTATCCCGAGGAATGTCACCATCCCGGTGGTTAAAGAGAAAATATATGGCACGGTGGCAGATAACCAGGAAGCGGTGGAAATCAATGTTTACCAGGGCGAATATGCCAAGGCTTCCCACAATAACTATCTTGGCAAATTCATGTTGACAGGCATTCCTCCCGCACCGGCTTTCCGGGAAAAGATTGCCGTTTCCTTCGCTTATGATGTAAACGGCATCCTGCAGGTGGAAGGAAGAATAGTAAGCACCGGCAAAAAAGCCAATATTACCATTGAGACAACCGGCGTGAAAATGGTCAGTGAAATTGACCCTGCCGGCTGGGAAAAGGCGCCTGGCGCCCGCAGGTATAAAGCTATAATCAAAAAAGCTTCCCGGATGCTGGAAAGCGGTGAAGCGGAATACCGTGCCCCGGAGATGGAAAGCCTGGTCAGGAAAATAAAAACAGGGCTGGTAAGGGGCGATAGCCAGGAAACCCTGGATGCGCTTAAAGAAGAGCTGCACGAAATTATCTATGAGCTGGCGGAGGAGCCGGATGTTTGAGAACCTGTCCCACTTTTATTATAACCGGGGGCTTGAGCTTGCCCGGCAAGATAAAATCACCGCCGCGCTGCGAAACCTGGTTAAGGCGGTAAGCTATCACAGCGAAAACATCAGTGCCTGGAACCTGGCAGGACTTTGCTTTTACCGTCTCGGCAGCTATAAGACGGCGGAATACTGCTGGAGCCAAAGCGTAAGCAGGAGCCCACAAGAGAACGCCGCTGTTTGCTACCTGGCGGATTTAGGGCTGACCC
This sequence comes from Dethiobacter sp., assembly GCA_020725465.1. Lineage (GTDB taxonomy): Bacteria > Bacillota > Dethiobacteria > Dethiobacterales > Dethiobacteraceae > DYEY01. Next base: position 28,156 of record DYEY01000035.1, read on the forward strand.
TGGCTGAAACCGCACCGTACTTTTCCCAAATCACCTCCCTCTGCACACAGGGAAAATACGGTGACGCCGCCCGCCTCTTAAAAAGAGAAATATATGGCCGGTTTGACTTATCAGCAGGCCTGCTGAACTACCTAGGCATACTGCACATTCTGGACGGCAGGACCGGCGCTGCCGCCGAGTGCTGGCAAGCAGCCCTAAGTATCGACAATTCAGGCACCGCTACCTCTCTTTACCTGGCAGACATCAAAAAACGCCCCGGTTACAGGCTTGCCGCCCTGCTTAACCGGTTATTAAAAAGGAAATGATGGCATGAAGGATTATTACAGCACCCTGAACGTTGCCAAAAGCGCCACCACCGCGGAGATCAAGAAGGCTTATTTTTCCCTGGTACGCAGTTTTCCTCCCGAGCGGCATCCCGCTGAATTCATGAAGATTCGGGAAGCTTACGAGGTCCTGATCGATGAAAACACCCGTCGCCAGTATGACTCGGTGGAAGCCATGCCCGAGGTGGTACGGCTGTATTTCCGGGAAGGGCAGGCAGCGCTGCACGGAGGTGATACGGAAAGGGCCATTCAGCTGCTGGAGCGAGTGGTCAAAGCATACCCACGCTTTTCAGTGGTAAACAGCCTGTTGGGGGAAGCCTACCTAAAGAACGAAAACAGCGGCAAAGCCATCCGGGTTTTCGAGGAGCTGGTGGCCCGCGAGCAAAGCAACGCCGGCTTTGCCCGCCAGCTGGCCCAGGCCTACGCCATGCGTGGCTGGCACCGCAAAGCTATTGATGGCTTTCAGCGGGCGCTTTCCCTTGACGAAGACAATATTTCGCTTTGGTTGGGGCTTATTGACTGCTACCTGGCTGTAAAAGAATTTGACAGCGCCAGGGAAACCGTTATGAAAGGCCTTGAGGTCAGCAACCGAAAAGGCTGGGACAACCTTGAACTGTACTATCACGTAGTCCAGATTGACATTTTCTCCGGCGACCACGGCGCCATGCAGAAACACCTGGAGGAGATGAAAATCAAGGCGCTGGCCAAAGAAGAAAAAGCCCATGTGGCCTGGTTCCTGGCCAGGCTGGCCCAAAAAATTCAGAACATCGGGTTACACGAAGAATCGGCCGCCACCATTGAAACGGCGCTGGCGCTGCAACCCGAAGACACAGAAATCCGGGAAATAAAAAAGAAGCTGGACGCTCACCACGGTATTCTAAGACAAATTAAAGAACTGGCGGAAGACCCTACCTTTGATTCTGATTTGGCCGAAATGCTGGAAGCTGAGCTGGAATTCTGCGGCAACAGGTATTGCCTGGACTGCCAGACCACGCAATTCTTCATGGAAATGCACATCATCATTGAAATTTCCTCTTACCGAAAACATATACTGCGCCTGAAAAACTCCTACCCCGAACTGTATAACCTGAAACAGGAGTTTTTTAGCAACGTATTGAATCCCAAAAAAGAACATTACCTGCTTGAGCTATATAAAAGAAAATATGATAAGTTTAAAAAGCTTTGCCCTGAGCGGTTCAAACTCCCGGAAAAAGATGCAGAAGATTATTATCCTGCCGAACCATACCGGCGCACCGGTCCGAAAGTCGGGCGCAACGACCCCTGTCCCTGCGGCAGCGGCAAAAAGCACAAAAAATGCTGCGGGGCGTAAATACAGCCCGAGAGCACAACAATTCACCGCTATGTGCTGGAAAGGCTGAAGTTCTTATGCAGGAAGCCATAAAAAGGGTAACTTTATTCCGGATAACCATACCAAAGAGGTAACAGTATGAAATACATTCCACTTGGCGGGGCGGGAGAAATTGGCGCCTCAGCACACCTGCTGCTTGACGGAGACTTGGCTTTTCTGATTGATTGCGGCCAGAGGCAATCTGCCCCTGACAATCCGCTGCCGGACCTGGCCGTAATGCAGGATGTGCTGAAAGGGAAAAAACTGTCTGCAATTTTACTTACCCACTCCCATTTTGACCATATCGGCGCCCTGCCTGTAGTATGCCAGGCTTACCCGGGAGTCCCGGTTTATGCCACGCCGGCTACATGCGACCTTACCCGCGTCCTCTTGTTTGACAGCCTGAAAGTAATGGATATGCGCGAGGGAGAAGTCCCGCTTTATGACGAAGCGCTGGTCAAAGAAGCTCTAAGCAGGCTGCAGCCCGTGCCTGTGGGCAGTTTTGCCGTATTGCCCGGCGGGGCAAAGGCGCATTTCTTCCGTGCCGGCCATATCCTGGGCGCGGCGATGATCGGCCTTGAGACACCGGCGGGAAGAGCTCTTTTTACCGGCGACTTTTCCCTTTCCGGCACCCGTTCCGTCATGCCGGCGGCCCTGCCGAAATTTTCCCCTCACCTCGTTATTACTGAAGCCACTTACGGAGACCGCCACCATGCCGACCGCAAACGGGAAGAGGAGACCCTTGTCAGCACCATCGTTCAGGTGATTGCCGGAGGAGGACATGTCCTCGTTCCCGCCTTTGCCCAGGGACGGGCCCAGGAAATACTTTACCTGCTCCGCCTGGCGCGCTCCAGGCAAAAAGACAGGGAAAAATTCCCCGTCTTTGTTGACGGCCTGGTCGGGAGCGTCAACACCGTCTATTTAAACCACATCAACCAGCTGGCCAGATTCCTGCAAAAAAGGGTATCCGACGGTCAGCACCCCTTTTACAGCGACTCGGTCAAGGCTATCGGCAACCCGGCCAAAATTGAACGGGAAGCTGCTCTGTCCGGCAAGCCCGCCTGCTTTATTTCAAGCTCGGGGATGCTGACGGGCGGCGCCAGCGCGTATTACGCGGAGAGGCTTTTGGGCGGTGAAAAAAACGCCATTCTCTTAACCGGCTATCAGGACGAGGAGAGTCCGGGCAGAAAACTGACTGAACTGGCGGACAAGCCTGCGGGCGAAAGAAGAATACTGTTAAACGGGCAGGAAACAGCTGTCAGGTGCAGGGTGGAGAAGTACAACCTTTCCGCCCATGCCGACCAGCAGGAGATTTTCAGTTTTCTCACGGCAATCAGGCCCAAGAGGACACTGCTGACTCATGGCCGGGACGAAGCGAGGGGCGCCCTGGCGGCGGCCCTCGACCGGCGCCTGGCCGTCCTGCTGCCGGAAAACGGCAAAATGATGGAATTTACTTTTGGCCGGCATCAAAAACGGAAGAACGCTATCAAAAAAGCCACTGAAAACGATATCACCGCTTTTTGGCAAAAGACCCTGCACGTCAAAGGGAACAGGGAGTTTCACGTCGATGAAATAGCGGAAGCTACCGGCTGCGATGCCGCCTCGCTGCAGGAACAGCTGAAACGGAGCAGCTTATTTAAAGAAGTCCACCAGCAGATCTGGACTCCTCTCTCTGCAGAGGAAATCTCCCTGAATGACAAAAGGAAAGAAATAATGGCCGGGTTTGCCGACGTGGCAGGCAGGCTGGTCGCGGTTACTTTCCGTGACCGGCAGTGCCTTGCTTACTGTATTTCCCACGATGATTACGGTATAAACGTCGAAATGCCGGGCCATATCGGAGAGGCATATATAAACGCCGAAGACATTATCGGCATTTGCGGTCCCAGCCCCGGTGGAGACGACTGGACAGAACTGCTGTATGGCCGGGGCGAAACAGATTTTCGCCAGGAAGTGTTTGACTCCTTCAGCCGGTTGACAGGTTTGGCAAAGCCAAGGTTCTGCTGCCTGGAACAAAACAGTGCCAGGGAAATTTACCTTGCCGCCCTGAAAAACTTTAATCTGAGCAAGGCGGGCATTGATACCGAAACCGGGGAAATACTGCTTTATTTTAATTTCCCCCGCGCCGTGCCGCCGGAAGTGAACACCATCCTGGTCAGCCTGCTCCGCCAGACCGGGTGGGCCTGGCGATTCAACCAGGAAACCAACCTGGAAGCCCTGAAACTCCGGCTGGCGGAACTGCTGCCGGAGGGGATCTCTCCCGCGCGGGAACCCTCTGTTCACCGGGAAAAAAGCAGAGTAAATCTTAAGGTTGCGCCGGGGAGCAGTGCGGACTGGCAAAATATAAAGGCTGAATTCAAAAGATCAACCGGCTGGGAGCTGGAAATCCAGACAGAAAACCCTGCCGCCCAGGCGCCGGTAGTGAAAAGCGGCGGCAGAATGGAAATCAATGCTGCCTTCAGCCACATCAAAAACTGTCTGAAGGCGGAAGGGGCGGAAATATATAAAACCTCGCTGGTAAATGGCGCAATCAGGGTACAGTTTATCACGCCCCAGGCGGCTGAACCATATCTGCAAACACTGGACCGTCTGGCGGAAGAAACCGGCTATGGCATCACCGTTTACCAGGAACCAAATGCCTCAGCGCTGTTTAAGAAAGTCAGCAGCATTATGCCAATCAGCAAAAATCCCAGCCTGTTCAAAGACAGGCGGGAAATAAAAATAACAGCCGAAGAACCCGCAGACGGGGAAATCAGGCAAAAAATAGAGCAGTTTTTCAAAGAAACCGGGTATAAAATAGTGCTGTAGGAAAAAAACATTAAGCTGCCAGGGCCGTGCCCCCGCCAGCCATAACGGACCGCGACGGCCAGGTCGCCAGATTATCCCCGGTGTAAAAAGATAAACAAAAGAGCGGGAAAAAGCATTGATCACAGTGGGCAGGCTGGCAAAAAATGAGGTGTTGTCAAATGACCCAACTCAGGGATACGCATCCTGTGGTAGAGTCATTGTTAATTGATGGGTATCGCAAAATGCCACCGGCGGTTAAATTTCAACTTGCCATGGAAATGTCTCAAAGCCTTATACAATTGGCCAAGACCGGAATAATGGCACGTTATCCCGGAATTTCAACCGCTGAAACTGGAAAGAGGTTGGGAGCAATCTTATGGGGTCGTGAACTCTCGATTACTGTAAATCAATGGGACCCTGAGAAAGAAGGCTACTGATGCTAATACCTTTTATGATTATTTGAAACATTGGGCGGAAAAATTGGGGGTAAAAGAGTTACTGGAAAAACTGGAGCGGCAGAAGTAAAAAATAAATCTTCATGCCCCAGTCCCCGATAGAGGCGGTATGAAAAAGAATAACGCCGCTGGTTGGCTGACACGCGCCTCCCAGAGCATGGTTTCACAATCCGGAGAAGAAAAAAGAGGAGCCTTATAACTTTGAGAGGGAGTTGGTATCATGAGAAAAACATCCATGGGAAAATGTTTGTTTTGCGGTCAGACATTCAGTAAATTATCAATTAAGAAGCATCTTGATAAATGCCAGGCAAGAGTCGGTGACCTTCTTGCGGAAGATGATAAAGCAGCCGAAAGATATTTTTGTATTGCAATACAGGGATACGAAAACCCGGAATACTGGATTTATGTCGATATGCCTTCAAAATCAACTTTAAAAGTATTGGATAAGTTTTTAAGGAATATCTGGCTGGAATGCTGTGGTCACCTGAGTTTGTTTGAAATTAACGGTGAGACTTTTTCTGTACTGCCAGACAAAGAATTTGGGGACAGAAGCATGAACATAAAGCTGGAGAACATCCTGGATACAGGAATGCACTTCAGATATGAGTATGATTTTGGTTCCACCACCACTCTTAAGCTTAAAATTGTTGCCGCCTTTTTCGGGAAAAAAAGGAGAAAGAAAGTGAAATTACTGGCAAGAAACGAACAGCCTGATATAAAATGTTCTTACTGTGAAAACACGGCGACGGGAGTATGTTGCGTTTGCGTTTATGATAATGACGGGTGGGTTTGTGACGATTGTGAAGATAAACATGAATGCGGGGAAGATATGCTTCTCCCGGTGGTTAACTCCCCACGGGTAGGTATTTGCGCGTACAGCGGCGGCGGTTACGACGATTAAACACCTAAAAACGCCGCAACGGGCGCTTTTCTTTCAGCTTGCCGCAATAAATTTAGGCCACCCGAAAACGGGTGGCCGGCAGATCTTACTCACCGATAAGATTTTTTATCCGGTCAATAAATAACTCAAAATCACTAAGCTTGGTAATTGAATACTCATAAACACGCTCGTCGGAAATGTTCTGGTAAAGATGAACTATTCTGTTTCGGAATCCTACCATGGCTGAGAAAATTTCAAATTCTTCACTATCAATGGCTTTGTTGTTTTTTAGAATACGGAAAGCATCCCGGGAGTCTTCAGGGGCACATTGGTAATGCTTGGCCGCTACGTGAAATGTTATATCTATCATTGACTCTATTGCTGTTTGCAGGGAGTACTTCAACCCTTTTATCAGGATTTTGTCACTTAGTATTTTACTTGCTTCCTGTGTGTCTGTCAGAGTTTTTATATCGCTGATTTGCTCTCTGATAAAGGCAATCTTTTGCATAATTCTTTCTCTGTCAACAGTCATATTGATCACCCCTTAACAATCAGTTCTAAAGCCCGGCGGAAGCGGGGGTAGTTTTCAGCCCGCTGCCTGCTTATTTTTTCCATAAAATCAGTAATTGCTTCTCCGTTACCTGCATAGATCAACCGGCCCTGTGTTATTACCCGATAGGCAAAAATAGCCGAACAGTTATTAAGAATAATAATATCATAGGGGTGATTTTTGACAGTGGGTAATTCCAGGTATAATTCCTCCAGAATTTTTTCCGCCCCTTTTTCTGTTATGCCCGGTTCCAGTAAGATGCCTAAGTCAATATCACTGTCGGGGCGGCAGGAATCCAGCGCGGAGCCAAAAAGATAAGCTCCGGCAATTTCTTTTCTTGACTCAAATACAGGTATTAAACTTTGATTAATAATATTTATGTCCAACTTGATCAGCTTGCTCAACTTAGTTCACTCTCCGGTCTTTGGCGTTACAAAACACTTAATTATCATTATACAGTATTTACCACGAAATACAAGCTAACTGCTGGTTATACCATGGTCTTCGGCCCGTGGTGAATCCGGCTTAAACAGTGATCTTGGTCCGGTAGTGGTTATGGAGAGTGCAGAGGACTTCCGGCCAGAGTAGCCCTATCTTGCGCTGTGAGGTGACTGGCATAGCAGAAAGCCAGGGTACAGGCTAGATTAAGGATGCGGGGAATACGCTGTCTGGCGACATACACCCGGCCATGGCGCTCTTGGTAAATACCGGTGTGGCAAGGTTGGCGGCCTGCATTTGGTGGCGATTGATTAAGAAAATATGAAGCCTGTCCCGTAGCGGGTGGTCTTTGTAAGAAGGAATGTGTCCAAACATGCCGAAATTTGACATAGAACCATGTAATAAACAATAAATGCCGGGAGAATTGCTGTGGCTACATATCGGAAAGAAGGAATCAACCCACTGCTGATTAGCATTCTAACCAAGAAAGATCTTTCAGAAATTCCGCAAAGCCCCCCACCGTCTATGCTGCCCGGGTTCTACGTCAGGCAGGTGCGTAAAAACATAAGCAAAACGGATAAGTCTGTGCCGGAAAGAAAGCATGGTCTGACCTGTACGGCCTGTGGCAAAAAAGGTCAGTATAATTTGGGAACTATTGCAATTGATATGGAGCAATTCTTGCAAAAGGGTGATTCTTTCTGGCACAAAGCTTTTCAGTGCAACGGTTATTTTCGGTGCCGGTATTGTAATTCAGCGGGAAACTGGCAGATTTCCAGGCAAACCATTTTATTTGTGAACTTTACCCTCATGAAATCCGCTATGACAGGTATTAAGCAAGATGAAATCGTTCATGGAAAAATGTGCACTTATGACGGGGAAAAATTCCGCTGGGCCAGCGATGCCGAAGAACATCATTTGCGCAAGCTTATTGAAGAACCCGGTAATGCCTGGATTTGGGATCGGCTTGGCAACCTGTATCTGAATGGTGGGCGGCCGGACTTGGCGGTAGCGGCTTTTGAGGAGTCGATAAAACATGATCCGGATCAGACGGAATCTCATTTTTCTATTGGCCAAGTTTTGCTTAAAGCCGGCTTAAAGGAGGAGGCGGCTTCCCACCTGCGCCGGGTGCTTATTACGGCTAACAAATATGATCGCCTTGACCGGTCAGATTTACGTGACCTGTTGACGGAAACTCTTTTTATGCTCCTGGATATTTTTGAAGAAATGCCAAAGCTGTTGGAGTTCCTGCCCAAGGCAGATGAAATTATACCGGGCTGTTTGGAAAGCCATGCCCCGGATAAAACGGTAATTCTTAATTTCCGGGAAATCAACATTAGTTTAGATAAGTTTGAAGGTATGTACCCGCTGGCGGAATTATATATGAACCCGAAATATAAGAAAGAGGCGCCCGGTGTCCAAAGCAATTACTCACAACAGCAGAACACCGGTCGTTTTGGTCAAAAGAAAAAGAAAAAGGCGAAGAAAAAGAAGAAAAAGAGGTAAGTAAAACCGAAATGAACCGGTACTTTTGGCCGTTGTAATCAAAGATGGTGGTAATATATTGCCGGGCACTGTACCTGAATTACGATGTGAGGTAGAGGGATGAAAAAAGTGTTTGTATACGGGACCCTGATGAAGGGTTTTGGCAATCACCGCTTGCTGGGTGATGCAGATTTTGTGGGGATGGCAACGCTTAAAGAATACGGACTTTACTGTGTTTCGCCATATTATCCCGGTGTTGTCCCCATGGCGGGTGAGTTTGTGCGTGGTGAGGTGTATGAAGTCGATACCAACGGTCTGAAACGGCTTGACAGCCTTGAAGATGAGGGGAGACTGTATGCCAGGGTCGTTGGGGAATGTGTTATGGCAGACGGGACTTTAGAGAAAGTATATGTTTACAGCTGGCTTGAGACAGTGGCTGAGCAAGATTTTGTGCCCGGTGATTTTACCCCCTGGTACCCGGGTGTGTCGGATGAGGTAAGAAGGGAGACAACTTGATAACCGGCCCTGAAAACCAAGCTTGGTTTCCGGCTCTCTGCTCAGAGTTGCCGGATTTTTGTTTTTCCCTGAAAAGAAGATATTGATGTCCGGCTGTTATACCGGAAATTCCGTCCGGTACCCGGCCTCCATACCGGTCAGGGCGTTATCGGTGGTGAATTTGCGGTACGGTATCCGCATGGGAGTACCGGCTTCATTGCCGTAGACGATTTCGCCGTGGTGGTCGGTTGCCTGGAAGGACAGGTCCAGTATGCGGTTGAGCCAATCTATCCAGCTGGTAAGGTTGTCAGGGGGGGAGAATTTCACGCGCTCGATGAGTGTAAGGCTGCTGAAGTCAGAGTGGCCGATGAGCACCAGGTGATCCATGGCCCTGGTTGCGGCCACGTAGAAAAGGCGTTTCTTCTCGGCTATCAGCTGGTCACGCAGCCGCTTTTTTATAATCCTTTTGATCAGAATCGGCTCCGGTTCCCAATCGTTCTCGGGATTTGGCGCGTTAATGCCGATTTCCGGCCTTTCCCGCCGGCTGATACCTGTGTCGCTGACTGTCATGGTGAAGGGTACATGACCGGTGTGCAGCGTGTCCCGGTCACCCAGGTTAAAGACCGCTCCCAGGTCGGGGACAAAGACCATAGGGAACTCCAACCCTTTGGACTGGTGCACAGTCATGATCTGTACCGCCCCTCCCAGGCTGATGTCAATGTCGGCCTCGCCTTCTTCTTCAATATAGTCGATGCGGTTATTCAGCCATTCGCAAAAATCCGCCAGGTCACTGCCTTCTTCCAGGTACTGCTGGCGGGCGTTGTCCAGAAGCTTTTCCACGTTGGATACCGCCTGTTCTCCCCGGGTACCCCGGCTGAGGCTGGCGTAATAACCGCCTTCCTGCAGGATGAGCCTCAGGAATTCCACAAGCGGCAGTCGTCCCGCCAGGCGCAGCCACCTTTCCAGGTTAGCGGCAGCGCAAAGAACCGCCCGGTAGTCTCTGGCCGAAAAGATTTCTTTGGCCGTGGCGTTGTTTGTTGTGGCCGCTGACCTGAGCCTGTCATAAAGACTTTGCTCACCGGGCAGCCTGGACAGAAGAAAAATGCCTTCGTCCGAGAGATGGCCCGCTGGCGAGCGCAAGTAGGCGACCAGCGACTGGTTGTCTGCCGGGTAGGTTAAAAAGCGCAGCAGGTTGCCCAGGTCGACGATCTCCTGGCGCTGGAAAAAACCGCGTCCGCGCACCACCGTAAAGTCGATGCGGTTTGAGCGCAGGGCTTCTTCATAGGTTTTGAGCATGGTTCTGCGGTTTAACAGGATGGCCACCGCCGGCCGGCCTTTCTTAGCGCATTCCCTTACCCGCCGGTATTTTTCATCGTCACCCAGGAACACTTCTTTGATTTTTTCCACAATGAGAAGCGCTTCTTTGAAATGATGGCTGAGGTCGGAAGCGGCGGAATCCGGGGAATTGTCCTGTTTCGGGTTGTCAGACGGTTCATCGCCACCGCTGCTGTCCACCAGCAGGAGTTCCACACTGCCCGTGTTGCTGTTGCCGGAACAGACAAGCTTTTGGGGGCGGGCATCGTATTCCTCAAAGACCTCCCGGGAGAGCAGGTCGTGAAAAAACATATTGAAGAAATTAATAGGTATGGCTGCAGAGCGGAAATTTTCGGCGAAAACGATTTCCCCGTCTTTTGGCGAACAGTTGTCGCCGATTTTTTCCCTGTATTCGGCTTCGTAATCCCTGGGGCCTGAATTCAGATCAAAGGGGTGCCGGTGATGACCTCCTTCACGGTTAGCTTTTTGCAGTTCCCGCCTTACCCGGGAAAAGAGCCGGACGTCGCCGCCCCGGAAAGAGTAGATGGCCTGCTTTTCATCGCCAACGATAAAAAGCTTGGGGCCGGTAACGTTGCCGGTCCGGTCGGAGGCGATTTTTTGGATAATCTGCCACTGCAGGTCGTTGGTGTCCTGAAATTCGTCCACCATGATAAAGAGAAAGCGCTCTCTCAACTCGTCCAGGATATGGCGGTGTTTTTCCGCGGTGAACAGGTCCAGTACTTTAAGCTGCAGGTCCTGGAAATCAAGATAGTTCCCGGCCGTCTTATCTTCCCGGTAAGCATCCAGGCAAAAGCCTGCCAGCCGCGAGAGCGCCTGCAGCAGCTCAAAGCCGTGTTCTTCATGGCTTGGGGTGATGGTGAAGTCTTCCACAGCAAAAGACTTAAGCAGGAAGCGCAGGGAGAGGAAAATACCCTTTAATGTTTCATAGGCCTCCTCGGTCCAGGCCTGGGTAGGCCGGGACAGCTTGGTATTATTTAGGATTTGCTGTTTCAGTTCCTTTATTTTGCCGTCGTCTATGCTTTGGTGGGATGCCGGTTTCAGTTCGTGGCCAAGCTGCGGCAGCAGTTTAAGCAGGTTGCGCATTTTCTGACTTAAGACTGAGGTGTCAAAGGGGATTTGTTTTGCCAGCGCAGCCAGCTGCCGACTTAAAGAATCGAGCTGCCCGCTTTTATGCAGCTTGTAGGCCATCTCCCGCAGCATGCAGTCGCGATAGTGTTGCAGCCGCTCCAGGTAATCCTGCATGGGGAGACTGTTGATGCCATCGAGCCAGGGACCTAAATCCTCCCGCTTCTGAATAATTTCGAAGATGGCGTTGCCGAGCGCTGCCCGTGAAAACTCCCCGCTCAGCAGGTGGATATCCCGGTTGTTCCGGTCGGCGGCCGCTTCCCGCAGGACGCGGCTGATGCTTTTGCGCAGGAAAAACACTTTCTCCGTCTCATCCAGCACACGGCAATACGGGTCGATGCCGGCTTCAATGGGGTATTCCCTAAGCAGCGCGGCGCAGAAGGCGTGAAAGGTGCTGATATAGTTATTGAAAAAGGTGTCCTTCAGCTTTCGAAAATGCGGCTCTCCCGTATTTTGCAGTTCCTTTTCAATGGCGGCGTAAATGCGCTCTTTCATTTCAACGGCCGCCTTGTCGGTAAAGGTGAGCACCAGCAGGCGGTCGAGGAGCAGTTTTTCCCGTGACATTATCCTGATTATCCGGCGGGTAAGCACCTCGGTCTTGCCGGTGCCGGCGCCGGCGGTTACGGCCAGATTCCGGCGGTAATCGCAGGCCAGGTGTTGGTACAGTGTGGGATAAAATATGGCAGGCATATAAACGCTCCTTGCTTGGTTTGTTAAAAAATACTGCTTATCAGGTTAAGTTCTGCCGCGGACAGATCATCCCCTGCGGTGCTGCTTCTTAACTTTTCCAGGCGCAGTTGGTCCTTGCGGCAGAGCCTGCCAAAAGAACAGTTGTAGCAGGTTTGTTCAGCAGCAGTGCACAGGGGGAGGTGGAACACGCCCTTTTGCATCAGCCGGTGGAGCCGCAGTATATGTTCCCGGCACCTGTTCAGAGCTTCGCTGAATTCCTTCCGCGCCATGAAGCCTTCCCGCTGGCCGGAGAAAACAGGTTGCCTGGGGGATACGTTGGCCTGACGCACGGTCCTGATTTCAGCGGCGGCAAAATAGCCGCCCCGTCTCACGGTCTTTGCCGTTTTCACCTGGTAGAGTCCAGCGCCGGCCACCTCCAGGTTAAGCTGTTTTTCGGCCACATAGTCCATTACCAGCAGCACGGCCAGCGGCAGGTCAAAACGCAGCCCCCTGCGAATACGGCCCGGGTTCCCGGCGCCTCCACCGGTGTAGTTAAAGGCCAGGAGGCGACCGGTCTCTCCGGCCAGGTCCACCCGGTCTGTCTCCACCCAAACCTCCAACTCCTCCCCCACTGCTACCGGGCCCGCCAGGCCGGGCAGGTACGGCAAAAGTAAGTCGGGGCCGTTTTTTTCATATTCCAGAAAAGCAGCCAGAAGCCCCCGCCGCCGGGCCACCCCGCTCTCCAGACCGGCGGTGAGGCTGTTGATAAAACGGGCGTGAAAGGCGTCAACCTCCTCCGGCTCCCGCTCTTTAAGTTGACGGTCCACAGCTTCCAGGAAAAGGAGCGGCGCGTCGCCGGGCACACCCCCGCAGTGGCAGGCTTTTGTCGTATATTCTTTGAGGAGGGAGCGGACCAGACGCCACGTTTCCGTGGTATCCGGGTCATAATCCGGCCCCTGCTTCAGGTTTAGGATGTCATCGAAGAAAAAGCGCAACGGGCAGGCGGCATAGCGTTCCAGGACCGCGGGAGTAAAGCGGATTTTGTTAATTTGCCGGGCCAGCAGCGCCAAAGCGGAGTCAGCTGGCGGGGAAGAGGATGGTTCATGAGAAAAAAGGCCGTCAAACTGGGAAAACCGGGCCGTGTTCATAGTTAGCCCGTCAAAGCGCAATATTTCCACCACATTGGCGAAAAACTCCCGGTCTTCATCTTTCAGTTCTCTTAACAGGGGCAGGACGCTGTTGTAATCTTTGTCGACGTTTTTGCCGATGAACAAAAGCTTTTCCCGGCGGCTGATGAGACTGTCCCTCCGGGTACCATGTTCCGGACTTTCCGCCTGCCGGAGTTCCGCCGGGACGCGCTTCTCAATGTCCAGGATAAAAGGAGAGGGCGGCAGCCGCCGGCCGTTATCCGAGAGAGGTCGGCTTAGAAAAAGCGCGCCGGTGGTGGAGCGGACCAGTTGGTAAAAGCGGTGGCGGCCGTAGTCCACACTGGTGTAAGTCCGCCCGAGACCCAAACCGTCTTTTTTGGGCTGCAGAAAATTAAACTCCTCCGCCGCGGGGAACTCTCCGTCCACCAGGCCACAGATAAAAGTGTACGCCCACTCTTGGTACTGCCCCCGGTTGACCGGTTGTACGGACACCGCGCTGTCGCCAACCGCGCCGTATTCTTCCCGGCAGAGCGAAGCTTCGTTCAACAGGCGTGAAAAAAGCCTTGCCAGTTCCGCCATAGTATACTTTTCTCCCGGTCCTCCGGCCGCGGCCAGGGAGGAGACCATTTCGGCAAGCAGCTGATGTATCCGGTTAAGAATTACCCGGTCTCTCTTCCCGGCTTGCAGAGCAAGCGGGCTGTCTTCCGCCAGCCCGATATTCTCCGCCACCCGGAAGCGCTGCAGTAGCTTTTGCAGGATTCCTGCAAACCTTTCGCTGCTTAACTTGGGCTGCCAGGCCGACAGCGCTTTCTCCGCCTGCGCCAGCAGGTAAAACTGGAGCAGGCACCGGCACAGGCACGCTTCCAACTCTTCGGGGGGGACGGTGTTTTTCAGGTAGCGCCCGGCCACCTCAAGCGGCGGGGCGCCGGAGGCGGGCTTTATTGTCCGGTAAGCTTCCCGGCGGATACTACTGATATAAGAATAGTCAAGCCGGTGGCTGCCGGGACTCAGGTGCCTGTCCAGCATCTTGTGGCTTAACAGCTCCACCCCGCAGGCCTCCTGGTATGCCGCCAGATTCTCCGGCCTTACCTCGTCGCTGAAACTGATGTACGGTGAGGATAGGATCTTTTCACGCAACGGGAACAGGTTAGCGCCTGTCCCCTGGGTTACCAGCTGCAGGATTACCATGGCCAGCGGGTAGCGCAGGAGGGGAACCCCCTGTTCCGGGGAAAAGGCAAGCCCGTAGTCGGGGAATACCTCGGCGATGATGGAGCTGTAAAGCTGGTATTCAGGAGCGACAACCCTTATCTCGTTTAAGGAGACGCCGGCCCCGGCCAGCCGCCTGATTTGCCGTGCTATGTCTGTTATCTCCTGAAAACGGTTGTTTGCCTGGGAAATTGTTACTTTTTTGCATGAATCCGCAACCCTGTCACCTAAGGGCACCGCCGGCGCTCCTGGGCCTGTGGTTGATTCCGGCCTGAAAAGACGCCTTGACAGGTCAATGAAAAAATCCCGCCGTTTCAGTGGCAGAGTCTTATGTTCCACCCCCAGGTGCTTTAAGCGTTCAATCAGGCAAGCTGCACTCTTCCCAATACGTGTCGACTGTTCCGCGGCTTCTCCGTCTGCGCAGAAAAAGAAGCTGGTCCGGGGCAGGTGTTTAAACACGGTATAGATGAATTCTGCTTCAAGGGGGGTGATATAATCAAATCCCCAAAAAATGACGCTTTCGTTTTCCCGGAGGCCAAAGTGACGGTTGATACTGTCCCTGTCTGTTTGACGCAGAAACTCAAAAATACCGCTCCTCAGATCATGGCCCAAATCCGCAAGCCTTCTTTCATACTCCCTGTATATCTTAATCAAATCCTGCTCTTTAAAAGAAAGGTTGCCTCCCCTGAATTCTGCCATGGCCTCTTCCAGGCCGGTAAGTGAGGCGGCGCGGAAATTGCCGATAAAACCGGCAAGTGCACGGACATAACTTTGCCGGTATTTCTCCATTTTCAGATAGGGGACAGAGCTTTCAGCCATGATTTCTCCGAGGATGGATTCAGCCGCATGCGGCGAAATCAGCCCTTTTCCGCTGTGGCTTTGAATATAGCGGGCGATAAGTTCGGGTATGGTCAGGAAAATGTCTGTTTTTGAACAACCAAAAGAATTGATCGCATTTTGCCTGCTTTCCGGTCCCGGTATGATCACAAGGGCAGGTTCCGCCCGTTCCCTTCCCACTGTTAAATCAGGCCAGCCCCCCGCCTGGTAAACAACTTTAGCCGCCATAGGCTTCCTCCGTTAGCTTTTTTCTTTAAACAAGTGTAATTATACCATATTTTCTTTTTAAGTGGTTAACCCCGGCGTCAGATTATATTACGGAGAGAACAGACATAGCCTTAGCCGGTTATACCACCGGCAAGGACATTTCTGTGTCCTTTTTGGTCTTTATAATTAGATTAGATTATGGAGCCTATGGAGCATTGGTGTTCCCGATATTGAGCATGTAATGTTTTAAATCGGGGAAAAAGCGTGCGGTGATGTTACATGATGCCGCCCAGGGATCGATTGGCGTCAGAGAAGGGTTAGCAGCTGCAAGGTTTTGAGAAGCATTTCATCCGTGGTCTGCAAAAAATGGAATTACGATGCACACTGGCGCTGATGGTAATGCTGGCGATGGCGGTGGGACGGATACGGGAGAAACAAGGGAAAAATATGAGGAGCCTGGTAAAGGCGGCCTGACAAAACTTAAACCGAACCATAAAAAATTGACATAATCTCCAAGGAGTAAGTGCGCCCTTTTCAATGCGGAGCTGTAATTTATTGGTTATAATGTGCCCGGTTTTGCCTGAAACGCATCGTTATTTACAGCGATGTTTACTGTGAGTTGACGGGCTGAGGGAAAAATGGCTTGCAGCGCAAAAGGCTCGCTAAATAAATCTTTACACAGGTATTGGGTGTGTCGGAAATTTTGTGTAAATGAGTATTTCTCCTGAGATTTGGGCATATACTAACTTTTGGCTGTTACCCACCAGGAATGCGCCGGAATAAGCATACGGGGCGCTTGCTTGTCCTCTACAAGCCACTGGTCAATCGTTGGTTTGTAGGGATTTAGCTTGGGGCAAAAACGCCTCTCTGAGGCCGGTCTGGGAGCCGGTTCGTTGAAGTCCGTCTTATCGACGTACTTCTGTACCGTCTTCCAGTCCAAATTAAGCGCACCTGCAATTTGTGAAATGTTTTCTCCTTTCACGTAGAACCGGAACCTGACATCACGCACCATATCCATTGTAAGCACTCTCCTTTCCTCCTTGCATCCTCTAATCAGATACAAGGATACAACGCATGGTTTATGCCTGCAATGGACTTGCAAAACTATGGAATTTCCAATTGCAAAACTATGGAATTTTAACTTGCAACTTTCGGTAATTTTATCTTACAACAAACACTTTAATATAAGCAACTCTCTGCTGAAACTACAATCTTCTGAAGTTATTTCAGTTGATAATTAGTGTTAAAGTAAGTACCCTGTCACCTCTCACGAATTCTGACGGCGGAACTCTCACCGCCAATGGCGTTGCAGTTTGAACGACAACCCGTAAGCGGGGTGAGAGTTCGACCGTCACTTGGTTTTTGTTAAAGTTCTGCGTTTAGACAACAATGCCTCTTTGCCGGTCCAGATCAGTCAGCACACGAATGATATGGGATTCTTCGATGACATTACTGCCGCGCTGCTTGCCGTCAAAAAGAGCCTGGCCGCAAATCAGGTTAATTACCCGGGGTATTCCCTGGCTGGCAGCATGAACCTGAGAGATAGCGCTTTCGGCAAAAACCGGTGTGGTAAGGCTTGCTGCCTGCATCTGGTGACGGATGTAGCTAGCCGTCTCTTCCGGGGTAAGGCCGCTTAAATGGTACTGCATGGGGATTCTTTGCGCTACGGCTTCGTGTTTCTTTAGGCGCAGCGTCTTGCGAAATTTGGGCTGGCCGACCATAATCAGTGGGAACAGAGAGCAGGAATCCATCTGGTGCCCCACAACAAAGCGAAGCTCCGTCAGCATGGACGGACTCATCTCCTGAGCTTCATCCACCACGACGATGAGTGACTTGTCTCCTTGCTCCTGCCGGGCCTCTAATGTTTCCGACCAAAGGCGTTTGGCTTTGGTCAAAGAGAACGGAATTTCCTCACCTACATGACGTAATAGCTCCCCATAGAAATCGCGGGGCTTTAAACCAGTCATGGACATGTAGATGGGAAAATACCGTTTGGAATCCAGGTTCCCAAAGAGACAGCGAATCAGTGTGGACTTGCCGCTGCCCACTTCACCGGTAAGCACCCCCAGATTGTTGTTCTCGACGACGAGCTGCAGCCGGCCGAGAGCTTCTTTATGTCCTTTGGACTGATAGAGGAAGGACGGGTCAATTTGACGGCTAAACGGACCGCTCATCGTTGTTGCCCTCCTTCCCGGACCACGGTAAACGGATCCCCTTCCAATTCACGGCGCCTGCGCTTCTCGGCCGCCTGGAAGAAGGACAGTCCTTCGTTTTCCGGCTGTTTAGGCTCCTCCGGCCTGACCCTGCGATGATAGGGGCGGGTTAAATCAACCGGTGTTGCGTCTTCGTAGCGCTCTCCCTGGTACCAGACCTGGATGACGGAAAG
This sequence comes from Dethiobacter sp., assembly GCA_020725465.1. Lineage (GTDB taxonomy): Bacteria > Bacillota > Dethiobacteria > Dethiobacterales > Dethiobacteraceae > DYEY01. Next base: position 45,824 of record DYEY01000035.1, read on the forward strand.
GTCGAAGAGATCATAGCGCAGCAGAATTCTTCTCTTTACCAAATCTAAAGAAACCTCGTACCGGTTGCCCTCTATGACGACACAACCAGTCTTGTCCACCGTCCGTTCCTCTTCCCATAGGAAGATTTCCGTCAGTTTTTCCGCCGAGACGCGGACTGTTTTTCGCTCGCCTCCTTCCAGCCGCGCTTTCGGGGCATGAGGGTTTCTCTCTTTCTCCTTTCCGTGAACTCCTTATGTATGAGTGACGGTAGAATAGGAATCATCTACCACCACTCATTATGTCATGACTCCGCCAATGAAGGCAATAAAAAACCGCCTCCGAACCGACATGGTTCTTGGGCGGCGACAACCAAACTTCTTATCCCAACCAGAAAGACCTGCTTCAGGTAATCGTTGACCATGACAAGACGCCTGTATCAGGGACCCAGGCGGAGGTCCTCGCTTGATTGTCATGACTTAAGAAGTTTGCTGTAGCTTATCTTTAAAAGAGTGTATAAGGGGAGTGAATATAAGGTCCGCCTGTACGAAAGTGTTGATATTTCTACAAAACCGGGTTCTGTTAATTGCGTATTATGGTTTGATTTGGGTACAACGCCCTAGATAACATTAAAAATCCGGTGAAAAAATTTTTGCCAGGGAGGTTATTAAATGTATGAATTTGAGCTTCATGAAGTGTTGAAAAATAATCCTTCTTTAATAGAAGATGGTTTAGTTTTCCTGGATAAAGAAGTAAATGTGGGAAGTGGCTTTAGATGTGACCTGCTTTTCCGGGATAAAGAAGGTAAAAAGGTCTTCGTTGAAGTAAAATGGATAGCCGGTAAAAGAGCGGCCATACAAATTGAGCAATACGAAGTTTTAATTAATGAAGCAAAAGAAGGTAATTCCCGTTTCGTTCTAACTGCCATTGATGCACGTCCTGGAATGTCTGAAATTATTAAACGAAGAGGCTTTGAATTTATTAAAATACCACTTGATAAGCTGGTTAATCTTAAACCTGAATGGGGAGAAAAACTTTTAAAAAAAACCACGAGAACTACTGTGTCACATAACGCAAAAGGTGAGAATCCTAAGCTTCTTGTTATTAAGAAAATATTTGATTTGGTTAAAGACGAACTGCCAGATATCTATATTAATAGGGGCCAAAAGCCCAGACTCTTAATAAACTGGGCTGGAGATGACTACTTTAACTTTTACTTTTCAAATGCAATATCCGATGGTTTTAGGTGTGCCTTTGTATTGGATTTAGATAAAAAGAATTCTCTGCGAAGAGATGCCTTCCGAGAGATTCTGTTAAAATCTAAGGATAAAATAGAGGAACTATACAATAGTTTAGTACTTGATATGTCAGATGAAAGGATAGTTCAGGAAACTGACCATGATGCTTGGATAAAAATAATGAGACATAGATGGTATAGTATTTACAAAATGCATAGGTTAGGAGAGATAAACTGGAAGAAAACTGACGAAACAGCAGAAGCAATAATTCCCTTAATTTTTAAGTTTATAGAGCAAACAGATTCTCTTTTGCAGATTTTCCGACCTCCGGTAAGCTGATGCTTTTGTATATTCAACTATCCCTCAATGTTACTGCTGACGGATAGTGTCCAGCAATAGACGGTGTTAATTGTCCAGATGTTGATGTTTTAGCTGTCCGAACTTCTTCCGGAGTCATTCAGCCACCCATTCCGGGCGCATTCGGCCAACGTGCCCTTGGGTTTGTGGGGTCTGTAGGTATAATTTGCCCATTGCTGTTATGAACAGGGCTTGTTTTTTACAAGATTATATTACTGAGAGAACAGGCATAGCCTTAGCCGGTTTGTGTTTGGCAAAGCCCACATTAAAGGACGCAGGAAATTGTCTGTACTTTGGAGGACCACTGAAAGGTTTGCTGCACTCGCCGGGGGCTCGCGAATGTGATATATTTTACATAAACAGGTAAATGACAGGGTGGTAAATATGCGTGAGTGGAACACCGGCGATATTGAAGAGAGAATTCGGGAAAAATTACCGGAGGTCAACCGCGCTCTTTGCCGTGGTCGCCGCGGGAAAGTGGTGAGACGGCGGCCGCGGGACAAAGAGGAGCAGAACATTTTGGATCTTCTTTGCAAACGCAAGTGGGAGAATGACGTTGCCGCAGGCAAGGTAAGATTATCAGTAAAAGAGAGTGGTATTGTGAATTCGATTGAGCAGTATAAAACAGAACAGGTGAAGTGCTGGAAGGAGTAGACAGGGAAAGAATTATTAAAATTAATTTGCCAAGCGGCAAACACCTCTTTGTGATCGGAATCGAGGATATTATTCTCGATCGCCTTCGCGCCTGTGTTCATTGGCTCTCGACCTCTGATTGCGAGTGGGGCCTGCGCATGCTGAAAGTGCACTATGCGTCATTGGATTTGGACTATATGCGTGCTATGGCCATGAAAGACCATACCATTACTTCTGACAGGTTAGCAGAATGGCTGAATGAAGCAGGGGAAGCATGAGTGTTGATGATAATAATCTTCCCTCTCTTTTTTTTCTCCCGGCAGGAAAGAAGGTATGATTGTCGAAGTTGGCAGTGATGCCGGAAGTGGCAGGGGGAAAAATGCTGCCGGTTTATCCGGGGGAGGGAGCGAACGTGAGCGGTAAAGCAGCTGAACTGGAGGCACGGGGGCGTCAGGCTCTGGAAAAGGAGGATTTTGCTCTTGCGGAGAGCCTTTTTTTACAGGCGCTGGCTGAAGAAGATGATCCCTCCATCCGCAATAATCTGGCGCTGGTCCGTTATATGGCGGGTAAGCCGGCAGAGGCGCTGGAGGTTCTGGAGGCCGGCATCAATGCAAACACACCCAATCCCTACGGGCGGGCACTGGCAGCCCACTGCCTGGCTGCGCTTGGCCGTATGCGCGAGGCCAAGCGGATGGTGGCCGGGGCGGTAAAGAATTTTGATACGTTCCTGCGTATTATGAAGGCGGAAGGGAGGGCTGTTCCGGAGAGCTGGCTTGAATATGCGGTGATTATTATGCGGTCGGCCGGATTGGTCAAAGACCACGGACAAGTATGGGACCTTTACCAGCGCTGGCAAAAGCTGCACTTACCTGCAGAATGCAGGTACCTGGCGGGGATTGCCGCTTTTAATCTGCGCAGGTTCAGGCAGGCGGCCTCCTGTTGGATCGGTCTTGAACAGGTGCTCTTCAGTTCCCAGCTGCAGCTGGTGAGTATAATGGCGGATAAGGGGCTTATCCCGCCGTTTTCACTGGAGTACGACTGGTTTCAGAAGGTGGGACGGGACTGTTACCGGCAAGCTCGGACGGAGGCGGAACTGCAGGCGGCTGTGGCCGAAAAAGGCCTGTTCCGCTTGTTTTTGTTGGTTGTGGTGTTTAGTGAATCGATGGAACAGGAACTGAAAAAAATTGCCCTGGAGGCAATTGTCTGCCACGGCGGAGACTGGGGACGGGAGGTGGGTCTGTCTTTCCTGCAATCATCGTTGCCTGATGATAAGGTAAAGTTAATGGCGGCGGAGGCCCTGGTTAAGGCGGGTGTTTTTGCCGAGGGAGAGGATATTCCCATCTTGATTGACGGCAGGCTGCAGGTAATGAGAATAATGCAGACGCAGGTCACCTGGGATCCTCCGGAGGAAATATCGGCTGCCTACGATCAGGCGCTTTCCCTGCGGGATCAGGGTAAGGTGAGGGAGGCGCTTCTTCTTCTGGAAGAGCAAAGCAGGGGTCAGATAATTTACCCGCCGGCGATGCTGTTGCTGGCAAATTTGTACAGGATGGAAAAAATGTATGATAAGGCGTTGCCTCTTTTGGAGATGCTGGAATCCATTGCTCCCGATCACCCGATCTTTCTTTTCAACCTGGCGGCATTCTGGCTGGCAAGGAAAAACGAAGAGAAAGCCAAAGGTTACCTGGAGCGCATTGACCCAAAGCTGGGTAATGAAGAGTTCAGGGCAAAATACCGCTTGCTGAAGCTGGAAATTGAAACCATGTCCTTCCGGGTGATTGACTATGAAGACTCGCTGCGGGAAGATATTGAGGAGCGTAAACTGACGGTTGACCCGTCTATGGTCCGGGGGCTGCGTAACATGCCGGCAGAGTGGGTACGGGCGGCCTGTGCTTTCTGGAAGGTGGACTATAAAACCAGAAAAGAGGGAGAAGCAGCCCTGGTGGCTGCGGTAACTTCCCCCGCGGCCGTGCGCCGTGCCGTTTTGCAGCTGACCCCGGAGGAAAGGGAACTGCTGGTTTATTTACTGCAGCGGGGCGGCTGGGCACGGATGTATACGGTTGTCCGCAGGTTTGGTTCCATGGACGGGGACGGCCTTCTGGTGGATGAGCCGCCCCGGTCGGCAGCAGGAAAACTTTGGCTCAAAGGACTGATATTTGTAGGCCGGGCCGTGGTCAAAAACAGGAAAGAAAAGATTGCTACCATAGCTGTGGAGCTGCGGGAGATGTTGTCAGAGGTGTTATCTGTCTGACAGCGGGAACCTGACCTTACTGGTTGCGGATCCCGGTGATATGCCCGGCTTAGGTGCCTAAAGAAGGTAATGGCAGGGTGTGGCATCTTTTGGCAGTTTCCGGAAAGGGTTTGACTGTGGAATTTTTTGCGGTGTTTCCCCAAAATTTCTTTTCGTTGTTTGCTTCGCCCAACCGGGAGGTTTATGCCGAGGCACTGCTTTTGCTGCACCGGCATTACCGTCAGGAGACGCGGCTGAAAAAGGCGGAACTGGTGTCAAGGCTGGTAGCGGGGCTGGAGACCAGGATGCTGGAGATGGAGGCGGAGGAGGGGGACTTATACGGGCTGGGTGAAGAGGTTAACCTGTCGGGCCGAGCGCATTTTCTGCTCAGGAAGTTTTTGGAGACCGGCTGGCTGGAAGTGGAACCGGATCTGTCTTCTTTTGAAGAATGTTATATTGTGCCCGGTTATGCCAGCAAGGTCCTGAACCTGTTTTACGATATCCTGCAGGGCAGGACTGTGGAGTATAACGGTTATGTCCACTCTACCTATTCCAGCCTGAAGACGGCGGACCAGGAGCGGGACGAGCAACTGTATTATGCCCTGCGGCACGCGCATCAGGCTACACAGCAACTGTGGGCCAGCCTCAGGGAGCTTCTGGATAATATTCGCCAGTACCACCAGCGGCTGCAGCAACAGGTGGAGGTGAGGGGGCTTCTGGTGGAGCATTTTGATAAATTCCGGGTGCTGATCTCGGACAAAGTGTACCACCCGCTGAAAACCTTTGACAGTGTGCCCCGCTTTAAACAGCGTATTGTGGGTATTTTAAAGAAATGGCTGCGGGACAGCGAGGTGCTGCTGGAAATCGCCCGTACTTCGGTAAAAAGAGGTGAGTGCAGGGAACTGGGAGCAGCGCGGGAACAGGTGGTAAGCAGGATTGTGGAAATTCTTGATATTTACGATAAGTTGGATGAACTGCTGGCACAGATTGACCGGAAAAACTCCGCTTATACCAGGGCTTCGGTGGAGCGGATGCAGTATTACCTCAATACCGACCGGGATATCCGGGGAAAGCTGGTGGAAGTGCTGAAGTCGTTGCCTTCCCTGCGCAGGGGTGAGACGGCTCTGGTCCGGGCGATTTCGGAGGGTCTGCCCCTGTTTGAACCGGGGTACCTGGACGAATATTCCCTTTACAGTCCTCCCAGGAAGCGGGAGCACCTGCCGGAACAAGGGGAGCGGACCACGGTTTCTGCCAGGGAAATTGAGGCGGAAATGGCAGAGTTTAAGGAAAGGTTAAAAAAGGCCTATTCTCACCGGAAAATTGTGGAGTTCATGCTGTCCCTGCTGAGCGGAAGGGACAGCCTGACCACCGGCGAGCTTACAATGGAGGACAACGAAGACTTTGTCAGGTTGCTTTTGGCGGTGGTGAAAAGCGGTGAAGAAGAACTTCCGTACCGCGTGGAGTTTAAAGACGGATACCTGTATGTAAACGGTTACCGCCTGCCGGAAATGGTCATTGCCGCGGAAACGGGGGTTGCCCATGTGGTGGGATGACTGGGAACAGCTGGGTGATAAGGAGCGGGAACAGTTTGCCCGGGTGGCCAATCTGCTATGGCAGAAGACTTTCCTTTTGCGTGACGAAACAGATCCCCAGGGCAGGAATATGTTAATCAACAGGGACTACCGTTTCCTGGAACGCCATTATCGCCTGTTTGCCGATTACTTCAGGGTGAGCGGCTGGGAAATCCAGCTGGACAGTCATTTGGGGGTGGCGGCGCTTTACAACCGTCTTGGTTACAACCATCGCCGGCTGGACAAGCTGGTCACTTATTTTCTCTACGTGCTGCGGCTGATTTACGAAGAGCAGCAGGAGAAGCTCTCCCTGCGTAAAGAGGTGACCACCACCGTGGGTGAGGTGGTGGAAAAGATGTTCCACCTGGGCCTTATGGACCGGAAACCTCCTGAAAAACAGTTGCGGGAAGGCCTGGGTGCCTTACGGAACTTTAACATTATCGCCAGGGTGGGCGGTCCCTGGGGAAGCCCGGAGACGCGGCTTATTATTTACCCGTCAATAGTGATGCTGGTAACCAACGAAAAAATTACTGAGCTTTACGGTCTGCTGAAACAGGAACCGGAGGAGGAAGACGATGAAGCTGTTGGAGAAGATGCTCCTGATTAAGTGGCATTATTTTGAGCAGGAACTCCTGGAGTTTCGGGGAGTCAATTTCCTCACCGGCAAAAACGCCGCAGGCAAATCCACCATTATTGACGCCCTGCAGCTGGTGATACTGGGCGATACCACCGGCTACTTTTTTAATAAGGCTGCCAACGACCGTTCCAACCGCAGCCTGAAAGGGTATCTGCGGGGAGAAGTGGCGGAAGACGGTGAGGCCGGGACGGTTTACCTGCGTAATAACGATTTCAGCAGCTATATCGTGCTGGAGTTTTATGATACCGTGGAGAAAAGGCGGTTTTGCCTGGGCGTTGTTTTTGATTCCTACCGGGACGGCGACCACAAGCACCAGTTTTTTTACCTGAAAGACCGGCTGCCGGAAAACCGCTTCTGCCCGGACGGCTCAACCATGAATATCAGGATGCTGAAGGCTTGGCTGTTAAATCATTACCCCCGGCAGTTCCAGTTTTTTGACAGCAACCGCGATTACCGCGAAGTGATGGCCGGGGTGCTTGGCCACTTAAATGAGCGCTTCTTCCGGCTGTTCCGTAAGGCGGTGCCTTTTTCGCCCATTATCGATATCAAACAGTTTATCACCGAGTTTGTCTGCGATGTGGAAAACGAGGTGGACATCACCCACATGCAGGAAAATATCCGTCAGTACAAGCAGCTGGAAGAAGAGCTGTCGCTGGTGGAGAAGAAGGTGTCTGCGCTGGAAAGCATTGCCGCAATGTACCAGGCCTATCGCGAAGAGTCGGAGCGCCTGCAGGTGCAGCAATATTTGCTGGAGCGGGCGGCGCTGGAAAAACGGGCCTGGGATTTGGAAACTTTGCGCGGCGAGATAAAAACACTGGGGGAAAATATCACCGGCCTGCAGGGAAAGATCAGCCGGGAAGAAGGCACCCTTAAAGTGCTTGAAGAGCAGTACCGCGCTCTTCTGGAGGAACGGGCACAGTCAGACATCTATAAAAAACAGCAGGATTTAAGCAAAGAAAAGGAAGCTCTGCTGCGGGAACTGGAAGAAATCAAAAACAGCGAAGAGCGCCTTAACGGCATGCTTCGTGCCCATCTCCGCTGCTGGCGCGAAGTAGCCGCTTTTGCGGCAGGTAACCTGCCGGAGGTGCCGGTGGATGAAGACCTGACCCTGGGGCTTACGGTACTGGACGAGGGGCTCAACGATTGCCGGTTACTGGAGCATGACCGGTTGCAGGCGGTTAAAACGTCGCTGGAAAATTATGCAGCCAGACTGAACCGGCTTTTTTACGAGCTGGAGCAGGAAAAAAAGCGCCTTGGGCAGAGGGCTGATGTTCTGGGGGCGGAACTGACAGGACTGCGCCGGGGGATTAAGCCTTATCCTGAAAAGGTGCTGGAACTGAAAGAGACTATAGCCCAGGACCTTACCGGCAGGCACAGCCGGGAAATCACTCCCCGCATTTTTGCCGACTTACTGGAGATAAAGGACCCGCGCTGGCAAAATGCGGTGGAAGCCTATCTCCACACGCAGAAATTCCACCTTCTGGTGGAACCGGAGTATTTCCTGGATGCTTTGCGGGTTTATGAAGCCGAAAAGAACAGCCGTATGTTTTATGACCTGGGGCTGGTGGATACAGAAAAAGTGATGGCAAGCAGACCTGTGGTAATGCCGGGCAGCCTGGCTGAAGAGGTGGAAACTGATGACCCATTGGCCAGGGCGTATGCCGACTACCTGCTGGGGCGGGTAATAAAATGCGGGACTGTGGAAGAGTTGCGGCTCCACCGTACCGCCATCACGCCGGGGTGTATGCTTTATCATAATTATGTGGCCAGGCAGCTTAACCCGTCCCGCTTCGCCGAACCCTATATCGGCCGCCGGGCAATCGCCCGCCAGATAGAGTCCAAAGAAAGTGAGCTCAGGGAGTGCCGGGAGCGGTTACAGCGGCTTGAGCCGCGGCTGGATGCTTTGGGCAGGGCGGCCGGGACACCGCTGTTGACCAATAACGATATTACCAGCATATTGGACCTGAAAATCAAAATAGGGCGCAAAAGCGAGCGGGAGCGGATACTGGCCCGGGTAACCGCTGAACTGGGCGCCCTTGACCTCTCGTATGTTGTGCGGCTGGATAAACAGCTGGAGCTGTGCGGGGCAGCCATAGACCGGAGCAGAACCCTCCTGCAAAAAGACCGGGCCGAGCTGGTCGCCGCGGAGATTAACCTGCAGAACCGGGAGGCGGCTCTGCCGGCTCTGTCAGCGGAAAAAGAGGCACTGGCCGGGTCCCTGGTGGCACGGTACCCGGAAAAGTGGCGCAGTGAAAGCGGGGAACCCCGGTTTCTCCAGGAACTGAAAGCACGCCGCACCCCGGACAATATTATTAACAGTTTTACAACGGCGGCCAAGGGAACGGAAACGAAGAAAAGGGACCGCTGGGAAGAGCTCCTGGAGCTGCGCACCGCCTATAACCGTGATTTTAAAGGCTCTTTTGCGGTGGGGGGGAAGATAACCACGCCTACGATGCCGAGCTGAAACGGCTCAAAGAAAGCACGCTGCTGGACTACCGCCGGAAAATACAGGAGGCCAGGGAGCGGGCGCAGGTACAGTTTAAAGAAGACTTTATCAGTAAACTGCGAGCCAACATGGACCGGGTCCATGAACAGATCCGGGACCTGAACCGGGCAATCAGGGACAATTTTTTCGGCCGCGAACGTTACCGGTTCACGGTTATTCCGCACCCGCAATACCGGCGTTTTTACGATATGATTACCGATGACCTGCTGGTGGAAGGGTATAACCTCTTTTCCAACGTTTTTCTGGAACGGCACGGTGACACAGTGGACGAACTGTTTCGCCAGATTGTGGATACCGGCGATGGGCTGCTCAGTGCCGACCGCAGGCAGCAGCTGGCCGAAAACCTGCAGCGCTTTACCGACTATCGCACTTTCCTGGAATTTGACATGGTCAGCATTGACGAAGAAGGCCGCGAATCCCGCCTGTCCCGGATGATAACCAAAAAATCGGGCGGGGAGACACAAACGCCGTTTTATGTGGCGGTATTGTCCTCTTTTCTGCAGGTTTACCGTGTAAGGCAGGAGGAAGCCAATACGCTCAGGCTTATTGTCTTTGACGAAGCTTACAACAAGATGGATCACCAGCGTATCCGGGAAAGCATTAAAATGATCAGGGAGATGGGACTGCAGGTCATCCTCGCGGCGCCCACGGAAAAAATCGCTGATATCGCACCGCTGGTAGACCGCAACCTTTTGGTTTACCGTTTGAGGAACACAACCCTGGTGAAAGCCTTCGACCCAAAAGAGTTGCTGGAAATGGGGGTTTAGATGGAATACAGGACGATGGTACTGAGCGCTTTGCTGGACAAATACGAGAAAAGCGCTCATTTCTTCGGCACTGCCATGAAAAACAGGCGCATTGTCTTTAAGATCAGCAGGGAAACCATGCCTGACTATTTTTCCGGCGAGCAGCCGCTGCTTAAAACCGCCTTCCACCAGTCGGCGGAAGAGCTGCAGGCCGCCGGACTGGTAAAACTGGTGTGGTTGCGGGGAGAGAAAGGCAACCTGCTGAAGGAGATTGTACTGAACCTGGAGGAACTTTCCCGGGCTTACAGCCTGGCCGGTCGCACCCCCCGCCTGGAACAACTGCAGGGTTTGCGCACATTGATTGTCCAGGCTGCGGAAAAGATAAAAACTGAATGGATAAGAGAGTTTTTATCACACTGTGCAAGACAGATAGCAGAGCAACGGGTGGTACCCCCCCTTCTGCCGCCGGAAACGAGCGACACTGAGTTGCTGCTTAAGGCTTTTTCCGGCCTGGACCACAAGGGAGACAAAGAAGTGCCGGAGCGGGTATTCAGCCTGCGTTACCTGGGGGGAAGCAAGCTTCTGACCGGCCGGGTGCGGGGCTCGCTGGTGGCCGCCGCCAGGAAATATTTGTTTGACGATGCGGAAACGGCCGCTGAGGATGTGCTGGCTGAGCTGGGCATCGTCAGGACCTCGGACGAAATGCTGCTGGCGGGACCAATTACGCTAAAGCTAAAAGGACTGACCGCGGACCTCTCAGCACTGGTTTTCGGCGCCGTGGCGGATACGCAAAAGCTAAAAGAAACCGAAGTTGTGGGACTGGCCACCGATCAGATCATATTGGTGGAAAACAAGACCAACTTCCACGAACTGGCCAGAAGGGGCCATGCAGAGCGAGTGCTTTTGCTGTATCTGGGTGGTTTCCCCGGCCCGGGCAAGCGGCTGTTCCTGCAGGTACTGCATGATTTCTGTGTCCGCAACCGCCCCGGCGCAAAATTTTTCCACTGGGGCGACATCGACATGGGAGGGCTCAGAATTCACCTGCTCTTGAAAGAAAAAGCCGTACCCGGGCTGATTCCGCTCTTTATGGACAGCGAAACCCTGCTGAAATACCGGGAGGCGGGGGAAAGCCTCACCCCCTCCTACCGGTCGGGGCTGGAAAAGATGAAAAAAGACCCGGCTTACGCCGGGTTCAGGGACCTTATTGAACTGATGCTTGCCTTAAACATCCGGCTGGAGCAGGAGGCGCTGCTGGCCGGCGAGGACCTGCAGCTTTTTTCTGGCTGAAGAAGTTTTCAGGTAAGCAGGAATTACCGGCGGGACGGCGAAATACTGATGAAATTGCATATTGACCGGGGGAGCTCCTGTGAGGGGCTGAGAAAGCAGGTGAACCTGCTGACCCTTTGAACCTGTTCTGTGCCGCGCCAGCGGTACCACTGGGTAATGCCAGCGAAGGGAGGGTGAAACAGTTGTTTGCCGTACCCTTGCCAGGTACGGTTTTTTAATATACAAACAGGGAGTGACGGCGTTGACACAACTGGAGCAGGCCAAAAAAGGAGTAATCACACCGGAGATGGCGGAAGCGGCGGCCCGCGAGGGACTGGAAGGGGAAGATATCAGGGCAGGCATTGCCGCCGGAGAGATAGTGCTGCCCTGCAACATTAATCACCGGATTTCCCGGCCGTTTGCCGTGGGGCGGGGCCTGACAACCAAAGTAAATGCCAACATCGGCACTTCCGAAGCTTACCCGGAGGTGGGAAGGGAACTGGCGAAGCTGCAGGCCGCCGTGGACAGCGGCGCCCATTCCGTGATGGACCTCAGCACCGGGGGAGATATCGACGGCTGCCGGAGAGAAATAATCCGGGCCAGCCCGGTGATGGTGGGCACTGTGCCACTCTACCAGGCACTGGTCGAATCGTCCCGCCGCGGCCGGGGCATGGTGGAAGTGACGGAGGAGGAAATTTTTGCCGCTGTGGAAAAACACTGCCGGGACGGGGCTGATTTCATCACCGTACACTGCGGTGTAACCAGAAGCGTCATTGCGGAACTGAAGTTACAGGGCAGGGTTATGGACATTGTTTCCCGGGGCGGCTCTTTTATGATGGCCTGGGTGCTCCATAACGAAAAAGAGAATCCCCTGTACCGGCATTTTGACAGCCTGCTGGAGCTGGTCCGCCAGTATGATGTGACATTAAGCCTGGGGGACGGGCTGCGGCCCGGCTGTATCGAAGATGCCACGGACGGCCCACAGATCCACGAACTGGTGGTACTGGGGGGACTGGTGCAGAGGGCCCGGCAGGCGGGTGTCCAGGTCATGGTGGAGGGACCGGGACATGTTCCCCTGGACCAGGTCGGGACCAACGTGCAGCTGGCCAAGAGGCTTTGTCACGGTGCGCCTTTTTATGTGCTGGGCCCTATTGTGACTGACGTTGCACCGGGATATGACCATATTACCTCGGCCATTGGCGGCGCCCTGGCCGCCTGGTACGGCGCGGACTTTCTCTGTTATGTCACTGCGGCCGAACATCTGGGGCTGCCTGATGCCGGGGATGTAAAAGAGGGGGTTATCGCTGCCAGGATTGCGGCGCACGCGGCGGATATCGCCAAGGGGGTAAAGGGAGCAAGGACCTGGGACCTGGAGATGTCCAGGGCCAGGAAAGCGCTGGACTGGGAAAAGCAGGTACAGCTGGCCATCGACCCGGAGAAGGCAGCCGGCTTAAGAAAACAAAAAAATGAAGGCAGCCAGGAGTGCTGCACCATGTGCGGCCCATACTGCGCCTATAAAATTGTCAATGAACACCTGGGCATCACAATTAAGGGCGGTTGCGTCTGAAACCGTTCAACCTCCCGGACTTTAAGAAAGGAAGTGGCTTAAATGGCTGATTTTAACCAAAAAATTGGGGAAGCTCTGGTCAGGTTGAGGGAGAAGAGGCCTCTTGTCCACCATATTACCAATTTTGTGGTGATGAATGACTGCGCCAACATCACCCTGCATATCGGCGGTTCGCCGGTGATGGCCCATGCCCCGGAAGAGGTGGAGGAAATGGTGGGCCTGGCCGACAGCCTGGTTTTAAATATCGGCACCCTGACCAAAGAGCTGGTCGAAGCCATGGTGCTGGCAGGGCGGCGGGCCAACGAAAAAGGCATACCGGTTTTACTTGACCCGGTGGGGGCAGGGGCCACTGCCATGCGTACCGGGGCAGCCAAAAGGCTTTTGTCCGAAATCGGGGTCAGCATCATCAAGGGCAATGCCGGGGAGGTTTCGGTGCTGGCCGGCGTGGAGGCGGTGGTGCGCGGTGTGGATTCCGCCGGCACGGCCGGAGACCTGCCGGAGGTGGCCAAAAAACTGGCGAAGGATTGTGGTTGCACTGTGGTCATCACTGGAGCGACGGACTGGGTTTCAGACGGGCGGCGGACCCACAGCGTGCATAACGGCCACAGTATGATGGGGACCATCACCGGGACGGGCTGCATGGCCGGCTCCATGGTGGGAGCTTTTGCCGGCACCGTGGATGACCCGCTGCTGGCGGCCCTGGCGGGGCTGGCCTGCTTTGGGGTAGCCGGTGAAATGGCGGCGGCGAAGGAGTCCCTGCCGGCCTCTTTTAAACAGGCCCTGCTGGACGGGGTTTATGCCTTAACAGCTGAACAGGCAGCCGGGCTGGCCAGGATCGGTTAAATACCGCGGTGGAGGGATGGCTATGAACCTGGACGTGTACGTTGTCACCGACCGGTCGCTGGCTGCCGGCAGGCCGCTGCTCTGGGTGGTGGAGGAAAGCCTGGCGGGCGGCGCCGGTGTAATTCAGCTAAGGGAGAAGGATATATCCACCAGGGAGTTTGTGGAGCTGGCCCTACGGCTTAAGGAAATTACCAGCCGCTACGGAGCCCGGCTGATTATCAACGACCGGGTGGATGTGGCACTGGCTGTGGGGGCTGACGGCGTGCACCTGGGGCAGGAAGACATGCCGCTGCAAACCGCCAGGAAGATCCTGGGTCCTGTTCTGATCGGCGTGTCGGTGGCCACGGTGGCGGAAGCAGCGGCCGCCGCCGCAGGGGGCGCCGATTACCTGGGAGTTAGCGCCGTATTCAGCACACCGACCAAAAAGGTGGCAACGACTGTTGGTCTGGAGGGACTAAGGGCCATCAGAAAGGCGGTGAACCTGCCGCTGGTGGCCATCGGCGGCATTAACCGGGATAATGCCGCCGAGGTTGTCAGGGCGGGAGCTGACGGCCTGGCTGTGGTTTCGGCGGTTATGGCGGCGGCCAGCCCGCGGTTGGCGGTGGCGGAGCTGCTGGAGCAGGTAAAGACAGCCAGGGCAAAGAGGCGGGGGGAGGGTTGACGGTGAGGTTGCAGGATCTGGGTGAATTCGGGTTAATAAACCATCTGACCCGTCATCTGCCGTCTTATGATGATACGGTGGTTGTTGGCGTCGGGGACGACGCCGCGGTTTTCAGGGCGGCCGCTGGCAGTTTCATGCTCATCACCTGTGACATGCTGGTGGAGGGGCGCCATTTCCTGCGGGATAAAATAAGCCCCCAGGACCTGGGGTACAAAGCGCTGGCGGTGAGCCTGAGCGACATCGCCGCCATGGGCGGCCTGCCGCGCCACGCCGTGATCGCTGTCGGCTGGCCAAAGTATGTGAACCTGGAATACACGGAGAAGTTATACAGCGGGATCCGGGAAGCGGCGGCAAGCTACGGCGTCAATATCCTGGGCGGGGATACGGTGAAGGCGCCGCAGTTGGTATTGGATGTGACAGTGGTGGGAGAGAGCGGGAGGCCTCCGGTGACCAGGACCGGCGCCAGGCCCGGGGACGTGCTGGCCGTTACCGGGAGACTTGGCGCTTCGGCAGCGGGGCTGGCCCTGCTGCTGGCCGGTGAAACCGGCCAGGGGCTGCCGCCGGAGGTGGCAAACAGGCTGGTTGGCGCCCATGTCCGGCCCTTTCCCCGGGTACGGGCGGGATCCGCTTTGGCGGAGGCGGGAGCCACGGCCATGATTGACATCAGCGACGGCCTGGCAAGCGAAGTGAACCATATCTGCAACGGCAGCGGTACCGGAGCCGCTGTTTATGCCGACAGGTTACCGGTGGACAACGACACCAGGTGGGCGGCGGAAAAGCTGCAGCGGGATTGGCTGCAGTGGGCGCTCTTTGGGGGAGAGGACTATGAGCTGCTGGTAGCCTTGCCGGACAGCGCGGTGGCTGCAGCGCGTCAGGCCCTGGCCTGCCTGGAGGTGGAGTTTACCATCATCGGCGAGGTAACTGAACAGAAACATGGGATACAGATAGTCGCCGGAAAGGAAACGGTGCCCCTGACGCCCGGCGGCTACGACCATTTCAGAGGTGATTTTGGTGATTAAGCGGGTATTGACCATTGCCGGTTCCGATTCCGGCGGCGGGGCCGGAATTCAGGCTGACCTGAAAGCATTGGAGAACATCGGGGTGTTTGGCATGAGCGCCCTTACCGCCGTAACAGCCCAGAATACGATGGGAGTAACTGCTATCCATCAGCTGCCGCCGGAATTTGTGGCTGCCCAGATAGATGCGGTTATGACCGACATCGGGGCAGACAGCGTGAAGGTGGGTATGCTCGGTAGCCAGGAGGTGGTGGCACTGGTGGCGGACAGGCTGAAAGCTTACCAGGTTGCCAGGGCGGTGATCGACCCGGTGATGGTGGCCACCACCGGTGCCCTGCTGCTGCGGGAAGACGCGGTGTCGGCCGTCAGGGAGAAACTGGCTCCCTGTGCCTTTGTCATTACGCCCAATCTGTACGAGGCCGAAGTCATGGCGGGAATGAAGATAAAGGATGAGAATGACCTGCAGAGGGCCGCCCGCGTCATCCATGACATGGGAGCAGCGGGGGTGCTGATCAAAGGCGGTCACTTCCGCCAGGAAACGGCAGACGACTGGTTTTTTGACGGGCGCCGGCACCACTGCTTCAGCCGGGAAAGGGTGAACACCAAAAACACCCACGGTACAGGTTGTACGCTTTCTTCGGCCATAGCCGCCTACCTTTGCTTTGAAGAAGATACCCTGACCGCCATCGCCAGGGCAAAAGATTACGTCCACCGCAAAATCAGGCTGGCCGCCGCCGCAAGTCTGGGTAAAGGCCATGGCCCGGTATGTGTTCCGGGTTAAAAACTGATTTTAAAAAGGACATATATGTGTCCTTTATTTTATGTTAAACTGAATACAGGTTTTTTTAATTAAGCACTCAGGAGAGGATGCCGATGAAAGTGTTACATACCGCCGACCTGCACCTGGGTATGACCTACGGACCAAGGCCTTACCCGGACAGGTTAAGGGAAAGGCTGATCGAGTCCAGGTTTTTGGCACTTGAGCGCCTGGTGGAGACGGCCAACCGTGAGAGGTGCGGTATGCTGGTGGTGGCCGGGGACCTGTTCCATCGCCCCAACGTTAAAAGGGACACCGTGCTCAGGGTGATTGATATCCTGTCCGGCTTTACCGGCAACTGTGTTGCGGTGCTGCCGGGGAACCATGACCACTTTGACGGGTTTGGCACAACCTGGAAGGATTTCCGGGAAAACGCCACCGACAGCCTGCTTTTGCTGGAAGAAACCCGTCCCTACAGTCTGGAAAACTACGGGTTGGACGCGGTTCTTTACCCGGCGCCCTGCCACAGCAGACACAGCCGGGAAAACAGGCTGGGATGGCTAAAAGAATGCCACCGTCCGCCGGCGCGCTGGCACCTGGGGGTGGCCCACGGTTCGCTGAAAGGCGTGTCACCGGATTTTGACCGGCAATACTTCCCCATGGAAGCCGGGGAGCTGCTGGCAACCGGCCTCCACCACTGGTTTCTCGGCCATACCCACCTGCCTTACCCGGGAGCGGCGGAGGTGAAAAGCTGCCGGTTCACCATCAGCGGCACTCCCGAGCCGGATGGCTTTGACTGCCGGCACGAAGGCAGCGCCTGGCTGGTGGAGTTCCCTGAAAACGGGGAAACCCGGGCGGTTTTGTTAAAAAGCGGTATGTACCGTTTTCTAGACTTAAAAAAAGAGCTGGCCGGCCTGGCTGACCTTGACCGGCTGGAGAACGAACTGGGGGTAAAGGCGGAACAGGCACTGGTCAGGCTCACTTTGTCGGGCGTACTGCCCGGGGACCAATTTCCCACCAGGGCAGCCAAACTGGAGGAGCTGCGCGCATCTTTTGCTTACCTGGAGTATGACGACAGCAACCTGCTGGCCGAAATAACTGCCGAAACCATTGCCGCCGAGTTTCCTGCCGGTTCTTTCCCCGGCCTGCTCCTGACCGGCCTGGCTGAAAAAGGGGAGCCTTTGGCGCTGCAGCTGGCCTATCAGCTGATAAAGAAGGTGAGAAAATGATTCTGCGGAGCGTGCAGCTGGATATTTTCGGTGCCAAAAGCGGGGAAAAGCTGGAATTTGACCACGGCCTGAACGTGGTGCTGGGGCCCAACGAGGCGGGAAAAAGCACGCTGGTCAACGCTCTCTTTGCAGCACTGTTCATTAAAACGGACATTCACCGCCGCTCGGTGGAATGGAACAACCTGCTTGGGAAGTTCATGCCCTATCCCCACGGTGACCATCTGGCCGTAACGGTGTGCTTTTGCTGCGGAGAGGGGAGAGAGTATACCCTGAAGCGAAGTTGGGGGGCGGGCCGGGGGGCGGTGCTGATTCTGCCGGACGGCTCCCGTATCAGGGACGAAGAGTCGCTGCAACAGATGCTGAACCGGATTTTGGGCCTGGGCCGGGGTACCTATGAAGGGGTACTGTTTGCCCGGCAGGATGAAATGCTGAAAACAGTGGAACTGTTAAAGGGAAACCGGGAAGCGGTTTCCACCCTCAGCGAAGCACTGAGAGCCGCGGCTTTTGCCGCGGGCGGTGTCTCCCTGGATGACCTGAGGCAGGTCATTGAGGAAGAAAAGAAAGAGCTGCTGGGTAACTGGGACCTGGAGCGGGACCGGCCCAAAGGCAACCGGGGCATAGACCAGCCCTGGGTCCGTGGGGTGGGTGCCATACTGGATGCCTTCTACCGGGCAGAGGCCGCAGGAAGAAGCCTGAAACAGGCGGAAGCGGCGGAAAAAGCGGTGGAAGAGCTGCGCGGCCGGCTGCGAAACATACGTGCTGAACTGGAACGGCTGCGCCCTGTTTTGGCCGACATGGAAAAAAAGGAAGCAGACATCCGGCGGCGCCGTGAGCTGGAACCCCGGTTGGCGTTATTGGCGGAAAAAGAAAAAAAACTGAAAGAACTTAATGAAGAGTGGCCCAAAACCAAAGAAAGAGCCTTGCTGCTGGCAGGTAACCTGAAAGAAGCGCAGCTGCGCCTGTCCGCACTGGAAGGGGAACTGGCGGAAGCGGTGTCTGTGGCGGCGGGAAGGGAGAAGCGGGCGCTGCTTGCCGGGGCCAGGCCGCTGCAGGCTGCCCTCCGGCAGCGGGAAGAAGAACTGTCCCGGCTGGCTGTGGTTACCGGCGAAGACTTAAAGACAATGGAAGAATACCGGACGCAGGCTGACCGGCAGAAGGCGGTGCTGGAGGCCATGAAGCTGAAAGCGCTGCTGAGGTCGGCCCTGCCGCTGGAGATGACCGTCTGTGCCGGCCTTTCTGAGCCGGAAACCGTAACTGTGTCCGGGGAGCTGTCATTTGACGCCCAGGGACGCCTTACCCTGGAAACCGCTGAGTGGAAGGTGGAGGTGCAGTCCGGTGAGGGTGATGTGTCAGCCATTATCGGCGCAATAAGGGCGGCGGAACAAGCCCTGCAGGGGAAGCTGACCGCACTGGGGACAGACAGCGTGGAGACGGCGAGGGTGATTTGGGCTAAGAGAGACGGATTGGAGCGTGACATAAGGGAGCTGAAGATTAAGCTTGGGTCTTTGCTGAAGGACCAAAGCTTTGCCGCGCTGGAAAGCGAAGTGGCCGCCCTGCCGGAGGATAAGGCCGTCAGAGAGCCCGCTGTTGTGATGGAGGAAATCAACGGAATGAAAATTTCCGTACAGCTGACAATGGAAAAACTGGCAGAGCTGGAAAACCGGCTGCGGGGGTGGGAAGAGAGTTTTGTTTCCCCGGAAACGGTGCTGGATGAGCTGGTTACGCTGAAAAGTCAGGCTGAGGGGATAAAAAAAGAGCTGGCTGCCCTGTCACCTTTGCCGGCGGAATATGATACGCCGGAAGGCTTCCTCAAAGCCTTGGCTGCCTTACGCGAAAAGGCCAGGGAACTGGGAGAAGAAGAGGCCCGGCAGAAGTATAACCTGGCCCGGGAGGAAAGCAGCCTGCCTGAATATTCACCGGAAGAGCTGCGTGAAAGTCTGGCCCTGCAACTGGAGCGGCTTGCGCGACTGAAAAAGAGGGCCGTGGCGTTGCTGGCAGTGGAAGAAGAGTTCGAGCGGCTGTCATCCGCCCTGGACCGGCATACTTTCCTGCCGTTGGAGCAGGTTTTTGTCCGCTATCTTGCTCCCTTTACCGGTAACCGTTATGACGGGGTGCAGCTGGATGGACCGTTGCCGGTGGGCGTAATGGCGGGAGGGAGGAAACTGCCCCTGGAACTGCTTTCCACCGGTACCACCCGCGGTTTGGCGCTGGCCCTGCGGCTGGCGGTGGCGGAGCATCTGCTGCACGGCAGAGCCGGTTTCATGGTCATGGACGACCCGCTGGTGGACCTTGACCCGGACAGGAAAATAGCGGCGGCGCAAACCATAAGGCAATACTCCGCTTCCAGACAGCTAATCGTCACCACCTGCGACCCGTCCACTGCCGCACTGCTGGGCGGACGGGTTATCCCGATGCAGGTTTAGGGATAAAAGCCAAATACCTGCCTTTGCTAAAGCAGACTGATGGGAAAAGGAGTTTGAAAAGTGGACAAAAACAGAAGCTCTTGGTTAATAGGCGAAAAATTTTATTGTATTTTTTGTGGTTCTACTGTGGGCCAGATCAGTGACCGGACAGAACAACCTGTAAAAGCAGTCTTTTATTGCCCGGGATGTAAGGTAAATTATTGCGATCAGTGCAGCTATGAAGAAGAAACCGACGGAATTACCACACAAAGATGCCTGCGCTGTGACAGCCGGGTAGAAAAATGTGAGGAACAGGCAGGTAACAGCGGAGGAGCGAATAAAACGGGCATAATTCCGGTTGATATAAAAAAGGGCCTTGAGGACAAGATCAGAGAGGGTTATAGGCTGCTGTCACGCGGCGCCTGTCAGGAAGGGTGTGATGTCTGGCTCGAGGTCTGGAAAACCGTTGTTGCTGCCATGGATACATACGGCATTGAATATATAGAGGATTTTGACAAAAAGTTCAGAGGTAAAGAAAGCATATATAACTGGGCCTCCGACTTTGAAATGGAACTGGGAAACGCCGCCCGGGACAATAAAGACTATGCGGTGGTACGTATTGATTTCTGCCGGGAGTACACAGAGCGGTATAGGGACCAGACTGACTTAAATATTTTAAACATGAAAGTAGCCATAGCCGAATCACATTATCTGTTAGGCCGCGAAGAAGAGGGAGAGCGGCTTTTTAGAAAATTCCTTGAAGAGAACCCCACCTGGGGCTGGGGCTGGATCAGCTGGTCAGACATATACCGCTATGTCCATGAGGAGAACGCGGACAGCAACAAAGCCGTTGACATCCTGAAAAAAGCGTTGGCGGTGGAAAATCTGCAGGACCGCGAGGAGGTAAAGCTGAGATTAAAAGAGCTCTATTATGATTTGGGGATGACCAAAGAGGGTGATGCTATAGTCGTCAACCACAGGCAAAGGAAGCAATTTCGGGAACATAAATTTAAGCTGCCCTCCGTAAGAGTGGTAAAAGTGGGCAGAAATGAGCCGTGTCCCTGTGGCAGCGGGAAGAAGTACAAGAAGTGCTGTGGGGGACTTTGATTCGTTCGGTCCTTTGAAGCTTACTCCCCGGGCAGCAATGCAACGGTGGAGAATACCGGTTGCCTTGTAATGGTTGCAGCAACCGCCGGGTACCCGCTGGCGGAGGCAGCAAGCTGCCAGGAGTGGGAGAAGGCTTTATTATTAAAAAACAGGGTGCCGGCAGAAAAGATTGTGTTGAATAACCCGGCCCAATTTTAGCTTGTTTTATTTCAGGGGCACATCAAGTTTTTTAAGCACCCACAGAGCAAATTCCTTTGCATTGAGATTGCCGGTTTTGCGAAGCAGGCTGCGCATGTGGGTTTTCAGCGTGTTTTTTGTTATTGTGCATATTTCCGTTATTTCCCCGGTGGACCGGCCCTGCAGCAACAGTACGGCAATCTCCTTTTCCCGGGCGGTCAGGTTATATGTATCCAGCAACAACTCAAGCTTTTGTCCGGAAATGTCCGCTTCATTTTGCCGGTCGTCCCCGAAAAAAACAGAATTTTTCAGGTGTTCTCCAAAATCGGTTTCAGAGGAAAAGTTTCCTCTGCCGTATGTTTTGAAAATATCTGTCAGCGTAACGGCCGCCAGCAGGAAAATCACCGCCGCCAGGAAAGGATACGGCGGCTTTATTATTTCAGGCGGGGCGAGCAGCAGAGGCGAGAACCCTGCCAGCGCGTACAAAACCAGGGGCAGGCCGGTCAGGCGCAAAACATCGGGCCGGTAATTCAGACTCAGAGCCAAAACCGCAATCCAGAAGAAGACATCCACCGATGCCTGGGCCCCCTGCAGCAGCAGGAAGGAGATAAATGCGGTATACATATTATTCGTCAGCGCAAATACGGCCACGCTCAGCCCGGACAGGACAAGAGAGAGAAAGAAGAGGCGCTCGGGCGCCTTGCGCGCCGCCAGATAAGCGGTAATCAGGGCGGCTGCTCCATAAACAGCGGTTCCTAAGACGCCAAGCAGGTTCTGAGGCAAATAAATGCGGCCGTTATGGGCCACAATTACAAATGTTCCCGGGGACACCCACGCCGCGGGCGGGAGGGAGATATACTGCTGCAGTCCTGCGAATGTTTGTGCGGAAGCCAGTAAAATAAACAGTATTGCGCCGGCCAGAGTCAGCCAGCGCCCGATACCGGGCAACGTGTAGCGGAGATTGCCGCGTTCAGGTAACGTCCTGTCGTCAGCCATTATCTTAAAGGTGCCAAAGTGCGGCAAAACCCACATTAACGGAAGCAAAGCGGTTAAAAAAACCAGTGCCTGAGGAGGCAGGATTCCCGTCATGGCCGCTGCCGGCAAATGGAAAACAGCGGCGGCTGACATGGACAGGCCGGCGGCCTTGGGGATTTTTCCCACTGGCACCGAAAGAAACAGCTTACTGCAGCCGGTCAGGGCAATGCCGGCGCCTGTCCCGCAGATGATTCCCAGCGTGGCCCAGTATGCGGGCGAAACAAAGACGAGGGCGAAGGTGGCGAGGGCAGCGGCAACAGAGGCTCCCACCGGCAGGGCAAAGAGCAAACGGTCAGTGGCCGTCTCCCGGCAGCCTGCCGTCGCGCGGCTGCCGGATACATCTGTATGCGGTCCGCGGTTACGCCGCATTATTATCTGAGGCCACAAAAGCAGCGTGAAAACCAGGGCCACCAGCCAAGGGAACTGGAAAAGCGCAGGAGACGCTCCGTAAGTCACAGCAAACGGTATCAGCACCGGCGCGTAGACGACCAATGACCAGGCCCACGCAAAATAGCTGCCGATTATCGCCGTGAAGTACAGTGTCCCGTCATTGACGGTAGTCGGCGAACCTGAGCCGGGCAAGCAGCCAGCTTTGTCATTTAACAAATTCAAGACCTGAGCCTCCGGTTTATGGAATATATATTACCTGGTCAGTTCGACAAAAAAACGGTAAAATCCTTTCCTGATACCGGTAAATCATCCCTGGGGGTGATAGGCAGGGAGGTGTCCTCTTGTTAACATATAGGCAAAAGCAGACAGACAGGGGATGATTTGTGGATGATCAGGCGCTTTGGGCTAAAAAGGAAACTGCTCTGTGCAATACTTGTTGTTTCTTTGGTTTTGGCGTCGGTACTACCGGTTATGGCTTTCAGCCCTCCGCCTGACACCGTCAGTTACGCCGACGAGTTCGCCCTGATGTACCAGCTGGTCAGGATAGCGACCACGACCAACAGCACGCAGGAGACAGCGGCTGCCCTGGCCGGTTACGGCATGGGAAAGCTGGCCGATCTGAGCCCCACCACCGCCTGGATTAAGTGGGCGGCGGAGACCGGCGAATATGCCGGAAACGCGCTGAACGACTGGCATGTCAGGCAGGCACTGAACAGTTATATGGCCGCCCGCAGGGGGGATGGCAGATTTCTCGGAATCAGCCTGCAGGACGGCTCGCCCGACCTCCACAATTTTCCGCAGGGAAGCGTTGTTCTGGGGCTGGCCGAGCTTTTCGCCGGCGGCCAGGGACGGAACGTGCATGTGGAAAAATATGTAAAATCAGTGGTAAAAGGTGACATCGATTACAGGGGAACCCTGACCAGGGATGATTTCCTGAAGGCCTTCCGTGCCATGGAGGTGGGCTACCAGCTACATGCCGCCGTGGACAGGGCGAAGGCGGAAGAAAAGGAAAAGGCAGAGCAAAGGGAACCTTTGGACGAAGGGCTCGGGAATTTAATCCGCTCTGAAACCCTTCCTGATGGCACCCTGAAGTGGTCCTATGACAGCGGCGCGGAGGTTTTTCGCAAACCGGACGGCTTATGGGTCTACCACAATCCCGACGGCAGCATTTTTGTGAGGCAGCCGGACGGGCAGACTTTTACCATCCCCCCTTCCAGCGAAAAGGAGGAACACGCTGAGGCGGGCAGCTCGCAGAACCTGCCCCGGCACAATAACGCTTTTCCGGACGACAACGCTTCGGCTTCCACCGGAATTACCCGAACCAGGAGCACCTACAATGCCTGGCTGCGTCTGGCCGCCGCCAAGGACAATGCGGTGGCCTTTAACCTGCTTTCCTACAGCGCGCCCGGGTGGAACGGGGAAGAGCTGGCCCGCTACCGGGAGGCGGTCACCGATGCCGAAGCCTGGTACCATGCTTACCGGGGTGCCCGCTATTTTTACCATGACGCCCTAAACTTCACCGAATACATGAGCACCGGGTCAGCGGGATATGAAACGGTGGAAATTGCGGTTGACGTGCCCGGTCTGCCCACCCAACCCATTGCCTTTAAGCCGCTGTCCATGGCCGACACGGTGAAGCTGGCCCGGGAGCAACCGGCGCGCTTCGCCGCCCTGGCCGCCCTCCCCTTAAACGAAGTGAATACCATCCGCTTTGTGCCGGACATCGCGGTGCTGCGGCGCGGGTATTATGCCGATGCGGTGGCGCTGCTGTCCGAGCTGGGCGAGCCGGTTACCCTGGTGGATGAATTTGCCGGGCAGGACGAGCTGTCGGCTTTTCCCGTGCTTGTCCTGCCCACCGCCTCCCTGAGCGGGCTTGGTTCGGCCTGGTTGCGGGGCAAGCTGGAAGAATATACAGCCCGGGGCGGCATCATCATCAGTTTCACCCAGCAGCGCGGTAACGATTTCCGGGCTTTGCCCGGCGGAGCTGTCCGTGGGTATGGCTACGACGAAGACGACCTGTGCCAGTTTGCCTCCTCCTATTTCGGTGAGTACCAATCCCTGCTGGCCGGACAGGTTAAAGCCCGGCCGGACTTCAACGTGGACGGTTTCTTCACCGCCTGGCCCGCGGAAGCCGCCGTCCTCCTGAACCGGGTAAAGAACCAGCAGCCCGTGGCCCTGTTGTACGGCCACGGCGCGGGCTATGTCATCGCCACCACTTTTTACAGCGACTGGGCGCGCAGCAACCACCAGGTCACTCCCCACGAGCATGCCTGGCTGCGGGATGCCCTGACCTGGGCCCGGTTTCCCGCCGCGCGCGGGCGCGAGTACAAGAACGGCGACCAAGCGGAAATCAGCGTCATGCTGCACAACTGGAGCTCTGAGGACGCGGTCCTTGTGGAATTTGCGGTTATCGGCCCTGACGGCGCAAAGATGCCGGAGGGATACCTGGGTGGGTCGGTGCGGCAACCGGTGGACCTTGTCCCCGGTGAGGGTAAAGCCGTGACCATTACCTATCAGGTTCCGCCGTCCAACCGCCTTTATGGTTTCTACCTGGTGGATTATTACCTGAAAAACAGTGCCGGGGAGATTATCCAGAAAAGCTTCGGCAAGGATGCTTTCGCGGTAAGCCGGTTTAGGACCAGCCCGGCGGGGTTCAGCTACGCGGAAAGCGACCTGACGGTTTCTGTAACCAGCTCCACCGAAACATATTTCCAGTATGACACCGGCAGTTTCACCATCACGGTCCACAACAGCAGCACACAGGCCAGGGAAGCCCAGGTCAGCTACGTCTTTACCACTCATTACTATGCCTTTCGGCTGCCCGGGCATAACCCTGAAGACTGGCGGGGCAGCCAGACAATAACGGTGCCGCCCCGGGGCAGCCACGCTTTTGAGCTGGTAACGCCGCCCCTGCACCTTAACGAGTCCCTGCTGGTGGACGTCTATTATAACGGAGGGGATAAAAAGGCTTTTTTCACGCGCCGTTTCTGGGTGCAGGAGGCCGATTTTGCCGCCCGGGGAAGCCTGCCCCGCAGCGAGTATGAACCGGGAGAGCCGGTACCGCTGCAGGTGGTGCTGGAAAGCGATGCGGCGCGGGAGATGCCGGCCGAGATCTTTATCCGGCAAAGCCGCCGCGGCAGGACGCTGTTTGAAGCTCAGGCCAATTTCTCCGCCGCTCCCGGCGGGCTGGAAAATACTGTGAGCCTTGAGCCGGCCCTGGGACAGGGTGACTACTTCGTGGACGTTTTCATCAGGGGACGCCAGGTAGTGGAAGGGCTGTCTTTCACGGTCCGCCGGGACCTGCAGTTTGATGTCACGTTGCCGGAGAGCAACCTCTTTTACGCCGGCGGCAACATCCCGGTCAGGGTGGTTGTGCGGAACACTGGAATAGCGGCAAAAAGCGGCACCATGTCGGCCGTGCTCATGGGAGTTGCCGGGGTGTCAGCGGAACAGGCTGTGGCAATAGCGGCCGGGGATGAGCTGTCTTTGAATCTGCAGATTCCTCTGCCCTCCGCCCTGCAGGCCGGGCAATATGAACTGGAAATCAGCTTTGCCACCACAGCCGGGCTGCAGTTTGCCCAAACAGCCGCCGTTTACCTGG
Organism: Dethiobacter sp.; assembly: GCA_020725465.1. Classification (GTDB taxonomy): domain Bacteria; phylum Bacillota; class Dethiobacteria; order Dethiobacterales; family Dethiobacteraceae; genus DYEY01. The sequence goes on from DYEY01000035.1 coordinate 71,770, forward strand.
CGGAGGCCACGGTGGTTCTTGGCCTGCCGCCGGATGTTGCGCCGGCGGGCGGAACGGTAACCGTACCTGTAACCAACGGAGGCGGAAGCAGGCTGGAGGCGGTACCCTGGAGCCTGCTGCTGCAGGATGGGGACGGAGATATACCGGCACAAAACAGCGGCAACGTCAGCCTCGATGCCGGTGAAACGGTTGATTTGCACCTGCCTTTACCGGCGGAGCTGAGAAGCGGCGGCTATGTGCTTAAAGCCCACATAAGCCGGGAAAGCCGCACTTACCCGCTGGAGATAACGGGCATAGCCTCTTCGCTGGAGCTGAACCTGGCGGACCTTTTCCCGGCAACAAGCGCTGAAGAAATCGTAATCGACGCCGTCGTTACCAATACCTCCGGCGCTGACCTGAATGGCGGAACCCTGTTTGTCAGCGTGCAGAAAGCGGGGGAAAAAAGGCAGGGCGCTTCGGCTGTCCAGCCGGAGGCGGTAAGGGCCCTTTTCCCCGCCAATCACCATCTGCTTTTTGTGTTGCAGGACGGCGCGGCCGGACCGGAGGTGCGCCGCTTTAACGCAACCCCGGAAGAGAGCTCAGAGATGGTGGCAACCTGGACGGCCCCCCTGGCAGGCTCAACGGAAACCGTCGCAGCGACGGTTTACCAGCTGGCCGGTAGCGCCCTGCATGTTTACGGCCTGACAACTGACGGGGAGGGCTTTGCCCGCCTCCACGTCCTGGCCGCGGCAGACGGCGCCCGCCTGGCTTCAGCCACGCTGTCCGGCGTGGCAAACCCCGCCGGGCTGGTCCTGGCGTCCGGGCACCTGTTTGTGCTGGGAGAAGATGGCACCGGGGAGAAACATCTGTATGTTTTAGACCCCGGAGAAGTCACCGACGGCGCCGACCTGGAGCCGGCAGCGGTTACGGCGGTGCAGGGGTACGCAGGCGAGCCGGCCTCCGGCTTTATGGTTTCAGGATACGGTGACAGCCTGTACCTGCTCTACCGGCAGGGCGCGGAGGGTAATTACAGGATCCTTCGCCACGACGTTTCATCCGGCGCCGGCGGTATGCAACTGACGCCACAAGAGGTAATCGACGTCGACGCCACTGTTGTTCCTCCCCTGGATGGGTTTTTTGCCATACCGGGAGGCGGGTTCTGCCTCTGGGCGTCGGAATGGGACTACCTGCAGCTGGACGCCGGCGGCCGCATAATTTACATCATGCGGATGGGGAACGGCTACCTGCCGGTGGCGGCGGCGTCTCTGGCGGACGGGGCAGGTTATGAACACCGTACGGTGGTGTTCCGGATGCCTCCCGATGATCCCCACTTCCCCGGAGAGCATGTCCTGCTGCTCACCGTGGTGCCGCCCGGAGGCTATTACTGGGAAGACGCCGTTTTCCAGGCGGAAGTCCCAGTCAGCCTGGCTGCGGGAGAAAGCCTGACTTTGCCTTTTAACCTGGGGAGCTCGCCACAGGACCTGGGGGCCGGCGGCTATGAGGTTTTTGCTTCCCTGCACACGGCCGCCGGGAAAAAACTGGCCGACGGTTACCGTGCTTTTACCGTGGCGCCGGCGTCGGGATATATCACGCTGGCGACCACAGGCAGATACTGTCGCCCGGGCGAACCGGTGCCGGTGCACATTACGGTAACCAACCCTTCCCACCAGCCACAGGAGGTTACCGTTGAGCTGGCGGTTAACAGAGCGGCGGCCGATACCCGTACCCTGGCGCTACCGCCCGGTGAGCAGGTTACTTACACGGTGACAATAACCGCTCCGCCGGCCTCTTTCACCCTGCGTGCCGCCACGGGAGCCATGACGGTATACCGGGAGATGGAAGTGGTTGAACCTGAAGCGACCGTGTCCCTGCTGACGCCCCTGTTCTTTGCCCCGGGGCAGCTGTTGCGGCTGGCGGCGGTGGTGCAAAATACCGGGCGTCTGCTCTGGAGCGGCCTGCTCCAGCTTGGCCGGTGGACGGGCGGACTTGCACCGGTGGGCGTTTTCAGCGCCCAGGTAACCCTGGCCCCCGGGGAAATACTGCAGCAAATCATAACCGATGTCATAGATATCATCAGCGGCGGCGATGCCTGGCAGTACAGGCTGGTGTTGACGGAAGGCGACGCGGTGCTGGCACAGGCCAACGGGAGCGTTTCTTCCGGCAACCAGGTGGACGTTTGGGCGGAGATTGCAGACATTTATTATCCGGAGCAGATATCTTTCCCCGTATACGTGGCCAACAGCGGCGCCCTGCCGGTCAATGCCATGGAACTTACCCTGCACCTGGCCGGAGCGGCCGGTGACGTCCCGTCCGTTCTTTTCCAGGTTCCTGTCATCAGGGAAAAGATTAACGGCGAGGACGGCCTGGTCAGGCTGGAAGCCGTTTTTGCAGAACTGGAACCGGGCGAGTACTCCGTCACCGCTGTTTCGCCGCACCTGGAGGGTGCGGTAGACATCGGGACATTCCGGGTTCTTTCCCTGGAGCCGCAATGGAGCATGGAAGTCCTGCCCCCTGCTTCGGTTACGGCCGGACAGGAAGCGACCGTAACCTTCCGGATTGATAACACAGGGTTGGTTCCGGTATTTATAAGCGTTGCGCCGCTTTTTGGCAGCGGCGGCGCCGGGGCGGTCAGTGGCGCCGATGTTCCCGCCGGTGATACCGCTGATATTGCAGTGCGCTTTCCCGTCCCGGACGACCTGCCGGCCGGCGAGGCGGTCTTCCGTTTCATGGTGAACGACAGGCAGCTGGCGCTGCCGCTCCACGTAGAAGGCCTGGAGCTGGCAGTGACGGCGGCGCTGGACAAAGAATGGTACCATCCGGACGATACGGTGACCCTCACCATTACTGTCCAAAATCTCAGCTCTTTTGCCGGCAACCTGCTGGCCAGGGCCAACCTGGGGGCTCACGGCTGCGTGGAAGAGTTCAGCCTCGCTGCGGGGGCCACGGCCGTGGTGCCGGTAAGTTTACCTCTCACCGGTGTCACCGGGGAGCAAAAGCTGATGTTTGGCATTTACCATGAATCGGGACGTTCCCTGTACATTAACGACTATTACCTTCCCATGGCCAAAGACGTCATCTCCCTGAAGGCTGACCGGCAGTCCTACCAAATGGGCGAGAACCTGGTGCTATTGATTAGCGCCCAGCATCCCGGCGTCCTGCGGCTGGAGAGGCCTCATCATGCCTGGCTGTCCGTTCCGGAAGGAGATATAACTGTTGGCGGCGGCGATTCTTCGCTGGTCTTTGCCCTGCCCGCCGAACTGAAAACAGGCACGTACAGGCTTGGTTACATCTTTGACTTTGACGGCGGCACCATCAGAGACGTCCTTTATGTCGATGTGTTCGGCTACCGGGTAACGGTGGGCGAGGCGGAAGCTGACCAGGCAGGCCACGGTGGGGACAATGAGCTGGCTGTGGAACTGACGGTAAGCGCGGAGCGGGAGATAGCAAAACCGCTGGAACTGCACTGGTCAATCCTTGATGAAAGAGGCAAAGTGGTCAGAACAGGCATAAAGATTTTCTCAGATGGCCTGGCTGCCGGCCGGAGCACTTTGTTTTTCACCGTCCACATGGCAGGCTTAAGCGGCGGCAACTACCTCCTCCACTACAATCTTGTCACTGACCTGGCCGGACATTCCCCGGTGGTGCTGGTCTCCGGGGCCACCGCCCTGGCGGTGGAGGACACCAGGCCGCCGGCCGTGACGCGCACCATGCCGCGAAACGGGGAAGCCGGCGTCAGCGCTGATGCTCTCATCGTAGTTACCTTTGACGAGCCTGTGAATACCGCCACGGTGGAAAGCGGCTGGCGGCTTAACGGCCTTCCGGGCGGCACTTTCCTGTGGCCCAGGCCGGATGAACTGATTTTTATCCCGGAAGCGGTGCTGCCAGCCGGATTGCATACGGTACTTCTAAGCGGCGTGTCGGACAGCGCGGGGAATGTAATGGCCGATTACTCCTTTTCCTTCCGGGTGGGCCACACGGCTTCCGGTGGCTCCACTGCTCCCATAGGCGACGGCCTAACCGGCAGCGAACCGGGTGGCGTTGCCGTGCTCACCCTGCCTGCCGCCCAAGGGGAGGTAATGGTTGCTGCCGGTGACCTCCAGCCGCTGCTGCAGCAGGGTTTTACAACAATTCTTGTCAGCTTTGGCGGCGAGTCAGGCACTGTGAATTTCGATGGCGCCGCTGTGGCAGCGGCCGCCCGGAGCGGTGCCGGTATCGGTATCCTGGCGGGTGCCGTCAGGCTGGTCATTCCTCCGGCGGCATTGCCTGCGGGCGGCGTAGCCATCAGCATCAACCCCCTGGGCGCCACGGCGGAGGCGCAACTGGCAGCCGCTGTAAAGGCGGCAAATCCCGGTGCCCGGCCGGTCAGCGGGATCTATGACCTGCGTGTGACCGCCTTCAGCGGCCAAAAGGTGGACACAGCACGCCTTTATATCACCGCCGGTGGCCCGGAGGACAACCCCGATACCTGCTTTGTTGTTTTTGTGGCCGATGACGGCACCCTTGAAGTTCCCCTTGTGAATGAAACAATGCGGGAGGATAACGGTCATGCGCAGGTTTTTTGGGCCGACATTTCGCATCTGAGCAAATACGCGGTAATGAGTTTGGACAGCTCCTTCACCGATGTCAAAGGCCACTGGGCGCTGCGGGAGATTGTGCTCCTGTCAGCCAGGGGTATGCTCCGCGGTACGGGTGACAGGCGCTTCCAGCCGCAAACGCCGGCAACCAGGGCCCAGTTCACCGCCCTGTTGCTCCGGGCGCTGGGAGTGGAGCAATACCATGGCAGTGAGAATTCCTTTAATGACCTGCCTGTGGGGCATTGGGCCTTCGGTGCGGGGGAGGCGGCATACCGCGCCGGCCTGGTACGGGGCACAGGGGCGGGATGTTTTGAACCCGAACGGGCAATCACCCGCCAGGAGATGGCCGTGCTGGTGGCCCGTGCCCTGGAAATTGCCGGCGCCGGATCAAGCGTAGCACGGGCGGATGAATTATTCTCCGGTTACACAGACGCCGCGGCAACGGCGGCATGGGCCCGCTCCGGGATGGCGCTGTGCCTCGAACTGGGCATTATCCGCGGCAGGGCTAAGCGGCGGCTTGCGCCGCTGGAAAACGCCACGCGGGCGGAAAGTGCCGTAATTCTTAAAAGGATGATGATTAAACTGGGAGTGAAGTAACAGGGCAGTCCGTTTAAAAAAACGCCATCGATATCTGGTCAGATATTGCAAATATCACTGCCTTTTGGTACCATTAAGGTAAGAAATTAGTTTCTTACCGTGGAGGTATTACCATGAAGCCGACCAAGATAACTGCCAAAGGACAAATCACTCTGCCTCATGAATTAAGAAAGAAACTGGACCTCCAACCGGGGGATAAAGTGATTATCGCTGAAAGTCCTTGCGGCTACGTTATTCAAAAACAAACCATTCCTTCCCCGTTTACGCGGTATGTAGGCTTTCTGCAAAAGAAACAGTGTACAGATGAGATAGTGGAAGAGCTTCGTGACAAATGATTATAGCCATTGATACCAACATTTTGTTTGATGTACTTTTCCCGGACCCGGTTTTCTTGGAAACATCAAAGGCTCTGCTGGACAGAGCCGTAAACCGCGGCAGCCTTGTCATATGTGAAGCCGTCTACGCCGAGGTGGCAACTCAGTTTCCCTGTCAAAACACCTTTCTTGAATTTCTCTCACATACACGAATTAAACTGTTGCCTTCGGAAGAAAGTGCCCTGTGGCTTGCTTCTCTGGCCTGGGGCCGCTATGCAAAGCACAGAGGAAAGCAGCTGCAGTGCCCGCGATGCGGCAAGAAATCCAACATGACCTGTGACTGCGGCCTGACGTTATCGGCAAGACAGCACATTATCAGCGATTTTTTAATAGGTGCCCATGCGCAAATCCAGGCTGACACTCTCCTGACGCGCGACCGCGGGTATTATAAGACCTACTTCCCGGATTTAACCCTGAACATGAACTATTACCAGAAAGAGGATTAAAAAATAAAAATAAAGAGTGCCGGCAAGCAACTGGTGCTCTTTAGAGTTTAATAGGTGACCGCTTGTCTACTGTAGCCCTGACCTCAGGGCATTTTCTATTGCCTTCAGGACCACTTTCCTTTGCTACCCGATGAAATAACATTTTAATAATTAATGTTCATTGAAAATCTAACTGTTCATTGATATAATTAAGTCAATGAACAGGAGGTATCTGCTATGTTAACAGAAAAAACCCAGATTACCGGTAAAGGGCAAATTCAGCTTCCCGCTAAAATACGCCAGGCCATCGGGGCTGAAGTAGGGGATGAAATAGTTTTTAAGTTGCAAAACAACGGTCAAATAATTGTAGAGTTATCTAAAAAGAAAAAATTATCGGAGTTGGCCGGTTCACTGAAAACCGGCGGGGAATTTCCCGGAGTTGAAAAAGAGGAAGAGATGACGCGCCTCAAAGTAGCCGAAAGAGCAGGACGGCATGAAAAACAATAGCGCTGATGGTTGGCTTGATACCAATGTAATACTGCGTTTCCTGCTGCATGATGACGATACCCTTTTTAAAAAAGCAAAGGACCTCTTTGAAAAAGCTGAGCGGGGTGAACTTACCCTGTACCTGCACCCCCTGGTGCTGGCAGAATTGGTGTGGACGCTGGAAAGTTTTTACAGTATCCCCAAAGCAGAGATCGCAAATATATTAACTAATTTTATAGATGCAGACGGTATCAGCGCACCAGATAAAGAGTTGGCAAGAAATGCCCTACAGGCATATCAAGACAAAAACGTTGATTACATTGATGCCTATCTGGCCCAGTGCGCACTGCAAAAAGGCCCTGGTACAGTTTATTCTATGGACAGGAAGCACTTTTCCCGTTTGGGCGGGTGTGCGGTCATACTTTAGATTTACCATCAGTAAATTATCGGTTAAGAAGCATCTTGATAAATGCCAGGCAGGAGTCGGTGACTTTCTTGCGGAAGATGTAGAAAAAGCCGAAAGTTATTTTTGTATTTCAATACAGGGATACGAAAACCCGGAATACTGGATTTTTGGGGAAGAGATGCTTCTCCCGGTCGGAAACTCACCACGGGCAGGTGTTTCCAGGCTGACTCTCTTCTGACACGCGACCGTGGGTATTATAATACCTACTTTCCGGAATTAACCCTGAATATGAACTGTTGCCAGAAACTGGAGAGGGATGAGTAAAAATCAAAAAATCTTCCTGCCCCAGGCACAAAAGGATGAACAGGAGAAGCAGATTGCAGGCCGCCAGTCACTGGTTGCCTGAGTATACCGGGAAAAACATTGTCAGGGCCTACCAAAAACACTTCGGCGTTGACTTGTTGTGCGCCGCGATTGAGCTTAAAATGCTGGGGTATCAAATTTCTACGGCATATCTGGAGCAATTGAAAACTGACGCAATCCGCCGCCAAAAGCTGGCCGAGAATAAAAAAAGGATAAAAGAACTTCAAAAACACTACGAAGAGTATCCCGATTCAGATGACAACTTTTATTTTATTGCCGGTTATACCTCCGGAGGCGCCCCTTACGGCATTACCTGGGAAGAATACCGCCAGGAAAACACAGACAACCGTGATACAAGTGAGCCGGTCATACCTGATGAATCACCACTTTAGAATCTCAAAGAACCGATCCTTAAAAAAGCGCCGCAACTGCGATTGTCAAGAAAAAAGTGAGCCACCTGCCAGAAAATTTTTGAGCCACTAACGCCAGAAAAAGGTGAGCCACTTTAAGAAAAATGCCAGGAAAAAAGTGAGCCACCTCCAGGGATTATAACCTGTAACAGCGAACAGGGCGGAATCAGCTCCGAAGAAATAGAGAAGCTGATAAATAATGTATTTGGTTAAGTTATCGGGAATTATCTGAATATCATGGACGGGTTGCTCATAAAAACAGCAAATTTGCAGGGTTTTTATGTTATATGCCGAATTATGGTAAAGAACTTTGCTATCCTTAAGAAACTGTTGCATGAAGTTTTAATACCAACTGAGCAGAGGAGGATGGTTTATGCATTCAATACTGGAAAAATGCGTGCCACGACCAGAAATCGTGGCCGGTTCATTTAACCCGGATGCTTTTACTTTATCACTTAGCCCGGTTATCGATTTTTACCGCAAGGGTAAAAGCGGTATTGACAACCTTTATACCGATGCGCAGGTTTTTTTCCGTGAATTGACCTACCCTACCCAGGGGTTGCGCCTGACATTGACTGAGGTCTTCGGCCGGGTTGCCGGCGACATGGGCGTACCTGCCATACACCGCCTGGAGACCGCTTTTGGCGGCGGCAAGACACATACACTGACAGCCTGTGCCCATATCGCCAGCAGGGGTTCGGATCTGAAAGATGTAACCGGTGAAATCATTGATCCCTCACTGTTGCCTGCTCCCGGCTCGGTATCCCTGGTGGGCGTGGCCGGAGATGAAATCCCAGTCCATAAGCCAAAGGGAGAAGCTTTGGTCCCTTATACGCTCTGGGGGGAGATAGCCTACCAGATAGGGGGAGAGGGCCTGTACCGGGAAGTGGAAGAAGATGCCAGCTCATTTGCCGCTCCCGGCAGGATTTATTTTGATAAAGTCTTTTCCGGCCGCAAGGTGGTTTTAATGCTGGACGAGCTGGCCCAGTACGCTGCCAGGCTGGAAGCGGCGCGGACGGACGGGGCCAGCCAGTTGGCGGCGTTTTTGATGGCCCTGCACGGCTACGCGCGCAACCACCCCGGCATAGCCATTATCCTTACCCTGGCCGGCGCCGCCGACGCCTTTGCGCGCCAGACAGAATACTTGGCTGAGCTTATCGGCAGAGTGCAGGGTCAGCAGGTGGACACCGGTTCTGCCTTGGGTATAGGAGAAAAAGCGGTCAGAAGCATTGCCAGCGTGGTGGCCCGCGACGCCGTCCAGGTAACCCCGGTCCAGGCGGCGGAAATTTCAGCGGTGTTAACCAAGCGGCTGTTTCTCTCCGTGGACCGGGAAGCGGCCCGGGAAACGGCGGAAGAGTATTTCCGCCTGTATCAGCGCAATTCCTCCCTTTTGCCCGAAGAAGCCGTCAATGAAGCCTTCAAAGACCGCATGGCGGCCCATTATCCCTTCCACCCCACGCTGGTTGATTTCCTGAACAAAAAACTGGCCAGCGCCGAGAATTTCCAGGGAACACGGGGCGTTTTGAGGGTGCTGTCTTTGGCTGTCCGGGATATCTGGCAAAAAGGCCAGGCACTGCCGATGATTCATGCCTGCCACCTTGATTTGCGCCAGGCAAAGGTGGTGGATGAAATCCTGAACCGCACCGGCAGTTCTGACCTTTTGCCGGTCCTGAACGCCGACATCGGCGGAGTTGATACCGGCACACTGGAAGGCGCCCACAGCAATGCCGAGCTTGCTGACCGCAATAACCGCCACCCTGAGGGTTACCCTATGTACGAATATACATGGAAAACAGTCTTTCTGCACAGCCTGGTCGGCCGCTCCGAAGGCCTGGAATCCAGGGTCTTCGGCCTTACCGAGGCGGAAGCTTTGTTTAACGTTTCCTTCCCCGGCTTAACGCCGACCCAGGTACGTACAGCCTTGGGCGAGATTGTAAAGAGCGCCTTTTACCTTCGCCATGAGCAGGGGAAATACTTCGCCGGTACCGAACCCACCATAAACAGCATTCTGGCCAGAATCCGCAGGACCGTTTCGTCAGCCCAGTTGAGCGACCTGCTGCAGGCCACAGCCCGGAAGCTGATTACCGGTGGCTCCGGCTTGTTCCATATCGAGCATGACATAATGCTGCCCGAACATCTCCCCGACAACAAAAGCAAGCCTGTGCTGGGAGTGGTTTCCCTTTCGGCGGAAAGCATCTCCGTGGAGGAGATGATTACCACTAAGGGAGTAAATAAACCGCGGGAGCAGCAAAACCTGATTTTCCTGCTGGTGCCGGAAACGGTGACTACGGAGCAGACCACGGAAACCCTGTTTGCCGATAAAACCCGGCAAAACCGGCAGCGGGTGGACGACACCGCCCGCCAGGTGCTGGCCATGCGCATCTTAAAAGAACGGCCCAACAGTTACGGCGTAATGCCCCGTCGCCTTGAGCGCGATGACTTTAAGAACCTTCAGGCCGAGCGCGAACAGGCCCTGTTAACCACAGTTTCCGGCCTTTACAACAGCCTATACTACCCGTCTGCCAGCGGTCGCATCGTCCGCAAGGAAATCAGGACGGTTACCGGCGAAGGAGGCGTTCCCTTCATCGAGTTAATCCGTGAAATGCTGCTAAAAGACGGGGAACTGCTGACAGAAGGCGCCCTTTCCGGTACAAACCTGGCAAATCTGAGCAGACTGTTTTTCGAGAATTCGGACACGGTGACACTGGACAAAATACGCCAAAACTTTTATTGTCTGCGCCACTGGCCGCTCCCTGAAAACGCCGCTGTGATTGAGCAGATCTTCCGGGTTGGCGTGCAAAAAGGCGTCTGGTGTGTTTACCGCATGGGCGAGGCCGACCAGACCAGACCGGCGGAGTTTTATCACCGGGAACATGAAATCCCCTTTGGATTGGATCTGACTAAACAAGGCTACAGTCTTATCACACCCCAGGGAGCCAACCAGCGTGGTTGGGCCGATTCGCCCAAAGTGGACAGGTCCAAAGTAAAAGATAGCGTCTATGGTGCCGTCGTCACCGGAGGTACAGCCACTGTGTCCCAGATAATGGAAAAAGTGGCTGAAACATACGGCAGAATCCCGGACCGCGACCTGGAAGATGTGGTAACCTCCTTGATCAGGGACGGCAGGCTGATAGCTTTCCGTGGTACACCGGAGCAACAGGACAAACCGGATCTAATCCGTGGTACCGGTGCGGTAGTCTATACCCCGCAGGCCACCGATGTGCTGATTACCCCGGCCAAAGCGGCGGAACGCGGCTGGATTGCCGAAAAACGCCAAAACCTTATCCTCTCCGGACCAGATGCGGCGGACAAAATTCTACCGCTGCTCCGCCGTCTTGGCAGCATCTATAACCGCGGCGCCAAATCCACCATCAAAGACCTGGACCTGGCCGGCCTTGTCCTCCCCGCCGGCGGCTTCCTCCGTCTCCAGCTCAGCGATGCCACCCCGGACACGATGAAAGCGCTGGGCGAACTGTTCGAAGTACTGGACCACCTGGTGGCCAAAGGCGGGCAAACCGATGTTTTCCTGGAAATTTCTGAACCCAATGAAGACTGCCTTTTGGTTCGGGAAATAAAAAAACAACCATAGCGAGGCTGAACCATGTCAAAACAAAAACCATTGGACCATGAGCGGCTGTTCAACCAACGCATCAAGCCTTTTGTCAGAATATCGCCCTGGGTCCTGCGCATAACCGAATTTAAAGATTTGCCTGCTCCCGTATTGGTGGTCAAGCAGCGCGTCCTCCCCGACACCGGTACACAAAAAGAAACAGGCTACACCCAACCTGTCCTCAAAGACCGCGGCCTGATCCACGGCCAGTCTCTGCGCCGCTGCCTCCCTGTGCTGCGCGAAATTATCGGCGGTGTCTGCGATCCCGCCGGCATTCCCCTGGAACTGCACACTTTTGTCCCTAACGGCCGTATCGGGTTCCGTGGCAACCTTCCCCTGGACGAAGAAGCCGGCGCCAAGCTCTCCCTGATTTTCAGGCTCCAGGAAAGGATATTGGACATGGACCGCGTGGAACTGATTGCCCGGCGCGTACAGCGTTTCAGCCGGGAAGAAGCCGTCTACTGGCTCACCCGCGCCACCCAGTACGGCGACGCCGCCAACCGCTGGGCTCAGGCCGGCCTGCGCCTGATGCTGGGCGGCCAGCCCGGAGACAGCGCCATCCCCGCCATGCTGGAAAAAATCCGCGAAGAATAAGGAGCAGCCCATGACCAAACCTGGCTACGAAAAAGACCTGCGTTTAATCGAAGCCGGCTTCCCCTGCCACCAGGTGGGCGCAGAGACCCAGCGGGAAAGAGGCGCCAGTTCAGCTCTGCCCCCGTTATATTTTCTCCATGTATGGTGGGCGCGCCGCCCGCTGACGCCCAGCCGCGCCGCCGTCCTGGCCTCGCTCCTACCCGCCTGCACCGACCCTGACTGGTTCCTGCGGGAACTGGGCATCGAAAAGGTGCAGGCCATGGTCAACGGGGTGCCGTGGATATTAACAGGTCGCCTTAAGGATCTGGTTACAGTAGAAGGGTTTCATGAGAAGCTGTTAATTAGTGATATTGTACATAATTCCTTAGAAAAAGAACAGCTAAGGCGTGCTCGTAACAGAGAAGCAATAAAAAAATTATGTTCTGCAAATCCTGATTACCAAAGACATCCTGTTGTCATACGTTGGGCACACGAATCAATTCCTATCCCAACTCCTTTACCTGCGAAGGGAAATTATCTGACTGTAAAACGAATTAGTGCAGATCCGTTTCATACTAATGAAAGAATTGAATTTCGGAAGTCTGAATTTGTTCGCAAAGTGCTGGGGAGCGAATTTAAGTGGGACAATGAAGACTTATATGGCTATAATAGAGCATATGCACATAATGCTTCAAAGACAGAAACAAAGATTACTGTGCTTGACCCTACTTCAGGTGGTGGGTCTATTCCGTTTGAAGCGCTACGGTTAGGGTGTAACGTATTATCCAATGATATAAATCCAGTTGCTTCAGTGATTTTACATGCTACATTACACTACCCTTTAAAATTTGGCATAGATTTAATTGTAGATATCAAAAAATGGGGAGGAAAACTGCTAGCCTACTTAACAGAAAACATAAATCAATTTTTTCCCGAAATGAATTATTTACCTGATGAAGAATTGGAGTTGCTATCTAAGCATTTAATTAAAGACAAGGATGGTCTTCCGATATATGATAAGGAACAAATTTTAGATTATCTTTACTGCCGCCAGGTTACCTGCCCCCACTGCGGCGGCGAGGCCCCCTTGCTCAACACCTGCTGGCTCTCAAAGGAGGGGGAAAAGTGGGGGGTGCGTGTCATCACTGACGGCAGGGAAAAAGGGGGCAAAGTAAGTTTTGCACCATACCGGCTGAAAGGTAGCCGGGGCCCTTATGGCGAGGACCCGGATTTTGCCACCGTCAGAGACGGTGTTGGCACCTGCGTGCACTGCCGCCAGGCTATCCCCGCTGAGGAAATTAAGGCTCAGGCCCGGGGGGAGTCCCCGCACGGCGCCTGGCAGGACCGGCTGTATTGCGTGGTGGCCGTCCGCTACCAGCCAAAGCTGGACAAAAATGGCCAGCCGCTGAGATATAAAAGCGGCGAGAAGGCCGGTGAAATAAAAACAGAAAAGATACGTTTCTTCCGTGTGCCGAACGAACAGGATTTAAAAGCACTGGCCGGAGCTGAAAAACTCCTGCGAGAGAAATGGCCGGAGTGGGAGCGGCAGGGGCTTATTCCTACAGAAGGCTTCCCGAACGGCAACGATATGAGGCCGGTGAATTACGGTATGTCGCGCTGGTGCGACCTGTTCACGCCCCGCCAGTTATTGGGCCATCTTTTCCTGGTTGAAGAGCTAAACCGGCTTAAGCCGGAAATCATCCGGGAGCACGGCATGGCGCGGGGCCGGGCCATAGTCACTTACCTGCAGTTTATGATTGATAAAGGGCTGGATTATAACAGCAGGCAAACACGCTGGGAATACACACGCGGTATTGTAAAAGGGACTTTCGGCAGGCACGACTTTTCTTTAAAATGGACGTTCGGTGAAATGATTTTTACCGGCCCCAATTCCGGAGCGGCCTGGGCGCTGTCGCAGGTGGTTGACGCTTACGCCGGTATTGCCGAATTGGTGGCGCCCCTCCATGAAAGCCTGGCCGGTTCCCCGCCGCCGGTTACTATCAGCTGTGGTACCGCAGCGCGGCTGGAGGTGGCCGACGGGTCGGTGGACTTGGTCTGCATCGACCCACCTTACTACAATAACGTGCAGTACGCTGAGCTCTCCGACTATTTTTACGTCTGGCAGAAAAGGACGCTGCAGGATTTATACCCGGATATGTTCACCAGGCGCCTTACCAATAAGGCAGACGAGGCGGTGGCCAATCCGGCCCGGGACGGCTCCGTCGCCAAGGCTTCAAGGGAATACGAGCGGTTGATGGGAGAGATTTTTGCCGAATGCCGGCGGGTGCTTAAAGACGATGGCATCATGACTGTAATGTTTACCCACAAAACCCAGGAGGCCTGGGAGGCGCTGACCCGTTCATTGATTGAGAGCGGTTGGATCATTACCTCATCAATGCCGGTTGAATCAGAGTCCGCAGCGTCTTTGCACCAAAAAGACATGGCTGCCGCAGCCAGTTCAATCTTTATTGCCTGCCGTAAACGTAAGCTGGCAAGCTCAGAGCCTGCGGCCTGGTCCGGCTTTGGCGGCACGGGAGTGGTCCAGCGGGTACGCGAAGCGGTACAGGAAGGACTCAAAGAATTCGAAGCGCTGCGGTTGAACCCGGTGGACGAGATGGTGGCCGGTTACGGCCGGGCGCTGAAAGTGCTGTCGGAGCACTGGCCGGTTGTGGACGGGGATGAACCGGTCAGCCCTGTGCGCGCCATGAACGAAGCCAGCGCCGTGGTCGCGCAGCACCAGATTGCCCGGCTGACCCAGGGGCGCCTGACAGTTGCAGACTTAAATCCTGAGGCGGCGATGGCCCTGATACTGTTTGGCATTTTCAGGACCGGGTATTTTGCTTATGATCAGGCCCTGAACCTTTCCCGGTCCTTCAATATCGAGCTGGAGGCGAAGCCCAGAGGGTATGCCATAGAAGGCCGGATTATCGGCATCAACAGCGAAACAACCGGACGCAGAGGGACCGGCAGACAATCGCAGGGCAGCGAAAAACTGGAGGATGTGGGCTATTTTGCGCCTTTGGTACGCAAAGGGTCAAAGCTACGGGTGGTTTTGCCTGAAGAGAGGAACAGGAAGCGGCTGGAGCGGCCTTTGACCGAATGGGACATGCTGCAGGGGCTGATTATGGCTTACCGGGAGGGAGATATCCCGGTGGCCCGCGCTTACCTGGAGAAACAGGCGGCGGGCCGGGAACAGGCGGTAATTGACTTGCTTTCAGTCTGGGCCTCGGAGATTACCGAAGAAAAAGCCCGCCGGGAAGCGCAGGCCATCCTGTTTGGCTTATAACAGTGCGGTGAGGGGATGGTATGGTTCAAACGGAATCCAATGAAGTGGGGCTGAAGTCCCGCCAGTGGCAGCTTTCGTACAAAACTTCCTCCACAATAATCAACGGGCGTCCTCTTAATATATTACATGACTTTTATGTGCCTGCGCTTAAACTGGCCAACCGGTATGACCGGGTGGCCGGGTATTTCCGTTCCACTTCTCTTGCTGCCGCATCAATGGGGTTTTCCGCTTTTGTCGGCCGGGGCGGAAAGATGCGTCTGATTGTGGGCGCGGATCTGGATCCTGCTGATGTCAAAGCCATACTAAACGGCGATGAACAGCGGATGGCAAGCAGCCTAAACGATGCGCTGAAAGAACCGGAGGCCTGGCCGGAGGATGTCCGGAGGGGAGTAACGCTACTGGCCTGGATGGTGGCGCAGGAATACCTGGAGGTGCGGGTGGCGTTCCGGGTGCATATGCAGACCGGAGAGCCGCTGGCCATGGCAGCGCTGGACGACGGCTACGTGCACGAAAAGTGGTTTGTACTTTACGATGAAAACGGTAACCGGCTGTACGGGGCGGGAACGCTGAATGAATCGAAAACGGCGCTGTTACATAATGCGGAAAATATTGATATTCACTGCGACTGGTGGGGGGAGACCGAGCGGCTCCGTATCGATGAGGCCGTGGTGGCTTTCGAAAACCTTTGGTTTAACCGTGTATCCCATATACTGGTGCTGACCCTGCCGGAGGCAGTACGGCGGGAACTGATCCGGTTGGCTGAAGGGGTTAAAAACCCCCAGGAAATCGACGGGACCAGCGCGGCGCCAAGGCAGGTTGAGCCGCCTTCGGCGCTGGAAAAGCTAAAATTTGCTGTTTTGCGGGATGCCGCCAAAATGCCCGGAGGGCGCTATGTTGGTCTGGAGACTGCCCCGGTGGCGCCATGGCCCCATCAGGCGGTGGTGGTACGCCGGCTGGTGGAGACCTGGCCTTATTGTCATTTGCTTTGTGACGAGGTGGGCCTTGGCAAAACAATTGAAGCGGGGCTGGCTATACGCTCCCTGTATCTTTCCGGCCTGGCAAAGAGGGTATTAATCGCGGCCCCGGCCAGCCTGACGCCGCAGTGGCTGCGCCAGATGGCCTCCAAAGTGCTGTTGCCTTTTGGATTGGCACGGACTGCTCCGGAGACCGGTCATACTTACCTGCTGCCTGCCGAAGAATTCCGCCCCGCCCGGTCTTTGTACGAGCCGGACCTGATTATCCTTTCCACCGGGTTACTGGCGCGCCAGGAGCGGGTAGCCGCCCTGCAGAGCGCTGATCCGTTTGACATAGTTTTGGTGGACGAAGCACACGCGGCCAGGCGCCGCAACCCCGCCGGAGGAGTAAGAGCGCACCCTCACTACGGCTATCTTTACGCTACAATACAAAAATACCTTCACCCCAAAGCGCGGAGCCTGTGGCTGGCTACTGCCACCCCTTTGCAGATTGACCCGGTGGAGGCTTGCGACTTGCTGGCCCTGACCAACCGGGTGGGAGCTTTTCAGTATGACCCTTCATTAACAATGCAGTATTATGGCATACTGGGGAAACTCATTAACCGGGAAGAGCCGGAAAAATCAGAATGGGATTTCCTGCGCCGGGTTGCAGCAAAATTGCCGCTGGAAGATCCTTTCATGTGGCTGTTTGTTGAGAAAAGCGTTATTGAAGGCAGAGTTCGCAATACGGCCAGACAATGGCTGGAACACGGGAGAATCCCTGTTGGCAGGGACCGGGAATTGCTGCACAGGCTTTTCTTCAGTATGGCACCCCTGTCCAGGGTTATGCTGCGCCATAACAGGCGGCTGTTAGAAATATACCGGGAAAACGGGGAGTTGCAGCAAAACCTGGCCCGGCGCCATATCTTACCCATGCCGCGCATTGTCTTCACGCCACTGGAGCGCAGGGCCTATGACCAACTTGAGAAATACTGCGAAGGTTTATCCCGCCAGCTACGTTTGCACGGCGACCTGCAAACCAGGCAAATGGTGCGCTTTCTTTTGAGTTTTTTAAGGCTGCGTTTTGCCTCCAGCTTGTTTGCCATCCGGGAGACTTTAAAGCGCCGGTTGCAGAAAGTGGAAGCCACGTTACACCATCAGCTGGAACTGGAAGACAGTCACTCCGAAGCCGGAGCATCTTTTTTAGAAGATTTAATTGATGAGGGGATAGACGAGGACGACCAGGTGGCGGTAGAATCCCTGTTACGCAAGCGAAATGTGCCCGACCTGGAATGGGAGCGGGTTCAGTTAAACAGTTTATTGGATGTTATGGCGGACTTAACCGGAACCTCCTCCAAGATGCAGGAACTTTTAAAATCACTGGAACGCAGGCGGGAGCCGGGGCGACGTATTAAGCAAACCGTAGTTTTTACCCGTTTCTTCGACACGCTGACGGATATAGTCAGGCGGTTGCGCCAGGCCGATCCGGAAATGCTGATCGGGACTTATTCGGGGCAGGGGGCGGAAATCTACGACCCTCAGCTTGGCCGGATGGTTTCGCTAAACCGGGAAGAGGTGCGGGAGCGTTTTCTGCGCGGAGAATTTGACGTGCTGGTATGTACGGATGCCGCCGCGGAGGGGTTAAACCTGCAGTCCGCGGATTTGCTGGTCAACTTCGATTTGGGCTGGAACCCCATGAAAGTGGAACAACGTATTGGCCGGATAGACCGTATCGGCCAGAAGCACGGAGATATTTACGTCCTAAATCTCTGCTATGCCGGCAGCGCCGAAGAAGAAGTTTACGGCCGGCTGCTCTCCCGGTTAGCGGAAGCCAACCTGATTGTTGGCGCCCAGCAGCTTTCCCTCTTGCCGGTGATACCGGACGATTTCCGCCAGTTGGCCGAAGGAGAACTAAGTCCCGAAGGGCTGGAAAACAGGGCCAGGGAACGCATTGAACAACAGCGGCGGCACAGCGGGAGCATGGAGATCGACCCCAGGGTATTGTATGAAATATATACGCGCATGGAAAGAGCTGTGCCTTCTCCGCTTAATCTGCAGCAAATCGGAGAAGCACTGAACGGTTCCGAATATCTGAGAAACCTGGGATGCAGGATGCCCGATGGCTCAGGGCCGGAAATAATGACCGTGTCGGGCGTGACAGGTGTCCCTGACGGGACAATTCTTACAATATCCCGCGAGTTATACGAAGAAGGCCTGGTCGGCAGCGAAAGCCGTGTCCGCTTCGCCTCGTACGGCGAGCCTGTCTTTGATGCCATATTGGAGCATATGGTCAGTTTTGGCCTGCCACAGTGTGTGCGGCGCATCGCCATACCGGTTCCTGAGCTTGGTACAGAAATGGTAGGCTATGTAGCGGCCTGCGGCGCCGGCAACGGCGCCTACGAGGTAAAACTCATATGTTCTTACCGGCAGCTGGAAGGCCTAGAGCTTGCCGAAGACATATCCCTGTCAGACAGTGAAATCGAACCGCTGCTGGAAAGCCTCAAAGACAAAGCGGCGGACGAATTTGCCTTTCATAAAGTGGTAAAACGCCTGGAAAGGGATAATATAAACACAGCCAGGGCGCAGGAGGTGCTGAATCTCCTGGTAGCGAAGGCTCTGCTTGAGGAAAAGGCAGGGTTTGCCGGCGCAGCAGCAAACTTCAGCGCAGTCGCCAGGGAAGTCGAATCGCTTTTTACTGACCGGGAAATGGTTAACGTGGCCGGTTTGCCGGCCAACCTGCTGCGGCCGATAGCCAAAGAACTCCTGTTTGACTGCCAGGTTCCCGCCGTGGGAGACGCCGCTCACATGTATGTGCCGCGAATATTAGCGCGGACGGCAATGGACAGCGCCTACCGGCTGGTGGACAGCTTAAAAGTTAAGAAGAGCGAGCTAAAGGTTGAAACGGTAATAACCCGCCTGCAGCGGGAGGCGGAAGGGCTGGGCAGGGTTAGTAGTTTGTAACGGGGGATATTATTACCATATCTCTCAGGCACCTCGGAATAACATGAAAATGAAGATGAAAGAAGAGTATTCCCCTGACGGGAAAATTATCCGGATACCATCGGGGCGTTGGTCAATGAACCAAAGCATACGCCATCAAATAATGTGACCAGGCAGTTGTATACAGAAATTCTTAAGAAACTCGCGGACGATGGCGTGACCGGGGAAGGTGGAAGCTCTACTCAGCAGAGGAGTTAGACCGAATAGGTCTGGCACGCATGGAATGGAAGATACCCAGGAGCCAGCAACTCAAGCTCTTTGAGTCCCCCTGCTAAGGGACAGCATTGGGGCCGCCGCATGCGGGAAAACTGCACGTCCGGTGACAACGGGGGCTGGCACTCCGCGAGGGGTGCCTTCTACCCACTAACTGCTATACTATCTAATCACGATTGGTAAGCCGTATGCCTTAATAGGGCACGTGCGGTTTGATGAGGGGGGAGCCATGTGAATGGTTCTCCTACTCTATCCACTAGCATCTAAAGCATCCCGTGGGCTCATTTTCAGAGTACTGTGACGGCGGCAATGGTAGCGTTTTTCGATCCAAGCGGCCAGGAAGTTGTTGACATCCAGGAGTGTCTTGACCATGCCGGAGTCAATTTGCTCTGTGAGCAAAGGTTCACTTCTCGGCTACCGTCCTGAACCATAGTTCTAATTTCCCTCTACCTTGAGGCTGTCCGGCTTTACTATATTTGACCGTAAAGCCCAGCTCCGCCCCTATGCGCTTCAAATGCGGGGAGCGGAACACCTTAGCATTATCGGCATAAAAATTCACTGGAACCTGGTGTTTCATAATAGCCTTAAGAAGAGTGTCCTCCAGGCAGGGACGGTTTTCGTTAAAATAGAATTCAGCATGCATAATGTAACGGGTATAGCTGTCTAGTATGGCTACCAGGCAGAGGCGCCTTTTCTTGCCGGTTGTCTCATCGTAAAGAAACGGACCGTCCCAGACATCACAGATCCATAGCACATGGGCGCCCTCAACACTGAGCAGGTAGTAACGTTTACGCACAACTCTTTTAAAGGCTGGGCGGTCTTTGCCTAAACGGCGAAAGTGACGGTTTAATGTGCTTACACACATTTGCTCTGCCCCGGGCACTCGATTTGAGCGTAACAGATCAATGACGCTGTCGGCGGATAACTCCGGACGGGCCAGCCTTAGTTTCACAGCCTCATCCAAAGCTTCCGGCGGGAAGGCTTTAAGTGTCCCCTGATCTTGGCGCACCGTTGGCTTAAGCCCCTCCAAACCGAATTTTCGGTAATCGCTAAGATACCTTTAAATGGTGCGTTTACCCACATAGACGAGGCGGTTTTGGTCATCAAGGTGCATTTTACCGGCAAGTTCCTCCAGAATGAGTTTTTGGGCACCATGAGGCAAGGGGTGGTGCAGCAGGGGTGCAATAATCTCAAATCGTCGTACGGCAACCTGCTCACGCTCATCATCCAATGGTAGATTCATCTTTTTTCCTCCTGACTTCCTAATCTTTGAGGGATATCCCTCTAAAGACCATCATGCTGCAAGTCAGGCAGTTTGGCGATGACCAAGGTTTGTGGGAATCTCCCCCTGCAGGGGGAGATTTATCCGGGTACGTACTGCCCTTTTACCCGGGATTTTGCTTTCCCTAAAGGGGCACCCCACAGATTCCAGTCGCCCTTGCCGAGAAGGTTGCATAAGCTCATTAACCGGGATAGCGGAGAAAAGTTAATCCATCCGGCATAGTTTCGTAACCAAGCTAAAAGAAGCAGGGTAGTTTCTTCAACTGCCGTTACGGTTAGCGACAAGATCTCATGACCCCCAGCGATCAGAATACGCGGTATGACTTTGTCAATGAGTACCAAGGATTGAGTCATGATACGTTTTATCCACCGGGACAGAGTACGTGGGTCATAACCGATTCTGGCGGCGCTCTCTCTTATGCTGCATTCTTGCAGGTGTTCGATTACTACACCTGTTCGTGGGTTTCCAGCGGTTCCCGCTGGTATGGCAGCACAAACTCCGGCCAATAACTGATTGTTTCGTGGCATTGCTCACTGTAAGCGTTGAAAATCGTAATCTCAAGTGCATGAACATGGTCCGGCAATAATCCCCGGTTCCAGCTATGATTCCAATGGGGACGGTAGGATGGATTATTGGGACAAACGGGCCTGACAGGAAGAAAATCTTTAGGATTTTCAATATAGCTCTGGACATCTGGGCAAGGAATTGTTATTCTCATCTTGTAATGGGACTTCGTGTCACCATTGTTATGGGCATAGGGAGAGGGGCGCCAACTCCAGTACTCCCTATGCCGCAAATGATGAAGAAGCCATCTCCTTGTTCATTATTACAAGGGATGGCTTTTCTATTTTTATCGCCAAACTTCCTGCTTTTCCATACACTAGAAATTGCCGCCTTTGGCGGTAAGCATTTCCCCGCCAATCACCGCGCGCCGTCACAATTCAGCAACAGCATAAAAACACTTGGTTAATGCGAAACTTCAAACGCACCAAATGCGAGATTGGAGAGAATTACTATGGATTCCACATAAATGTTTAACTTAAAAGTGTTCTGCAATAAGGGATAGGTCGAATTTGAGATCTATCCCTATTTTCTTTCCTTTTTTTAGAGAAATATTGCGACGTTTGTAAGAAAAATTGTGGGAAATATTAACATTTTTTAATAATTATTTGAGTAACCTTTCTGCCTAATAAATACTCTACAGGTTAGTAGGGTGTCAATATATACAACTACTCGACTTAGAAAGTAGTTGAAGGGGTAAGGGGGTGATTGCTCTGAAGTAAATGCCATGAAATTAGGAAGTGTTGTCCGAGAGAAAATCCTTTATGGCGAAACTAGGGTTCGACAACCATGTAATGACTAATCGATAGTGTTTAGGTTAAATCTTTTGAACGGCAAGAAACGAAAAAGATAAGATGGCGAGTAAAACTAAAAATAAGGAGATGTGAGTTGTGTGAATAGAATATTTAAGATTTTAGTATCTTTGCTTCTGATAGCTTTTATATTTGGGGCAGGTATTACAGTTCTTGCAAATCAAGATCAACGTTATGATATATTCCAAGAAACAGCAAAAGATGAAGCCCTAAATCAAATAAGAGACTTTACTGGAAATATCGATATATATACCATAGGTGATATAAACCCAAAATTTTACATTAGTTCAGCTAGAATATATGAGGTCTCAACTATAAGAAATATTCAGGCAGTAAAAGGCAGTATAAATACTCTGTGGATATCAAATGAAATAGCAAAAGATATTTTAAAAGACGTCGAGCAACTAAATAATATGCTTAAAGAAGGTTTTTCTGTTTACTTTATCGGTTTTACAGAGCAAGGAGTGCTAGAAGATTTATTTACAGAAGATCAAGCAGGTAAAATTTCAAAAAGAGATCCAGATTATTATTCAATCTCACAATTTAAAGATGGTACAATTCTAATTGGTAGAGGCTTTTTTAACGGGGACTTAAATGATGAAGAATTTTTTGAAAACCTAATTGTGAGTGTATGGAAAAATAGGGACGTCAGTAAACTACTAAGTCCAGATGCAGAAATGACATCATTAAACCAATATATACCCTTAGCGTATGCAAGTGGAGCATCATTCATGGACTTTGAAGCAAACTGGAGGAATACTGGTTGGTATAAAGAAACGCACTACGCTGGCGCAGAACCTAACCTCTCTCTTGTAGAATGGTGGCGTATTACATACGCACGATATAACTCACAAGATTATTATGCTATGGGATCAGTATTTCATCAAAGTCCTGGTGTGTCTGGCTGGTGGAACAGACGTTTATACAATATTTATGATGGTAATTATTATCAAAGCGGAAACGATTTATTTACGTATGGGCCTGAGGCCATTCCTAGTCAAGGAAGTACTGTTCAATTTACTATTGGACTGGGTTCTTCAGGTTGGAACATAGAGACATCTTATGGTGCGACTGTTAATGAGTTATCGTATGATACTACAGGTTCCAATGCTGGTGCGAACAAATTCCAAGGTAATTTTCACTATTTAGAAAAGAGTAGCTATTCAGCAGGTATGTGTACACAAGCTTTTAATGTAATTTTCCAAAGAAGTAGCGGTAATATGTCTAATTTCCTACAAGAATATCGGGCTCGATTTATAAGCGGTTTAAATATTACTGTGCAAACAGATACAGCATATTATGACGTAAAAATATATAAATAAATCTTTATTTCATTCGGCCAGCTTATGGAACGTAAGCTGGCCTGCTATTCATATATATGATATATATGATAATAAAAGGTGAAATCCAAGAAAACTGGGCCAGGGTGACATTTTACTCGGCTAAGATAAACTGTGAGAAAGGATAGAGGGTGATGAATATTATGTGCGACATCATTAAAGACATGCTTCCTTTATATGTCGATAACTTATGTGGTGAAGAAACCCGGCATTTGGTGGAGAAGCATGTTGAAAGCTGTAGGGAATGCCGGGAAGTTCTAGAGGTTATGAAATCTGGACCTATCCCACAGTTTGTAGTAAAACAACAAGAACTGGCAAAAGAGAAGGCGCCTTTTAAAAAAATCAGGAGCAGAGTCATATTGCTGTGCTTTGGGCTGGTGTTACTCACTGCCGCCGCCACACAAGTTATACCGCCCTTTTACTATGAACTGACCCGGGAAAAATACAATATCGAGATAAGTTCAAACATATACGATATTGATTTTGCGGAGCTAGCTGAGAAACTGGCCTCAACTGTCAACGCTGATAAGGGAATGCTCTATAACTTTATGGGTTTCCCATTGTTTGATGTTGGCAGGAACGGTGATATTTTAAGGTTTAATACATCTTTTATCATCTTCAGAGACGATAAACCGCTCCATTTCGAAACATCGTATATAAAAGAAAACCAGCTGCGGGTAAGGAGAACATGGGATTTTGAACTTACTAAAGAGGAAGCTGCAGCTAAATATATGGAATTGCCCCTGGTCTTACTTGATAGAATTCCCTGGGAGCATTTAATCGAAAATTTAATAACAACTCACTATGATTACCTGACAATTTCAAATATCCGCAACCGCGATGGTCAGGGTAATATCTTGGTGGGGGCAGGTATACCAAAATCATTCTTTGTAAACGAACGCGGTGAAATAAGCAATTTTGAAGAGCTCACTTTTCTGCCCTCCTGGGAGTACCAGGTGATTAACTTTACCCCTATGTTAAATCAGGTTAACAAGTCGGCAAGGGGTCGCATGGAGGTTCAGTATTTTTTAATGTGAACTGAAGCACAGCGGTGATATGTCAAGGGGTTAATTTTCGGGAATTGGAAAAAAATCAGTTAAAATCATAGCTACGAGATAAAAAAAGTATCACCAAACTAAACCCACCGTAGAATCAATATTTTTCGACATCCGATTAGCGTGGGCTTGCTGTAAAAAATGTAAGAATCCGGTAAGGCTACGGATTCCTCCTCTCTGGTGGTGTGTACAGCTTATTGGTCTTCAGTAGCATGAAAACCAACCGTACCAATTTTCGTGCTGAAAGGACGAGGGCTCTTTTGTGCTTATGTTTTGGGACTTCGTCATACTTCTTCTGATAAAACGCTGCATACTCGGTATCATGTTTGCGGACAGAGTCCGCTGCCTGAACGAGATAATACCGAAGATATTTATTGCCGGTACGCATCCGTGACGTTTCTTCTGCTTCGAATTCGCCGGATTGGTTCTGGATCCAGACGAGGCCGGCATATTTAGCCAGTTCGGCTTCATTGACAAAGCGGTCAATACCGCCGATCTCCGCCAGGATACCTGCAGCGTAGACAGGGCCAATTCCCTTTACGGAAATCAGTGTTTGCGGGATACCCTTCATAATCTTGGCAATCTCCTTATCCAGTTTCTTGACTTCAGACTCCAAGTGCTGAATCACACTCAGTGTTGTGGCTAAAGAAATGTTTACCGGATCAGCCATGACTTTATCCAGCCGGTAGGAGGAACGGGCGATTTTTTTCAGGTACGTCGCAATTTCCTCCGGGTGTTGAATCCAGCTTATTCTGTCGTAAGTAGAAGCATTGATTCTGAATAAGCGTGTCGGCAGTCTAAGAAGTAGGTACAAGAATTAGTATAACGCCCTCCGGAGGCGGTTTTTTTATGCTCCTTTGGCAGCAAAAGCAGGTAATCAGAACCAGTCGCAGAATATCGATAACTATCGTTTCAAAAATAAAGAAGGGCGAGCACTTCTTGGCAGAAAACACCTCGCCCTTCCACCCAAAGGAGGCTTTCACCTCCCCCGTATGATGAATCTTTTCAGAAAGTCAGTAACCCTTTACCCACGCTGCTTCAGGCATAGTGGGCAAATATTTTTCACCCCCGCGTCGGGGTGTTTTTTATTGTGCCGTAATTTAGTGATATAGCGAGAAATACCGCGATAACCAA
>DYEY01000036.1 GCA_020725465.1 Dethiobacter sp.
GTAGCCGCCCGCTTCACCCTGGACGCCATGCCCGGCAAACAGATGAGCATTGATGCCGACTTCAACGCCGGCCTGATTGACGAGAATACCGCCAAGGAGCGGCGCCGTGCTCTGCAGCGGGAAGCCGATTTCCACGGCGCCATGGACGGTGCCAGCAAGTTTGTCAAGGGAGACGCCATTGCCGGCGTAGTCATCGTGCTGGTTAACATCCTGGGCGGGCTGGCCATCGGCATCGTGCAAAAAGGCCTGCCCGTGGAAAGGGCGGTACATACCTATACCCTGCTCACGGTGGGGGACGGGTTGGTTACCCAGATACCGGCCCTGCTGATCTCCACGGCGGCAGGCTTGCTGGTTACCCGCTCTGCCAACAGCCGCAGCTTCGGCGATGACCTGACCCGCCAGTTACTGGGGTTCCCCCGGGTCATCGGCATGGCGGCGGGGATTGTGCTGCTCCTTGGCTTTGTTCCGGGATTGCCCTTTATTCCCTTCTTCGTGCTGGCCCTGGGCAGCGGTGCCACCTCCTACCTGCTGCACACCGAAGAAAAGCAGAGGCTGGCCCGCCAGAAGAGCCGGGAGGAACAGGAAGCGGCTAAAGCATCGTCCCAGCCCGACAGCTTTGTCTCCCTGATACCGGTGGACACCCTGGAAGTGGAGCTGGGTTACGGCCTGCTGCCGCTGACAGAGAAACGGGAAGGCGGCGACCTGCTGGAGAGAGTGACGGCGGCACGGCGTAAGTGCGCCCTGGAGATGGGACTGGTGGTACAGCCCATCCGTGTCCGCGACAACCTGCAGCTGCCCCCGGACAGCTACTGCATTCGCCTCAAGGGCAATGTGGTAGGGTCAGGCACCCTGAAAACCGGTTATAGTCTGGCCATGGACCCGGGCGGC
Source organism: Dethiobacter sp. (assembly GCA_020725465.1). GTDB lineage: Bacteria > Bacillota > Dethiobacteria > Dethiobacterales > Dethiobacteraceae > DYEY01. The sequence continues at coordinate 889 of DYEY01000036.1, forward strand.
GCAGAGGGACAGATAGACGGTATTCCCACCCGGGAGCCGGCTTTTGGCCTTTCTGCCCTCTGGATCAGCAAGGACAGGAAAGAAGAGGCTGAACTGGCGGGCTACACAGTGGTGGACGAGACCACTGTCCTTATCACGCACCTGACAGAAATCCTGAAAAAACACGCCCATGAGCTTTTGGGCAGGCAGGAGACCAAGGCCCTGGTGGACATGGTCAAAGAAACCCGACCGGCGGTGGTGGAGGAACTGATACCCGGCCTGCTTGGGCTGGGCGATGTGCAGAAGGTGCTGCAAAACCTGCTCCTTGAGCGGGTACCCATCCGGGATATGGCCAGCATCCTGGAGGCGCTGGCTGACCATGCTGGTTTCTCCAGGGACGCGGATTACCTGACGGAGACAGCGAGGCAGGCGCTCTCACGGACCATCTGCTCCCTCTACGCCGACCAGGAGGGGCGCCTCAGCGTGCTGACCCTGAACCCGGCGGTGGAACAGGAGATATTCGAGTCACTCCAGCATTCGCCGCAGGGTACTTACCCGTCGCTGAGCCCCGACAAGACAAGGCAGCTTTTCCGGAGCCTTTCGGCCCGGGTGGAAGAGATGACGCTGCGGGGGCAGTCGCCTGTCCTCCTGGTGTCCCCGCGCATCCGCCTGCCGTTCCGGCGCCTGCTTGGGCGCTCGCTGTCCCAGGTGGCGGTGCTTTCTTACAATGAAATTGCCCCCGGCATTGAAGTACAGGCGGCGGGAGTGGTGGGTTATGAAGATTAAAAAGTATGTGGCAGAGTCGGTAAAGGAAGGGCTGGAGCAGGTACGCAGCGATATGGGTCCCGATGCCGTGATCCTGGAGAGCAGGAAAGTAAGACGGAGGGGCCTGACGGGGCTTTTGCTGCCCAAAAGGGTGGAAATCACCGCGGCAATTGACAGTGATGGCGGTATGGCCAAAACAGTACCGTTAAACGGCATGGGTAAGCCTTCGCAGCTGGAGCGGGAAATCGCTGAACTTAAAGGTATGGTTGGTCTGCTGCTGCAGCGGGAAACCAACCGGAAAGGCACCCCGGCCGGGTATCTTTTGGCCAGGCTGGAAGAGAACGACATTGAAAGCGAGCTGGCGGCTGACATTGTGGGCGGAGTGGAAAAAATGACCGGCGGCGCGGCGGTAACGACTGAGGTAATGGCGGCGCTGCTGAAAAACCGGGTCAGGGAGATGCTCCCTGTGGCCCAAATCCCGCACCAGGCCAGGTTTTTAACTTTTGTCGGTCCCACCGGTGTGGGCAAAACCACTACCCTGGCCAAGCTGGCCGCTTATTACACTTTTGAGCGCGGGAAAAAAACTGCCATTATAACGGTGGACACCTACCGCATCGGGGCGGTGGAACAGCTGAAAACTTACGCCGCCATTACCGGCATTCCGGTGGCGGTGGTAAACACGCCCCAGGACATGCGCAAAGCCCTGGCCGACTTTTCGGACAAAGATATTGTCCTGGTGGACACCACCGGCCGTGCCGCCAAAAACGCCATGCAGATCAGCGAGACAGCGGCTTTTTTAAAGCTGTTGCCCAAAGGAGTAACTTTCCTGGTGGTAAGCGCCGGCACCAAGCCGCGTGACCTGAAAAGAATCGCTGACGGGTTCCGCCGCCTTAACTGCGACCACCTGATCTTCACCAAGCTTGATGAGACGGAGAGCGGCGGCGTAATCCTCAATATGTGCAGTTACACCAATTTGCCGGTGGCTTTTGTCACCACCGGACAGAACGTTCCGGAAGATATTGAGCCGGCCCGGGCGGAAAGGCTGGCGGACTTTGTGCTGGGAGGGGGATGGAATGGCTGACCAGGCAGAAAAACTGAGGCAGATGGCCGCCGGCAAGACCGTGCCGGCCTCGCCACACAAGTCCCGGGTCATCACCGTCACCAGCGGCAAAGGCGGTACCGGCAAATCGAACCTGGCGGTAAACCTGGCCCTGGCGCTGGCAGTGCGGGGAAAACGGGTAATTATTTTCGATGCCGATTTCGGCACCGCCAATGTGGATATTATCCTGGGCATGGTACATGGGTATGACCTGCACCATGTGATTAAGGGCGAGACAGAACTGTCATCCATCATCGTAGCCGGGCCCCTGGGTGTCAGGGTCGTGCCAGGCGGCGGCGGGTTCCTGGAACTGGGAGAGCTGGATGCCGCCAGGCGCCGGAGGCTGCTGGACCAGCTGCTCCAGCTGGAGAAAGAGTGTGATTATGTGCTGGTGGATACCGGTGCCGGGCTGTCCAGGACGGTGGTTGCGTTTCTGGCCGCCGCAGACGATATGCTCCTGGTGACCACGCCGGAGCCCACCGCCGTGGCTGACGCCTACCGTTTAGCCAAGGTGGCGGCTACCTGCCGGCTCCATTCCGTAATTAAACTGGTGGTCAACCAGGCGTCCGTCCGCGAAGGCCATGAGGTGGCCCGCCGCTTTGGAATGGTCACGGAAAAGTACTTAAACCTGCCGGTGGATTTTTTGGGGGCCATACCTCAGGACCACTTTGTCACGCTGGCAGTTAAAAAACAGGAACCGTTCCTCCTGGCTTATCCCCACAGCCCGGCCGCCGCTGGCCTCAGAACAATCGCGCAAAACCTGGACAGCGGGGAACGCCCGCAGCAAGGCGGCATGGGAGGCTTCTACAGGCGGCTGTCAAAAATTTTGGGGCGGAATTGAAGGCAATGGCAGCCAGGGAATATTTTTGGCCAAATATGCATATGGAGATTGCCGGAGCGGCGGAGGATGTCTATTACCATACCCTGGTGTTTGAGGTCGCGGGAGATTACTTACACGTAGCCCAGCCTGAGGCCGGTTTCCTCCCGGAGGACGGGGCGCGGGTAAAGGGAAGGTTTGTTCTGGGCGAGGCGCTTTACAGTTTTTCAACCACAGTGGAGGGCAGGACCTGGTCTGAAGGGGAGCCACTTCTGATACTGCGCAGGCCGTCCCGCCTGGTGCGTAACCAGCGCCGCGACTATTACCGCTACCCGGTAATACTGGAGGCGGAGTATACCCTGGGCGGCGGCGATGGGGACGACCAATGGGTGGAGGCCTACACACTGGACCTGGGCGGCGGCGGTATGCGGCTGGCCACCGATGAGCGGCTGCAGGAAGGGACTGAACTGAAGTTACGGCTTTACCTGCCGCTGCAAAAGGCAGAGCCGCCTGAGCTGTTGGAAACGGCGGGGAAGATCATCAGGTCCTTCCCGCTCAGGGCCAAAGAAGACAAATATGTTTACGCCATACAGTTCACCCGGATCAAAGAAGCGCAGCGGGACAAAATTATCGGGTTTATCTTCGCCCTGTTAAGAAGGAGAATCCGTTAAAGGAGGGATATTATGGCCTTGACTGGTTATGGCTATCAAGTGGAAAACCGGGAGATCCTGGTGGAAAAATTTCTGCCGCTGGTTAACAGGATAGCCAACCGGCTGGCGATGGGGCTCCCTTCCCATATTGACAGGGGCGACCTGGTGGGGAGCGGGGTGCTGGGACTGCTGGATGCCCTGGACAGGTACGACGCTTCCAAAGGACCGCTGAAAAACTATGTGGCGCTGCGGGTACGGGGGGCGATGCTGGATGAACTGCGCAAGATGAGCTGGCTTCCGCGCAACCTGCTGCAGAAAGCAAAGGAGATTGAAGGGGCCTATGCCACGCTGCGAGCCCGGCTGTTAAGAGAGCCAAACGATACTGAGCTGGCGGAGGAACTGGGTATCGACACTGTGGAGTTAAGCCGGCTGATGGCCTATATCAACCAGAAGGCGGTAATTTCTTTGGAGGAATACCTCTTTGCCGGAGCCGGAGGAGACAAAAAAGTGGAGGAGAAGCTGGCGGATGAGGACCTGGACAGCTGCCCGGAGAACAGGCTGCTGAAACAGGAACAGCTGGACAGGCTGTCTGCAGCCCTGTCCACACTGACTGAGCGGGAGCAGCTGATCCTTCACCTTTATTACCGGGAAGAGCTGACGCTGAGAGAAATCGGCCTGGTACTGGATATCGGCGAGTCCAGGGTGTGCCAGCTGCACAGCCGCGCCATGCTGAAATTGCGGGCCCGGATGAGGGGATGGTAATGGTTTACCTCATGCTGGTTGTAGGCCTTTTTGTCTGTGGTTATGCAATAAGCGCGCTTTACAGAAAAAAACAAAAACTGCTGCTGACCAGCCCTTCCCGGGAAATGCCGGCCGCCGCTGCCATGCTCTCAGCCGATCCCGTGTTCCGTGAACTGAAAGAACAGGTGGAGGTCGGGCTGTCGGTTATCAGAAAGCAGCAGGACCTGGTGGCGGATACGCTGTTCAGGTTGGAGAAACAGCTGCAAACAATAGCGGTTTGCCAATGCGGCCCTGACAGGGATAGTGGATTGGATGACACGGGCAGGCTGCGTGAAGAGGTCAGGCTGCTGCACAGTCAGGGCGCCACGGTGACACAAATCGCCGGCTGCACCGGCCTGGGCAAGGGGGAAGTGGAATTAATATTACGGTTAAAGAATTAAGTTCACCGCTGTCTGATAAAAGCGAAGGAGGTGCCATGGATGCTGAGAGGTCTTTACACAGCCGCCAGGGGGATGGCGGTGGAACAGAAGAAACAGGAAATCATCAGCAACAATCTGGCCAACAGCAATACCACCGGCTTTAAAAAAGAAATAACCCTGGTGCAAAGCGCGCCGGAACTGCCTGTGATACTCCAGGAGAAGGGCAGCAGGAGGCTGCTTGGCACGGGCGGGCAGGGCGCCCTGCTGGATACGGTGGTAACGGTGCTGAGCCAGGGTGATCTGGAACAGACCGGGAGGAGCCTTGACCTGGCCCTGGCGGAGCGCAGGCCCGGCGGGGGCACCGCCTTCTTTGCGGTTGCCACACCCCAGGGGGTCAGGTATACCCGGGACGGTCATTTTTCCCTGGACCGGGACGGTTCTCTGGTAACCAGCCAGGGTTTCCGTGTGCTGGATGTCAACGGCCGGGCAGTGTCTTTGCCCGGAGAGCGGGTACAGGTAGACGCCGACGGTGTGATTTGGCAGGAAGACGCGGTTATTGCCCGGCTGGCGATACCGGTCTTTGGCGGTGAAAGGCTGGCTGGCCTGGAAAAGAGAGGCGACAACCTGTTTGAAGACACCATGGGAGGAGCAACGGAGCAGGCTTCCGGCCAGGTGCGGCAGGGGTTCCTGGAGCGGCCGAACCTGAACATGGTCAGTGAGATGATAAACATGCTGGAGGTAATGCGCACTTACGAGGCAAACCAGAAAACGCTGCAGGCCCAGGACGAGCTGCTTGGCAAAAGCGCCAACGAACTGGGCAGCCTGCGCTAGGAGGTAAAAGATGATCAGGCAACTGAGGAGCGGTGCCGCGGGCATGCAGGCCCAGGCCTTCAAAGTGGACAATATCGCCAACAACATCGCCAATATTAACAGCGACGGCTTTAAAAAAAGGGAAGTATCTTTCCGCGACCTGGTTTACCAGGCTGTATCCGGGCCGGGAAACCCGGTGGTCCCGGGCCGTGACCACCGGCTGCAGGTGGGTACCGGAACCCGGGCCGGGTCGGCGTCCGTTTTCAGCCAGGGCGTACTGCGGCATACGGGGCGTGACCTGGACTTTGCCATTGAAGGGGAAGGGTTTTTCCGGGTGACTTTGCCGGACGGCAGTGAAGCTTACACCAGGGCAGGCGCTTTCAGCCGGGACGCGGCGGGCAACATTGTAACCGCCGAGGGCTACAGAGTCAATTTCCTGACAGGGCTCCCCTCCGGGTGGGAAAGTCTCAGCGCAGACCCGTCCGGACAGGTTCGGTACACTCTCCTTGACCAGGAAGAGGGCAGTGACCCGGTGGAAGGCACAGTGGTGGTCTACCGCTTCCGCAACCCGGCGGGGCTGGAGAGCCTGGGCCGCAACCTGTACGCCGTTACCGCCAATTCCGGTGAAGCGGTGGCCGGCCGCCCGGGCGAAGACGGCTTTGGCCTCCTGAAGCAGGGAGCGCTGGAAAGCGCCAACGTAAACCTGGTGGAGGAAATGACGCAGCTGCTCATGGCGCAGCGCGCCTACGAGCTCAGTTCCCGTACCGTGCGCACCGCGGACGAGATGTGGTCCATGGCCAACCAGATCCGCCGCTGATACGACACGCTGGTGACACGGGGACGGTTCTTTTGTCATCTTCCAGTGACACAAGGACGGTTCTTTTGTCATCTTCCAGTCCAAAGACGACATACTGTCAGCTATCCTGGAGAGAAGGCTCTGCAAACTGGCTGAGGAAGCAGAAGCCATTGCCAGGAACACCCTCTTTAACCTGCTTGAAAAACGCCGGTATATCTTTAAGGGACTCCTGACCAGCAAGGACAGCGGATTTTCTCCTGAAGAGGGGACAGTATAATGCGTTAAACTGGCGGAAAATTTTGTAGTGGTTGCGGTAAATTACTTGCCAGTAAATTAGTGATTTTTACTGATAAGGAAACGGAATTACATTGTTCACCAAAGCGAAAGGTGTGGTAACACCTCGCCTTTCGCCTTGGTGTTTTAGATAAGGTTATTTCTCAAAAATACGGATGCCTCTCTCCGCCAGTTCGGCGAAGAACTGCTCGTGGTCAATGCCGCCTTCTGCTTCCGGGGTGATTACCCCGGTGGCGCTGACCTGGCCGCGGGCCAGCATCAGGGCGGTGATGGCCAGGGGCAGGCCGGTCAGCTCCCGCATGGGAGCGGCAGCCTCCAGCACCACCGTACGCTTTTGGCCCTCTTTTTCGCCTTCCAGCACCACCTTGATGCCGGAACAGGCCAGCCCCCTGAACAGGCGGTCAAGGGGGGGCAGTATTTTTTTCATGAAAAGGGCCAGGAACTGCCTGCGGCGGTCGGAACGGGTAAAGCCCAGGCGAGCCAGCATAATGGCCAGAAAGTTCAGGTGGTTCTCCACCAGCCCTCCTTTAAGGCTGACGGTATGGACTGCGGGGAAGCGCAGGGGCAGGGTAAGGGGCTCGGGGTGGCCCAGGTGGTAAGTATTAACCTCGCCCAGCGGGGAGGGGAAGCGGATTCGTTCCTTTTCGCTGCCCGCTTTCACCATTACCGTCCGCCCATCCCTGAAAGTGGGAACCTCCCCGGTAAAAATATGAATGGTGTGGAGAATCACCGCCAGCCCGCCTGAATCGGCCGAGCTGCCGGCCCAGTAAATGCGGATGGCCTCCAGGTGGTCAAAGGAGGCTGCGCCGCGTACTGCCAACAGGTTGCTGATGCCCGGCGTCCAGCCCACACCGCTGATGAGCCTGAGTCCCCTGTCTTTGGCTTCCCGGTCCAGTTCCCGCACGCTTTGCCAGGCGTCGTGGTCGTCACAGATGCTGACGTAGTCTGTGCCGGCAGCCAGCGCGGCTGCAGCCAGAGTTTTCTCGTACCGGTAGAACGGCCCCAGGGCGCTGGCGGCCACCCGGTGTCCCTTCATGGCTGCCACCAGGCCGGGTGGGTCTGCAGCGTCCACCTTTACCGCTTTTACCCTGCCACCCAGTCGGGCAGCCAGTTTCGTTGCTTTGTCCGTGTCGCGGTCGGCTATGGTAACCAGTTCCACTTCTTCCAGGGCGGCCAGGGCTTCCACGGTTCTGCTCCCCATATCCCCGGCGCCGCCAAAGACGATAATCCTCATGTGCCGGCCTCCTTCATCAATCCGGGTATAACCAGGGTACGGCAAAGCCGAGGCCGAGTTTCCGGAGCGTTTCCACGCCCGGCAACCCCCGGGGGGATAAATCCCTCAACACATAATATTCACTCAGCATGAGTTCCATGTCAGGAACAGAGCCGGCTGCCCCGCCCGTGTCAAGGGGTTGCAGGAGCCGCGGTGGCAGTTGGTCGTCTTCCCTGCTGACGCCGCACAGGTTGTTCAGCACCCGTTTCAGGTACCAGATACGGCGGCCCTGCTCCAGTAGAGATTCCAGGGTGTGATCCTCACCGGTGACGGCCTGCAGGGCGCCGACGATATCGGCTTCGCTGTACCCGGTTACGCCAAGCAGGCAGAAAATGGCAGCACCTCCCAGTATACTTCCCAAGTCCTGGGCAGCGGCAACCATGGCTGCTTTACCCAAGCTGCTTTGGCCTTCGTAACAGTCCGGCAGCTCAAGGCCGGGGAAAAGGGATGAGCCCTGCTCTATGCCCATGGTGAGGTCGGACATATGGCAGGCGCCGCGGTAGCCGGTAGCGTACGCCAGGCCCATGCCATGACCGGCCCGGGGGTCATGCATTGGTGCTTCCAGACCTTTTACCGTTGTCAGGAAAGCTTTGGCAGCCGGTCCGACCCGCCTGGCCGCTTCCCGGCTGCCGGCGGCCAGCAGGCTGCCCCCTCCCCGGCGGTAAGCCGCCTCTTTTACCATCTCCAGTACCGCTGGGGCGTTGCCGAAGGAAAACCCGGGCGGGGTGTCAGGGAGCAGGCCGTTTTCCGCCGCTTCCAGCAGGAAAGCGGCGGTGGCCCCGGCGGTAATGGTGTCCATCCCCAGCCGGTTGCAGGTTTCGTTCAGTTTACACAGTGCTTCCACCGAATCAATCAGGCACATGGTGCCAAAAGAGGCAACCGTTTCATATTCCGGCCCCGGCCCTCTCCCGGTCCGGAAAGGCCCTTCCGTAACTTCCACTTCCCGCTTGCAGACCACCGGGCAGGCAAAACAGGTTTTGCGCCCGGTCAGGACCGCGTCAAAAGAAGGCCCGTTGATTTTGGCTATACCCTCATTCCATTCACCTAAGGCCCAGTTCCGGATGGGGACGTCGCCGCTGAAAAGGGCCAGGTCAAGAGCACTGTTGGTGCCGTAGACATGCAGTGATTGCAGGACAATATTTTCCTTCATCCCGGCGGTAATGCTCTTCTTCAGGAGGCTGACCGCCGCTTCGTCAGCCGATGGAGGGGCGGTGCGGCCGCTGACCACCAGCCCTTTTAGTTTTTTGGCGCCCATTACGGCTCCGATACCGGTTCTGCCAAGAAAATGGCCTTTGTTAACAGCCACAGAGGCAAAGGGGACCAGGTTTTCACCGGCCGGGCCGATACAGGCGGCGGCTTTTAAGCCGCGCTCTTCTGCCACCTCTGCCATGAGCAGGTCGCAGGTCTGGTAGGTGTCAAGCCCCCACAGGTTTTCCGCCGGCAGCAGCAATGCTTCCCGCGGGTTGATTTTGAGATAACTGGGACGGGCGGCCGCCCCGGTTATTACAATACCGTCCAGTCCGGCGTATTTCAGGGCGGCGCCCAGGGAGCCGCCCACGCTGGATTCTCCGTAGATACCGGTAAGCGGAGATTTGCTGCAGGCAGAGAGGCGCCCGGTAGCCGGTAAGCCGCTGCCCGTCAGGGGCCCGGTCATAAAAACCAGGGGATTTTGGGCGGAAAAAGGATCTACCCGACCGAATTCGCTGCCCAGCAAATCAACCAAAATTTTAGCCCCGATACCGCTTCCGCCCAGGTAATCTTTTATATAGCCCGGGTCCAGGGGCCGTACCCCGGTAGTGCCGGCGGTGAGGTCGACCCACAACAGTTTTCCTGTATAGCCGCCTGCGCTCATGCCAGCAGGTCCTGGTAGCCAAGGTTTTGCAGGTGCCTGGTGTAAATGGCGAAAGCAGGCTTGATGGCCGGCAGCAGCTTCATTATTTTGGGAATGGGTCCCCTTGCTTTCATTTCCCCGCGGGTAAGTGCTGATACCAGGTTAACTTTGCCCAGCCAGAAGCGGTGAGCAACGTCGGCTTTCATCTCCATCACCACCTCCGGTTCCAGGTCGTTTTCACCGCGGTAGACGGTAAAATAACCATGTGGCGCCGGGTTTTTGGCATCCACAGTGATCTGGCTGTCCGGGTCACTGTAGACAAAGCGGATGACCAGCTCCGCTTCCCTGATCTTTCCGCCCATGGCCTGATCTTCGCTGCAAATCTCCATCATGCCGGCAATACACTGGTACAGCTGTTCGGCGTCTTTGAAAACTCCCATTATTCTTCTCCTCCCGGTTATTTAATAGGCGCTCTGTAAAATTACCAACAGGTCTTCTGCATCCGCCAGGCGTGGGTTGGTATACATGGCACCGTCCACCGAGGCGCTGCCGGCAACGGCAGGCAGGTCGTCCTCCGCCAGCCCCAGCTGCGAGAGGCGGTAAGGGAGGTTGCACTCCTGCAGTAACCTGGTGATCATGTCGGCCAGCATCTCTCCCCCTGCCGTACTGCCAAAGAGGCGGCAGGTCAGTTCCCGGTAGGGGTCTGGCTCCTGGCGGGAATTAAACCGGATGCTGTGCGGAAGCATCAGCCCCACTGCCACCCCGTGTGGCACTTCCCTGAGGGCACCCAGGGCATGGGCCAAGGCGTGGGCGCAGCCCACCAGAGCATTGGAAAAAGCAATGCCGGCCAGGTTGCTGGCCAACAACATAGCCAGGCGGGCTGCCAGGTCGTCGCCTGCCGCCACCGCACGCGGCAGGTTGCGGAAAATGAGCTCGCAGGCCTCGGTTGCCAGGCCCCGGGCCAGTGGCCCGGTGCTGGTTGATACAAAGGACTCCACCGCGTGTCCCAGGGCATCCATGCCGGTGGCGGCGGTCAACCCGGGCGGCATCGATATGGTCAGTTCCGGATCCAGGATGGCCAGGGCGGGGGCCAGGTACGGGCTGAGAAAAGTAATTTTATAATGGTTTTGTTTGTCCAGGATCAGGGCGTACTGGGTCACCTCGCTGCCGGTGCCGGCCGTGGTGGGTATGGCGGCCATGGGGCCAAGCGGCGTGTTTATCTGGCCGAACCCTTCGTAGTCGCGCAGGTTGCCTCCCCTGCTTAACACCAGGTTGACAGCCTTGGCCGTATCAATGCAGCTGCCGCCGCCCACCGCCAGCAGGTAATCAGCGCCCGTTTCGCCGGCCAGCCTGGCTGCTTTTTCCACCAGGGCAACTTCGGAGTCCGGAGTAACCTCGTCAAAGATGCCGGCCATCTCCACCCCTTTAAGGACGGAAACCACTTTGTCCACTATGCCGTTTTGGCGCAGCACCCGGTCGGTAATCAGGAATACCCTCCTGTGCTCACTGGCCAGAATGTGTTCCGGCAGGTCTTGTAACGTGCCGGGTCCCGCAATTATGCGGGTTGGCAGGTAAAACTGCCAGTAATCGGACAACACGCTCATCCCCCCTTTGTTAATTTTCGCGCTTCTCCACTTTCAGACGAAAAGCTTATAAAAGAAAGAAGCAAATTATAATTATTATAAGTGTTAGAATATTTTTTATTATTCTATTAATTATGGCTATAGACAATTCATTATATAGATGTTAGAATTAGAATAAGTTAAAAATATTTTTTTGCTTAAAATTTCATCTGTTCAAGTAATTGTTAATAACATTTTTTATATCAAAAAAGTTAATATATTTACTGTCCGCAAATGGCCTGTCTGAGCAGGAATAACTGTGCGGGAAAAGGGAAAAATAGGGAGAGGACTAATGAGCAAAGGAGGGATTGCCGTGGCTAACCAGCAGCTGATTGAAGCACGCGACGAATTGTTGCGGGAATTTATGCTGGCCTCCGGACCGCATAAAGCTGAGATCCTTGTCAAGATAATGGATTTGGATGAAGAGCTGGAAGATGCTAGGAGCTGATCACCGGTACGCCGGTGTTTTTTTTGTTTTAACCTGACCCGGGGCTGCCGCGGGGCTGTGCTTTGCCGCTGCTAAAATTCGACGCCTGCGCCGGGTGTGAGGACCAGGCACCGGCTAGAGGTGGTCTTTGTCACTTTGTCACAGAAATCAGCAGGGTCAGCGGCGATTACCGGCCAGGTGTTGAAGTGGCAGGGGATAACAGTGGCGGGAGCGGCCAGTCGGACAGCGTGGACCGCGTCATCTAAGTCCATGGTGAAGTTGCCGCCGATGGGTACCAGAAAAAGGTCGATTTTTTCAATTTCACCAAGCAGTTTCATGTCACTGAACAGGGAAGTGTCGCCGGCGAAATAGACTGTAAACCCGTTGAAGTTAACGATAAAACCGCAGGCGTGGCCGCCGGGGATGCCGGAACCGTGAAAAGCGGGTGTAACACGGACATAGCCGAAGGGAAAGGTGTGTTTGCCGCCCACATGCATGGCGTGGGCGTTCAACCCCCGGTTTTTGCATTCGCTGGCGATTTCGGCGGTAGTTATAACGGTGGCGCCGGTACGGGCGGCAATATGGTAGGTATCGCCCAGGTGGTCGGCGTGGGCGTGCGAAACAAAAATGTAATCGGCGTCTGCCTCTTCTGCTGTGATGGGGGCCAGCGGATTGCCGCTTAGAAACGGGTCAAACAGAAATGTCAGGTTGTCTTTTTCCAGCTGAAAGCAGGCATGCCCCAGGTATTTTACCAGTATCATATTTCCAGCCTCCAATTGCTTTTTCTATATTATACCATAATCTGCCGCCCCGGCAAGCTAGCTTTGCTGTTATTGCCCGCTTTACCTGTTTGGGGTATAATACTGTGGTGGGCTCAGGTATGTTTAAGCTTTTTGGGGAATGTACGTATTGATGGGCAGACTTTAAACAGTGTGATACATGTCATTTACCGTATTGAACCCATGGGCTATAATGTAGGTAACGGGCAGGAAGGATGTGGGTATAATGGAGGTAACCATTCCGGCATTACGCAAAGCTTTTCGTGATGTGGGTTACATCACCGACGAAGAAGTGGTGATTACCGTTTATTTGGCCCTGAAACTGGAGAAGCCGCTTTTAATCGAGGGGGCTCCCGGTGTGGGCAAGACCGAGCTGGCCAAGGTGCTGGCCGCGCTTTTTGATACTGAGCTGATCAGGCTGCAATGTTACGAGGGCCTGGATGAGAACAAAGCTCTGTACGAGTGGAATTACCAGCGCCAGCTTCTGAAAATACAGATTTCCAGGGAGACCGCTTGCACGGAGGACCTGGAACGGGACCTGTTTGCCCGGGAGTACCTGCTGGAACGCCCGTTGCTCAGGGCTATCCAGGCGGACCGGAAAGTGGTGCTGCTTATTGACGAGGTGGATAAAACGGACGAGGAGTTTGAAGCTTTTTTGTTTGAAGTGCTGTCCGATTTTCAGGTGTCCGTGCCCGAGCTGGGAACACTGGCGGCGCGCCAGATACCGGTGGTGGTGCTCACCAGCAATAACGAGCGGGAGCTTTCCGACGGCTTAAAAAGACGTTGCGTCTATCTCTACCTGGATTATCCCGGCGTGGACAGGGAAATTGAAATAATCAGGGCGCGTATTCCGGACATCGGCGAAAAGCTGTCCACCGAAGTAGCCAGGGCTGTGGCCCTGATCCGCTCTGACCAGGATGTCAGAAAAAAACCGTCCATTGCCGAAACCCTGGACTGGGCCCGGGCGCTGCTGGCCCTGGAAAAAGACCGGCTGACCAAGGCTGGCGTGAACCAGACCATTAACCTGCTTCTGAAGACCAAGGCTGACTTGGATGCTTTCCATAAAAATATCGGTGCGTCCCGCCTGGAGGAATACGTGCGCGCGGAGAAGGGGTAAGCGCTATGAAGGACTGCCTGGAGGTTAATGTGGTCCGGTTTATCCACCTGTTGCGCCACACCGGGGTCCGTATTGGCAGCGGTGAAGTCATCGATGCCTTAAATGCCCTCACCCTTCTCGACCTTTCCGACCGCCGGTCGGTGAGGGCGGCGCTGCAGGCCACTTTGGTCAAGCGGCCGGGGGAACGGGCGGTGTTTGACCGAGCTTTTGACCTCTTTTTTGCGCCGCCGGAAGAAAAGCAACAGGTCACCGCCCGCCACCACCACAAGTGGGAAAAGCGGCAGGACATGATCCGGCAGGCGGAGGAGGAACTGACTTTCCAGGGGCAAGCTCTGGAGTTGTCGGACCGGGAGAAAACTGTTTATGCCAGCATCCCCGAGGCGGACCGGCAGAAAATACTGGATTATGTGAAGAAGACGGCGGAAGGCAAAAACGTGGAACAACACTTCCGGCCCATCCTGGAAAGCGTGGTAAAGGGATCGCTCTCTTACTGGCGCAAGAGCCTGCGCAACGAGCTGGACCTGTCGGAGGCTCCCGATACCGGGGACAGGGAGCTGAACGCGCTGCTGGAGGGAGTGGGCAGCACCGGTGAAGGCGGCTTTGCTTCGTTGCTTGAAGAGGACATGCAGAATATCGCCGACAAGGACCTGCCGCGGGCGCGGGAATTGATCAGGAGGCTGGCCAGGCAGATGGTAGCCAGGATCACCCGCCGCTACCGCCAGAGCAAAAAGCATAAACAGCTTGATTTGCGCAAAAGCATACGCTCCAATATCCGTTTTGGCGGCACCATGTTCCGCCTGCGCTACCGCAGCCGGCGCATTCAAAAGCCCAGGCTGGTGCTGCTTTGTGACGTGTCGGGTTCCATGGCTCGTTACGCCAGCTTTGTCCTGCAATTCATCTACGGCATCCACAGCGTGGTGGGCAGTATTGAAAGTTTTGTCTTTTCAGAGGACCTGGAGCGGGTGACGCCTTATTTCGGCCAGTCCGACTTTAATACCACCATGCTCCAGATCATCAACCGTTCGGCTGAATGGGGCAGAGGGACCAATATCGCCACGGCTCTGCGCACGCTGCGGGTAAAGTTCCCTTCGGTGCTGACCGGTGACTCATATGTAATCATAGTCAGTGACACCAAAACCATGGCGTTGGATGAGGCGGCAAAGGAACTGGCCCAGCTCAGACGAAAGGTCAAAGATGTGGTCTGGCTGAACACCATGCCGGATACCGACTGGGAGAACGCCAAAACTGTTATGGCTTTTCAGAAGCTGGTGCGCATGTTCCCCTGCAACACTCTGGCTGACCTGGAAAAAGTCATGCGCAAAAAAATATTTGTATAGCCGCGAGGGAGGTTTTAAAAAATGAAACAAATTGCCATTGCCGGGAAGGGTGGTGTGGGTAAAACCACCTTTACCGCGCTCATGCTCCGTTACCTGGCCAGGAACAAACCGGGTAAATCCATTCTGGCCGTGGATGCTGACCCCAACGCCAACCTGAACGAGGCGCTTGGCCTGGAAGTGGAAAATACCATATCCACCATCCTGGAGGATACCAAGAAACCCAATGCTGTGCCCACCGGCATGACCAAGGAAATGTTTATTGAATACAGGCTGCAGGATGCGCTGGTGGAAACCAAAACCATGGATCTTTTGGTGATGGGTAACCCCCAGGGTTCCGGCTGCTACTGTTACCCAAACGACCTGCTGCGCAAACACCTGGAGAAACTGCGGGCCAATTACGACTATGTGGCGGTGGACAACGAGGCGGGTCTGGAACACCTGAGCCGGCGCATTATTTCCGAAGTGGATACCATGATCGTGGTCAGTGACGCCTCGGCCCGCGGCATCCGTTCCGCGGCGCGGGTGCATGATATTGTCAAAAGCGTAAACCTCGGGGTAAACAACCTTTACCTGGTGGTGACCAAGGTAATGGATGACAATGCGGTGAGCGAGCTAAAGGATGAAATAGACAAGACCGGCCTGCAGCTGCTTGGCACCGTGCCCATGGATCCTATGGTGGCGGAGTATGACCTGTTGGGCAAGGCCATTACTGACTTGCCTGACCATGCGCCGGCGGTGAAGGCAGTGGAGGCGATACTGGCCGGACTGGACCTGTAAACGGGCATGATCAGCCTGCAGTTTAAGCCAGCCAGGGACGGGGTGTTTCTGTCTCGCCCCAACCGCTTTGTCGCTGTGGTGGAAACCGGCGGCACTGTGGTTAAGGCACATATTGCCACTTCGGGCCGGCTGCGGGAACTCCTGGTGCCCGGTGCCCGGCTCCTGCTGGAAGAGGGGGAAGGCCGAGCCCGGCGCACCCCCTTCAGTCTGAAGGCGGTGAAGCATAACGGTGTTTGGGTCAGCATCGATGCCCAGGCGCCCAACCGTCTGCTGGAGCAGGCATTGCGGCTACGGACCCTGTCTCCCTTTGCCGGCTGTGAGTTTGGGCGCCGTGAACCGGAAAGCGGCGGCGGCCGCTTTGACTTTTTGCTGTGGGAGCGGGGGCACCCGGTATATATCGAGGTAAAATCGGTGACCCTGCTGGAAAAAGGAGTGGGCCTGTTTCCCGACGCGCCAACCGCCAGGGGGGAGCGGCATCTCCGGCACCTGGCTCGCCTGGCCGAAAGCGGCCTGAGGGCTGCGGTGATTTTTGTCATCCAGCGGCGGGACGCCTGCTGTTTTGCGCCAAACGGCGATACCGACCCGCGCTTTGCCGCCACCCTGCAGGAGGCTGCCTGGTCCGGGGTTGAGATTTATGCTTACGGCTGCCTGGTGGACCGGTCCGGTATCACCCTGAACGGCCGCCTGCCCATACTTATCTAAGCCTGTTTCCCGGAGGTGCTATTGATGCCTATTACCGGATACCGCGACCGCACCGAGGCCGGGCGCGTGCTGGCGGGTCTGCTGGCCGGTTACAGCGGCCAAGGCGGCCTGGTACTGGCTGTGCCGCGCGGCGGTGTGCCGGTGGCCCTGCCCCTGGTGCAGGCGCTGTCTTTTGAGCTGGACCTGATAATCCCCCGCAAAATCGGGGCGCCCCACCAGCCTGAGCTGGCCATCGGGGCGGTCTGCGAAGACGGCGAAGTCCTGTTAAACCCTCACCTGATCAATGCCCTGGGGGTAAGCGACAGCTACATAAACAGCGCAGCGGAAAAAGAAGTGGCGGAAATAAAAAGGCGCCTTACCCTTTACCGCGGGTCGGCTGTGCCCGCCGCGGTGGAAGGCAGGACTGTGATTGTGGTGGATGACGGGGTAGCCACCGGTTTTACGATTACGGCGGCGCTGCAGTCCGTGGCCCGGCGCCGGCCCAAAGAGCTTGTTCTGGCTGTTCCGGTGGGTCCGCCCGATACCATTGTCATGCTGGCCAGGGAAGTGGACCGGGTAGTCTGCCCGTTGCAGCCGGAAAATTTTGACGCTGTGGGCCGCTTTTACCGGGACTTCCGCCAGCTTGGCGATGACGAGGTGCGGGCTATGCTGGCCCTGGCAAAAAAAGCGGCGCCGGTAGGAGAAAGCTCTCCCGGGGTCGAATAACAGAGGTACCAGGAATGGGGGGACGCCATGCTTCTGAAATTCTGCGGCGGCGCCCGGACGGTGACAGGGTCTTCTTTTCTGCTTGAAGCCTCCGGCAAAAAAATCCTGATAGACTGCGGCCTTTTCCAGGGGAACAAGCGGCTGCGCGAGAGAAATCTGCGCGATTATCATTACGACCCAGCACAGTTGGACTACATTTTGCTGACCCACGCCCATATTGACCACAGCGGAATGGTGCCACGCCTTATTAAAGACGGTTTTACGGGGAAAATCCTGGCCACCAGAGCGACAGTGGACCTGTGCGGCATAATGCTCCCGGACAGCGCCCATATCCAGGAGATGGAGACTGAGTGGGTCAACCGGAAAAACCGCCGGGCGGGCCGGCCGGTGGTTGAACCGCTTTATTCTGTGGCCGACGCCTACGCTGCGCTGGATTACCTCCAGGGGGTCGATTACTACGAAACCATATCCCTTTCGCCGCAAATTTCACTGAAGTTTTACGATGCAGGGCATATACTGGGCTCCGCTGTTATAGAGCTGTCAGTCATCGAGGGACAGAACCTGCAGAAAATAGTCTTTTCGGGAGACCTGGGCAAATCAGACCAGCCCATCATCCGCGACCCCGACGTGGTGGAGGAGGCGGACTGGCTGGTGCTGGAGGGCACTTACGGCACCCGCCTGCACGAGCAGGAGGAAGAAAAACTTGATATCCTGGCAGGCGTAATCAACAGGACGCTGGCGCGCGGCGGCAATATCGTGGTGCCGTCTTTTGCCGTGGGCAGAACCCAGGAAATCCTTTATTACCTTAACCTGCTGATCAGGGAGGGCCGCGTCGCCAGGCTCCCCATCTATATTGACAGCCCGCTGGCCATCTCTGCTACCGAAATTTTTTCCCGCCACCCTGAATGCTTTGATCTGCGGATGCGCCAGCTGCTTTACAGTGGCCAGGATCCGTTTAACTTCCCCGAGGTCATTTATACCAGGACGGCACAGGAGTCCCAGGCCATCAACAACCTGCCGGGAGGCGCCCTGATAATCTCCGCCAGTGGCATGGCTGAAGCCGGCCGCATCAAGCACCACCTCAAGCATAACCTGTGGCGGAAAGAATCCACCATCCTTTTTATAGGTTACCAGGCGGAGGGGACGCTGGGCCGCCAGATCAGGGACGGCGCCAAAAAAGTCACCATTTTTGGTGAAGAAATAGTGGTCCGGGCCGACGTGGTAAGCATTGACGGTTTCTCCGCCCACGCCGACCGGGGGGAACTGCTTAAATGGGTAAGTAGGTTTTTGAGGAAACCGAAACAGGTTATCCTGGTACACGGCGAGCAGGAAGTGTTGACCAGTTTTGCCCGGGATATCGGGAGCGAGTTCGGCCTGCCCGTGTATATCCCGGAGTACCTGGAAACGCTGGAACTGAGGGCGGCCGAGCCGTCAATATCTTTCACCGCCAAGGCCATGGCCAGGGTTAAGGCAGACCAGCTCCTGAGTGACTGGCAGCAGGCCGCCGGTGAATTTAACCGGCGCCTGGAAGACACTTTAAGCCGCGAGGAGGACGAAGAACGCCTGCTCTGGTGGGAGAGGCAGCTGGCTGCGCTGAAAGAAAAAATGGCCCAGAATTTTTAGGGAGGGACCGCCTGTGAGCGACTGGAACATACAGGAAATCATCCCGCACCGTTACCCTTTTTTGCTGGTGGACCGCCTGCTGGAAGTTATCCCGGGTGAGCGCGCCCGGGGCATTAAAAACGTTACCGTCAACGAGCCCTTTTTCCAGGGCCATTTCCCTGGCTACCCGGTTATGCCGGGTGTCCTGATCGTTGAGGCCATGGCCCAGGTCGGAGCGGCGGCCATTTTGACCCTGCCGGAAAACAAAGGGCGGCTGGCGCTTTTTACCGGTATCGACGGGTTGCGTTTTAAACGGCAGGTGGTGCCCGGCGACACGCTTTACCTGGAGCTGGAGGTGATTAAAATGCGTGGGCCTGTGGGTAAAGGACGCGGCACCGCCACGGTGGACGGCAAGACCGCTGCCACCGGTGAGCTGATGTTTGCCCTGGTTGACCGTTAAAGGCACCGGTCCCGTAAAACCAGTTGACAGCCAGAGGCGTTTCCGTTATTATTTAACTGCAAAAACCGCATACTCTTATCCAGAGAGGTGGAGGGACTGGCCCGATGAAACCCGGCAACCGGACGCGCGTCAACGGTGCCAATTCCAGCAGGGTGGTAACTCCATCCTGGTAGATAAGAGAGGTGCTTCCTGAAAAAAGGACCTCTTAAATCGAAAAGAGGTTTTTTTTATTGGTAAGGAAGGCCGGAATAAAAGCAGCCCTTTGCCAAAAGCTACTTAAATAGGAGGTTGCAAGATGGGCAAGAGTTTTCTTTTCACTTCGGAGTCGGTAACCGAAGGCCATCCTGACAAGGTGGCCGACCAGATTTCAGACGCTATTCTGGACGCCATCCTGGAGAAAGACCCCCTGGCCCGGGTGGCAGCAGAGACTTCCGTTACCACCGGCCTGGTGCTGGTAGCCGGCGAGATTACCACTTCCTGTTATGTGGATATCCCTTATGTTGTACGCAGTACAATTAAGGGGATTGGCTATACACGGGCCAAGTACGGGTTTGACGGCGATACCTGTGCCGTACTCACCTCCATTGACGAGCAGTCACCGGATATCGCCATGGGTGTCAACCGCTGCCTGGAAGCCAAAAGCGGCGAGTTTGCCGACGGGGATCCTGATGCCATCGGTGCCGGCGACCAGGGCATGATGTTTGGCTTTGCCTGTACCGAAACACCGGAGCTAATGCCGCTGCCCATAGCCATGGCCCACCGGCTGGCCCGCCGCCTGGCCCAGGTGCGGCGGGAAAAAATACTGTCCTACCTGCGCCCCGACGGCAAGACGCAGGTCACGGTACGTTATGAAAACAGCCTTCCGGTTGCCATTGATACTGTGGTAGTCTCCGCACAGCATCGGGATGATGTCCCCCTGGAAAAAATCCGCAAAGACATACTGGAAGCGGTGGTGCAGGAGGTGGTTCCCGGTAAGTATCTTGCCGCCGGCACCCGCTATTTTGTCAACCCCACCGGCCGCTTTGTGGTGGGAGGCCCGCAGGGTGATGCCGGACTTACCGGCCGCAAGATAATCGTGGATACTTACGGGGGTTACGCCCGTCACGGCGGCGGAGCGTTTTCCGGCAAAGATCCCACCAAGGTGGACAGGTCAGCGGCTTATGCCGCCCGCTATGTGGCAAAAAATATTGTGGCGGCGGGACTGGCAACCAAGTGCGAGGTACAGCTGGCCTATGCCATCGGTGTGGCCAAACCGGTTTCCCTTATGGTGGAGACTTTCGGTACCGGCGTTATTGAAGAGGCCAGGATAGAAAAAATTGTCCAGGCAGTTTTTGACCTCAGGCCTGCTGTCATTATCCGCCAGCTAAAGCTGAGGCGCCCGATTTACAAACAGGTGGCGGCTTACGGCCACTTCGGACGAGCCGACCTGGAACTGCCCTGGGAACTTACCGACCGGGCCGAACTGTTGCGGAGTGAGGCAGGGTTATAAAAGCAGGGACGGCACCAGGTGGTGGCGTCCTTAACTTTTGCCAGGAACCGGTGGTTTAGATATGACATCCGGCAGCCCCGCTCCCTTTTCCCCGGGGTGCAGGCCAAACTGTGGGGTTGACCGGCAAAGCTCCCCTTTTTATAATGGATTCACCGCGCGGTATTATAAGCAAAGGTGGTGAACCAGATGGCTGTGACCCTTCTTCCCAACTACAGCCGCTGCCAGGTGAGACTGCAGAAAGGTGTGGATGGCCAGGGTGAACCGGTTTATACCACCCGTACCTTCAGCCGGATCCGCCCGCAGGCCAGTCACCAGGATATCTATGATGCCATAACCTCCCTGCTTTCCCTGCAGGCCCTGCCGGTGGTGTCCCTGCGCCGCATTGACGACGGTGAGCTGGTAAGCGGGTAGCGGTTTACGAAGCAAACGGGGGAGGTGATAGCATGGAAGAAGTTCTTCAGCTGGTTTTCCGCAATGAAGCAGACTCCCTGTTCACCATAACGCTGCCAAGTCCGGTTTCAGGAGTGACGGAGGCGGCCGTGGAGGAGGTTATGGACCACATCATCGCCAAAAACATCTTTCACACCGCCGGCGGCGCGGTGGTGGGCAAAGTCAGGGCCCGGCTGGTGTCCCGCGAGGTAACGGAGATTATTTCTTTCACGTAGCGCACAAGGGAGGCCCGCCTCCCTTACATAGAGGAAAAAGCGCTTTAACGGCGAAATGGTAATACGTGCCTTTTATTTTTAGCCGGAGGTGGCATAATGAGTTATTTCCCTGCAAACCAAAGCGCCGGGCAAAGCGGCGGAGACTTCAGCATACTGGTCTGCGGCTCCATTTCCCGGCACGGCATCGAAAAGCTGAAAGAACGGGCCGGGGTGGAGCTGGCGGCAGATCTGGCGCCGGAAGAACTGATAGAACGGATTGCCGGTTACGATGCGCTGATTGTACGCGGCGCCACCATGGTAACCAGGGAAGTGCTGGCAGCCGGGTCAAGGCTGAAAGTAATAGGCCGGGCCGGGGAGGGTGTGGGCAATATTGATGTGGAGGCGGCCACCGAACGCGGCATAGTGGTGGTGAATGTGCCGGATGGCAATATCATCGCCAGGGCGGAACATACCATAGCCATGTTGATGTCACTGGCACGGAACATTCCCTCCGCTCATTTTTCCCTGAAAGCGGGGGAGTGGAAGCGCTCCCGCTATATGGGAACAGAGCTTTATAAAAAGACGCTGGGGCTGGTGGGAATCGGCCGCACCGGTTCGGAGGTAAGCAAAAGAGCGGCGGCCCTGGGCATGAAAATTATCGTATATGACCCTTATATCCCGTCGCAGCAGGCCGAAAGACTGGGCGTGGAGCTGGTGACGCTGGAAGAGCTGTGCGCCCGGTCGGACATCATTTCCCTGCACGCGCCGCTGACGGCCGGCAGCTATCATATCATCGGCAGCCGGGAGCTGGCTCTGATGAAGGACGGAGTCCGCATCATAAACTGCGCCAGCGGCGGCCTTATAGACGAGGACAGCCTTTACCTGGCACTGAAATCAGGAAAAGTGGCCGGCGCCGCCCTGGATGTGTTTGAAAACGAACCGGATCTGGACAGCCCCCTTTTAAGCCTGGAAAATGTCATCGCCACACCACACGTGGCGGATTCCACCGAGGAGGCCCAGGCCAATGTCTCCCTGCAGGTGGCTGAGCAGGTGCTGCACGCGCTGTACGGCGAACCGGTGGCCAGCGCCATCAACCTGCCCGCCATCAACCCCGAAACCTTCAGCGCCCTCAGGCCTTTTCTTCCCCTTATGCGTATTCTCGGTTCTTTCTACACCCAGGTTTTCAGCGGTCAGGTGCGGGAGGTGGAGCTCCTCTACAGCGGAGATATTGCCGCCCACCCGGTCAACGCGCTTACCAATTCGTTTCTGGTCGGCCTGCTTTCCTTTATCCTCCATGATTCGGTCAACTATGTGAACGCGCCGCTTTTGGCCGTGCAGCGCGGCATCAGGGTCAGGGAGATGACCAGCAGCGCCACCGAAGACTTTACCAGCCTGATCACGGTCAACGTCAAAACCGATGAGGGCGTTAACACCATCGCCGGGACCCTGTTCAACAAAGCTCCCCGCATTGTCCAGATCGGCCGTCACCGCATCGAAGTATCACCCTCCCGGTACATGATTGTTACCAATCACCTGGATATACCGGGGGTTATCGGCAATGTGGGCACTTTGCTTGGCAAAAACAAAATAAATATCGCCGGCATGCAGGTGGGGCGCGAATCCATCGGCGGCGAAGCGGTTATGGTTATACAGGTGGATAACCCGGTACCGAAGGAAATCATCGAAGAAATGAAAAAACTCCATCCCATAGCCGCCGTCTGGTTCGTGCAGCTGTATTGAAGGCTGAAAAAAGCTTTCAGCAAAAGGTGTACCCCCTTACCTTATCCTCCGGAGGTAAAAAAGTGGATCTGCTGGAAGGAGTCCTGGAGAGAGTTACCTATTATAACGACCGCAGCATGTTCATGGTGGCGCGGCTGCGCCAGGAGGGCGGGGAACTCTGCACCATCACCGGCAACCTGCCTGAACTGAGCGCGGGTGAGAAGCTGCGGCTGAAGGGTGAGTGGTTCCAGCACCCCGAGTACGGCCGCCAGTTTAGGGTAAAAGCCTGCCAGGTCGTGGTTCCGCAAACTGTTGTTGGCATCAGGAGATTCCTGGCCTCGGGCCTGGTGAAGGGCGTAGGTCCGGTTACCGCGGAAAAAATCGTGGAACGTTTCGGCGAAAGGGCCCTGGAAGTCATAGAAAAGCAACCTTCCTTGCTGACCCACATCGAGGGGATCGGTGACAGGAGGGCCGCCATGATTTCCCACAGCTTAAAAGAGCGGCGTGAAGTGATAAATGTGATGACATTTCTGCAGGGTTACGGCGTCAGCCCGGGTTACGCCGCCAGGATCTACCGCCGTTACGGTGACGACACTGTGGCCAGGGTCAGGGAGAATCCCTACCGGCTGGCGGAGGACGTCTTTGGCGTGGGTTTCCGTACCGCCGACAAGATAGCCCTGGAGATGGGGCTGGCCCCTGATTCGCCCCACCGCCTGCGCGCCGCCCTGACTTTTCTGCTTGGGCAGGCGCAGGAAGAGGGGCACGTCTACCTGCCGCGCCCGGAACTGGTGAGCAGGGCTGTGGAGGCCCTGGGGGGTGAGGATGAAATCAGCGCCGCGCTGGTGGACAGCCAGATTGGCCTCCTCATTGACGGCGGGCAGCTGGTCGGGGAAGCCATTGGGGACGAAGAGGCTGTTTACCTGCCCGGGCTTTTTTATGCGGAAAAACAGGTGGCGGAAAAACTGCTGGACTTGGCCGCCGGTACGTTTCCCCCGGCCGCCGGCCGGCCCGCTCCCGGTGATTTGCGGTGCTTTAACCTGTCGGAAGGGCAGCAAAAGGCGGTGGATATGGCGCTGGAGACTGGCCTGCTGGTCATAACCGGCGGCCCGGGAACCGGCAAAACCACTACCATCAAAACGTTGCTTGATATCTTCCGGCAGCAGGGGCTGGAGGTACTGCTGGCGGCGCCCACCGGCCGGGCGGCCAAACGGATGACCGAAGCTACGGGCCTGGAGGCCAAAACGCTGCACCGGCTGCTGGAATACGCTCCGGTGGAGGAGGGCGGTTTTCGTTTCCAGCGTGACGAAACGCGCCCGCTGCGCGCCCATGTGCTGGTGGTGGATGAAGTGTCAATGGTGGACCTGCCCCTGCTCTGGCATCTGCTGCGGGCGGTTCCCGCCGGGTGCCGCCTGGTCCTGGTGGGCGACGTGGACCAGCTGCCCTCAGTGGGACCGGGCTGTGTGCTGCGCGACATTATCTGCTCCGGTGCGGTACCGGTGGCCAGGCTCAACCAGGTTTTCCGCCAGGCGGCGGAAAGCGCCATTGTCACCAACGCCCACCGCGTCAATTCCGGCCGGATGCCGCAGACCGACGGGGAAGCGGGTGATTTTTACTTTCTGGAGGAAGCTGAACCGGAAAAAATCCTGGATACCATCCTTGACCTTTGCGCGCGCCGGCTGCCCCGTTTCCGCAACCGCGACGCCACAGACGACATCCAGGTGCTAAGCCCCATGCGGCGCAATCTGCTGGGCGTGGATAACCTGAACCTGCGCCTGCAGCAGGAACTGAACCCGCCCTCCCCCGCCAGGCCGGAGCTGAGAAGCGGAGGCGTTGTTTTCCGCCTCGGCGATAAGGTTATGCAGATCCGCAACAACTACCAGAAAGAAGTTTTTAACGGCGATATGGGGCGTATCGTCCATATCAGCGGCGAAGACGGGGAAATCCACGTGCGCTATCCCGATGTGGGCGGCGCCCGTGACGTGGTTTATGACCTTACCGAGCTGGAAGAGCTGGTGCTTTCCTACGCCGTCTCCGTCCATAAAAGCCAGGGCAGCGAATACCCGGTGGTGGTGCTGCCGGTGGTTACCCAGCATTACGTAATGCTGCAGCGCAACCTCCTTTACACCGCCATTACCCGGGCCCGGGAGCTGGTGGTGCTCATCGGTACCAAAAAAGCGCTGGGCATAACTGTGAGAAACAACAGGGTGGCCCACCGCTACAGCCGCCTGGCCTACCGACTGGCTGGCAACAGGACGGTGCAGGCAATTTGAGTTTTCTGGTCTCGTTTCTGGAACTCCTCTTCCCGCCGCGCTGCCTCTTCTGCGGGTGCTTCCCCGGGGAAGATCCCCATGGCCTCAGCACCTGCCAGGCCTGCCTTATGGCACTGTCAGACCGGCCTGCCCGCTGCGGGCGTTGCAGCCGGCCGGTCCCGCCGGTGTACCGGTGCTGCCTGCACTGCAGCGGGCGGCGGCTTAACTTTGAAGCCGCCTGCGCGGTGGAGTTATTTCAGGGCGGGCTGAAAAAAACGATCCATCATTACAAGTACAGGGGGAAGTCAAGGCTCTCGGTGCCGCTGGGCAGGTTGATGGCCCGCCGGGTTAAAGAAAGCGGATGGCCGGAATTTTCCGCGGTGGTCCCGGTGCCTCTGCACCCGGCAAAGGTTAAAGAGCGCGGGTTTGACCAGTCAATGCTGCTGGCCCGCACAGTCAGCGCCGAACTGGGCGTGCCGCTTCGCCCGGTTTTGCAGCGCACGCGGCCCACGCCGAGCCAGACCCGGCTGGGCGCCGGCATGCGCTGGCAAAATGTAGAAGGAGCTTTCCGGATATTGCCAAAAGAAGAGGTGGCCGGCAATGTTCTCCTGGTGGATGACCTCCTTACCACTGGTGCTACCGCTCACCATGCCGCCCAACCGCTGCTGGCGGCCGGCGCCTCCCGGGTATACCTGGCTGTGGCAGCGGTGGCGCCAGGTGCAAGTTGACATTATGGCCGAACTGTGATAACTTATTCCTGTGTTGTGTGCCAGCTTTGGCATAGTTTTATCTTTCTGGGAGGAATGACATTGTACGGCAAAGTAAAATGGTTCAATCAGGAAAAAGGTTACGGGTTCATTGAAAAAGAGGACGGCGGGGATGTTTTTGTCCACTTTTCCGCTATCCGGGAGGAAGGGTTCAAAACACTGAGCGAGGGACAGGAAGTTCAGTTTGATATTGTTCAGGGTGAACGCGGACCACAGGCGGCCAATGTGGTAAAACTGTAACAATACTGCCTGGACATACTGCCTGCAAAATCCCAAAACACAGTTTTGGGATTTTACTTGTAACAAAAGATTTGCGGCCAGCTGCGGCGAGGGCAGGATTTTCCATGGCGGCGGGGGAATAATTATAATAAAGCAAAGAAGGGGTGGACAATCATGAAGCTTTCTGTCAGGGGCAAAAATATTGAGGTTACCGAAGCCCTCAGGGAGCATGCGCAAAAGCGTGTAGGCAAAATAAACAAGTATTTTGATTTCGGTACGGAGGCACAGGTGTCGCTGGGCGTGGTCCGCGGCTTACATACAGTGGAAGTGACCGTAATGGTCAACGGCATGATACTGAGGGCTGAGGAAGCCACCAATGACATGTATGCGTCCATAGATATGGTGGTCGACAAGCTGGAAAGACAGATTGCCAAGTACAAGACCAGGATTAACCGCAAAGCCCGCCAGACCGGAGGCATCAGGGCCGCAGCCGAACTGCCCAAGGTGGAGGAGGAAGGGGAACCGCAGGTGGTGCGGACCAAGCGCTTCCCTGTAAAACCGATGCCGGTGGAAGAGGCCATCCTGCAGATGGATTTGCTTGGTCACGATTTCTTTGTGTTCGCCAATGCCGATACCGACGAAGTAAACGTGGTTTACCGGCGAAAAGACGGCAATTACGGGTTAATTGAACCCACACTCAAATAACCGACATTGCAAAAGCCGGCGAAAGCGCCGGCTTTTTAAAGTAGCACTGTTTACCGGGAGGAATCATATGTTGGACGCGGTTATTTTCGAAGGCGGCAAAACTGCCAGCACGGTTGAAGACATGATGGTAAAGGTCCGCCACGCGGCGCTGGCCGACAACCTGGACAAGCTACTGGCTGTACCGGAGGTAGGCAGGATTTTCCTGGTCACCGACAGGCCGGAACTGGCCGGCCTGGCTGCTGACCCACGCCTGCGGGTGGAATTAAACCATATCCCTCATTCCCGCTTTCATTTCGGCCGCCAGCTGCTGGACCTGGTGGAAAGGCACCAGATCCGGCGCCTGCTTTACCTGGGCGGGGCGGCCGTGCCGCTTATATCCGCCGCGGAGCTGGCGGCTGCATGCCGCCAGGTGCCGGAGGGGGCAAACCGCTTCGTTACCAACAACGTCCAATCAGCCGATATAATTGCCTTCAGTCCGGCCGCGGTGCTGCGGGATTATCCCCTGCCGGCCACCGACAACGAGCTGGCCATGCTGCTGCGCTACCAGGCCCGCCTGGAGCAGGTGCTGATGCCCGCCACACTGGGTACCCAGTTTGATATCGATACCCCGGCCGACCTCCTGGTTTTGGCCGCCTCCCCTTTT
Source organism: Dethiobacter sp. (assembly GCA_020725465.1). GTDB lineage: Bacteria > Bacillota > Dethiobacteria > Dethiobacterales > Dethiobacteraceae > DYEY01. Next base: position 28,326 of record DYEY01000036.1, read on the forward strand.
GGCGGCCCGCGGTTGCGCTGCGCCCTCGACTCCCTGCAGCTTGACCTTTCGGCGGTGGAAAAGTTTAAGCAGATTTTGCGCGGAGACTACCTGGAAGTAGCCCTGATCGGCCGGGTGGGCGCGCCGGCCATCGCCCGCCTCAACAGTCATTTTAAAATCCGTCTCAGGGTTTTTTCCGAGGAGCGGGGCATGAAGGCGCTGGGCAGGCTGGAGAGCGGGCAGGTGGTTTCCCTGCTTGGCTACTGGCTGGAAGAGGTCGGACCGGAGAAATTTTTTCATTACCTGGCCAAAACGGTTCAGGGCGCACTGATAGACAACCGTGTCATCTTTGCCCATATGAAGAAAGACCTGAGTGACGCCGACCGCTTCTGGTCCGACCTGGGCCGCGCTGACCTGGTAAGTGATCCCTGGGCCAGGGAATTCACCCTGGCCGCTACCGGCTCGGGCCTGCCGGTACTGATGGGCGGGCATTCACTGGTGACCGGCTGTATCTATGCCTTCACCCAGGAACTGGGCTGCCTTCTGTAAGGTTTTTGGCCAAAGAAGAAGGAATTTCGCGCCATGGGTCGAATAATGCAGTGACAGTATTGAAATTTTTGGGAAATGTGCCTGCAAAATGCTTTCGGGGGAGCATCAGGCGAAAAAACAAGAACGGAGGGATAGGCCTTGGCTGATGCTCCCAAAGAGATCAGGCTGGAGGACTGCGAAAGTCTTATCAGACAAATTCGCGATGTCATCTCTGTCAATATCGTCCCCGGAGAAAGCAGGCAAATAGAAGAAATCCATGTCCTGGCCGACGACGTGCGCAGTGCCAAACAGATAGTGCGGGACATTGAGACTCTTTTCCGCGTGGAGTACGGGCTGGACCTGGACCACAAAAAAGTTTCGGTGGTGCAGCTTAAGAAAGAACAAAAGCTGCCCCAGGAAAAGCGCCTGAAATTCTCCTCCATCCAGGTTGCGCTGCAGGGGAACCGGATGGAAGCGGTGGTGGAGCTGGCTTCAGCCAAAAAAAGCTGCCAGGGCAAACTCAGCGGAGCCGGCTCGCGGGCCAACCGCCTGCGCCTGGTGGCGGAGGCTACCTTGCAGGCGGCGGGCGGCTTCCTTGACAATGGCACCTGCCTCCTCCTGGAAGAAGTAAACCTGTTTACCCTTGGCAGCAGGCAGGTGGTCTGCGTGGCTCTCACTTATATCAAAGGGTCGCAGGAGGAATCACTGGTCGGCATCGCCCTGGTCAGGCAGGACGAAAAAGAGGCGGTGGTAAGGGCGGTGCTTTCCGCGCTTAACCGCAGGGTAACCACCGATATCTGACAGCAAAAAAGGACCGACAATTTTGTCCCCAGCGGAGCGGTTATCCCGCCGCCAAATAGCGGAGACGGCGGAGAAAACCGTAGAGGGGGATAACTTAAATGGCGAAGCTCATCCGTGTATTGCTGGCGCTGAGCGCTCTGCTCCTTGCCGGTGGCGCCGATTTCAGGTGGTAATTTTAAATAATTGTCGGTCCTTTTTATAAAGCGGAGGCGGACTCATGTCTTTCCGAGACGAAAACAGGGGAACGCAAATATTTATTGTTTTGGTGGTTTTGGCCGCCTTTATTTTTCTGTTCCTGAATATGCCCGGCCGGGAAGTCCTGGGCTGGCCGCTCCTTTTCTTTATTGTTTTGAATATCATCATAGACAACCTGGCCGTGCCCATGCCGCGGGGTCAGACCAGCGTTTCCGTGGCCTTTGCCATCAGCCTGGCTCTGATTATGCTGATGGGCCCGGCGGCGGCGGCTTGGGCAAAGATGAGTGCAATTATACATATCAGAGACTTTAAACACTATAAATCGAGACTTCACCGGCTTGTATTTAATGCCGCCCAGCTGACGCTAGCCGCCGGGGTAGCGGGCTACGTCTATCTTTGGGCTGGTGGCACCCTGGGCCAGGTGCGCCTGCCGGGAGATTTAATCCCGATTGCATTTAGCGTTTTAACTTATTTTTTAATAAATTCCACACTTATTATGATAGTAATGTGCCTATCTCAAAAATTATCGATTTTTGGCGTCTGGCTTACCAACTTCCGTTGGGCTGCTGCTAACTACCTGGCGGTGGCTCCCCTTGGCATCCTCATCGCCGTGGTTTATGTCAACATGGGGATACCCGGTGTGCTGCTGCTCATCATCCCCCTGATGCTGGCGCGGCACACCTTCATCATGTACATGGACATGCGCAACCAGTACCTCAGCACCATCAGGGCCCTGACCAAGGCCATCGATGCCAAGGACCACTACACCCACGGCCATTCCGAGCGGGTGGCGCGCTATGTGGTCCTGATTGCACAGGAGATGAAGCTGCCCGAGGATTTTGTGGAGAAGCTGGAATACCTGGCGCTGATGCACGACATCGGGAAAATAGGCATCCCGGAGAACATCCTGAACAAGCCGACCCGGCTTTCCGACGAGGAGTTTGATATTATCCGGAGCCACGCCGCGGTGGGCGCGGACATTATCAGCAACATCAAGTTCATAGGCGAGTATGCCGATATAGTGCGCCATCACCACGAGCGCATCGACGGCCGGGGCTACCCGGACGGACTGCAAGGGGACGAGATGTCCCTGGGAGCCAAAATAGTGGGAGTGGCTGACGCCTTTGACGCCATGACCTCGGAGCGGGTGTACCGTACACCCATGAGCAAGCAGGACGCCGTGGACGAACTGCAGCGCTGTGCCGACCTGCAGTTCTGTGGCAGGGTGGTCAGCGCTTTTGTCAGGGTTTTGCGGCGGAAGGGAGAGATAGCATAATGATTGTGACCGGAATTGTCCTGGCGGCGGCGGTGGGGTTACTGCGCGGCGGCAGCCTGAAGAGGCTTGAAGAGTTGGGCCTGAAGGCCTTTCCCCTGGTCTGGGCGGCCATCATCCTCAGGGTTGCCGCGGGCGCCCTTTCCCAGCGGGGGGTGGCCCCCGCTTCCTGGTTGCAGGTTGCCGCTTATGTGCTGTTAATTTATATGGTGCTGGCCAACCACCGGCAGCCGGGCATGAAAACCTTCGGTTTCGGCAGCTTCCTCAATTTCCTGGTGATAACGGCCAACGGCGGGAAAATGCCTGTTTCGGCCGCTGCCATTGCCCGGGCTGGCTTGTCGGCGCAACCGTCCGGCACTCACACCCTGCTGGCTGAAGGGACCCTGCTCCCGTTTCTGGCGGACATTATACCGGTGCCTTTATACCTGCCCCTGCGCAGTGTTGTCAGCATCGGCGACATTTTTATCGTCCTTGGTATCTTTGCTTTTATCCAGTATCGCATGCTCGCTCCGGCCAAGCCGGCGGCACTTGTACCGGAAAAAGATTAGTGGTAAAATAAATTTGTCCTGTGGCATAACAAGGTTATGGAAACGCGGGAACCTGAGGGTTCCCTTTTGCACATTAAGGCTGACAGGGGGCTTTGCCGATGCGGGGCTTGCTCGCCAGGATTATAGGTGACGTCAACCAGCGTGAACTGAGGAAGATAGAACCGCTGGTAGCCGGGATAAATGCACAGAGAGAGCGTATGGCGGCTCTTTCCGCGGCGGAGTTTAAGGAGCTGACCGTAGGCTTCCGGCGCCGCCTGGACGAAGAGCTGTCGGCCTCACGGCAGGAGGCGGCCCTGGTCAGGAAACAGTTCAACGAGGCTGCTGACTCCGCTGAGAGGCGTTTGCTGGCCCAGGAAGTAAAAGACGCTGAAGCCAGGCTGCTGGCTGCCGAACGGCAGGCGCTCTGGAACATTCTGCCCGAGGCCTTTGCCGCGGTCAGGGAAGCGGCCCGCCGCACCCTGAAGATGGAGCACTTTGACGTGCAGCTGCTGGGAGGCATCATCCTGCACCAGGGGCGGATAGCGGAGATGAAAACCGGCGAGGGTAAGACGCTGGTGGCTACCCTGCCCGCCTACCTCAATGCTTTGCTTGGCCGCGGTGTGCATATTGTCACCGTAAACGACTACCTGGCCAGGCGTGACCGCGACTGGATGGCGCCGGTTTACCAGTACCTGGGGCTGACGGTGGGTTTGATCGTGCACGGCCTGAGCCCGGCTGAGCGCAGGGCCAGCTACGGCGCCGATATAACGTACGGCACCAACAACGAGTTCGGGTTCGATTACCTGCGCGACAACATGGTGCTCTACCGGGAAGACCTGGTGCAGCGGGAATTATATTATGCCATCGTGGACGAAGTGGACAGCATCCTTATTGACGAGGCCAGGACGCCGCTTATTATTTCCGGACAGGCGGAAAAAGACGAAACCGACTACCGCCGTTACTCCGAGCTGGCCCGGCGCCTTAAAAAGAATACAGATTACGAAGTGGACGAGAAAGCCCACACTGTGGACCTGACCGAGGCGGGACAGCATCGGGTTGAGGCGCTGCTTGGCATCCCCAATCTCTACGGTGATGAAGAGACAGCAGGGAGCGAAGAAGACGAAACCGCCGGACAGGACACGGCGGCGGTGGAGGCGGTGGAAAAAAACCGCCAGATCAGGACGCTGGTGCTCCAGGCCCTGAAAGCGCAGGCGCTGATGCAGCGGGACCGGGACTACGTGGTCAGCGATAAGGGCGAAATTATTATAGTGGACGAGTTTACCGGGCGGCTGATGCACGGGCGCCGCTACAGTGAGGGCCTGCACCAGATGATCGAGGCCAAGGAAAACGTGAAAGTGGCCAGGGAGAGCAAGACGCTGGCTACCATCACCTTCCAGAATTATTTCCGCATGTACCGCAAAATCGCCGGCATGACCGGTACCGCCCGCACCGAGGAAGAGGAATTCCAGAAGATTTACGGCATGGACGTTATAGAAGTGCCCACCAACAAACCCATGATCCGCCGGGACCTGCCCGATGTGGTGTACAAAACCGAGAGCGGCAAGTTCAGGGCGCTGGTAGAGGATATCGTGGAGCGCCACGCCACCGGCCAGCCCCTGCTGGTAGGCACTATCTCCATCGAAAAATCAGAGGAGCTAAGCCGGCTCCTGCAAAAACGGGGAGTGCGCCACGAGGTGCTGAACGCCAAGCACCACGAGCGCGAGGCGGCCATCATCGCCCAGGCGGGCCGGAGGGGGGCGGTCACCATTGCCACCAATATGGCCGGCCGGGGTACGGACATTCTCCTGGGCGGCAACCCGGTGGTGCTGGCGGAAGAAGAATTCCGGTCCAGGTACGGCGTCCGGCTGGAGGAATTCCTGCAGGCCCAAGATACCGGCGAAGCCGGCAGGGCAGAAGCCAGGGAGCAGTTTGAAAAACTGGCGGCACAGTTCGCGGATCTGACCAGGCGGGAAAAGGAGCAGGTTATAAGCCTGGGTGGCCTGCACATTATAGGCACGGAGCGCCATGAGGCCAGGCGCATCGATAACCAGCTGCGCGGCCGTTCCGGCCGGCAGGGCGACCCTGGCTCCTCCCAGTTCTATATTTCCATGGAAGACGACCTGATGCGGCTGTTCGGCTCGGACAACATCATGGGCATTATGGAAAAGCTGGGCCTGGATGAAGACACGCCCATTGATCACCCCCTGATCAGCCGCGCCATCGAGACGGCGCAAAAGAGGGTGGAGGCGCGCAACTTTGATATCCGCAGGCACATCCTGGAGTACGACAACGTCATCAATGAGCAGCGCGAGCTGATTTACAGCCAGCGCCGCCGGGTGGTGGAAGGAGAGAACCTGCGCGGCCAGGTGCTGGATATGATCAGGGAGCTGGTGGATGAAGCGCTGGCCCGGTATGCCCCTGACAAGACCTATGAGGAAGAATGGGACTTAAAAGAGCTTATCAGGCACTCCGAAAGCATCTTCCTGCCGCCAAGGAGTCTCTCACCCCATGACCTGAAGGGAAAAGGCAGGGAGGAACTGCGGGAGATGCTCCTGGAGCCGGCTTTGTCCTACTACACCGAACGTGAAAAGCGCCTCGGGGAGGAGGCGATGCGGGAACTGGAGCGGGTTATCCTGCTGCGCGTGGTGGATACCCGCTGGATGGACCATATCGACGCCATGGACGACCTGCGCCAGGGCATCGGGCTCCGGGCCTATGCCCAGCGCGACCCGCTGGTGGAATACAAATATGAGGCTTATGATATGTTCCAGGAGATGGTGCGATCCATCAGGGAAGACGTCATCCGCCTGCTCTTCCGGGTACAGGTGGTGACGCCACCCAGGCGGCAGGCGGTGGCGGTGGCCAACGAAACGCCGCCCAGTGGCGGCACCGCTGGGCACGGACCGGTTCGTGCGGCCAAGGTGGGGCGGAACGAACCCTGTCCCTGCGGGAGCGGGAAAAAACACAAAAAATGCTGCGGAAAGCAGGTGTGAAAATGGCGCTGGAGATAAAAACCGAATTTGCTGCTTTGCTTGAGCGTTTCACAGAAATGAGTGTTTCTCTTTGACTTTGCCGGCAAGCGCGAAAAAATAAAGAAGCTGGAAGAGAGCACCGGCCTGCCTTCTTTCTGGGACGATGCGGAAAAGGCGCAGGCTGCTATCCGGGAGCTGAAACAACTGCGCGAAGATGTGGATCCCATTGCGGAAATGGAGGAGCTGCTTTCTGACCTGGAGGTGACCATCACCCTGGCTGAAGAGGAAAAAGACGAGGCTCTGCTGGCTGAAGCGGAGGAGAAACTGGTGGTTTTGGCCGGCAAAATGGAGCAGCTGGAGCTGGCCCTGCTGTTCCGCGGCCACTATGATGGTCACTCCGCCATTATTTCCATTCACCCCGGCGCCGGCGGCACCGAGTCCCAGGACTGGGCCTCCATGCTGGTGCGGATGTATACGCGCTGGGCGGAGAGGAGAAATTACCAGGTAGAAATCATGGACCTTTTGCCCGGAGACGAGGCCGGCGTCAAAAGCGCCACCCTGCTGGTAAAGGGTAAGAACGCTTACGGGTATCTGAAAGCGGAACGGGGAGTGCACCGGCTGGTGCGTATCTCGCCCTTTGACGCCGCCAGACGGCGCCACACCTCTTTTGCCTCGCTGGACGTGTTGCCGGAGGTGGCGGAAGAAGACCAGGAAATAGTGATAGCGCCAGACGACCTGAGGATTGATACTTTCCGGGCCCGGGGCGCCGGGGGCCAGCATGTGAACACCACAGATTCCGCCGTGCGCATAACCCATCTGCCCACCGGCATAGTGGTCCAGTGCCAAAACGAGCGGTCCCAGCACGCTAACCGGGACCGCGCCATGAAAATACTGCGGGGCCGTCTGGCCGACCACTACCAGCGGCAGCAGGCGGAGGAAATAGCCAGCCTGCGCGGGGAGCAGAGGGAAATTGCCTGGGGAAGCCAGATCAGGTCGTATGTGTTCCAGCCTTATACCCTGGTGAAAGATCACCGGACCGGTGTGGAAGTAGGTAATATTGAGGCAGTCCTGGACGGCGACCTGGACTGCCTGATTGAATCTTACCTCCGCCAGACCGCAGGCAGAAAAGGGGCAATGTGACATGGCCGGGCGTCAGCTTTTTAAGGAGTATGCGCTGATATTTTTGGGAACAGCGGTTATGGCCGCGGCCTTTAACATGTTCCTGGTCCCCAACCGGATTGCCGCAGGCGGCATCAGCGGCCTGGGGGTTGTTTTTTTCTACCTGCTGGGCATCCCGGTGGGCCTCACCATACTACTGCTCAACCTCCCCCTGTTTATACTGGCCGCCTGCCATTTTGGCTGGCGGTTTCTCTCGCGCGGACTGTTCGGGGCGGTAGCCCTCTCCGTGCTGGTGGAGGTGCTGGTCTTTTTGCCGGTGGTAACCAGGGACCTGCTGTTAGCCTCCCTGTATGGCGGCATCCTGATGGGGGTGGGCTTGGCCATTGTCTTTCGGGCGCGCGGTTCCACCGGCGGTACGGTGCTGGCGGCCCAGCTCCTGACCAGATTTTTCGGCTTTACCACGGGTCAGAGCCTGCTGGGAGTGGATTTCCTGGTGGTAGCTCTGGCCGGGCTGGTCTTTAACCTGGAACTGGCCATGTACGCCCTGATCTCGCTTTTCGTCAGCGCCCGCGTTATTGACCTGGTACAGGAGGGCTTCAGCCACAGCAAGGCTGCCCTCATCATCTCCGGCCAGACGGAACTGATCGCGAAAAAAGTCTTAAGCGAATTAAACCGCGGTGCCACTGTCCTCACCGGCAAAGGCGCCTATACCGGCCAAACCCGGGAGATGGTCCTGACCGTGGTTGCCCAGTCGGAGGTGTCGCGGCTGAAAGCGCTGGTTTACGAGCTGGATAAAAACGCTTTTGTGATAGTGGGCAACATCCATGAAGTGGTGGGGGAAGGTTTCTCCGCCCGGACCTGAAAAACAAATGAACAAAAGGTTCTAATGTTCAATCAAATGGCACGGGGGTTCTTTTGTCGCCGTGACAAGAGAACCGTCCCCGTGTCATCTTTTTTTAAAAGAACTCGTCCTGGAGATGGGAGAGGGAGGACGGGTCGAAGGGGAGTTCAACAAGGGGGGTGCCGCGCAAGGCGGGGAAATGGGACTCGAAAGTGGGGCGGGGGGCGCTGTAGAAGATGCCGATGGGTATTTCCTCTCCCCAGCGGCGGGCCAGGTCCGCGGCGGCCCGCCAGTCGGTGGGGTCGTGGTTCTGGATTTTTTTAACCCTTTTCCGGTACCAGGAAAAGGTATTTATTTTATTAAAAGAAACACATGGCTGCAGGATGTCTACCAGGGCGTAACCGGGGAAGCTGATGGCCGCTTTCATCATCTCTTTCAGGTGTTCCTGCTCACCGGAAAAAGAGCGGGCTACGAAACCTGCTCCCAGGGACAGGGCCACCAGGAGGGGGTTAAAGGGCGGTAGGGTGACTCCCATTGTCTGGACTCCGGTGACCATGCCCGGTTCGCTGGTGGGGCTGGCCTGGCCTTTGGTCAGGCCGTAAACCTGGTTGTTGTGGACGAAGTGGGCGATATCCGGGTTGCGCCGGATGGTGTGGAGAAAATGGTTGCCTCCCTCGCCGTAGGTGTCGCCGTCGCCGGAAGCGACGATCACAACCAGCGCTGTGTTGGCTGCCTTGGCCCCTACGGCCGGGGGCAGCGCGCGGCCGTGCAGGCCGTTGAAGCCGCTCAGCCGCAGGTAATGGGGAAGCTTGGCCGCCTGGCCGATGCCGGAACACAGCAGGATCCGGTGTAACGGCAGCCCCAGCTCGCAGACGGCTTCGGCCAGGGCTTCACGGATGCCGAAATTGCCGCAGCCGGGGCACCAGGCGGTTTCAGCGGTCAGCAGAGCATTCTTACACATGCTTATTCACCTCCGCCGCAATTTCTTCGGCCAGAAACGGCCGCCCGTCGTATTTAAGGATATTGTGGTCTGCTTTGAGCCCGGTCTGGCGGAAAAGCAGCCTGGCCAGCTGGGCGGTGGCGTTCTGTTCCACACAGAAAGACTTGGCCCCGCCGGCCAGCACCCGGCGTACGGTGGCCACGGGCAGGGGCCACAGGTCGGCGAAGTGCAGCAGCGCTGCCTTGTGCCCGTCCCGGCGGAGAATGTCCACAGCTTCCCGCAGGGCCCCGTAGGTGGAACCGAAGCCCACCAGCACAGATTCCGGCGCGCTGTCGCCGTAGATCTCCGGCTCTTCCATTTCGGCGGCAAGCCCAGCTGACTTTCTCAGCCGTTTTTCTACCATGAGCCGCCTGGTGGCGGCGTCTTCTATGATATGGCCGTCTTCGTCGTGCTCGTCACTGTCGGCCAGCACCACCTCGCCCGGCACCGCCCCGGGGAGCAGCCGCGGTGAAATGCCGCTGGCGGTCAGGCGGTAGCGCCGGTAAGGTTTTTCGGTATTATCCGGGTCGGCCAGATGGCGGTGGTAAGCGAGACGGGAGAAATCCAGCGGCGGTATGGTGCGGGCGGTATCGGCGAAGTGCTGGTCCGACAAAAAAAGCACCGGTATCTGGTATTTGTCGGCCAGGTTGAAAGCTTTGTTCAGGCGGTAAAAAGCATCGCCGGGGTGAGTGGCGGCCAGTACCGCCCGCGGAAACTCACCGTGGCCGCCGTAAAGGGCGAAATCCAGGTCGCCCTGTTCGGTACGGGTCGGCAGCCCGGTGGCAGGACCCGGCCGCATAGCCAGGACGATAACCAGCGGCGTTTCTGTCATGCCGGCCAGGGAAAGCCCCTCCACCATCAGGGCGAAGCCGCCGCCGGAAGTGGAGGTCATGGCCCGCACTCCGGCAAAAGAAGCGCCCAGGGCCATGTTAATGGCGGCGATTTCGTCCTCTGCCTGCTCCACCACCAGGTGGTGGCTGGCCTGCCGGGCGGCCAGGTAATTCATGATCCCCGTGGCCGGGGTCATGGGGTAGGCGGAAAGAAAACGGACGCCGCTGGCCAGCACCGCCATGCCGAGCAACGAATTGCCGTCGATAAAAAGCCTGCGGCCGTTTTTATTGGCAGGAGGGAGCAGGAAACAACGGCCGCAAAGGGCGGCGGCGGCGGCGTGTCCCGCCTGCAGGGCGGCGGTGTTTTTTTCGGCCATCCCCTCTTTGGCGGCGAATTCCTCCTTTAACAGCTCCTGCATGGTTGTGGTGTCCAGCCCGAGCAGGGCCAGCACGGCGCCACAGGCCACGGTGTTGGACATAATGGCGCCGCCCGCTTCCTTAGCCAGGGCCTGTAGGCTGACAGGCACACCCCTTGTTTCTGGCGCCGGGAGCGCAAAAAACCCGGGGTCATGGATTATGCGGCCGCTTTCCGCCAGCGTGCCGCGGTGCAGGTGATAGGTTTCCTCATTCAGCGCCACCAGGATGTGGGTGGTAAATGTGGCGGACCAGGGGGTTTCCGTGTCCACGCGCAACCTGGTAAAATTGTGGCCGCCGCGAACCCGTGACATGTAATCCTTGGTCAGCAGCACGCCGTACCCTTCCCTGGACAGTGTCCGGCCCAGCAGGTGGCCGATTGTATCCATCCCCTGGCCGGCAGCGCCTCCGATCAGTATATTCATGTTTCACCATCCTCCTGTCATTGTTTTCGCGAAACCTGGTGAAAAATCCTCTTTATTTGGAAACTTTACTGTTAAGAATCCGGCGCTTTTGTCGATAGAAAAACGAATGGATTTTAAAAAAAATGGCGCGGCTGAAAGGTTTTGCGGAAAAGCTGTCGAATTTATGTAAAGTAGTTTCGGGTCTTTGTTGATTTTTGCCTGCGGGCGGGATGGAGTGGCCGTGTGTCGTGATTGAGATTCAGCAGGTTAACATGGTCTATCCAAACGGCGTAAAAGCATTACATAACATTAATGTTAATATAGACCGCGGCGAATTTGTTTTTTTGGTCGGGGCCAGCGGGGCGGGAAAGTCCACCCTGGTCAAACTGCTTTGCCACGAATTCCTGCCCAGCAGCGGCAGCATAAAGATATTCGGACGCGATATCACCCGCCTGAGAAGGCGGGAGGTGCCCTATCTCCGCCGTGGCATCGGCGTGGTCTTCCAGGATTTTCGCCTGCTCAATAACCGGACGGTCTGGGACAACGTGGCATTCGCCCTCCAGGTAATCGGGGCGCCGGGGCGGGAAATCCGCAAACGGGTACCAGTGGCGCTGGAAATGGTGGGTCTGGCCCACAAACTGAAGATGAAGCCGCTGGAGCTGTCGGGTGGCGAGCAGCAAAGAGTCTGCCTGGCCCGGGCTATCGTAAACCAGCCGCTGCTGATTATCGCCGATGAGCCCACCGGCAACCTGGACCCCAATACTTCCCTGGGTATTATGGATATCCTGAGGAGCATCAATATACGCGGCACTACGGTAATTATGGCCACCCATGACAGGGAAATCGTCAACTCCCTGCGCCAGCGGGTAATAGCGCTGGAGGCCGGCCGGATCATCCGGGACGAATGGGGAGGGTATTACTGACAGCATGTCGCCCAGAACTCTGTTTTACTATATAAAAGAAGCTTTCCGCAGTATCTTCCGCAACAGCTGGATGAGCCTGGCTTCCATCGGTGTGGTGGCGGTAACCTTATTTATTTTAGGCAGCTTCATGCTGCTGAATATCAACGTGGAACACCTGACCGGGGAAATAAAGGACCAGGTGGAGATAATCGCTTATGTGGACTGGGAGATAACTCCGGAGGCCCTGGATGAACTGCGGGTGAGGGTAATCAGGTTGCCGCAGGTGGAAGAAGTCCGTTTTGTGGACAGGGATGAAGCATTGCTGCGCCTGAAGGATAAACTGGGTCCCATGGTGGAGGGCTACGGTGAAGGTCGTCCCAATCCCCTGCGTGACTCTTTTGAAATCAGGACCATTGTCCCCGAAGATATTCCGGCCGTGGCCGCCGCCTTAATGGACATGCCCGGTATAGCCAGGGTAGACTACGGCACGGAGGTGGTGGAAAAGCTCTTTCAGTTTACCGCGGTGGTGAAGTGGGTGGGCATGGCTTTTATGCTGGGCCTGGCCCTTACCGCCGCCTTCCTGATAGCCAATACCATCAAACTAACAGTTAATGCCAGGGCCAACGAGATTATGATTATGAAGTATGTGGGAGCCACGGAATGGTTCATCCGCTGGCCTTTCCTGATTGAAGGCATGCTGCTTGGGGCTTTCGGCGCCCTGTTGCCCATGTTGCTGCTGGCTTACCTGTACGGCCGGACCGTGGCCTGGGCGGAGCTAAACCTGGTGTTTCTGCCGCTGGTGAGCCCGCAGGCGGTTTTAGGCGATATGGGCAGGATACTGCTTGTGCTGGGCACAGGCATCGGTTGCCTGGGCAGCCTGGTTTCCATCCGCCGGTTTCTCAGGGTATAATTATATCCTTTTTGGGGGAGGTGCTGTCTTTGCCGAAGCAGCTCAGATTAATTCCCGCCTTGCTGGCAGCTTGCCTGTTGCTGGCTTTGGTTATGCCTGTCCTGGCCAACCAGATTCAGGAAAAGCACCAGGAGCTGGAATCAATCAGAGAAATGCAGAAACGCGTACAGCAGAAAATTGAAGAATACAAGCGGCAGGAAAGGAACCTGCGCCGGGAAGTGGAACTGCTGGAAAAGGAGATCTCCCGGGTCCAGGCGGAAATCAGGACGCTAGGCCGTAAAATTAACGATACCGAAGGCAGAATCAGGGTTACGGAAGAGAACCTGGCGGCGGCGGAGAAGCAGGTGGCAGACATGGAAGACCTGCTGGCCGTCCGGTTGCGGGCCATTTACGAGTACGGACACATCAGCTATCTGGATGTACTGTTTAAAAGCTCCACTTTTACCGAGTTTCTTACCCGTTATAATGACCTGCAGCTGATTCTGGCCCAGGACCGGGAATTGCTGGGAGAGTACCGGGACGAGAGGGAAAGAATCGCCGGTATCAGGGAAGACCTGGAAGAGCGGCGGCAGGAACTCCTGGTGCTGCGCCGCTCCACACTGCAGAAAAAAGAAGAACTGGAACTGAAAAACAGGGAGAGGGAATTGCTCCTGGCCGCGGTCCGGGATGAACTGGATGCCGAGGAAGAGGCCAATAAAAAGCTGGAAGCCGAGGCCAAGCAGCTGGAGGAAATCATCAAAAAGCTGCAGGCCCAGCAGCGGGGCGCCGCTTACCGCGGTTCCGGCGTGTATCACTGGCCGTTGCCGGAGTTTGGCCCCAGCTGGATAACCTCCGGTTTCGGCTACCGCATCCACCCCATCACGCGCCGGCCCGGCTCTTTTCACGGCGGCATTGATATCGGCATCCCCCATGACCGCTGGCCTCGCTCACGGGCTTACACCGGCACCCCGGTGCAGGTGGTGGCCGCCGACTCCGGCATCGCTTATGTTTACCGCATGGGCACCGGTTACGGTAATGTTATCGTTATCGACCACGGCGCTAACATCGCCACTGTCTATGCCCACCTGGACAGCTTCCTGATCAATGACAACACCGCGGTCATTAAAGGCCAGCCCATTGGTGTTGTGGGCTCCACCGGTTATTCCACCGGGCCCCACCTGCACTTTGAAGTCCGCATCAACGGGGTTCGGGAGAACCCGCTTAATTACGTGAAATAAAACAGAAGGCCGATACAGGGCAAAGAAGACAGGAACGGGGGCTTCTCTCCCCGGTCCTGTCTTTTTGGTTCAGCAAAAAAACCATAGATTATTCGGCCAAATAGAATTATAATTAATAAGGAGTTACATTTGGCGGAAAGTTGGTGCTTACCTGTGAAAAAGGGGACAGCGGCCCTGCTGGTTGTCCTGCTGGTGGTCAGCAACCTGCTGACTTACCGGGTCACCAGAGGGCTTTACCGGTGGAAGAGTTATCCTCCTCCTTCTTCGCATTATAACGGCAATAATACCCCCAAGGCTGATTACCGCAAAGAGCTGGCGCCTTTCTATGAGGCCCTGGACATACTGACCCAGCGCTACATCGATGAAGTCAGCGTGGAGAAACTGGTGGAAGCGGCAATTAAAGGGATGATCAGCATCCTGGACAGCCAGAGCAGTTACCTGGATTCCAGGCACTGGCAGATGATGATGGACCAGACCAAAGGTTCCTTCTCCGGCATCGGTGTAGAGATTTCTTCCATCGATGGGTTTATCACGGTTATCGCACCCATCAGGGGCACACCGGGCGAGCGGGCCGGCCTGCTGCCCGAAGACCGCATTGTGGAAGTGGACGGGCAGGACATCAGGGGTATTTCCACCATGGAGGCGGTTATGCTGATCCGTGGCCCCGAAGGCAGTAAAGTTTCCCTGAAAGTCCTGCGCGGTGAAGAGGGAAAAGAGCTGGCATTTGTAATTACCCGCGGCAACATTATGGTGCCCAGCGTCTTTCACGGCATGCTTGATAACCGAATCGGTTACATTGAAATCGCCACTTTTGACGACCATACCGGTGAAGACTTCAGTATCGCCCTGATGGAGCTGGAAAACCAGGGGATGGCCGGCCTGATCCTGGACCTGCGGGGCAATACCGGCGGGCTTCTCAGTGAAGCGGTTAAAGTGGGCCAGGCCCTGCTCCCCCCCGGTCCCATTGCCTATATGGTGGACCGCAATGGCAACAGGCTGGAGACTTATATATCGTACGGCCCGGCCAAACCTTACCCCATCGTGGTGCTGGTAAACGGCACCAGTGCCTCGGCTTCGGAAATCATTGCCGGTGCTCTGCAGGATACCGGCACCGGTGTCCTGGTGGGCACCAGGACTTACGGCAAAGCCACCGTACAGCACCTGGAAAAACTGACCGGCAATACCGGGCTGCGTTATACCATGGCCAAGTACCAGACACCAGCCGGCCGTGATATCGACGGGGTGGGGCTGGAACCTGACGTGACCGTGGAGCTGCCGGAACAGTATATTCACCTGCATCCGCTTACCGTGGACTTAAAGCCCGGCGATGAGAACACCAGCGTCCTTTTTCTGCAGAGAGCCCTGGTGACCGCGGGTTACACGGTTACGGAGAGCGGCGTATTTGATGCGGAAACAGAGGCGGCCGTCCGTGCTTTCCAGGCGGCCCGGGGCCTGCCTGTCACCGGCGTGGTCCGGCAGGAAACCAGGAAGAATTTGCAGGAAGCGGCGGAAGCGGCGCTGAAAAAAATGGACAGCCAAAAGCTTAAAGCCATTGAAATCCTGCTTGAAAAAATGTCTCAGGAGCGAAAATAATGGATTACGGCGCGCTGGCCCGGCTGGTCGCCCAGACTTACAGTTCCTTCCTGGTTAACCCCCTTTTCTGGCTGGTGGCGCTCCTGGTGGGCAGCCAGTACCGCCGTGCCGCCAGGACGGAGGAGAAGCTCTTCGGAGGGGCCAAGTCAACATTTCTCAGGCAGACAATCATATCCGCGGCCGCCGGCCTGGCCGGCGGCCTGCTGGCCAGTGTAATGCTGGTGTTTTCCGGCATTTCACTGCTTGATATCGGCATCCAGTTTGTCTGGCCCCTGGCTCTGCTTCTGCTCCTGGTCAGCCCCCGCTACCTGTGCTTTGCCTATGCCGGGGGGCTGGTAGGGGTTTTTTCCGTTTTAACAGGGCTGGCCGGCCGTCTCTGGCCGGAGCTGCTCGCCTGGTTCCCCCTGGCCGCCCTGGCGTCGCTGCACATCCCCGGTCTTTTGGCGCTGGTAGCCATCCTGCACCTCACCGAGAGTTTCCTCATCGCCATTACCGGCCATCTCAGCCCCAGCCCCCTCTACCTGAAGACAGAAGACGGGCGGGTGGCCGGCGGTTTTTCCCTGCAGAAGTTCTGGCCGCTGCCTCTGGTGGGCCTGGTGGCGTGGTTGGCGCCGGAAGCGGTGGTACAGGCCGCCGAATCAGTCAGGATGCCTGATTGGTGGCCCCTTTTCCCCGGCCCGGCCACAGCGGCGCCGGGACAGGCGCTCATGTACGTGATTTTTCCGGTGGTGGCCGGCCTCGGCTACGGGGAGCTGGCTGTTTCCACCCCGCCCAGGCAAAAAAGCAAAGCTTCAGCCCGCAACCTGGCTTCTTACAGCCTGCTGCTCCTGGCACTGGCTTACCTGTCCCTGCGCTTGCCTTTACTTACGGTGTTTGCCGCTCTTTTTGCGCCTCTGGGGCACGAGTTGCTGATTATCCTTGCCAACAGGAAAGAATTTGCCGGCAGGCCGCTGTACGTGGCGCCGCCCCGGGGTGTGGGCATTCTTGATGTTTACCCCGGCTCCGCCGCCGCGGCGGCAGGCCTGATGTCCGGCGATACTATACTGGCGGTGGACGGCATGCCGGTGGACAACCGGCATCTCTTTCACGCCTTGCTGGCTGCCGGCGGTGAGGTCCGGCTGGTGGTGGAGCGCGGTGGCAAGACCCGGCACGTCCGCCTCTCAACCAGGCCCGGCGAGACGGTGCCGGCCGGGATTATCCTGGTACCTCACGAGGGCACCGGTGTCTTTATGGAAGTGAAACACGTCCACTTTTTTTCCGCCCTGGCCGGAAAGCTGCGTGCTCTCAGGAAACGGCTTTAATATCCGGTATGCCACCCCGTCATTGGTGCCAAAATATAATACCAGGAGGACGGGAGGTGCGGGCATGACGGGTGAAAGTGAAAGAGAAAAAGAGCGGGAAGCGCGGCTGGAGATGGCGAGACAGATGGACCTGGCGCTGGAGCAGGCCATGACCGCCCTGGTGCGGGCACGGCAGCTGGTCCGGGCCGCCATGGCCCGCGGCCGTGTTGAGTCTGCCCGGGAACAGGGGGAAGCGGAGCCGCCGCCGCAGAGCGGGCCTGCCATCTGGCCTTACACGGAGCACCCCGATTTGCATTAAAATACCGGCTATGGCTCAGCCATAGTTTTTTGTTTCTTTTAATCATGGCGTCCCCCGCTAATTGTGGTATAATAGTTTTGCTGCCCGGAGGGGGAGGGACAAATATGGGTGAGTTTCGCCTGAAAACCGCCTACAGGCCGGCCGGGGACCAACCCGCGGCCATTGACAGCCTGGTCAGCGGCTTAAATAAAGGCCTGCGCCACCAGACCCTGCTTGGGGTCACCGGCTCGGGCAAAACCTTTACCATCGCCAATGTCATCGAACGGGTCCAGCGGCCGACCCTGGTTATCGCCCACAACAAAACCCTGGCCGCCCAGCTCTGCGGCGAGTTCAGGGAATTTTTCCCTGACAGTGCCGTGGAGTACTTTGTCAGTTACTACGACTACTACCAGCCGGAAGCCTATATCCCCCAGACCGACACCTATATTGAAAAGGACGCTTCCATCAACGACGAGATAGACAAGCTGCGCCATTCTGCCACCAGCGCCCTTTTTGAGCGCCGTGACGTGATTATTGTAGCCAGCGTTTCCAGCATCTATGGCCTTGGTTCTCCGGCTGAGTACCGCGACCATGTGGTGTCGCTGCGGGTAGGGATGGAGAAAAACCGTGACGAGGTCATTAGGCAGCTGGTGGCCAACCAGTACGAAAGGAACGACCTGCAGCTGGAGCGGAACCGTTTCCGCGCCCGCGGCGACGTGCTGGAAATCTACCCGGCCTCTTACACCGAAAAGGCAGTCCGGGTGGAGTTTTTCGGTGATGAAATTGAGCGCATCCGGGAGATAGACACCCTCACCGGCGAGATCCTGGCGGAGCGCAGCCATATCGCCATTTTCCCGGCCTCCCACTTTGTCACCTCCCGGGAAGTGCTGGCAGCGGCCATGGCTGATATCAGCGCTGAGCTGGAGCAGCGCCTGGCGGAGCTGCGCGCCCGCGGCCGCCTGCTGGAGGCCCAGCGCCTGGAGCAGCGGACCAGGTACGACCTGGAGATGATGGCTGAAATGGGATTTTGTTCCGGCATTGAGAACTATTCCCGCCACCTGGACCGGCGCCCGCCCGGCAGCCGCCCTTCCACGCTGATAGACTATTTCCCTCCGGATTTTCTGCTGATAGTGGACGAGTCCCACGTTACGCTGCCCCAGATCCGCGGCATGTACGCCGGTGACCGCTCCCGCAAGGAAACCCTGGTGGAGCATGGTTTCCGCCTGCCCTCAGCCCTGGACAACCGCCCCCTGCGGTTTGACGAGTTTGCCGCTTTGGTTGGTCAGGCCATCTATGTCTCGGCCACGCCCGGCCCCTATGAGCTGGAACACAGCGGGCAGGTGGTGGAACAGATCATCCGGCCCACCGGCCTGGTGGACCCGGAAATTGCGGTGCGCCCGGTAAAAGGCCAGGTGGATGACCTCTACAGTGAAATCCGGACCGTGACGGCCAGGGGCGAGAGGGTGCTGGTGACCACGCTGACCAAGCGCATGGCGGAAGACCTGACCGATTACCTGCGGGAGCTGGAGGTGCGGGTGCGCTACCTGCACTCAGAAATCAACACCCTGGAGCGGATGGCTATTATCCGTGACTTGCGCCTGGGCGTGTTCGACGTGCTGGTGGGCATCAACCTTTTGCGGGAGGGGCTCGACCTGCCGGAAGTGTCACTGGTGGCTATCCTGGACGCGGACAAGGAAGGGTTCCTGCGGGCCGAGCGCTCGCTGATCCAGACCATCGGCCGCGCCGCCCGCAATGTCAACGGCCGGGTCATCATGTACGCTGACCACATTACCGATTCCATGCGCGCCGCCATTGACGAGACCAACCGGCGCCGGCGGCTGCAGATGGCGTTTAACAGCAAGCACGGCATTACCCCGGCCACTATCCGGAAGAAGGTACACCAGGTACTGGAGGCCACCAGGACGGTGGCTGACGCCCTGCCTGCCGATGTCCGGCCCGAGTCTGTGCGCTCCCTTACCCCGGCGGCGCGCAGGGAACTGCTGGCCAGGTTGGAAAAAGAAATGAAGCAGGCGGCCCGCGACCTGGAATTCGAGCGGGCGGCCTCCCTGCGCGACCTTATTTTTGAGCTGAGGAAAAGCTGACGGAGGAAGATACAGTGCAGGACAGAATTTTAATCAGGGGCGCCCGCGAGCATAACCTGAAAAATATAGACGTGGAAATCCCCCGGAATAAATTGGTGGTAATAACCGGCGTTTCCGGCTCGGGCAAATCTTCTCTGGCTTTTGACACCATTTACGCCGAGGGGCAGCGGCGCTACGTGGAGTCGCTCTCGGCGTACGCCCGGCAGTTCCTGGGCCAGATGGACAAGCCGGACGTGGACTATATCGAAGGCCTTTCTCCCGCCATCTCCATTGACCAGAAGACCACCTCCCGCAACCCCCGTTCCACCGTGGGCACGGTTACTGAGATTTACGATTACCTGCGCCTGCTCTATGCCCGGGTCGGCCGCCCGCACTGCCCGCACTGCCACCTGCCCATCTCCCGGCAGACGGTGGAGCAGATGGTGGACCGGGTACTGGCGCTGCCGGATGGGACCAGGATACAGGTGCTGGCCCCGCTGGTGCGGGGCCGCAAGGGTGAGCACGCCAAACTGCTGCAGGAAGCCCGGGCCGACGGCTTTGTCCGCGCCAGGGTGGACGGGACGGTCCGGGAACTGGAAGAAGAGATCTTGCTGGAAAAAAACAAAAAACATACGGTGGAAATCATCGTGGACCGGCTGGTGGTGCGGGCAGGGATAGCCGGGCGCCTGGCCGACTCGCTGGAGACAGCCCTGAAAAGCGGCGGCGGCCTGGTTGTCATCGACGTGGCCGGCGGTGAGGAGATGCTTTTTTCCTCCACTTTTGCCTGCCCGGAATGCGGTTTCTCGGTGGAAGAGCTGGCGCCCCGGCTGTTTTCCTTCAACAGCCCATACGGGGCATGCCCGGAGTGCAGCGGTCTTGGCAACAAGGCGGAAATCGACCCGGACCTGGTGGTGCCGGACCGGCGCCGGACGCTGCGGGAAGGAGCTATCGCCCCTTGGAGCCCGGGCAGCCAGGGCTACTACCAGCAGATTCTGCTGGCCGCCGTCAACCATTTTGGTATCGACCAGGATACACCGTTTAACCTGTTGCCGGAGGCCAAAAAACAGCTTTTGCTTTACGGCTCCGGGGAGAAAATATCTTTTGACTACCAGGATGCCGCCGGTCACCGCCGCCGCTGCCAGCTGCGCTACGAGGGTGTAATACCAATGCTGGACAAGCGCTACCGCGAGACCACCTCCGACCAGATCCGCGAGGAGCTGGAGGGCTACATGTCATACCGGGCCTGCCCCGGTTGCCGCGGTGCGCGCCTGAAGCCGGACAGCCTGGCAGTGACGGTGGGCGGTATAAACATAGCGGAACTGACCGCCCTGACGGTAAAGGAGGCCAGCCGATTCCTGGACAGCCTCTCCCTGACCGGAAAAGAGAGGCAGATTGCCCGCCTGGTGCTGAAGGAGCTGCAGGCGCGCCTGGGCTTTTTGCAGAATGTGGGCCTTGAATACCTGACGCTGAACCGGGCGGCGGGGACCCTTTCGGGCGGCGAGGCCCAGCGCATCCGGCTGGCTACCCAGATCGGCGCCCACCTGACCGGGGTGCTTTATATCCTGGACGAGCCCAGCATCGGCCTGCACCAGCGCGACAACGAGCGGCTGGTCCGGACGCTGCTCAGCCTGCGGGACCTGGGCAACACAGTAATCGTGGTGGAACACGACGAAGAAACGATCCGGCGCGCCGACTATATCCTGGATATCGGCCCCGGCGCCGGGGCCTGGGGCGGCCGGGTGGTGGCCGCCGGCACGGTGGCGGATATCACCCGGGTGCCGGAGTCAGTCACCGGTCAGTACCTGTCCGGTCGCAAAAAAATAGAGATACCGGCCCGCCGCCGCCTGCCCAACGGCAACTGGCTGGAGGTGCGCGGCGCGTGCGCCCACAACCTGAAAAACCTGGACGTGCGCATACCGCTCGGGGTTTTTACCTGTGTCACCGGCGTCTCCGGTTCCGGCAAAAGCACGCTGGTAAACGAAATCCTGTACCGGCGGCTGTCCCTGGAACTGCACCGCGGCCGGCAGAAACCGGCCGGGCACGAAATGGTCCTGGGTATCAATCACCTGGACAAGGTGATAAACATCGACCAGTCACCCATCGGCCGCACTCCCCGTTCCAACCCGGCCACTTACACCGGGGTTTTTGACCATATCCGCGACCTGTTCGCCCTTACCGGCGAGAGTAAAATGCGCGGCTACAAACCGGGCCGTTTCAGTTTCAACGTGAGCGGCGGCCGCTGCGAAGCCTGCAGGGGCGACGGCATCCTTAAAATTGAGATGCACTTCCTGCCCGATGTCTATGTGCCCTGCGAGATCTGCCGGGGCAAGCGCTACAACCGGGAGACGCTGCAGGTGCGTTACAAAGGCAAAAACATCGCCGACGTGCTGGCCATGACCGTGGAGGAGGCGGTGACCTTCTTTGACGCCATACCCCGCATCAGGCGCAAGCTGCAGACGCTCTGTGACGTGGGCCTGGGTTATATCACCCTGGGCCAGCCGGCGCCCACCCTCTCCGGCGGCGAGGCCCAGCGGGTAAAGCTGGCCACCGAGCTGTCCCGGCGCAGCAACGGCAAAACTCTCTATATCCTGGACGAGCCTACAACCGGGCTGCACAGCGATGACATCAGCAAGCTGTTAAATATCCTGGACCGCCTGGTGGATAACGGCGACAGCGTCCTGGTTATCGAACACAACCTGGATGTGATTAAACGAGCCGACTATATCATCGACCTGGGCCCGGAAGGAGGCGATGCGGGCGGGGAAGTGATCGCCTGCGGCACGCCCGAGGAGGTGTCCCGTTGCCCGGCTTCCCATACCGGCCGCTTTCTCCGCAGAATCCTGGGCCCGGGGACGGCGGGCCGGGCGGAGGCCTGTCATGGCTGAACAACAGGACAGGATAATTGCCAAGCTGGAACTGCTGCCGCGGCGTCCCGGTGTCTACCTGATGAAGGATGCCCGGGGTAAGGTGCTGTATGTGGGCAAGGCGGTTGACCTGCGCCAGCGTGTGCGCTCCTATTTTCAGCAGGGCAACAGCCTGCCTCCCAAGGTAAGGGCACTGGTGGAAAAAGTGCACGACCTGGATTTTACCGTAACCGATAACGAAGTGGAAGCCCTGATCCTGGAAAGCAACCTGATCAAGGAGTACCGCCCGCGCTACAACATTAACTTAAAAGACGACAAGCATTACCCCTACCTGCGCCTGACCGTGCAGGAACCTTACCCGCGCCTGCATATAACCCGGAGGGTGGAGGCGGACGGCGCCCGTTATTTTGGCCCTTATGCCGGCGCCGGTGCGGTACGGGAAACCCTGAGCCTAATCAGGCGGCTTTTCCCGCTCCGGCACTGCCGCCGGCCGCCGGAGGAAACAAAGCCCAAGCGCCCCTGCCTGAACAGCCATATTGGCCGCTGCCTGGCTCCCTGTGCCGGAGCGGGGGCTGAGGATTACCGCCGGGTGGTGGAGGAAGTGCTGCTGTTCCTGGAGGGCCGGCGGGAAATGCTGCTGAAGAAGTTAAAAGAGCGTATGGCTGAGGCTTCCCGAAACCTGGAATATGAGAAAGCGGCCCGGTTGCGCGACCAGTACCGGGCGGTGGAAGCACTGGGTGAAAAACAGAGGGTTGCTTCAGTGGGGGGCGGAGACCGCGATTTCCTGGCCCTGGCTGCCGCAGCGGATATCGCCTGCGTCCAGCTGTTCGCTGTCCGCGGCGGCAAAGTCACCGGCCGCGACCATTTTCTGCTGACCAACCCTACCGGGGAAGACGACGCGGAGGTGCTGGCAGCCTTCCTGCGCCGGTTTTACACCCTGTCTGCCGGGATACCGCCGGAGGTGGTACTGTCGCGGGAAATCCCTGACCTCCACTTAACTGAAAAATGGCTGTCGGCCAAACGCGGGCGCCGGGTCAGAATAACCGTCCCCCAAAGAGGAGAAAAAAAGGCGCTGATAGGCCTGGCCTACGACAACGCCCGGCTTTTCCTGGAGCAGGAAGAGCTGAGGTCAAAGCAGCGGGACCCCTCCGGTGCCCTGCGTGAACTGGCGGCTTACCTTGGCCTGGCGGAACCGCCCTGCCGCATTGAGGGTTACGATATTTCCCACCTGCACGGCGAAGGCGCTGTGGCAGCCATGGTGGTGTTTCAGAACGGTGTGCCGCTGCCGCCGGAATACCGCCGTTTCCGCCTCCGGACGGTGGAAACGGCTGATGACTGCGCTTCCCTGCGGGAAGCCCTTGTCCGCCGCCTGGCCAGGCTGAAAGCGGCCGGGAACGGTGGTGGAAAAGGGGGGGAAAAGGGCGATCCGTTCCTGGTTGTCCCTGACCTTATCCTGGTGGACGGCGGACCCGGGCAGCTGGGCGCTGCCCGGCAGGCGCTGTGGGAAGCGGGCTTGCCTGCGGTGCCGGTCATCTCCCTGGCTAAGGAAGAGGAGCTGGTCTTTGTGCCGGATCAAAAAGAGCCGTTCCGCCTGCCGCGCAGCGCGCCGGCCCTGCAGCTTTTGCAGCATGTCCGCGATGAGGCCCACCGCTTTGTGGTAACTTACCAGCGGACAGTACGCCGGCGGCCGGAGCGCGATTCCACGCTGTCCGGGGCACCCGGCATCGGTGAAAAACGGCGTAAGGCCCTGCTTAAACATTTCGGGAGCCTTGCCGCCATCCGGAAGGCAAGCCCGGAAGAACTGGCGGCTGTTCCGGGCATGAACCGCGCCGCCGCACAGGGGCTTTTCGACTACCTGCAACATGAGTAAAGCCCGCCTGTGGCCGGCTTGCCTGTGGAGACAATTCAGCAACCTGTCAGCAACCTGCGGGCAAAGCGGTGAGCGAACCTCTCCGCCTCGCCGCGGCGCAGTTCCGGGTCCGCCTGCGGCGGGCGCCCGGCGGTAAGGGCAGCATGGATAACGTGACCCAACTCGTGGAGCAGGCAGTGGAGTTTTTGACTGTCGTCAAGGTCGGACGCTCCGCACAGTATGGAGTGGGTACGGTACAGGTAATAGGCCGGGGCAGGCAGGGTGTAATCCAGGCAGTAGATATGCAGCCTGCTGCCCGCCAGATTCAGCCGCCCCAGCATTCCCGACCCTGCTGTCACAGCAAGCGCCCTGTTAACTACAGAAGGGGAGGGGGGTTTTTCTGTCAGGGGGAGCCGGAAACCCTGAAAAAAAGCCAGCTCATCCGCCAGGCGCGCCCGGATCGAACTGTAAACCGTTTTGCTGTCATACAACCGGCACAACCCAACCGGTGGCAGGGCGGCTGTTATCTGCCGGGCCACGAACAAACGGGCTCCGGTTAGGCCAAAGGCGATAAACACAGCCCTCCTTTTATTTCCCCGGCCTTCTGCCAGCTTTTGGGGGACCTGCCGTAGTTCCGCCCCTTCCAGGGCCAGCAGGGCGCTGCCGTAGCCAATATTAACGCTTTGCTCATCCAGGATTTCCAGCAGCCCGCCCAGGTAATCCACCGCCCACTGGACCGGTTCAGAGCGCAGCAGTCCGTTGGGACCGTAAGTGTACAATGTCTTCACTGCCCTGTCTGTTATTTCTTCATGCTTAGTATACCAGGTTCCGCTGCAATAGTATTATGATTTTAGCCAAAAAAATAAACTGTGATTTCCGGGGTGAAACGCTATAATTTTACACTCGGGCCACGAGGATTGGGGAAAGCGACGTCGAAAAAGAAAATATTACCGGATGGAGGGGATATTATGCGTGGGTTTGTCTGGCGGTGGGTACTAAATGCGGTAGCGCTCTACGCCACGTCTTTTATCATCAACGGTATACACATACGGGGTATCGGTGCTGCCGTGGTGGCTGCCCTGGTCTGGGGCCTGGTTAACGCGGTTATCAGGCCGGTAATCAATATCCTTACCCTGCCTGTCAATATTCTTACGGTGGGGCTGTTCTCGCTGGTGGTAAACGGTTTCCTGCTCTGGCTGGTGGCTGGCGTTGTCAACGGGTTCGTGGTGGACGGGATCCTGGTGGGGATTTTGGGAGCTATAGTGCTTTCCGTTTTCAGCAGTATCCTCAGTGCTGTCATCGGCGACAAATAGACATTATTACAGTGGTGGGAACGGGGTGGCCAATGAAAATCAGAATGCTGGCGCTGGACCTGGATGATACCCTGCTTGACGGTGATTTTGGCATATCCCGGCAAAACCGGAGCGCCATACAGCGGGCCAGGCAGCACGGGGTCCTGGTAACACTGGCCACCGGCCGGATGTTCCGCTCCGCCTTGCCTTTTGCTGCCGAGCTGGGCATAGACCTGCCTCTGATAACCTACCACGGGGCGTTGATTCGTACCGCCTGCGGCGGAGAAACACTGCTGCACAGGCCGGTTCCCCTGGAAACGGCCCGGGAAGTGGCCGGTTTTTGTGCCGCCAGGGGCTTTCATGTCAATGCCTATATCGATGACCAGCTTTACGTGGCGCAGGAAAATGAATACTCCCGCTACTACCAGAGCATTGCCGCCATCCCGGTGACAGTGACGGGGGACCTGGTTTCATCCCTGATCTCACCTCCCACCAAGCTGACCGTAATCAACCGTGATGGTTTATTGCCGGGGCTGATGGCAGATTTAAAGGTTAAATGGGGAGAGAAGCTGGCCATTGCTCTTTCCCGGCCCCACTTCCTGGAGATAACAGACCGCGGCGCCACCAAGGGGCAGGCGCTGGCTTACCTGGCTGCGCTGCACCGCATTGACCGCAGTGAAACCGCGGCCATCGGTGACAGCTATAATGACATTGACATGCTAAGGTTTGCCGGAGTGGGAGTGGCGGTGGCCAACGCGCCGGAGGAGGTAAAAGCGGCGGCGGACCTGGTCACCGCCGCCAACACCGAGCACGGAGTGGCTGTATTTATAAACCGGTACCTGTTGGGAGGCAAGGATGATGGCAGTGATTGAAAAAGAAATCAGGGAACGTGCCCGGGAAAGATTTAAGGGTTTCTGCCGGGTCTGCCCCCGGTGTGACGGCAGAGCCTGTGCCGGAGAGGTGCCGGGCATGGGAGGGTTGCAAAGCGGTGCGTCCTTTATCAATAACATTGAGGCGTTGTCCATGTACCGTCTTAATATGCGCACCATTCACCAGGTGGCGGAACCGGACACCAAAGTCCGTGTTTTTGGCCGCACCTTCCAAACACCGGTTTTTGTGGCTCCCCTGACCGGAGCATCGTATAATATGGGCGGATACTACAGTGAATCGGAAATGGTGTCGTGCCTGGTGCGGGGCGCCGCTGCTGCCGGCAGTTTTTCCTTTACCGGGGACGGCGCCGAGGAGGAGATTTACGCCGCGGGTCTTGCGGCCATGAAAGAATCAGGTGAACCGGGCCTCCCCATCATCAAACCCCGCGCCTTGTCCGCCGTGGCGGAACGGATTGCCATGGCGGAAGAAAGCGGCGCCTTTGCCGTGGGCATGGACATTGACGGTGCCGGCCTGGTAACCATGGCTCTCAAAGGTCAGCCGGTGGGACCCAAAACCTTTTACCAGCTGAGAGAAATTGTGGGCATGACCAACCTCCCCTTTGTGCTGAAAGGGATCATGACGGCCCAGGAGGCGGAGATGGCGGTGGAGCTGGGTGCCGAGGCTATCGTGGTATCCAACCACGGTGGCCGGGTCCTGGACTGCACGCCGGGAGTGGCGGAGGTCCTGCCGGAAATCGTGGAGAGGGTAAAGGGCGAGATTTTTATCTTTGCTGACGGAGGAGTACGCAGCGGTGTTGATGTGCTGAAATTGCTGGCGCTGGGCGCTGACGCCGTGCTGATAGGCAGGCCGGCGCTGACCGGTGCCTTCGGCGGTGGTGCCGACGGCGTGCGCCATGTCCTGGACAAAATGACCGCCCAGCTGCGTCATGCCATGCTGATGACCGGCTGTGCCTGTCTTAAGGCCATTGACTGCGGCGTCATCTATTAGAGGAAGACTATGAAGATAACAGCGGACCTGCACGTACACACCATTGCCAGCGGACATGCCTACAGTACGGTGGAGGAAATCGCCCGGGCGGCAGCCCTGGCCGGCCTGCAGATGGTGGCGCTGACCGACCACGGGCCCTGCATGCCCGGCGGTCCCCACGCCTACCACTTCGGCAACCTGCGCATGCTGCCTCCCAAACTCCACGGGGTGGAACTGCTGCACGGCGTGGAAGCCAATATCATGGACAAGGAAGGCAGGCTGGACCTGGGTGAACCCTACCTGCGCCGGCTGGATATTGTGCTGGCCGGCCTGCACATCCAGTGCTTTTCCCCCCTTGACGCGGCGGGGAACACCGATGCGTTGGTGGCAGCCCTGAAAAACCCGTATGTTGATGTGGTTGTCCATCCCGGCAATCCCGAGTACCCGGTTGACCTGGAAAGGCTGGTGCTGGCAGCTGTGGCTGCGGGTAAGGCACTGGAAATTAACAACAGTTCCTTTCTGGTCAGAAGGGGCAGCGCTGTTAACTGCCGGATGATGGCGGATCTGGTCAGGCGTCACGGTGGCCTGGTAACGGTAAGCAGCGATGCCCACATCGCCTGTGACGTCGGCAGGGTTGACCGTGCCCTTGAGGTGGTGCTGGAGGCGGGAATACCCCCGTCCGCCGTGCTGAATTTATCTGTGGAACGTGTGCGTAATTTCCTGGCAGGTCGCGGGAAGAGGCGCTTCGCCGGTGAACAGGAGGGATCATACTGACCAAAAGCATTGAAGTTTTGCAGAAGCTGCCTTTTTTTGACGGCCTCACTGACCGGGAGCTGGAGCTGGTGGCCGGGCTGCTGGTGGAGCGCCGTTACGCCAAAAGCGCAGTTATATTCATGGAGGGCGAGCCGGGGGAAGCGGTTTTCATTATCCGCCAGGGAAAGGTTAAAATCAGTAAGTCCACCGCTGACGGCCGGGAGCAGATTCTGCATATATTGAAGGATGGTGACGTTTTTGCCGAGGTGGTCCTTTTTGACAAAGGGCCTTACCCCGCCACCGCCGAAGCGGTGGAAGAAACCGCAGTCATGCTGCTGCGCAACGCGGATATGGAAAAACTGCTGCAAAAGCAACCGGTACTGGCGGTAAAGATGCTGCGGCTGATGGCCCGCCGCCTGCGCCAGGCCCAGCTGCTGATCCGTGACCTGGCGTTGCACGACGCTTACGGGCGCCTGGCCGGTCTTCTCCTGCGTTTTGCCAGGCGTGAAGGGAAGCGGGCTAAGGATGGGATAATCCTGGATCTGGAACTGACCCGCCAGGATATGGCCAGCATGATCGGCACCTCCCGGGAAACGGTGGCCAGAATCCTCAGCCGGTTTCAGAAGGAGGGGGTACTCTCCCTGGACCGGCAGCGGATAATCATACTGGACGAGGAAAAGCTGCGCGACTGGACCTGACTTTTGGGCACACTACCGGCAGGGAGGTGTCCATTTTTATGCGCATAACTGCGGATTTGCATACCCATACCACCTACAGCCACGGCAGGGGTACCATCGAGGATAACGTGCGGGCGGCACTGGACAGGGGCCTGACAGCGGTGGCCATTACCGACCATGGCCCCGGCCACCTCTTTATCGGCATCCGGGGAATGGCGGCTTTTATGCGGATGAAGCAGGAAATTGCACGCCTTGGCCGCAAGTATCCCGGGATAGATATCCTTTTTGGCGTTGAGGCCAATATTGTGGATGTGGACGGCACCATTGACGTCCCGGCCTACATCCTGCGCCAGCTGGATATTTTGCTGGTAGGCTATCACAAGCTGGTCCGGCCGCGCAGTGTGGCCGCCTTTTGCCTGGGGGCACGGAATTTTTTGGCCGGCTGGACGGGACGGGCCGGTGAGGACCTGCGCCGCCGCAATACCGCCGCCATTTGTGAGGCGGTACGCCGCTACCCCATAGATGCTATTACCCACCCGGGCCTGCAAATCGACATAGATACCCGGGAGCTGGGCAGGGTTTGCGCTGAACAGGGGACAGCCCTGGAAATAAATTCAGCTTACGCCAAAGACCTGGAAGCCTTCCTGGCTGCCGCCCTGGATACCGGTGTTAAACTGGTCATCAACAGCGATGCCCATTCCCCGGATAAAGTGGGGGACTTTGCCGCCGCTCTGCAGCTGGCGGAACGGTTGGGAGTGCCCGCCGGCCGTATAATCAATTTTGAAGGAAACATGGGGCGCAAAAGAAGGGAATTGGGGTCCTGAAGAGAAACTATCAGTTTGAACGGGGGTGGGGTTATGAATGAAAACATCCGCTTTGTGATTATCACCGGCCTGTCGGGGGCCGGCAAAAGCCAGGCGGTCCACAGCTTCGAAGACTTGGGATATTTCTGCATAGATAACCTGCCGCCCCAGCTAATTCCCAAATTTGCCGAACTGGCGTCCCAATCCGGCGGTAAAATCAACCGTATCGCCCTGGTATCCGACATCAGGGGGGGGGAGTTTTTTTCTTCTCTCAACGAGGCGCTGCTGGAACTGGAAGAGGTGGGACTGGACTATGAAATACTTTTCCTGGAGGCCGGCGATGACATCCTGATCAGGCGGTTTAAGGAAACCAGGCGTCGTCACCCACTGGCTGCCCACGCCAGCATCCAGGAAGGGATAAAAGAGGAGCGCCGTCTGCTGGCGTCTGTCCGGGGCCGGGCGGATAAAATAATCGACACCTCGGAACTGAGTCCGCAGCAGCTCAAAGAAGAAATAACCTCGCTGTATGCGCTGGACGGCAAGCAGGAGAATATACTGATTACACTGGTGGCCTTCGGGTTTAAATATGGTATCCCTCTTGATGCTGACCTGGTTTTTGATGTCCGCTTCCTGCCCAACCCGCACTATGTGGAACACCTGCGCCCCCTGACCGGCAATGATGAGGAAGTGAAAGAGTATGTCTGGAAATGGGCGGTTACCCACAAGTTTTTTCAGAAATTAACCGATCTTATTGATTTCCTCGTCCCCTGCTACATAAAAGAAGGGAAACCGCAACTGGTAATCGCCATCGGCTGTACCGGCGGGAAACACCGTTCGGTGGTGGTGGCGGCGGAACTGGAAAAGATTTTGAAGGGAAAGAATTATTCGGTAATCAGCGAGTGCCGGGATATAAACAAGGCCTGAGAAGAAGCGATGATAACCGGTAAAAGAAGTTAACGTGGCTGCCCAGGGTGGTGTAACCGGCCATTCTACCCTGCTCACCCGCTGCCGGGAATAAGGACATAAAAGAAAGCTGACGGGAGAGTGATTACCAATGACTTACGCCCTGCAGGCAAAAAATGAACTGGCTCGCCGGGAACTTGGCAGGGCGTGTTGCCAGCGCGCCGAACTGGCGGCTTTTATTCGCCTTGGCGGCAATATCCAGCTTTCCGGCAAACGTCTGGCCCTGAATGTAGTCACTTCCAACCCTGCTGTGGCCAGGCGGATCTTTACACTGTTTAAACAGCTGTTTAGCCTCAGCTCAGAGATTTTGGTGCGCAGGAAAATACGCCTCCGTAAAAACAATGTTTACCTGGTCAGGGTGGCTGAGCCCCATAAGGTACGGGAAGCCCTGGCAAAGCTTGGCCTGATGAAAGACGGCGTATTGTCCCGGGATATCCGCGCGGAAGATTATAACAGCAAGTGCTGCCGCCGCTCCTATCTCCGCGGCGCCTTTCTGGCCGCCGGGTCGGTCTCCAATCCCGAGAATTCCTATCACCTGGAAATCTTCTCCGATTACCAGGAACAGGCGGAACACCTGGCCTCCCTGCTTGGCTCTTTTGGCCTTAAAGCCAAGATCACCACGCGCAAAAACGGGTTCCTGGTATATCTCAAAGAAAGCGAGCAGATTATAGAGTTTCTTAACATTATTGGCGCTCACAGCGCTCTGCTGAATTTTGAAAACATCAGGATTATCAAGGGTATTCGCAACAGCATCAACCGGCTGGTCAACTTTGAAACCGCCAATGTCAACAAGACGGTGGAGGCGGCGCTCCGGCAGGCGGAATCCATCAGGCTTATTGAGGAAAATGCCGGCATTAACTCCCTGCCGGAACCGCTTAGGGAACTGGCTGAACTGCGGCTTAATAATCCTGAAGCCAGCCTGCAGGAACTGGGTGAAATGATGGACCCCCCCCTGGGCAAATCGGGAGTAAACCACCGCATGCGCAAGCTGGAGAAGATAGCCAGGCAGTACAGGAAAGGTAGGCAAAAGGTGCGCTGACCCGGGAAGGCCTGGCGCGCAAACCTGTTCTCAGTTTTAGTATTTTAATTATGGAATCCTCCATTGCAACAGTTTTTTTGGCAGGATTTTTGCTAGAAAGGGCGAATACAAAAAACAAAAGCAGCTGTTTTTTCCGGTCTGTTTAGTTCACTGTTTCCGGCGGAACGCATAAAGATAAAATGAGACTGCCGGTAAACCGGGGGAGATGCTCAATGCGTATTACCTACAACCTTAAACTTGAGCAGACTCAAAAGCTGATTATGACTCCTGAGCTGCAGCAGGCTATTAATTTGCTGCAGCTTTCTTCGCTTGAGCTCCAGGACTTCCTGCAGGAGGAATTGCTGAACAACCCTGTCCTTGAAATTGAAGAAACTGGCGCTGAAGCGGAGGATGCCGACAAAAAAGAGGGAGAGCCGCCGGAGGCGGCTTCGGACCGTGATTCCATAGACTGGGACCAGTATTTCCGCGACCAGGACATTGAGCCGCTGCCCCGGTTCAACCAGTCCAATGCCGAAGAAACGCCTTCCTTCGACAGCTACCTGAGCCGTGACCCTTCTTTGCAGGAATACTTGTTGATGCAGCTCGGGTTGTGCCGGCTCAGCGTGACCCAAAAAAGAATAGGCGAGTTCCTGATCGGCAATATCGACCATAACGGCTACTTAAACGGCAGCGTTGCCGAGTTTGCCTCCCTGCTTGGAGTTGAAGAACGGGATGTAACCGAGGTGCTGTCTGTCATTCATAAGTTTGATCCCTCCGGTGTGGGGGCCAGGGACCTGCGTGAGTGCCTGCTCCTGCAGCTGGCGGAGCGCACCACCGTACACCCGCTGGCTGAAGTTATCATTCGCCGGCATCTGCCTGACGTGGCGGAAAACAGGTTTAAGAAGATAGCCTCCGAGCTGGGTGTGGAACCCGCTGAGGTCCAGGCGGCCGTTGACTTCATCCGTATTCTGGATCCCAAGCCAGGCCGCCTGGTGGGGGGAGCCAGCGATGTCCGCTATATAGTGCCCGATGTGGTGGTGGAGAAAGTGGCGGATGACTATGTGGTCCTGGTCAACGAGCTGAGTGTGCCGCGCCTGACCATAAATGCATATTACCGTTCCATTCTTGGCAGGGAAGGGGAGTCGGTGACCAGCTCTTTTATCAAAAGCAAGCTGGATTCCGCCCTGTGGCTGCTGCGCAGCATCGAACAGCGCCGCCTCACCCTTTACCGGGTAACGGAAACCATAGTACGCATGCAGCGCGGTTTTCTGGACGGCGGCATCAAACTGCTGAAACCGATGACCCTCCGGCACGTGGCGGAAGAGTTGGGAGTCCACGAGTCTACCGTCAGCCGGGCTACCGCCAATAAATTCGTACAGACGCCGCGGGGTATTTACCCCCTGAAGTTTTTCTTCGCATCGGGCGTGGAAGACCAAAGCGGGGAGGCCATATCCTCGGCGTCAGTCAAAAGTCACCTGCGGGAGCTGATAGACTCCGAAAACGTTTACCGCCCGCTGAGTGACCAGAAGCTTGCCGAACTGCTGAGGCTGCGCGGCATCGTGGTTTCCCGCCGTACCGTGGCCAAGTACCGGGAAGAGATGGCCATACCGCCTTCCAGCAAGCGAAAACGGCATTGACCAGGCGCCGCCCGGCGCTTTTTTTGTCCGGGGAAGCAGGAGCTTTGGGAAGGAATTCCTCACCGGGCTGTAGAATATGGCTAAGATGTTTTCGTCCCCGGTAACCTTTCGTGTGGTTATTCAAAAACTTTTTCTGTCTCTGGAGGGGATCTTATGGCAGTCAGAATAGGTATCAATGGTTTTGGCCGGATAGGCCGGGCCTGTATCCGTGCTTCCCTTAACCATGACGGGGTTGAGGTGGTGGCTTTTAACAGCACCCGTGACCCCCAACTGCTGGCACACCTGCTGAAATACGACTCCGTCTACGGTACCCTGCCGGTGGACGTGATGCCCGGGGAAAGCTCTCTGCTGGTGGGTGAAAAGGAAATAAAGATACTGGCCAGCCGGGAACCTGCCGCCCTGGACTGGAGCGCCCACGGGGTGGAAATTGTGGTCGAGGCAACAGGGGAATTCAGCGATGCCCGGCAGGCTAAAGCCCACCTGCGCGGCACCGTAAAAAAAGTCATCATCACCGCTCCCGCCGAAAATGAAGATATCACCGTGGTCATGGGAGTAAATCAGGATATGTATGACCCGGGCCGCCACCATATAGTCTCCAATGCTTCCTGCACCACCAACTGCCTGGCACCGGTCTGCAAGGTCCTTGACGGGGAATTTGGCTTTGTACGGGGACTAATGACCACCGTCCATGCGTATACTAATGACCAGCGAATACTTGACCTCACCCATAAAGATTTCCGCCGGGCCAGGGCGGCCGGCCTGTCCATAATCCCCACCACCACCGGCGCCGCCAGGGCGGTTTCGCTGGTGCTGCCGGGTATCAGGGGCAAGATAGACGGTTTTGCCGTGCGGGTCCCCACACCCTCGGTGTCACTGGTGGACCTGGTAGCCGACCTGGGCCGGGAAGCAACGGTGGAGGAAATTAACGCCGCTTTCCGGCACGCCGCCGCAGGGCCGCTGGCCGGGATACTGGGAATTTCCTATGAACCGCTGGTATCGGTGGATTATAAAGGTGACCCGCGCTCCAGCGTGGTGGACGCCCTTTCCACCATGGTGGTAGCCGGCAGCATGGTCAAGGTTATCGCCTGGTATGACAACGAGTGGGCTTATTCCTGCCGGGTGCTGGACCTGGCCAGTTATATCGCCTCGCTCGGCCTTTAATTTCACTGTTAAGGAGGCCTTCCTGTGCCCAAAAAAAGTATCAGAGACATTCCTCTGGCGGGTAAACGCGTTTTTACCCGCGTTGATTTTAACGTCCCCCTGAATGACCGCGGTGAAATCAGTGACGATACCCGCATCCGTGCCGGCCTGCCCACCATCCACTTCCTGCTGGATTCCGGCGCCGCCGTGATTGTCGCCACCCACCTGGGACGGCCCAAAGGGAAGGTGCAGGACAGCCTGCGCCTGGACGCGGTGGCGGCCCGCCTTTCGGAATTGCTGGGCCGGGAAGTCAAAAAGACCGGTGAGGTGGTGGGGGAAGAGGTGACCCGCGCCGCCGCCGCGCTGCAACCGGGGGAAGTGCTGCTGCTGGAAAATGTCCGTTTCCACCCGGGGGAGGAAAAAAACGACCCCGAACTGGCCCGGGCTTATGCCAGCCTGGCCGACGTGTTTGTGTCGGACGCCTTCGGCACCGCCCACCGCGCCCACGCTTCCAACGTGGGTATCGCCTACTACCTGCCCGCGGTGGCCGGATTGCTGATGGAGGCGGAAATCGCCAATCTGGAAAAGGCGCTGCATGACCCGGAGCGCCCGCTGGTGGCCATTGTGGGCGGCAGCAAGATCGCTGACAAAATCGGTGTGTTAAAAAACTTTGCGGGTACTGTGGATTCGTTGCTGCTTGGCGGGGGCATGGCCAACACGTTCCTTAAGGCCAAGGGCTATAACCTGGGCCGCTCCCTGGTGGAAGAGGACAAGCTGGTCGCAGCGGCGGAGCTGCTGCGCCTGGCTACCTACAACAACGTCAACCTGTGCCTGCCGGTGGACCTGGTAGTGGCCAAAGACCAGGATGACCCTCACCCCCGGGTTGTCACCGTGGAATCGGTGCCCGGCGATGCCATGGCCCTTGATATCGGGCCCAGGACCCGTGAAATATTTGCCTCGGTCATCCGGGAAGCGGGGACGGTGCTCTGGAACGGGCCGCTGGGCGTTTTTGAAAAAGAACAGTTTGCCGCGGGCACCTTTGCCGTGGCGGAGGCCGTGGCTGAAGCGGGAGCTTTTTCCATCGTCGGCGGCGGCGACGTGGTTGCCGCTGTGGAGAAGGCTGGAGTGGCGGGTAAAATATCCCACCTGTCCACCGGGGGCGGCGCCACCCTGGAATTCTGGGAAGGCAGGGAATTGCCGGGGATAGCTGTCCTGGCCGAGCGGGAGGGTGCAGGGAAATGAGGACTCCCATTATTGCTGCCAACTGGAAAATGAATAAAACCAGCGCGGAAGCGGAGGATTTCTTCTCCCGGTTCGGGAACCTGTTGGAGGTGGCCGGGGTGGAGGTGGTAATCTGTCCGCCCTTTCCGCTGCTTGGCCTGGCGGCCGAGCACTGCCGCCGGATGTCCCTGCGCCTGGGTGCCCAGAATATGCACTGGGAAACAGAAGGCGCCTACACCGGGGAAGTATCCCCGCTGCTGCTGCGTGACCTGGGCGTCCAGTACGTGATACTGGGCCATTCGGAACGGCGCCAGCACTTCGGCGAAACCGACCAGAACGTCTCGCGCAAAGTAAAAGCCGCCCTGGCCGCGGACCTGACACCCATCGTCTGTGTGGGTGAAATGCTGCCGCAGCGGCAGGCGGGGCAGACCATGGCCGTGGTGGGAGAGCAGCTGACCTCCGCCCTGCATAACCTTGACCCTTCTCAGGTACGGCGGATGGTCATCGCGTACGAGCCGGTCTGGGCCATCGGCAGCGGCCTCCCTGCCACCCCGGACGATGCGGAAGCAGTGGCGCTGCAAATCAGGAAAATAATCGGCGACCTGTTCAGCCTGAAAGTGGCCAGGGACACCCGTATCCAGTACGGCGGCAGCGTTAACCCGGAAAATATTGCCGGGTTTATGGCCGGCACCGAGATTGACGGCGCCCTGGTGGGCGGCGCCAGCCTGGATGCCGCCGGGTTTGCCAGGCTGGTGAAAGCGGCAATGGGGGTGCGCGTCCCGTGAGCCGCCCGCGGCCGCTGGTCCTGATTATACTGGACGGCTGGGGGTTGAGCCGGCGGCGCAGGGGCAATGCCATCTACCAGGCACACACTCCTTTTTATGACCATCTGCTGGCAGAATATCCGGTGGCCCGGCTGACGGCCAGCGGGGAGGAAGTGGGCCTGCCTGAGGGGCAGATGGGCAACTCTGAAGTAGGACACCTCAATATCGGCGCAGGCCGGATTGTTTACCAGGACCTGACAAGAATCTCCCGTGATATCAGGACGGGAGCTTTCTTCCAAAACCCGGTGCTGAAACAGGCCATGGCCCGCGCGGCCAACGGTTCGGCTCTGCATTTGCTCGGGCTGGTTTCCGACGGCGGTGTGCACAGCCACCTCCGTCACCTGTTTGCTTTGCTGGAAATGGCCAAAAAAGAATCCCTGCAACAGGTTTTTGTCCACGCCATCCTGGACGGCCGGGATGTGGCACCTGTCAGCGCCGGTGATTACCTCACCGCTTTGGAAGAAAAAATGGATAAACTGAAAACGGGTAAAACAGCCACCGTCAGCGGGCGCTATTACGCCATGGACCGGGACAGGCGGTGGGAGAGAGTGGAAAAAGCTTATAAAGCCATGGTACAGGGGACCGGGGAGTCGGCCGCCACCTCCCTGCATGCCCTGCAGAACGCTTATGAACGCGGCGAGACAGACGAGTTTGTCACGCCCACTGTTATCCTGGACGGGCAGGGCCGGCCGGTGGCGGTGGTGAGGTCCCAGGATACGGTGATTTTCTTTAATTTCCGGCCTGACCGGGCCCGCCAGATCACCCGCGCCTTTATTGAGGCGGATTTTGAGTGCTTTGATCGCGGTGGTGCGCCACCGCTACCGTATTTTGTCTGCCTGACGCAGTATGATGAAAAGATGGAAGTGCCGGTAGCCTTCCCTCCGGAGGAGCTGAAACGGACCCTGGGGGAGGTGCTGGCGGAGAAAGGCCTAACTCAGCTGCGCATAGCGGAAACCGAGAAATACGCCCACGTGACCTTCTTCTTCAGCGGCGGCAGGGAGGTCCCCTACCCCGGTGAAGAAAGGGTGCTCATACCCTCCCCCCGGGTGCCCACCTACAACCTCCAGCCAGAGATGAGCGCGCCCCAGGTCACGGCCCGGGTACTGGCGGAAATTGAGCAGGACAGGTTTGACGTGATAATCTTAAACTATGCCAACCCTGATATGGTGGGACATACCGGCATACTGGAAGCGGCGGTGAAAGCGGTGGAAACCATGGACCACTGCCTGCGGCAGGTTGTAACCGCGGTCCTGGATCGCGGGGGTGTGGCGCTGGTAACTGCTGACCACGGCAATGCAGAGCAGATGACTACCGGGCGCTCCGGCCGGCCATTTACGGCCCATACCCCAAACCCGGTCCCCTTTATCCTCATCAGCGGCACACCACTGCGCCTGCGCAAAAAAGGCATCCTGGCTGATGTGGCGCCCACGGTGCTTGACCTGCTGGGAGTGGACAAGCCGGTGGAAATGACGGGGGAAACGCTCCTCATCAGGCCGCGCCGCAGAAAAAAGGAGGTTTTAAAGCAACAATGACCAGGATTAAGAAAGTTTTGGCCCGGGAGATTCTCGATTCCCGGGGCAACCCCACGGTGGAAGTGGAAGTGCTGCTGGCGGGAGGCGCCTTAGGCCGCGCCGGCGTGCCTTCCGGGGCCTCCACCGGGGCCTTTGAGGCGGTTGAATTACGTGACGGCGACGCCGGGCGTTACCTGGGCAAAGGGGTGCTGAAGGCGGTGGATAACGTTAACCATGTTATTGCTCCGCTCATCGTCGATATGGACGCGCTGGACCAGGCTGCAGTGGACAGCGCCCTGATAGCGGCGGACGGCACCACCAACAAGGGCGCGCTGGGTGCCAACGCCATTCTCGGCGTCTCCATAGCCGTGGCCAAAGCAGCGGCCACGGCTTTGGGCCTGCCCCTGTACCGCTACCTGGGCGGGGCTGCCGCCCGCCTGCTGCCGGTACCCATGCTCAATATATTAAACGGCGGCAAGCACGCCGACAACAACGTGGACATCCAGGAATTTATGATTATTCCCGCCGGCGCCTCCTCTTTCCGGGAAGCGCTGCGCATGGGGACGGAAGTTTTCCACCACCTGAAAACCGTTTTAAAAAGACAGGGGCTCAACACCGCTGTGGGCGACGAGGGCGGATTTGCGCCCAACCTTGGTTCCAACGAGGAAGCCCTGGATGTTATTATGCAGGCGATAGCCGCAGCCGGTTACCGTGCCGGCAGCCACATCCTGCTGGCCCTGGATGTGGCCGCCACCGAAATGTATAAAGACGGCCTCTACCGCCTGGAAGGGGAAGGGTTGCAGCGCAGTGCCCGGGAGATGATTAAATGGTACGGCACACTGGTGGACAACTACCCAATTGTTTCCATTGAGGATGGCCTGGCAGAGGACGACTGGGAAGGCTGGCAGGCCCTGACCAGGGAGCTGGGCGGGAAGGTCCAGCTGGTGGGCGACGACCTGTTCGTAACCAACGTGGACCGCCTGCAAAAGGGTATTGCCAACGGCACGGCCAACGCCATCCTGATCAAACTGAACCAGATCGGCACCGTAACGGAAACCCTGGACTGCATAGCCCTGGCTGCCCGCAACGGTTACCGCAGCGTAATCTCCCACCGCTCCGGGGAAACGGACGATGCCACAATCGCCGATCTGGCGGTGGCTGTGGGGGCGGGCCAGATCAAGACCGGAGCCCCTTCCCGGATTGACCGGGTGGCTAAGTACAACCAGCTGCTCAGGATAGAAGAGCAGCTGGGGAAAAGCGCCGTATTTGCCGCCGGGGTATTTTTTGGCTATAAAAGTTAAGCGGCCTGTCCCGGTCTTGTTGTTTTTTGGGAGGCGCTGTGGTAAAATACTAAATGGCGATTTTCGCCCCCGCCCGAGAGGGCGCCGGGCCTTATTTCACAATATTCAGACCAATCAACCGGCGGTCAGCCGCCACGGGAGGTGTAAAAAGAGTGCAGCTGGTACTTAACATCTTGTTCCTGGTCGCTTCTGTGGGCATGATAACCGTGGTGCTCCTGCAGTCCGGCAAACAGGCTGGCCTTTCCGGGTCCATTGCCGGCGGTGCCCAGTCTCTTTTTGGCAAAAAAAAGGGAGTGGACAGTTTTCTGGCCAAAATAACCGTGGTATTTGCCGTGGTGTTTATGCTCCTGGCCATTGTCCTGACTTCCATGTCGGTTTAGGCCCGGCCCGCCCGGGCCCGGGTTAAGGTATAAAGAAGAAGGAGGAGAAAAAAGTGGAATCGCTTGTACTCTGGGCTCCCATAGCGGGGGTTTTGGGCCTGCTTTTTGCCTTTTACCTGGCAAAGAAGGTTACCAGTGCCGACCCGGGGACAGAACGGATGAAGGAAATCGCCCATGCCATTTACGAAGGGGCTATGGCTTTTCTCAGCCGCGAGTACCGTACCCTGGCCATTTTTGTTATCATTCTCTTTTTTGTTATCGGCGTGTTCATTGACTTTCGCACCGCCATCTGTTATGTGGTGGGCTCACTGGCCTCCGCCACCGCCGGCTACATCGGGATGAACATAGCCACCAAGGGTAACGTGCGTACCACCAATGCTGCCCGTAAAGGCACCAACGAAGCGCTGACCATCGCCTTCTCCGGGGGTGCCGTCATGGGCCTCTCTGTAGTGGGCCTGGGCCTGTTCTTCCTGGGCGTACTGTACCTGATTTTCCGGGATGCCACCATTATCAACGGCTACGCCCTGGGCGCCAGCTCCATCGCGCTGTTTGCCCGTGTGGGCGGCGGTATCTACACCAAGGCCGCCGATGTGGGCGCCGACCTGGTAGGAAAGGTTGAAGCCGGGATTCCAGAGGACGACCCCCGTAACCCCGCCGTTATCGCCGACAACGTAGGTGACAACGTGGGTGACGTGGCCGGCATGGGCGCTGACCTGTTCGAATCTTACGTCGGTTCCATTATTGCCGCCATCACCATCGGCGTGGTTCAGATCGGCATGGCCGGAGTGGTGCTCCCCATGCTGGTGGCTGCCACCGGTATTGTCGCCGCCATTATCGGCACCTTCTTTGTCAAGGCCAAAGAGGGGATAAGGCTGTCAACCGCCCTGGAGCGGGGCACCCTGGTCAGCGGAGTTCTGGTAATCATAGCCGCCTTTTTCCTCACCAGCGCCTTCAGCGCCGACTTTATCAGAGCCGGGATGACCGGACTCGGTCCCTTCTTTGCCGTTATAGCGGGCCTGTTAGCCGGTATCGCCATCGGGCGCATCACCGAATACTATACCTCTGACCACTATAAGCCGGTAAAAGGCATTGCCGAAGCCTCCAAAACGGGCCCGGCCACCAACATCATCGCCGGCCTGGCCGTTGGCATGCGCTCCACCATGCTGCCCCTGCTGGTCATCGCCGCGGCCATCCTCATTGCCAACTACAGTGCCGGCCTGTATGGTATCGCCATTTCCGCCGTGGGCATGCTGGCCACCGCCGGCATGACCATCGCCGTCGACGCCTACGGCCCCATCGCCGACAATGCCGGCGGTATCGCCGAAATGTCCGAACTGGACAAGTCGGTGCGAAAAATCACTGACCAGCTGGATGCCATGGGCAACACCACCGCTGCCATTGGTAAAGGCTTTGCCATCGGTTCCGCCGCACTGACCGCGCTGGCCCTGTTCTCCGCCTATACCCAGGCTGCCGGCATAGAGACCATCAACATTACCAGCGCTACCGTTATCGCCGGTCTCCTCATCGGCGGCATGCTGCCGTTTCTCTTTGGCGCCCTCACCATGGAAGCGGTGGGCCGCGCCGCTTTCGACATGATTGAAGAAGTCCGCTGCCAGTTCCGTGAAATTCCCGGCCTGATGGAAGGCAAGGCCCGTCCCAACTACGCCCGCTGCGTAGATATCTCCACTGCCGCCGCGCTCCGGCAGATGGTGGTGCCCGGGTTGCTGGCCGTGGTTGTACCCATTGCCACCGGCCTTTTCCTCGGCAAAGAAGCCCTGGGTGGCCTCCTGGCCGGCGCCCTTTTGGCCGGTGTGCTTTTGGCTATCTTTATGGCCAACGCCGGAGGCGCCTGGGACAACGCCAAGAAATATATTGAAGGCGGCGCTCTGGGAGGCAAAGGGTCAGACCCGCACAAAGCCGCTGTGGTGGGCGATACCGTGGGCGACCCCTTCAAAGATACCTCCGGCCCCTCCATGAACATCCTGATCAAGCTGATGAGCATCGTGGCCCTGGTCTTCGCCCCGCTCTTCGGCAGATTCTTCTAGCCTACAAGTACAAAAAAGGACGGCGCCGCCGTCCTTTTTATCTGACCACTATCTGGTAAAAATTCTCATTATGCAGGATTTGCGGCAAACCTGGTCGAAGTAGACTGTTTGTTATCTTCTCACGCTGTAATAATATTTCGCCGCAGTGATACTATACAGGTAGCGAAAGGAAGTACAAAATGGAACGAAAAGAAGCGTTGGCGCTGGTTAAAAAGCACGTAAAAAACAAGAATCTGGTCAAGCATATGCTGGCTGTGGAAGCGGTAATGGGTGCCCTGGCCCGGCATCTTGGCGAAAACGAGGCGAAGTGGCGCCTGGTGGGCCTGATCCACGACCTGGATTACGACCAGACCGTCAACGACCCAAAGAGTCACGGCCTGGTGGCCGCCCAGATGCTCATGGAGATGAACTGTCCCATAGACGTTATCCAGGCGGTGCGTAACCATAACGAGGCCCTGGGTTTCCAGCGGGAGACAAGCATGGACAAGGCGCTTTACGCCGCTGACCCGGTCACCGGTCTTATCGTGGCTGCCGCTCTCATCCACCCGGCCAAAAAACTTTCAGCTATTGACACTCAGTTTGTGCTGAACCGTTTTGCTGAAAAACATTTCGCCCGTGGCGCCGACCGGGAACAGATAAAAAGCTGCTCGGAAATCGGCCTTGACCTGGAGGGCTTTATCAGTCTCAGCCTGAAAGCAATGCAGGAGACGGCAGGCGAATTGGGACTTTAAGATACGGAAAAGAGAGGGATACCATGTCCTTTGCAGAAAAGTTGCTGGAATTTATGAGAGAGGCCGCCTACCGGCCCCTCACCCTGGACGAACTGGCGGCCCAGACCGGTGTGGTATCCACCCGGCGTGACATCAAGAGGTTCCATAAACTGCTGGAGGAAATGGAACAGCAGGGCAAGGTAATAAAGACACGCTACGGACGGTACGGCGTCCCGGAAAAGATGAACCTGGTGGTGGGCACGCTCCAGGGCCACCAGGCCGGTTTCGGCTTTATTATTTCTGACAACCGCGCCGATGCGGACGTTTTTGTGCCCGCCAACCAGATGAACGGTGCCCTGCATGGGGATAAAGTGGTGGCCCGCCTGGTAAAAAGCGGCGGCAAGAGAAACGAAGGGGAAATCATCCGCATCCTTGCCCGCCGTTCCCCTTACATAGTGGGACGCTACGAAACCAGCCGCCATCTTGGCTTCGTGGTGCCCGACGACCAGCGCATCTCCCAGGATATCGTGGTGCCGCGCAGTGAAACCCGGACCCTGAAAAAAGGCGTCAAAGTCCAGGTGGAGATAACCCGCTGGCCTGAGAAAAGGCGCAACCCTGAAGGCACTATTGTGGCCGTGCTGGGCCAGCCGGGCGACCCCGGCCTGGACACCCTGACCATCATTAAGAAATACGAGCTGCCGGAGGAATTCCCCCCGGCAGTCAAAAAAGAAGTGAGAGCCATCAGCCGGGAAATCAGCGAAGAGGACCTGGCCAACCGTCGTGACCTGCGCGCTTTGCCCATGGTCACCATCGACGGCGCCGACGCCAGGGACTTAGACGACGCCGTCTCCCTGGAAAGGCTGAACAACGGCTGGCGCCTCGGCGTCCATATCGCCGATGTGGGCTACTACGTACGCGAAGGCACCGCCCTGGACCGGGAAGCCTTCCACCGTGGCACCAGCGTCTACCTGGTGGACCGCGTTCTGCCCATGCTGCCCCCGGAATTATCCAATGATATCTGCAGCTTAAACCCCAAAGCAGACCGGCTGGCCATAAGCGTTTCTATGACCATGGACAGTGAAGGCGGGGTGGTTTCCTACGAATTCACCCCCAGTGTCATCCGGACACAGGAAAGAATGACCTACGACGATGTCCGCGCCATCGTGGCCGAAAGGGACGAGGACTTACGGCAGCGTTACCGGCCGCTGGTTTCCATGTTTGAAGACATGGCTGAACTGGCCCAAATCCTCCGGTCACGGAGGTTAAAGCGCGGCGCCGTAGACTTCGCCCTGCCCGAAGTCAAATTAAAACTGGACGAAGAGGGCCGGGTGCTGGCACTGGAGCGGAGGGAGCGCACCATCGCTGAAACCATCATCGAAGAATTCATGCTGGCCTGTAACGAGACGGTGGCCAAACATTTTTTCCACCTGGGCGTTCCTTTTATTTACCGCTCCCACGAGCGCCCGGACGACGAGAAAATGCTCTATTTCCGTGACTTTGTCCATAACCTTGGTTATACCGTTAAGGGCCGTCCGGAAGAAATCCACCCCCATGCCCTGCAGAAGATACTGGATGAAGCGTCCGGCAAGCCGGAAGAAAGGGTTATAAACACCATCCTGCTCCGCTCCATGAAGCAGGCCCGCTACACCACCGCGAATATCCCCCACTTTGGCCTGGCCACCCAATACTACACCCACTTTACCTCGCCTATCCGCCGCT
Organism: Dethiobacter sp.; assembly: GCA_020725465.1. GTDB lineage: Bacteria > Bacillota > Dethiobacteria > Dethiobacterales > Dethiobacteraceae > DYEY01. The sequence goes on from DYEY01000036.1 coordinate 72,033, forward strand.
ACCCGGACCTGGTTATCCACCGCCTGATGCGGGAATACCTGGAAGGCATCCCCGGCCAGAAGCGCCTGGACCGCATAGCAAAAAACAACGAAGCCGCCGCCCTCCGCTCCTCCGAGCGGGAACGGTTGGCCATGGAGGCAGAACGGGAGAGCGTGGAAGTCAAAAAAATTGAATTCATGGCCGGCAGGGAAGGGGAGGAGTTCGACGCTGTCATCTCCGGCGTCACCTCCTTTGGCCTGTTTGTCGAGCTGGACAACCTGGTGGAGGGACTCATCCACGTTTCCAGCATGGACGATGACTATTACCGCTTCCACGAAGACAAAATGGCCCTCACCGGCGAACGCACCGGCCAAACCTACCGCATTGGCCAACCCGTCCGCGTTATACTGAAACGCGTCTCCAAAGAAGACCGTCAAATCGACTTCATCTTGGGGTCAGGTTTCAACTAATTCAACTTTCTCACATCGTGAAAACCACGACAGACCTATTTATACCAGCGGGGGCACAACAGAACCGGTACCCGTTGAAGGTAAAGGGCAGCAGATATTTTAACAGCATAAGAGGTAAAATGGCCGCAACTTCTTATAAATAAAAGGTTTGCGGCCTTAAAATTTCGGGCGATAAATATTTTATATCAGCGAGACGTTCCTTATGAACCATAGCTTGTTCATTAAAGGAAATAAATGTTATAATATCTTTGGAGGGTTAAAATATGACTTCTTATACTAAAATCGAAGAGCTGAGAAATGAAATTATCAGGATCGCTGCGGCAAATGGTGTGTCTTCCATCCGTGTCTTTGGCTCAGTGGCCCGAAAGGTTGATAATAAATACAGCGATATAGATTTTTTGGTGGATTTTACGGAAGGGCGGTCTCTCTTTGACTTAATTCGGCTAAAGCATGAACTGGAGCTACTGTTCGGTCAACCGGTCGATGTAGTGACTTTAGACTCAATACATCGGGCAATTAAAGACCAGATTATCAATGAGGCCATACAACTATGAAAGACGATAAACTTTATTTTACACATATTTTAGAGTGTATTGACACTATTGAAGAGTACACAACAGGTGGCAAAGACGTTTTCTTTGCAACAAAGATGATTCAGGATGCTGTGATGAGAAATCTGGAAATAATCGGTGAGGCTACAAAAAAAATTTCAAAGGGTTTAAATAATCAATATACTGAAATCCCTTGGCTTGAGATGGCAGGTATGCGTGATGTATTAATACATGAGTACTTTGGTGTTGATCTTAAAATTGTTTGGAATGTAATAGAGTTTGAATTGCCTGAGATTAAAGTCAAGATGAAGAATTTACAACATGAGGTGATGAAATGAGTTCAAAAGAGAAGCATCCTCGCATAATGAGACCAACCGCAGAGCAGCTTACCAATCTGCTCCAAAACAAGTCAGCAATTGTGCGCCAACTTTACCTCGACACGCATCTGCTTGTACTGGAGACTCTTCCTGATGTGATATGCTCGGTTGATTGTAAAGACGGCCAGATGGGATATAGCGTGCGGCAATACGGCTACAACGGGTGGGGAATGGCTGCACTCTCAGCTCATAATAAATGGGTCTTGCTGATATTCATGCGCGGCGTCGACCATGAAGATCACGACAAATTGCTGGAAGGCGCAGGCAAAAAAATACGACACATTAAACTGCGTTCCCTGAACAGTTGGAGGAGAACCGCAGCGCGCTTCGCAGCTTAGTTAAGGCAGCGTCAGAGCTCCAGGGGTCAGGTTTTAACAATGCAATTATTCCGGTGATAATTTTTGTCATCCATATTCTGCCACCCGACCACATTCTGCCACCCGGCCAGGTTGACGTCAAAGACCGCCGGTGTTATAATGATATTAACAGATAAGCACCATAAGTGCCGGATCTGCCCTATTTGTCACTGGCAAATAGGGTTCATTTATCGAAGGTGCACAATGGATAACAAGGTCTACGCACAAAACCGCAAAGCTTTCCACGACTTTTATATCGAAGAAACTTACGAAGCCGGCATTGCACTGACCGGTACCGAGGTAAAATCTATCCGTTCCGGCAAGGTAAACTTAAAAGACTCCTACGTCCGGGTGGAAAATGGTGAGCTTTTCGTGTATAATATGCATATAAGCCCTTACGAGCAGGGTAACCGCTTTAACCATGACCCGCTCCGGGTGCGAAAACTGCTGATGCACCGCCGGGAGATCAGCAAGCTCATCGGATTAACCCGTGAAAAAGGCTATACTCTTATTCCGGTTAAGCTATATGCAAGTAAAGGGTTTATCAAGATGGGACTGGCGCTGGCCCGGGGCAAAAAACAATACGATAAGCGGGACGCCATCGCTGCCAAAGAGGCAAAAAGGGAAGTGGAGAGAGTTTTCAAGGAAAAACAGCGGTTTTAAATATGGGGGCGTTTTGGATTCGACGGGAGTTATATGGGTGAGAGCAGCGAGTCCGGGACCATGGCCCGGTCATCAACATGGAAAGCGTATAAACGCCAACGACAATTTAGCTTACGCTGCTTAATTAAGCAGCCGTCCGCCTGTCCTGAGCCTGCAGGGGACAGAGCCGGGCGCCGACAACGCAGGCTACCGACTTCACGGTTGGCAGAGCCAAAGAAGAAGGGAATTACAATTGTGCTAGCATAACCGGATCCGGTCTCAGGGAGCCGGTTACGTGAAAAAAAATCCGGGACTACACTCGTAGAAGCTTTTGCTGGTATGCTTTCGGACAGGGGTTCGACTCCCCTCGCCTCCACCAAA
>DYEY01000037.1 GCA_020725465.1 Dethiobacter sp.
AAAGACTGGGTTGGTAAAATTCCTCTTCAATTAAATTAGCCTGTTTTCTCACCTTTGATATTATCGTCAGGGGATCGATTCGCTCATGGACGTGTAAAGACACCGTGTCTACCTCGAAACTGGTATGCTCGGCCTTTCCGGTCCATACCAGTTGAGGGTCCATGTGAGGATCATATTGGTATTTTTTCTTCGGTGCATCCTTGTCAGTTTCCGGCGTAACTAGCCCTACCGGCGGGTTATTTAGCCGTTTTTTCTCAGGGTATATATACTGGTCAACACTTTGGTTATCTTTTTTCTTCTTGGGCAAACCTATCGCCCCCAATTCATAGTCTATCAACACTTTTCATATCTACAAATCTTCCGCATAATCCTAGCGTATAGCATTATTACTACATAAGGTATAATTTTCCTCTATTTCTTCCTATTTTTCAGCTATAATCTCACATGCATTTTCTCGTCTCTGTCTCCATCAAGGCCACTGATGGCACCACTGTAATCAGCTATGTCCATAGTGGAGTTGCCTCCAACAGGGACGGGGCTGCCTTAATTTCATTCTAGCCATACGGAGAATCAACGAAGATGGCCAGCGTAAGCTCTAACCGTCCTGGCTATTTAAGCATAAAAATACGGCGGGCCAAGCCAATTCCTGTAATGAGGTAACTGAAAGGGATAACTGATTAAATCATTACGCAAGAAGCGAAAAAATTAGGTTTTTTAACGGATTGATGAGACGTTTGTTGCCGACAGGTCTTGAGCAAGCGCGTCACGGCCCTGGACGAGTCTTTTAACCCAATCAGGACAATCGCGACGGGAAAGGAGCCAATTAACGGCATCCGCAACAGGAATAAACCACCAGCGAGAGTCTTCTTTTTTAATCGCTTGCAATTTCCCCGTTTTTATCAGTTTAATCACATACGTATAAGCGACATTTCCAACTGCAGCAAGGACAGGCGGGGTTATTACAGCAGTCTCGCTGGAAGAACCGGCGCGATAAAAGGAAAAGGACTTTTCGATTCTGTGCCTAGCATTGTATGCGACATACGCTTGGGCGAAACGAGGGGATACCAGCGTTTCCAAAACTTTCTCCATGCTTAGCGTCTCCGGCGATGACAAAATAAAAAGCGACAGCTTACGGGTAGCTATACTAAGAGGGTCGATAAAATCAAACACATAAGAAAAGTCCGGCACGTCCTTTCCCGCCGCATAAAGATACATATTGCGAACGGCAACCCTCAAGCCGTGATAATAGTTGAAGCAAGGTCTGTTCTGTTGATTTCCCGGAGGATGAAGATTAATACTAGACAAAATGTGGGCCAGAAAATCCACCGGGTCGCTTTCACGCAACAAATACCGTTCAGGAAATGGTTCTGTGAAGCACGTAAAAACTTCCTGCATAATCCTTCCTAAAGAAGCCAACCAATGACGTACGTCCTCGTCGGCGGCGCTTTCGGTAAAAATGTGCTCCCATTTACTTCTCATTCCTCAGCCAACCTTTCCTTATGTTGCTTAACGTTACTAATAGTATAACAAGAGTATAAATAAATAATCTATACTAAAACATCTTTAAAAAAAGGTTGCGAACAAATTGAAAAAAGTATAAAATAGGTATAGAAATATATATTATACTTTTTTAATGTCTGAGAAATCGGAGGTGGGATAAGTGTGCCTGTTGACAAAAATGTAAAAAAAAAACTTCTGCAAGAGGTCGCCCTCGGGTTTCAGAAAAAACGCTCGCAGAATTGTTTGCACAAAATCTTTCAGACGGAGAAATCGCGGCACGAATCAGAATCAGTCGACAAACGGTCATTAACTTCAGAAAACGCAACAGTCTCGGGTCTAATCGCCGTCGTGGGCAACGGGGATCAAACTTGCTCACCCACGGCGATAAATGCCCAGAACGATTGTTTGGGGTTTGGCCAGATCAACCGGCGTGGCCGCGGGACCCCAACACGGGACAGCCGATTTATTTAGAGAGTTGGACAAGCATACCTTCCCCAGCCGGGCGCGCAGCGGCGCCGGGGCCGAGACCGAACCTCAAGGACCTTGGTATGATAGTTCAAGATTCCTGTTCCTGGCTATTTGAACCAAAGCCGCAGGAACACCGTCCCAAACTGGCCGAGCCAGATCGGGAGATAGAACGCGTATTTTACTCGAGAAGATTTGATTTTCTCGAAAACGAGAATCCACCAACGCCAACCAGGGCGAATCCAAGCGCCGACTCTTCAGTGACCAGCGGGGAGAAGTCAAGTCATGGGCGATAGCGATTGTTATTTGTATATTTTTCGCTATTTATGCATAGCAACTAATCAGCCCGGCGGGGGCTTTTATTTTTGAAGAAAAAAGAGAGGAGAGAACACATGTACAAGTCCATCACTGACATTCTCTGTGACGAACGAGGCGGCTGCGCCATAGGCTTTCTTCCACTGCTGGCTGCCGCGTCCGGGCTGGGCCTCTTGGCAACTCATGGGGGACACTTGGTTCCTAACCTGGGGAAGTTGCCTGACACCGGGGACGGACTGATGCCTGCCTCGGGGTTGGCGGGGACGGCGTGTATTCTGAAAGAGTATGTTTCTTTGGAGCGAAACTTTGCGCGGGAAGTGGGGCTGTTTAATCCACCCCACAAAGTGAAGCAGGCTAAAGTCAAAGAGTGGAATATCGATCAAACAGAGAATACTGTCAAACAACTGGAATTGGATGTGACCGGATACCAAGACGGCCAGCGGGTGGTATATATACCTGCTCAGTTTATTCACCTGTTTGACAAACTGCCGGCTGCCCGGCTTGCGCTCGCCGCCTTGACAACACTATGGCTCCAAAATGGAGAAGGGAATATGGCGATAAAAACAACGCTGGGAGAGCTCTGCCGGACGGTAGGTTTGGCCCCAAACGGCCCGAACCGAATGCGAATGAAGGAAGCCTTGACTATACTCCACCATGTGCGATACCAGGGCTTAAACTTTTTTAACCAGGAAGTGACCAGTAGAAACGGCAAGGTGGTCAAAATAAAGGGCTGTCACGAAGTCATGACCATATTAGTGCCGCACCTGGAGTTTTTGGATGCCGTAATGGACGGAAAACGCCGGGACAGCACGGTAATCGTTGACCTTTGCCCGCCGCTTACCCGGGCACTGGCGCTGAACGTGCCGAAGGCCAGGGTTCCGGTGGCCGCGCTACAAGCCACCTATGGCAATACGCGGGCTACCAGGGGCGTGCAGAATATACTTTTCTGGCTTTCGGCGGTGACCCCCGAAAAGCCAGGACAACCGCTGAGGCCCAAGGTGGATACTCTTATTGAAGTAATGAAGGTAGAGGGCCGCCGAAAAGACAAGAATATTCGAAAGCTAAAGAGGACGCTTAATTCCCTGCAAAAGTCTGGATTCATAGCTTGGTGGAAAATCGAAAACGAATATTGCGTGATTATGAAGAATCGCGATCAGGGAATCCTGGAAAAAAAAAGAGAAAGAGGGAAGCGCATAGTAGCAGCAACTCTTTATGCGGCATATAGAAAGCAAACAAGTGTTCTCTAGTAATCAATTGGGGTTAATTAGTAATCAATTGGACGTAGATTAGTAATCAATTGGACATAGATTAGTAATCAATTGGACATTTTGAACCACGGAGCCCTTGAGCCGCAAGGCTTCCGAGACTCGCTAAATACTTTAAAGTCTTTAAAGACTTTAAATAGGCAAGCCGCTTCCTGGCGGCGCGGCTTGCCTATTAATGTTTTTTAAGGAGGCATGGTAATATTGGCTAATGATGGAAACAATCCCCATAGCTCGGCGCTTGCCCTAGACGAAATGTTCAGCGACGCGGTTTTGGAACAGAACGTGTTGTCGGCCTTGGCCATCGGCGGCCCCGAAGAGTTTTTCCGCCGCGGACTGCCGGGGGAAGCCTTCGCCGCGAAGCGCAAAGAATACGATGAGCTGCGAGCCGCGTTTGAATCCGGCTACTCTATCCCGGCGCATCAGCCTCCCCCGCCGGACTTCGACCTGGATCAGGGTGTTGCTGAACTGTTGGAACTGGCTAAAAAACGCGAGGCGGCGGAAATCGCCGCGTCATTGCTGCGAAGCCTCGCCAGCAGGGGGGTGGAGGAAGCCGTTGAGCTTGCCCGAAAGCGATTAGCCGCCGTCTCGGAGTTTGGGGTTGAAAACGCGGCGGTGTGCTCCTCCGCTTTGGACCTTGCTGCCAAGGCCGAGGCCGAGCTTATCCGGCGAAGGCTATTTATGCGAAGCACCGGCCGGCCGTCGCCCCACCCGACATTCGGACCGAACCTGCCGTCGTTTACGGTTATGTTCGACGGCCTCCAGCCCGGCATATGGGTCCTGGGCGGCGAGCCGGGCCTAGGCAAGACGTTTCTCGCCCTGTTTTTGGTTCACCGCTACCTGGTGGCGGAGGACGACACTTGCGCCCTGTGGGTTGACGCCTTAGAAACCCGCCCCTCATGGTTGATCGCGCTGAAACTCGCTTGCATACACGCGAAAACAAGTCCCTGGCCGGTGGAGCGGGCGAAGGTTGACGAAAACGAGATGCGGCGCTTATTCGCGGCTTTCCGGGACGCTCCCCTTTCGCGGCGGTTCGCTGTGTTTCAAGCCGGGGCTGAAAGCACGATGTCGGACATTCGGGCCGCCGCGCGGCGGCTGATGTCGTCAGTCCGGTGCGGGCGCTGCATGATTGTGATTGATTACGTGCAAAAATTGGCCCATTTCGCGGCAGGCGGCGACCTCCCGGACACGCGGCAAAAGGCTATAAAAGTGGTGGCTGACGCTTCGACGCTGGTTGATGGCGCGGCGAACGGCCCGGTGCTGTTGATTAGTTCGTTGTCCAAGGACGCTTACCGGCGGAACGTGAAGGACGGCAACGTTGCGGACTTCAAAGAGGCCGGGGAAGTGGAATACACGGCCGACACGGGGATCATCCTGCGGTGGGCCAAGGATGAGCGCAATGGAAATCCCGGCTCAGCCGTCAAAGCGCTGGACGCGTGGGTGGTGAAGAACCGGTGGGGGCCTGGCGGTGTGGTTAAGCTCTTTTCCAACAGGAATACCGCTGAATATACGGAAACCGACCCCGGTTTTCCCGCCCTGGCTTTGGCCGCTTCTTCTCGCGCGGCGGCCGCTGGAGGGGCGGACTCTGGCGCAGACGCAAAAAGCATGGAGTTTTGGATGCAATAGGGGGTAGCCGGCATGATGGAACCTGCACTCTTATACGCCGCCCGCGGCTGGAGCGTCTTGCCCCTATGTCCCAGGGGAAAGCGCCCGGCCGTGTCGAGTTGGCAGGAGTATCAATCCCGCCGGGCTACGGGAGAGGAAATCCAGGCTTGGTGGCGGGAAGCGCCTGACGCCAACATCGGTGTCGTAACCGGCGCGATATCGGGCTTGGTGGTGCTGGACATAGACGGAGCGGAAGCTGTGAAATACGCGAGACAGAGAGGCGTGCCTCTTACGCCCGCGGCGGAAACCGGCAAAGGGTGGCATGTATACTTTGCTCACCCCGGCGGTTCCGTGCCCAACGCCGTTGCCCTGGACGGCATCAAGGGCCTCGACGTCCGGGCCGACGGCGGCTACGTGGTGGCTCCGCCCAGTGTACACCCTTCAGGGCGTGTTTACGCGTGGGCTAAAGGCCGTTCCCCGGATGAACGGCCTTTAGCCCCTTGTCCGCCCTGGCTCCTGGGGTTGTTGGCGGGCCGGAGCCGGGGCGGGGCGTCCGTGGAACCGGGTTGGGCCGAAAAACTTATCCTTGGGGTGAAAAAGAATGAGAGGAACGACACGTGCGCGAGGCTGGCCGGGCGCTACTTGGGCAAGGGGTTGAGCGAAAGCGAAGTATTGGCGTTGCTGTTAATGTGGAACAGACAGAATAAGCCTCCACTACCGGAAATGGAGGTGGAAAAGGTTGTCCGGTCTGTGGCCGGCCGGGAAGCCCGCAAGAGGGAAACCCGGAAACCGGCCAGAGCTCCGGTCTGGCTGGACGGTCCGGTTTATGCGCCGGCGGGCGAGTGGTCCACCCTGGCGCTGTGTTCCTCGTACACGGAGGCCCGGCGGCTGGCGGCGGAGGGTTGCGCTGTCGTGGTGTGTCGCGGCGGACGTTTGCCAGCGCATGAGCGGAGGGTTGTCGAGCTGGCATCCTTGGCGCAGACCGTCAAGGCTGCAGGCTTTTCCGACACGGATGGGACTAAACTGGTCAAGGAAGCCGCCTCTGTGCGGATTGCCGCTCAGCTGCTGTCAGAGGCTTGGGACCGGGAAAAGGCCCGGCGGCAGGAAAAACGGGAAAATCCCGAGCCCGCCCGCTTGGAGAATAGCCGCTTTGGTCTGGAATGCTGGCTCAAGCAGCGCCGCTCCGACCTGCTGGCTGCCGTCCGAGACGCTGAAGCGGAATGCGAGCGGGCGTACTGGGACGCTCAGGCCGGGTTCCCGGAAGCTCTCCGCGCCGCCGAGGCCCGCCTTGAAGCGGCGCTGCAAGCCGGTTTCGAAGCGTGGAAAATTGTGGGGGTTCAAGAAGGATTCTACAGAAGGGGGGCGAACTAATGCGAGAGAAAACCACCACTCCGAAAATCGTGAAGGAAGTTGCCCGGAGAATGGGCTGCTATGGAAAGGACGCGCGGGAAGTGCTGGACCATTTCGCCGCTGTTGTCCGGGAAAACCTGGGCGCGGACCGCAAGGTCCAACTTGCTGGCCTTGGGGTGTTTTACACGGCCAAGTCGAGGGGCAAAATCCGGGTCAAGTTCCGGCCCACTAGGTCCCTGTCCCTTGTGGGTGAGGGGGCTGCGGAAAACGGTTCGAGGCCTGTTGAGGGGGTTAGGGTCTAAAATGCATGCCATTTGTTGTAGCGGGCAGCAGAGCCACCCGCCGGAGGGGGTATCCAAAGGTGGGTAATGTATTTATATTCCCTGCCGGTGAATAGTTATTCAACGAGCACATTATTGAGGAGTTGAGACAGAATGCACGCCTCTGAAGCAGAGACTATAATTCGTTTTGACGAGACTGACGGCCCGGCGGAAATGTATACCGCAAGCCCGCGGGTGGCCGGCCTGTTGGTTCGCCGGGGCTTCAAGCCGTATAAGTCAACAAAATGCGCGCGCAAGGAGAACGGCTGGTTTTTCCGGGTGCCGAAAGGGGCTGTCCTGCTCAAGCCGGGTAAAGTCGCGATAAGGATAGGGGGAAAGTTTAAAATGCCCTCCATTCGTCGTAGCGAGCAGCAGAGCTGTGAGCTGAAGGGGGTATCTTGAAGCGCCAATACATTTACATATCCCTGAGCGGAGATAGGGTTTCAGAATACACGTTATGAAGGAGTTGAGACAAATGTCCAAGGGAATGAGGTTTAGCCTGTTTACCGTATTAACCTTCGCCCTGGTCCTATTTACCATAAACTTGAAGTACATCATCCCGGCTCACGCCCAGGACGCCCGGGTAGACGTATACCAGCAAAAGAAGCTGGTGAAGAGCGTGGTGTTCGCCATAGGAGTGGACGAATACTGGGTTGACGGGAAGACCCCCGGCGTCAAGATGGACGCCAAGCCGTTCATAGAAACCGGCAGGACTTTCGTGCCCATCCGGTTCCTGTCTCACGCCCTGGGCGTTGAGGACAAGAACATCCTGTGGGACGGGGCAATCAACCAGGTAAGGCTGATGACCTGGAACTACGTGGAAATGACCGTGGGAAGCCCGGCCATAGCCGTGAAAGCCCCCGGCATGGAAATGCCCAATTTGAGGGTCATTGACGTTTCCCCCATCCTGAAAGCCGAAGAGGGCCGCACCTACCTCCCGGCCCGGTACATTGCCGAGGCCCTGGGGTACGAAGTGGAGTGGGACGAGGCTTCCCAAACCGTCCTCTGCTGGCCGAAGGGCGACCCGAAGCCTGATGTTTCGGCCGTGAAGCAAGCCGTCCAGAGGGAGAGGGACCTGCTGGCGGGGAGGGCACCAGAGGGGTACTACGTGACGGACGCGGGGTATATCGTGCCGACACCGGAAAATACGAAGTTGCTCATAAAAGACCCTGCCCGTACAGAAGGAAGCGGCGTGGATCTGCGCCTGGTGGTGTATTTGCCGTCGTCGGACTACGCCAAGGCCCGGTTGCCGAAGGAACAGTGGAGGACGGAAGAGCAGAGGGTTGAACAGCTGAAACAAGTCGAGGAAATCCTTGCTCAAAAGCACGGCAGGGAGATAGCCAGGGCTGTGGTCGAGTACGCGGGGGAGAAGAAAATGGAGGATGTTATGGAACTTGAATATAAAATCTTCCCTCTTCCAGGTGGTGGAAAAATAACGGTTATGAGCAGTAGACAAGCTAATTATATAACCATCGATGTTTGGAGGGTTTAGAACATGAGAAAAGACAATATCATACTGATTGTTCTGATGACGCTGCTGGCAGCGTTTTTTGTTTGCTCTCCGGCCCTGGCCGGACCTGCCGAAGAGGAAAAACTGAGAAAGTGGTTTGAGGGCCAAAACATCTCTCTTATAGAAGTAGGGGAAGCGGCCAGGGTGGTCACGAATGACGAGTTGTTTCCGTTGGTCAATAAAGAATATTTTAAAAATGTCTCTGATAAATACAAGCCTTTCAACCCCCTGAGCTTCACGTACCTGTCCCTGGCTTACGGGAAGGAGCACGGCACGTTTGACCCTGATATGGAGGAATGGAGGTATATAGGCTACACCAACAAGGACGAGGCGTTCACCAATTTTTGGTTCCGCCCGGATTTCGTGCCTGGGGGAGGGTTCCACATCGACAGGGCAAGGTGGATTGAAAAACCCTTTTATAGTCCGTTAGTTTCCCAGTTTTTAACCCAAATGGGCGAGCCGGGCCTGGAGGACAACCCGTTCCTGCCTGACAATCCAATGGTCGGCTCCAAGCTCCGCCAGCACATCGTGTGGGGCCTTAAGGCCTTAGCCATTGTGTGGCCTGAATGGTACAAGTTCGACGAGAAAGCGAGCCCCATCCAGGACTGGGAAAACTACGTCCACATCCTGCAGCCGCCGTCCTACTGGTGCTTCGGCACCGGAAGGATGTTCCACCAGGCCCGGGACGGGTCGATATGGTATCTGGACGTGCCCCTGCCCCCCGGCTTCATGCTGGAGCTGGACCTGAAGGCTGAGCTTGAAAAGGACAGCTACCAGGGCAAGCCCGGCGAAAAAATTGACACCACGGCCACGTTCAGCCTGGCCCAAGGGTATGATTCCGCAGTGACAGCCAAACTGAGGCTTTACATCGAAACCGAAAACGATATAATCGAGCTGCCATTCACGCCCGTTGACCAGTCGAAAAAATTGAACGGCGGCAAATACACCTTCCGGCCCGGAGAGAGCCTGGCGGTCAACGTCAGCTTCACCGTGCCCAACGGACCGGCTGAGCTGGTGGCCAGGATAGATCCCGTGTTTGAGAAGGGTAGGACCATAGTGGAGAAAGACTCGGATAACAACGAGGACCGGGCTCCGGTGAACGTAACCCTGCCCAACCTCTTGGTCACCAGTATCGAGCTGGCCCCTGAGCAGGGGACCCCCGGCCAGGAGACCAGCGGGACCGTCCACGTTCTGAACAAAAGCGACAGGGGCCTCAAGAACGCCCTGACCGTGTGGAGGGTCAGGAAGGCCGACGGCTCCGTATATGACGAAGGTTCTCTTTACTGCGACCTGGCCCCCGGGGAGAGCAAGGCCCTGCCATTCAAGTTCACTCCTGACGAGGGAGCATTCGTGATCGGTTAAGGTGCTATACCATTTTATCCCAGTCATATGTTACCAGGGATACCAAGTAACAACATGGCTAATAATACCATTTCTGGAAATCGAATTGCCTCCGACTAAACAGGCTCATATGCTGTCCAGGGGTCTAATAGCCTCTTTCTCTTGG
>DYEY01000006.1 GCA_020725465.1 Dethiobacter sp.
AGAATGGCGAAAAATCCGGACCGCTGCGGGGAATAGCCCACTCCTATCAGCAGGTAAAAAAGCAAAACCAGGGGGATGGCATGATACCAGCCCTCCTTAAGTACCTTTTTCAGGGGCGCCAGCTCTTCCCTGGCTACACCTACCAGACCGTTTTTTGCGGCCTCAATGTCAACCATTATCAATAAGGCCACGTAATAAAGCACCGCCGGCACCAGCGCCGCCAGGGCCACCTCCCGGTATGGCACCCCAAGCACCTCTGCCATCACAAATGCCGTCGCGCCCATTATCGGGGGCATGAACTGTCCCCCGGTGGATGCCGCTGCCTCCACCGCCCCTGCAAAGTGCGGCTTGTAGCCCAGGCTCTTCATCATCGGTATGGTGATTGACCCGGTGCTGACCACGTTTGCCGCCGGGCTTCCTGATATGCTGCCAAAAAACCCGCTGCTGACCACGGCTATCTTGGCCGGCCCGCCCCTGGCCCAGCCGATGAGAGATGTGGCCAGGTCCATAAAAAACTGGGCTGACCCGGTACCGATAAGGAAATAGGCGAAAATTATGAATACCACCAGCAGGGTGGCTGAAACGCCAATGGCCGTGCCGAATATTCCCTCCAGGGAAAGGAACAGGTAACTTGTTATCTGCTCAAGGTCGCAGCTGGGATGGGAGAACATATACGGCCAGTAATCACCGGTATAGGCATATACCAGCAGAACCGCTGCAACTATGGGCAGGGCCAGCCCGAGAACTCGCCGGGTGGCCTCAATGACCAGCAATATGGCAGCCCCGCCAAATATGTAGTCGGTGAACAGTGGAAGCCCGGCCCTGTCTGCAAGCGTGTTGGCGTTTATAATAACGTAAACGCCAAGGGATAAGCAGATCAGCGCCAATACGGCATCCAGCCAGAAAACAATCCGATTGTTTTTCAGTTTCGGCGACGGTGGAACCAGCACAAAAGCGAAGGCAAGGGCAAAGGACAGGTGCACCGCCCGTTGTATAAATACGTGCAGCGAGCCGAAGTAGGACGTATAAATATGAAACAGCGCCCACGATACCGCCATCGTGGTTATTAGCACTGCCACCGGCCCGGTGAATTGTCTCCTCTTGCTTTCCGAGAATGTTTTAATCTCCCGTTCGACTTCCGCCATACTTATTAACCACTCTCCTTCTGGTTTCCATGGCGCAAATCCGCTTTGTCATTCAATGAAACCGTTCACCACGGTTTCCGCTACCAGGCGGGGGAGCCTGCCAATAACACCGTCCACTGGCCGGACCGGGCCATTGGCAGGATATATGCCTGGTAAAACTGATAAAATCACTCAGATTTCAATATGCGCCATCTTATTGCGCCGGAGGTGTCCAGCGGCTGCCTTATTCCGCTGGCCGCGCATATGGTCGGCACGAAGTCGGTCAGCCTGAATATGCCCCAGCGCTCGGCGTCCCACTCCACGCCCTCTTTTACACTGGGGCCGGAAATTATGAACATGGCCATGTTGGAGCAGTAGTCCGTGAAGGTGGTGGGCATGTGAGAGGAGTGCTGGGAACCGTTGTACACCGGAAAAACGCTTCCCGGGCCGTCGCCCATGTTTGAAAACCCCGAATTGTTGCAGAAAAACACGTCACCCTCCAGGTCGCCCCATACCCCGATGATGGGGGCGTCTTTTCTCTTGAGGGCGAAGGCCACCACCCTTTTCCCGTCATCCGTTCTCCAGTCCAGAAGGGCGTCAATTATCTCTTCCTGCACCTTTTCGTAGTCACCGGCCGGAACCGGGCCGCCACGGTCTTCCGTATTCACGCAGATGGCCAGATAGCTTGCCATTTCGGGCAGCGCCCTGCTCCTGTCCAGGTCAAGGGCCCCTGAGCTGTCCCTGACGGCCAGCCCGGTTTCAACGAGGCGCTTCTCAATATCCGTGTTATACACATTGGGGACCATTCCGTGGTCGGAAACGATGCAAAAAGTGGTGTCCTTACCGGCGCATGACTGTATTTCCCTAATCAGGTAGTCACACAGCTCCATGGTCATTTGCATCACTTTCTCTCCCCGGTCCCCGAGAGCGGGGTCGTAGCCCGGCGCCGAGGGGTTAGCCCAGTGCAGGAAGCGGTGCTGGGCCGAGTCCGGCCAGTGCCAGTGCAGGTAAAAAATATCCCAGCCGTGGATCTCCTGGGTCCTCACGGCAGCTTTGACTATCCAGTCGATTTGGTATTTCAGTTCCTTCCGGACTTCCTCCAGGTTTTCCAAAAACTCCGGATGCCCCAGAACCTCCTTAGAAGTGGCCGCAGGGGCTATCTTGGTGGAGAAAGTGGAGTTTTCAAAAAACCCTCCCACGTTTTGCAAAAGGTCCCGGGCAACTTCGGGCTTAGAGGCCAGCATGGCGGTGGGATAAATCTCTGACCGGGCTATGCGCAGCCTGCCGTCCACCGGCTTTGAAAAAGCCTTGAACCGAAACATGCCCTCAATGGGCTCTTTCTTGGTGGGTATATCCACGACGAAGAAATCACTCCACTCATCCAGCGGGATACTGACCTCCGATTTGTCGTCCCTTATTACTGTCACTACGGTAAACCGGTCCCCGTCCATCTTAGCCCTAAAGGCCCATTTAACCGGAACGGACTGCACCGATTCGGTTGACTTAGGCGCCCGCCCCCTCATATTCAGGTGGAAGCCGTCCTGTTTCGCCCCGACATTTTCCATCACCTTGACCTTGTTTACCATGGCCTCCATCAGGTCGGCCGCTGTAACCGCGTAAAGCAGCAGGTCCTGTTCAGAAACCACGGGCAGGGTGCCGCCGCCGCCGTCAACCTCCAGGGTCATTTCCTTGCCGCCATATATGGCATAGCTGACCAGCCCCTTGTCCAGGGGCGCCAATACCAGGTTTTTTTCCGGGTCCGGCGGGGGATAGGCGCCGGGGTACTGGATGGCCACGGTTTTCAGCCCCTGCCGGGCGGCTGCAGCAAATATATTGTCCCCCGCCAGAGCCCGGGCGTCGAAAGTGGACATAATCTCACCTTTTACTTCCCGCAGCCAGCTGTACGAAAGGTTTGTCCCCGGCTCAGATCCCGTAAAAATCGTTGCCCAGTTGGTTGGGGTATAAATAGGGAAGCACGGAAGGGCATGCCCGTAACATCCCCGCTCCATCAGCGAGGATATAGCCGGAGTCACCCCCTTGGCGGCAAAATGCTTGACCAACTCGAGGGATACCGCATCCAGACCGATAACCATCAACTTAGGCTTGCTCAATAATACACACCTCCCGTACAAAGATTGAGACTATAAGTATTTAATTAGTGTACATTTATTTTATTTTCATTCTCTTATTTTAGTTAATATTTTTTATATATTTAATATATTTTATTATCCTTAACATTCTGAAAAAGGGAGACCCATTCTTCGCGCGGGAGTTTATCTGTAAGATAACGACCGTCGGGACCCTTACGGTTGCGCAGCCGTCCGAAAATTATGTCCTCCTCTGTCAACCAGGCCGGCAGCTGGTGCCCGCCGCGGAGGTGCCCCCGGTTGTTCTACGTAAAATAACGCCCTCTGGGTTAGGAGGGCAGAACCTTATTGAATCCTCCCTGGACGGTGTTTTGGCAAACCTGCTGCAGGCAATATCGCAGCTTTCGCAATCTTTGTCCCCGCAGCCGGTTTTCTCCACCGCCAGGCAGTGCTCGTCTCTTTGTGATTGCAGTGTGATACACCTCGTGCATAGATAACATTTACACGAAGCGCCATGGTTTTATTCCCCTCCCCCCCGGTAATTACAACCATAGCCGGGCGTGGGGTCAAAGCTTTTATGGGAGGGGATTTTGGGGGTTTCAGACATGGTTTGACAGGTTTTAAACCTGAACTCTCCGTCGAGATTTTCAGGTTAATACTCCTCTCTCTGTAGCGACTCTTCAAGTTTTTTTAATGATTTTTTCAGAAAAAGCTCCACCACTAATTTTTTGTCCTGTCTTAAAAATATTAAAGCCTTCTCCATCAGACCACGTATCTCGATAAGTTCCCTTGCCATAACTTCGCTCATTCCGCAGCCCCCTTTGTTTGAGTATTCATAATTATACAATATATTTAAAAGCTACCGGCGGTAGTTTACTAAAAAGTGAATATTGATGTCTAAACGAGGTGTTTTGGGTTATGAGTCTTGATTCAGGACTGGGAGTACCAGCGGTGGTGCAGAGTTGGGAGGGAGTTAAGCCTCTTTATCGCAGGCACCCAAGGCTAACGTCAAGGATCTCGGCGATCCGGGCCAGGGTCCGGCCGGAAGGGATGTGGCCGGCCATTATGCAGTGCCAGGTGGGGCGGGATATGTTGGAGGCGGTGTGGAGCTGGATGGGGGAAAAGCCTCTCAATTTCAATAGGACTTTTTTTTTCCCTAACTTCACGGGACAACCCCAATGGGCATACTAATTCGGGGTGGTGCCTGTGCTTCCCTTCCCTGTTAAACCGATGCTGCTACAATCAATCGTTAAACCCTTTGACTCGTCGGACCACATCTTTGAGCGGAAGATGATCACGGAATGGCATTACAAGGAATATCCGCATACTATATTAGCAGCTGCTGATAATCTGGTGGGAGAGGTACGCGTTTTTTCGGATGAATGATATATTTCTACCTGGGAAACGAGCTCCTGAGTATCATTGAGACGCTTGTGGGATCGGGCTGCAGCCTCCGGGATAATTCAACGGAATGTAATGATTCTGAAAGAAAAAGCAAGGGGGAATATGAATGGCTAATATAATGATCGATCCTGGCCATGGCGGCCGGGATCCTGGCGCTATTGGTCCCAGCGGGGTACAAGAGAAGATTATAAACTTGGCGGTGGCCAAGCTGGTGGCCAAGATACTGATGTCGGTGGCTGAAGTGAAGCTTACCAGGGACAGCGACATTGCCTTGGGCGATGATCAAAGCACAGATTTGACTGCCCGGGCCAACCTGGCCAATGCTTGGCCGGCAGATTGCTTTGTGAGCATACACTGTAATAGCGCAACAAGTTCAAAGGCCACAGGCACGGAGACCTACTGTTTCCCGGATAGTACTGAGGGTAGAAAACTGGCCAAATCCGTCCAAAATTACTTGGTGTCCGCCCTCGGTCTTCCTGACCGCGGTGTAAAGACTGCCAATTTTGCAGTGTTGCGGCAAACAAAAATGCCTGCGTGTGTAGTTGAACTGGCGTTCCTCTGCAATCCAACAGAGGAGGCTCTGTTGGTGAGTTTCGACTTCCAGTCCAAAGCAGCCCAGGCTATAGCCAAAGGCATAGCTGGTTACCTTGGACTGCAACTGTCAGCATCTGTTGATTCCAATGCGGTGTTAATTCTGGTAGGAGGCCAGGCTCTGGAGGGGAAATTGATCAATGATCGCACTTGGGCACCGGTCCGGGCATTGGCAGAGGCGCTAGGGCGAACGGTGGGGTGGGACGAAAAAACCAAAACTGTTACAATACAATAGGCTATTTCACATAAAATAATCGACCCCCACCGCAACCGGGAATAATACCACCACAACAACAGCAGTTCCGGATATTTTAACCCTACTTCCCCTTTTTAACCCGGCCCTGCCGGTTTCACCCCAATTGATTAAGGTGCCAAAGCTGAAGATATTGCAGTTCTTTAAGCCGGCGCTGCAACCGGCGTTTTTCTTGGGAGTCGGGGGTTTCCTCTATCTGCCGTTTGAGAGCGTAGATTTGGCTTTGGTTTGGTCGATGGCCTGGCGGAGTTCACCGGGAGTCGTAGGTCACCCGCTTTCAGAGGGATGTGACCGGCCATTATACGGGACAAGGTGGCCTGGGGAGAGTTCGGTGGCGGTTCATAATAAAAAAACAGCAGTTGGTATTTTTAGGCACTAATTATTTACTTTTGGTTGACTTTTATGTGTAATGCAGCTTTTTGGAACCCGAACGTCAGGCTGACCGTGGGCCTCGTTCCGGCCGGCCAGTTTCTTCTTTACGTAATTTGGTAAATTTTTGTAACAATAATTATGCAGGTTGAATAAATTAGTATAAAAGGAGGTGCTACTATGACCTTTGATATTGAAAAAGAAAATTGTTGCCCATTTTTTGTTTCTTTTTCATATTTATAATTATCATAATAATTATTTGTTGTTGCATTTGCACACTTTAAAAATGGCCCGTCTTACAAAAAGCACATTTTACGAACTGTTTGGACTAACTTAACCCTTCAGCTTCTTTTTATTGACCAAACTTCCATTTTCTCATCATCTTTGAAATGTACAACACTTAATCAAAGCTAAAAAGTTAACTGCATAGCCCGGTTTTTTTCAAGGTGCCAGTGGCACATCAGCCTACCTAGAATATTATGGTATTAAAAACAAAGGAGGCATATCTTATGGGTTTCGGAATCGGCGGAGGATTTAAAGGCGGTGGCTACCCTTATTTTGACGGGAGCTTTATTCTCTTTTTAATACTGATTCTACTAATCTTTTCCATGCCGTATTATGGTGGCTATTACGGTGCTGGGAAATAATAATTATACCACCGTCACCAAGGCCCACGATAAAGACTCAAGCCCCAAAGGTTTGGGTCTTTCTTGTTAAACTCTTCTATTACAAACTTTTATCAAACTACGGCCTAACACGCCTTCTCCTCTTCCTCTTTCGCAATCGAAATGTCTTGACCACCCACCCGTCCAGTGGGTCCACCACCAGCATAACAGTTATCCCGCCCATCTCCAGCCGCGATGGTGTATGTATATTTAATGCCGACCTTCCCCTGCTCCCTGGTACGTTTTATTGCTTCACAGACCGACTCTTCGGACATACCGTTCCCAATGCAGCTCTGCAGCCGTTCAAATTCGGTGGGCGTAATCAGCCGGCCAAACTCCTGCTAGGTGGCAACGAAGCAGCCAACAGTTCTCTGTCGTAACCGGCTATGGTTCCCCGTTCCTTTTGTTCAGCCGCGAAGCAAATCATGTTAAACCATACCCGGTGCTGGCTGTCAGTCAGTGACCGAAGCTTAGCATCGTTCCTCGCTTCTGTTATAAACGAAACCAGTCCATCCCCACGCCTCCCTAACTATTTACCTTTGCGCCCTTCCTTAAGTTGCATTCCGGGCATGATAATTCCAGGTTACCTAGATTCTAAGGCTTTCTAGGAGAGGGTTGTAAAAGGGCTTTTTTTTGCCGGTTGCAAACCATCTTTTTTAATAACAAAAATTATAGGCATCTGTTAGTACTACAGCGTAACTTAAAAATAACAATGGACAAAACTAAATTCCAATGATACAATTGCTAAAAGGGGTTCGGTGACGCAAGTAAATTA
>DYEY01000001.1 GCA_020725465.1 Dethiobacter sp.
ACGCAGCTTTTCGTGGATATCTTCCACTGAGGTACACTCCTTGGCCAGTTCCCGAATCAATTTTTGTCTTTCGTTTTGCATAAATGGTCAACTCCTTTTGTGGTAGTATTTCCCATTTACACAAAATTATTTATGCTCTCGTTTTAAGTCATGGTTTAGGGGCGGTCGCCCCTGGCCAAAATCAGGTCGGCAAATATTTTTTGAGATTTTGCCGCCTCGCTTGCCGTGGCCGCAACGAGTTTGCGTAAATTTTCGTCAAAGATTTCAGTTTGGATCAGAGAGTAGGCTATCACTGCCATACGGGCATCTTTTTCATAGTCCTGGAGCATATCCATATCGGTAAATTTCATTGTGTTATTTCACTCCTTGGTCATGCTTTCATAATATTCCTGCAGGATATGTACCGCTTTTGTCAGTTTTTTGCTCTCTTGCCTGAAAGCATCAGCAACCTGCGGGTCTACGCTGTTGCCAGCGAATAAATCGCATTTGCGGGCGGTTACCTGAGTTTCACTGATGATTTTTGTTAAATACATACCCTCTTTTATCCGCTGTATGGTGATGGGGTCAAACTCTCTCAGATGCGGTTTATTTTTATTGAGTAGTTTCATCAGGCTAAACATGGTTACCCCCTGTGCTATAAGTAATAATTATAGGTTAACCAGCCCCGTCAGAAATTATTATTCACCAGCCTTGCTTAATTTGCGCGTACTGCAGCCTGTGGTGAGGTCCGGTAATTATTGACAGTGGCCGGCGGTAACAAGGAGGAAATGGCTGCCTTGTTAGTAATATCATTATGCAGTATACTGGAGACATGACTTTAACTGAGAAATTTCAGTCGCTTTTTATACTGGGAGCAGTCACGCTGGGATTGTTGTTCGGGCAAAATGCCCGTATAGCAGCAGGCGTGGCAGAATTAATCACACCTTTTTTGATGGTTATGTTGTTTGGTGTGTTTATCCAGGTTCCTCTGCATCATTTGGGAAGGGCTTTAAAAGATTTTAAATTCACCGGTTTGAGTCTAGGCATGAACTTTATCTGGACTCCGGTGCTGGCGTACTTACTTGGCTATATTTTTCTTCGCCAGTCTCCGGATCTGTGGGTAGGGCTTATAATGTTAATGGTAACGCCGTGTACTGACTGGTATATTGTTTTTACAAATATTGCCTGCGGTAATGTACCGCTGGCCACGGTTCAATTGCCGTGGAAACTGTTATTGCAGCTGTTGCTTTTGCCATTTTATCTGCTTTTTTTGGCTGGTGCCCTGGTAAATATAGATACAGCCGTGCTATTGTCAAGTGTTTTAAAGGTGCTGATTATACCGTTTCTGTCGGCCTTAGCCATAAGGCACGCTTTGCTTGGGTTGCGTCTGGAGACCTGGCTGGAAGAAACCGTCCTGCCCAAAGTGCCTCTCTGGCAACTTGTATTTTTGGCTTTGGCAATCATGGCGATGTTCGCGGCAAAGGGAGGCGCACTGCTGCAAAACCCTGCTGTTATGCTGCAACTGTTGCCACCGCTGTTTTTATTTTTTATTATCAACTTCGCAGTAGGGCAGGGTATTGGCAGGGTTTTTAAATTTTCCTATGAGAATGTTGTCTGTTTCAATTTTACCACGTTGGCCAGGAACTCTCCGCTGTCACTGGCCATTGCCATTTCTGCCTTCCCCGACCGGCCTCTGATAGCCCTTGCCCTGGTGGTTGGACCGTTAATTGAACTTCCGGTCCTGGCCTTAATAGCTCAATTGTTGCTGCTTCTGCGTAAGAAAGGTTACTGGCCTGCCTTATAAAGGTGGGATTATGGCACCAGCTGAAGTTATGATCTCTTTGTCGTCAGTTTCCCTTCTTATCAGCGGCCAACAGCAGCACAAAAGAAGGAAAAGGCAAAAATGCGGTGAAAATATAGTAAATCTTCTGAATACAAGGGAAACTTATGACCTGGTGCTGCTGCCGGAAATATTGGACATACTGTATGCGGTAAACAGCATTGCCTGTCAATAAATAAAGAGGAGGCCGTCGCATTTGTGGGCATACCTTCTGTTTATCCCGGCGGGTTTTCTTTTTTGTATTATTGTCTTACCTTCTTTCTGGGGGGGTGCCTGGAGCCCCACGCCGCTCAGGATCATTGACCAGATGCTGGAGATGGCCGGGATGCAGGAAGGAGAGACTCTTTATGACCTTGGTGCCGGTGACGGCAGGGTAATTATCAGGGCATCCACCAACTACCGGGTGAAGGCGGTGGGAGTGGAAATCGACCCTTTTAAATGTTTCCTGTTAAAAGCAAGAATCAGGTTAAAGGGTTTAAGCGACAGGATCCGGGTTGTAAGATCTGATTTTTTTAAAGCTGACCTGTCAGAGGCAGACGTTGTGTTCCTTTACCTTTCCCCCGTGGCTCACTGCAGGCTCAGGGCAAAGCTGGCCGGAGAATTAAAAGAAGGCGCAAGGGTAGTTTGCTACCGCAGGCCTATGGCAGGGTGGACACCGGAGGCGCAAAACCCTGCCCGCAACCTTTATTTATACCGTATAACCGGGCAGATGGCCGGGAAGACCGGTAGCGGTGAGCCGTGCCACCAATAAGCCTGAAAAAGGTCATCGCCGGGGTTATTTCCGCTGCAGTCATAAGCGTGGTAACAATAATTTTGTTGATTCGCTACCACGAACTCAGGGGAGACTTGTCCGAAATACTGACAGGCCTGAGAGCCGGCTACGTCTTGCTGGTGGTTTTAATCCTGGTTGCCGGCTGGTTGTCCGACGCCTGCCGGCTGCGGGAGCTGGGAGGCGCTTTTGGGGTTCCGGTACCGCTCAGGCTGGCCTTTGCCGCAGTTTTAGCCGGCAACTTTTCAATTAATGTCACCCCTTTTTTTACCGGGGCAGGTGTAGTTCATATCTATGTATTGAAAAAAAGAGGGTTGGGGCTGGGGAAAGCCACGGCGGCGATAGCCGGTGGCGCTATAATCAGCCATGTCACCCAGGGTATCCTGGCTTTACTGGCCCTCACCGTTACCCGGGGTTGGGAAATCAGCAAGTCTATACCGGCGGGCATGCCATTGTTATTGGTTATTATGGCTTATCTTGGTGGGCTGCTGGCTATAGTGGCTGCTGTCATATGGGTGCCTGAACCACGGCAGTTGCCCGCTTTTTTATACGGCCAAAAGAGATGGGAAAACATTGCCGGCAAATTTATCTCTTTTCAGCGCGGTCTCAGGCAGCTGGTTAAGGCAGCCCCGGGGAAGCTGCTCCGCATAGTTTTTTTCTCAGCGGTCTATATCATCTGTTTTTATGCGGTGACGCCTGTGCTGTTGGCCGGCCTGGGTTCACCCCAACCGCTGGGATATATAATAGTATTTCAGCTTATCCTTTTTTTCGCCGCTTCACTGGCGCCTACACCGGGCAGTTCCGGTGCGGTTGAACTGGGGGCATTTTCACTTTTCTCACTGATTGTTCCTCTGGAGGTACTGGCCAGGTTCCTGGTATGGTGGCGGCTTGTCACTTTTTTCGGTAACCTGGCCCTGGGGGCTGTCCCGTTTGTGTACTTCTTCTTTTCGAGCAGATGGCACAGCAGTACGGAGGAGGTGAAAACTTGAATTTTTCCCGCATGTGTATATATTATCATTTAGTACTACAGCGCAAACGGTAAGGGAGGAGAAGGGTAATGGAGGCACTTGTTGGTTACGATGTGCTGCAGGCATTTGCCAGGGTAGCGCCGTATATTAGGCAGTTCTTCCCGCAGGATGTGGTGGTGGGGGTGGTGGATACTGAGAAATATCTGAAGTATGAACGGGGAAGTACTTTTGACTTGGGGATAAAGGATGGAGACCCGGTTAAGCCCGGCAGCGCGGTGGACAGAGCCATGAAAAGCAGAGAAAAGGTCGAAGTGGTTTTGGGCCGGGAAATATGGGGAGTGCCGGCCAGGGCAATTGCTGTGCCTGTTTTTGATGAAATGAAAAGGACAATAGGTGCTGTGGCCGTGGTGGTCAGTATGGATAACCACGATAAACTGGTAGGTATTATCGAACAGTTTACAGCGGCCTTCCAGCAGGTAAGCAGCAGTATACAGGAAATATCAGCGGGAGCTCAGAACCTGGCCAAGGTGGGGGAAAAGCTGTCCGCCGACACTTTTACAACCAGGGAAAGCGTGAAAGAAACCGGCGAGATTATCCAGTTGATCAGGGAGATAGCCGAACAGACAAAGCTCCTGGGTTTAAATGCGGCCATCGAGGCAGCCCGGGCCGGCGAGCACGGCCGGGGGTTTTCGGTGGTGGCGAAGGAAATACGCCGCCTTTCCGAGCAGAGTAACTCATCGGCCGCCCAGGTAAAAGAGGTGCTGAACAGGATTACCGCCTCCATTGACTCAATCAATGAGCAGGCCCGGCAGGCAGGCAAGGTCAGTGAGGAGCAGTCAGCTTCCACTGCAGAAATTGCGGCGGCGATGGAAGAGCTGGCGGCGCAGCTGGAATCTTTGACCGATTTTGCTAAGCTGATTTAGGAGAATAAGAAAACAGGACCAATTACAACGAAGGAGTATACAGTACATCCACAATAAAGGGTGCCTGCGGTAAGCCGCCGGCAGTATTGTGAGAGTAGGGGGAGGTCGACATGTCGGGGGAAGAAAGAACGATTATCACTTCCTGTGCCCACAACTGCGGCGGCCGCTGTATTCTTAGGGTGCACGTGCGGGATGGCGAGGTTGTACGGATAGACACAGATAACAGGGAAGAGAATAACGGCTACCTCCAGCTTCGGGCCTGCCTGCGGGGGCGTGCCTGCCGTGAGCGGCTTTATCATCCGGACCGGCTTAAATATCCGCAAAAAAGGGTGGGCAAGCGGGGAGAGGGAAAGTTCGCCCGCATATCCTGGGAGGAAGCCACTGACCTGATTGCCGGGGAACTGCGGAGAATTACGGAAAAATACGGGCCGGAATCCAGGTATATCAGCCACGCGTACGGCATTACCGGCGTCCTCGGTGATAGGGCGTTCATGCAGCGGCTGCTTTCGGTTTACGGCGGCGGGTATCTTAATTACTATAATACTTACAGCACGGCGTGTACCAGGACGGCTACCGAGTATACCTACGGGACGGCGGCTACCGGCAGCTCCAGGGACAACTGGCTCCATTCCAAACTGATAATCCTGTGGGGACACAATCCGGCAGAAACATCCTTTGGCACCAATACTGCTTATTATTTAAGGCTGGCCAAAAAGAGAGGCGCCAGGATCATCGTGGTTGACCCGCGTTATTCCGATACGGCGGTGGCTTTGGCTGACCAGTGGATACCCGTTTTGCCTACCACTGACAACGCGCTGATGGATGCCATGTTTTACGTGATAATTAAGGAAGGACTCTATGACCGGGAGTTTGTGTCCAGGTACTGCCTGGGATTTGATGAGGATACCATGCCCCGGGGTTTCCCGCCGGGTAACTCCCTGGCCGCTTATATCATGGGTGAAAGTGACGGAGTGGTCAAGACGCCGGAATGGGCGGAGGGGATTACCAGGGTACCGGCTGACACCATACGCCGTCTGGCTTATGAGTATGCCACCACCAGGCCAGCGGCACTGATCCAGGGCTGGGGACCGCAGCGCCACGCTTACGGTGAGCAACCGGTACGGGGGGCGGCGGTGCTGGCGGCTATCACCGGCAATGTGGGGATTCCCGGAGGCTGGGCCGCGGGTACCGGATCATTTTCCCGGCTGAGATTGGCCCAGGTGCCGTTTGAGAATAAAGTAAAAGCGGCCATTGCCGCTTTTACCTGGTCGGAAGCCATTGAGCGGGGAGTGGAAATGGGACCGGGCGACGGGCTGAGATACACGGAAAAGCTGAGTTCAAATATTAAGTTTATTGCTAACCTGGCCGGTAACGGACTGCTGAACCAACATTCCGACATTAATAGGACAAGGCGGATTCTGGCCGATGAATCAAAGTGCGAATTTATCCTGGCGACGGATGAGTTTATGACGGCAAGCGCCCGCTATGCCGACCTGGTGCTACCCGGCACCAACTTCCTGGAAAGGATGGATATTGCTCCCGCTTGGGAATACCGTGATTATGTGGTATTCCTGGAAAAAGCGGTGGAACCCCGCTTCGAGTGCCGGACAGGATACGACTGGATGCTGGAGGTGGCCGAAAAGCTGGGCGTGCGCGCGGAATTCTCCGGTGGAAAGAGCTACGATGACTGGGCGCGTTATATAGTGGAGCAGACAAGAAAAGCGGATCCGGCGTTTCCTACGTTCGAGGAGCTCCGCCGTGAAGGTATCTACCGGATGGAATGGCAGGAACCGCTGGTGGCGTTCCGGGAGCAGGTGGCGGAAGGCAGGCCTTTCCCCACTCCCTCGGGGAAGATTGAAATTTTTTCGCCCCGGCTTTTTGAAATGAATAATCCGGAAATCCCGGCGGTGCCCAAGTATATAAAAAGCTGGGAAGGGCCGGAAGACGCTTTGAGGGAAAAATACCCGTTGCAGCTAATCGGCTGGCACAGTAAGAGAAGCACCCACTCTGTTATGAGTGACTCGGAGTGGCTCCGTGAGGTGGCACCGCTTTGCCTGTGGCTGAACCCCGTGGATGCCGAAGCAAGGGGCATCAGGGACGGAGACCGGGTCCGGGTGTATAACGACCGGGGTGAGCTGGAGGTTGCTGCCCGGGTTACCAGGCGGATCATGCCCGGTGTGGCTGCTATGCCGCAGGGAGCCCACTACAGCCCGGACCGGGAGGGAGTGGACCGGGGCGGCTGCATCAATACGCTGACCAAATACCACCCTACGCCGCTGGCCAAAGGAAACCCGCAGCACACCAACCTGGTACAGGTCGAGGTGATAAGATGAGCAGGCAGTACGGTTTTTATCTGGATGCCGACGGCTGCAGCGGTTGCGGCACCTGCGTCATCGCCTGCAAGGATAAGAATAACCTACCGGTGGGCGGGCTGTGGAGACGGCTGGAAGAAAGGGAGAAAGGGGAGGGCATCAGCTTTTTTGCTTATTACCTGTCCCTGGCCTGTCACCACTGCCATCAGCCGGCCTGCGTTGAATCTTGTCCCGAAGGGGCTTTGTACAAGAGAAAAGACAACGGCCTGGTGCTGCTTGAGGATGAAAATTGCTCAGGCTGCCGGCTCTGCCTGGAAGCCTGCCCGTACGGTGCTCTGCGCTATGACAGGGAAAGAGAGAAGGCGGGCAAATGTGACGGCTGTATTGAGCTCGTTTTGGCAAAAGAAAAACCGGCCTGCGTCTCCGCCTGTCCCCTGCGGGTACTGGACTTTGGTGAAATGGGCTACCTAAAACAAAAATTCCCGCAGACGATTGGGTATGAGAAACCGGAACCGGGGACCGGTGGGCCACTGCCATCACTGCTGATAAAGCCTCACCGTGGCCTGGAATGAAACAGGGTGTCAGGTCCCCCGTCCCTCCGGCACGGGCAAATATATGTTTATGTTGTCATTTGTTGAGTAAGCCCGTATAATTGTTTAAGCAGACAGGTGACAAGACATTTGTCGGACAAGAAGATGGGGGAGGAAAAAAATGGTTTCGGCTGCGACAAAAGAAAAAGCAGGTTTTCTGAAAAGAAAGAACATCGAATTTTCGCTCAGACGGTACGGTATCGAAGCCCTGGGCGCCATGGCGCTCGGTCTTTTCGCTTCGCTCATCGTGGGGCTGATCCTCAGGGTGTTGGGAGAGAGGCTGGGTATCAGTTTCCTGTTTACTTACGGGCAGGAAGCGATGAAGATGATGGGTCCGGCCATCGGTGTGGCGGTTGCCTACGGCCTGAAAGCGCCTCCACTGGTCATGTTTGCTTCCACCGTTACCGGTGCGGTGGGTGCGGCGGCAGGCGGGCCGGCGGGCGCGTTTATCGCTGCCGTGGTGGGCGCTGAATTTGGCAAGGCGGTGGCGGGGGAAACCAAAGTGGATATTATCGTTACGCCGGTGACCACAATTGTTGCCGGCCTGGCGGCGGGCTTTTTTGCAGGCCCCGGCATTAACAGGATAATGGTGGGTTTTGGCGCGCTGATTATGAGGGCCACGGAGCTGCAGCCGGTGCCCATGGGCATTCTGGTGGCGGTGATGATGGGACTGGCGCTGACCGCACCCATCTCCAGTGCCGCTTTGGCCATGATGCTGCAGCTGGGAGGTCTGGCGGCGGGTGCTGCCACGGTGGGTTGCGCCGCCCAAATGGTGGGCTTTGCGGTGGCCAGTTACCGTGAGAACGGTATGGGGGGGCTAATCTCCCAGGGCCTTGGCACCTCCATGCTACAGATACCAAACATAGTAAAAAATCCCAGGATACTGATCCCGCCCACCCTGGCAGCGGCGATTCTTGGGCCTTTTGCCACCACTGTGTTTAAAATGGAAAATATCCCCGCCGGTGCGGGCATGGGCACCAGCGGCCTGGTGGGGCAGTTTGGCACCATAGACGCCATGGGCAGCGGCGGTACAGTGGTGACCGGCATCCTGCTGCTTCATTTCCTTCTGCCGGCGGCGTTGTCCCTGGCTATCGCCGAGTACATGCGCGGCAAGAAATGGATTAAGTTCGGTGACATGAAGTTGGAGCAACTGAGCAAATAAGGCGCATGGGGCGCCTTTTGCTTTACCTGGCAATTTTATTGACGCTTTTTTGACGCTTGGAGGGTATAATTGTAACAGGGATAAATATGAAAGGGGAGAGAGGCATGTTTAACAACAAGGACATAGAAGCGGCTATGACTGTTAAGCTGGATAAAGAGTTGCCAGAAATGCCCGAGTTTGTGGCTGGTATCAGGAGGGCACCTCACCGGGGATTTTCACTTAACCGGTCCCAGACCGAGACTGCGCTCAAGAACGCTTTGCGCTACGTACCGGAAGAGTTCCACGAAGTGCTGGCTCCGGAGTTCTTAAATGAGCTGCTGACCCGCGGGCGGATTTACGGCTACCGTTTCCGTCCCCCGGGCCGGATTAAGGGAAAACCTGTTTTCGAGTACCAGGGCAGATGCATTGAGGGTAAGGCGTTCCAGGTGATGATTGACAATAACCTGGACTTTGAAGTGGCCCTTTATCCGTATGAGTTGGTTACTTACGGAGAGACAGGCAGCGTCTGCCAGAACTGGATGCAATACCGGCTGATTAAGAAATACCTGGAGGTCATGACTGACCATCAGACGCTGGTGATAGAGTCGGGACACCCGTTGGGGCTGTTTCGCTCACGGCCGGACAGCCCCCGGGTGATAATCACCAACGCCCTGATGGTGGGCATGTTCGACAACCAGAAGGACTGGGAAATAGCGCAGCAGATGGGAGTGGCCAATTACGGCCAGATGACGGCGGGAGGCTGGATGTATATCGGCCCGCAGGGTATCGTGCATGGTACATTCAACACCCTGCTCAATGCCGGGCGCCTTAAGCTGGGCGTGGCACAGGATGAAGACCTTAAGGGCAAGCTGTTTGTCAGCTCAGGGCTTGGCGGCATGAGCGGCGCCCAAGCTAAAGCCATCGAGATAGCAAACGGTGTGGGCGTTATAGCGGAAGTTGACTACTCCCGGATCAAGACACGCCACGACCAGGGCTGGGTGAGCAAGGTATCGGCCAGCCTGGAAGAGGTGTTCCGCTGGGCTGACGAACATGTAAAAGCAGGCAAGGCGGTTTCCATCGCCTACCACGGCAATATTGTGGACCTGCTGGCTTACGCTGTGGAGAAGAATATAAAAATCGACCTTCTTTCCGACCAGACTTCCTGTCATGCAGCCTATGAAGGCGGCTACTGCCCGCAGGGTCTTACCTTCGAGGAGAGGACCGAAATGCTGAAAAGCGACCGGCCGCGCTTCATGCGCCTGGTGGATGAATCACTGCGCAAGCACTTTGAGCTGGTAAAAACGCTGGTGGACCGGGGCGTATATTTCTTTGACTACGGCAATTCCTTCCTGAAGGCGGTTTTTGATGCCGGGGTCAAAGAGGTTTCCAAAAACGGCGTAGATGAAAAAGACGGTTTCATCTTCCCGTCTTATGTTGAGGACATTATGGGACCGGAGCTGTTTGACTATGGTTACGGACCGTTCCGCTGGGTCTGCCTGAGCGGCGACCCGGAAGACCTGAGAAAGACCGACCGGGCGGCCATGGAGTGCATTGACCCCAACCGGCGTGGCCAGGACAGGGACAATTACGTCTGGGTACGGGATGCCGAAAAAAATCGGCTGGTGGTGGGCACCCAAGCCAGGATCCTGTACCAGGATGCCATGGGCCGCACCAGGATAGCGCTGAAATTCAATGAAATGGTGCGCAGGGGAGAAGTGGGTCCGATTATGTTGGGACGTGACCACCACGATACCGGTGGCACCGACTCACCCTTCCGGGAGACTGCCAACATCAGGGATGGCAGCAACGTCATGGCCGACATGGCTACCCAGTGTTTTGCCGGCAACGCCGCCCGGGGCATGAGCCTGGTGGCGCTCCACAACGGCGGCGGCGTGGGTATCGGCAAGGCCATCAACGGCGGTTTCGGCATGGTGCTGGACGGCAGCGAGCGGGTAGACAGGATACTGAACACCGCCATTCCCTGGGATGTGATGGGAGGCGTGGCCAGGAGGGCCTGGGCCAGAAACGAAAACTCCATAGCTACCAGCATCGAGTACAACCGGGAAAACCGGGAAACCGACCATATCACCCTGCCATTTATCCCCAGGCAGGAACTGGTTACCAGGTTGGTGGATGAAGCATTCCAAAAGTAAATAAACGACAACAATGGCAGGCTGATTAAAAGCCTGCCATTTTCCATTTCCTGAGTTTGTCAGTTGCAGCCTAAATTGAAATTAGACACCCTTGATTTTATTGACCTTTTTGGCTCGTCAAACTCATTTTTGGCCAAAAATGTAGGGACAATTTATTTTTGCAAGGTGCTTGTATGTTATAGCAATAGCACAGTAAAAATGGTACAATATGCATAGGAAGTACCGCTTATTGAAAGGGGCTGTTCCTATGCACCTGAAGGTCGTGAAAGCCGGAAAATATGAGTACGTTCGCCTGGTAGAGGCATTCCGCGAGGGCAAAAAAGT
>DYEY01000038.1 GCA_020725465.1 Dethiobacter sp.
ATACGCCGTTTTCTTGGCCAGGCCCTGCTGGGCCAGGCAATAAGTGATAGCCGCGGTCAGGGTGGTCTTGCCGTGGTCAACGTGGCCGATGGTGCCGACGTTGACGTGGGGCTTGGTCCTTTCAAACTTTTGCTTTGCCATTGCAGTCAACCTCCTTGAATATGTGCTTAATATTTTTGTTTGCTGACTATCTCCGCTGCCAGATTTTTCGGCACTTCCTCGTAATGGCTGAATTCCATGGAGTAAGTCCCGCGACCCTGGGTGCGGGAACGGAGTTCGGTAGCATAGCCGAACATTTCGGCCAGCGGCACCCGTGAACGGATCACCTGGCTGCCGGCGTGCAGTTCCATGCCTTCAATCCGTCCGCGGCGGCTGTTAATATCTCCGATAACATCACCCATGTATTCCTCGGGCACGGTAACCTCCACCTTCATCACCGGTTCCAGCAGGGCCGGAGACGCTTTCAGCACGCCGCTTTTGAAGGCCATGGACGCGGCGATCCTGAAAGCCAATTCGGAGGAGTCCACCTCGTGGTAAGAACCGTCCACCAGGGAGACTTTTACGTCAATGACCGGGTATCCCGCCAGGGCGCCGGAAGTCATGGCATCCCTGATACCGGCATCGACGGCCGGAATATATTCTTTGGGGATGACACCGCCCACGATCCTGTTCTCAAACCGGTAGCCTTCTCCCGCGGGCAGCGGCTCCAGCTCAAGCCAGACATGGCCGTACTGCCCCCTGCCTCCGGACTGGCGGACAAACTTGCCCTCCGCCTTCGTTTTGGCTGTGATGGTTTCCTTATAGGCCACCTGGGGTTTACCCACATTGGCCCCCACCTTAAACTCGCGCAGCAACCGGTCGATGATAATTTCCAGGTGCAGTTCACCCATGCCGGAGATGATGGTCTGGCCGGTTTCCTCCTCGGTACGGGTGCGGAAAGTAGGGTCTTCCTCACCTAACCTGGCCAGGGACAGGGACATTTTTTCCTGGTCGGCCTTGGTCTTGGGCTCAATGGCCACGTCAATAACAGGTTCCGGAAAAGTGATGTTTTCAAGCAAAATAGGGTGGTTCTCGGTGCAGAGCGTGTCGCCGGTGGTGGTTTCCTTCAGCCCCACCGCCGCCACAATATCACCGGTAGCCGCCCCCGGGATGTCCTCCCGGTGGTTGGCGTGCATACGCAGGATGCGCCCCACCCGCTCCCGCTTGCCCTTGGTAGAGTTATACACATAAGAGCCGCTTGTGAGCATCCCGGAGTAAACCCTGAAATAAGTAAGCTTGCCGACGTAAGGGTCGGCCATGATTTTAAAAGCCAGAGCGGAAAAGGGCTCGCTGTCGTCAGCATGGCGGGTGACTTCTTCCCCGCTGTCCGGGGCGAAGCCATGCACGGCGGGTACATCCAGGGGGGAGGGCAGGTAATGGATAACTGAGTCAAGGAGAGGCTGCACGCCTTTATTCCGGTAAGAAGATCCGCACAGGACAGGGACGATTTTTACTTCCACCGTGCCTCTGCGCAAGGCGGCGCGCAGCTGTTCCTCACTTATTTCCCGCCCTTCCAGGTAACGGTCCATCAGTTCTTCGTCATACTCGGCCGCCGCTTCCAGCAGCTTTTCCCTGTATTCTTCAGCCAGATCCGCCAGCTCCGGCGGTATTTCCGTCTCGTCGCTGCGTGTTCCCAGGTCATCCACGTAGGTCAGGGATTTCATGCGAACCAAGTCAACGACGCCCTTGAAGTTTTCCTCGGCGCCCACCGGCAGCTGGATGGGGACCACATTGGCGCCCAGCCGCTGCCGCATCGCGTCCAGCACTGCAAAAAAGTCAGCGCCGGTGATATCCATTTTGTTCACATAGGCTATACGAGGCACGCGGTACTTATCGGCCTGCCGCCAGACTGTTTCCGACTGCGGCTCGACGCCGCCCTTGGCGCAAAAGACGCCGATGGCACCGTCCAGGACCCGGAGGGAACGTTCCACTTCCACGGTAAAATCAACGTGGCCGGGCGTGTCAATGATGTTAATAACATGTTCTTTCCACATGGCTGAAGTAGCGGCGGAGGTGATGGTGATCCCACGCTCCTGCTCCTGGATCATCCAGTCCATGGTGGCGGAGCCGTCATGTACTTCACCCAGCTTGTGGACACGCCCGGTGTAAAAAAGTATTCTTTCCGTGGTAGTGGTTTTGCCGGCGTCGATATGTGCCATAATGCCGATATTCCTGGTTCTTTCCAGAGGAGTGGTCCGTGGCATGTTTCAAAGCTCCCTCCTTTCCGGGCATTGTTTGCGTTGGCGGTGACAGGCGGAGCTGATCACCAGCGGTAATGGGCGAAGGCCTTGTTGGCTTCAGCCATGCGGTGGGTGTCTTCTTTCTTCTTGAAGGCGCTGCCGGTATTGTTTACGGCATCCAGAATTTCAGCCGCCAGGCGCTCCGCCATGGTTTTTTCGCCACGGTCCCGGGAGTATCTTACCAGCCAGCGGATGGCCAGGATGTTGCGGCGGTGCGGGGACACCTCCACGGGCACCTGGTAGTTGGCGCCACCGACCCGGCGGGCTTTTACCTCCAGCACCGGCGAGACATTTTTGACCGCGGCGTCGAAAACTTCCACAGGGTTGCGGCCGGTCTTTTTCTGGATTATATCCATAGCGTCATAAAAAATCGACTGGGCTACCCCTTTTTTGCCTTCCAGCATCATATTGTTGATAAACTTGGTAACCAGCCTGGAATTGTAGATCGGGTCGGGCAGAATATCCCGCTTTGGCACCGGTCCCTTTCTTGGCATTTGTTTTCCTCCTTTCAGCACAGAGGTCAAAAAACTATAAGCCATGATTACTTCTTCTTGCGTCTTGAACCGTACTTGGAGCGGCCCTGTCTCCTGTTATCAACGCCTGAAGCATCCAGTGCGCCTCTGACCAGGTGGTAACGGACGCCCGGCAGGTCTTTCACACGGCCGCCGCGAACCAGCACTACCGAGTGCTCCTGCAGGTTATGGCCGATACCGGGGATATAGGCCGTTACTTCCACACCGTTAGTCAGGCGGACACGGGCGATTTTCCGCAGCGCCGAGTTGGGTTTTTTGGGGGTAGTGGTGGAAACACGGGTGCAGACACCGCGCTTCTGTGGCGAGCTGTCCAGCGCCGGAGCGGTCGACTTTTTCACCACCTCTTCCCTTCCCTTACGGACAAGTTGGTTGAGCGTAGGCATTGGTCCACCTCCTTCCTCCAAAAATAAGGGGCCGGCTCCCCCGCCTTAAGCGGGGGAGCGTGTTATTCAGGCAACAATACGGCGGCAGCGGCCGCCTTTACCTTAATACCGCAGGCTTTGCCCAAAGCGTCCATTGATTCCACGCGGCTCACCGGGACCGCCTTCTCGGCACAGGCCGCCAGAATCGGCCTGAGAACCCTGTCTTCGGCATCACCGGCCACAAAAACCCGGCTGGCTTTACCGGCCTGAACCGCTTTCAGCGTCTGTTTGGTGCCGGTGACATAACGGTCAGCTGTTTTCAGGGCATCAAGGTCCATTTTTAAGCCTCCGATTTAGGTTTACAGGTGTTGGTAAATGACACACTTTGATATTCTATCATCACCGGAACCTGTTGTCAATAATCGATTGACTGGTCGACTGGTCCGCCTGCTCCCCAAAATCAGTACCGGTTAGTTCACACAGCTCAGCACCGGGCAGTGCACCCTCTTCGGGGCTGAGGCCCGGACCGGTTTTTATAACAGAATTATCGGGGACAATCCGGATGTTTCGGTACCGTGACATACCTGTGCCGGCGGGGACCAGTTTACCGATAATGACGTTTTCCTTCAGGCCGAGCAGCGGGTCCATCTTACCCTTAATGGCAGCTTCGGTCAGCACGCGGGTGGTTTCCTGGAAAGAGGCGGCAGAGAGGAAAGAATCGGTGGCCAGTGAAGCCTTGGTGATACCAAGCAGCAGCGGGCGCGCCACCGCGGGCTCACCTCCGGCCTCGGTAACGTGCCGGTTGACATCTTCAAAAACAAAGTTATCCACCAGGCCGCCGGGCAGCAAGTCGGTGTCACCCGCTTCTTCCACCTTAACCTTCTTTAACATCTGGCGCACGATTACTTCAATGTGCTTGTCATTGATATCCACACCCTGCAGGCGGTAAACCCGCTGCACCTCCTGCAGCAGGTAGAGCTGCACACCGCGCGGCCCCTTGACTTTCAGCAGGTCATGGGGGTTAACCGAACCCTCGGTAAGCTCCTGCCCCGCTTCCACCAAGTCGCCGTCCCGTACTTTAAGGCGGGCGCCGTAGGGGATGGAGTAGGACTTGGTCTCACCGTGCTGGGGTGTAATCCTGATTTCCCGGCGCTGGCGCGCCTCCACCACCTGCACGGTGCCGTCAAATTCAGCGATAACGGCAAGCCCTTTTGGTTTTCTGGCCTCAAAAAGCTCCTCCACCCGCGGCAGACCCTGGGTAATGTCGTCTCCGGCCACGCCACCGGTATGGAAGGTGCGCATGGTAAGCTGGGTACCCGGTTCACCGATGGACTGGGCGGCAATAATACCCACCGCCTCACCCACGTCCACCACGCGGCCGGTGGCCAGGTTGCGTCCGTAGCAGCGGACGCACACTCCGTGGCGTGACTTGCAGGTCAGGACGGAGCGGATATTTACTTCTTTTATCCCCGCTCCAATAATGGCTTCAGCAATATCATCGTCGATGAATTCATTCCTGGCTACCAGAAGCGTTCCGGTCTCCGGGCTGAAAATGTCTGACATGGCAAAGCGGCCGTTGATGCGGTCGTACAGGTCCTCGATGACCTCGTTGCCGTCACGGATTTCTGAGACAGTGATGCCCTGGGTGGTGCCGCAGTCGTTCTCCCGTACAATCACGTCCTGGGCCACGTCCACCAGGCGGCGGGTCAGGTAGCCCGAGTCGGCGGTTTTCAGCGCGGTATCGGCCAGACCCTTGCGGGCGCCGTGGGTGGAAATAAAGTATTCCAGCACCGTCAGTCCCTCACGGAAGTTGGCCTTGATGGGAAGATCGATGATTCGTCCCGTGGGGTCTGCCATCAGGCCGCGCATGCCTGCCAGTTGGGTGATCTGCGAGACGTTACCGCGCGCTCCGGAGTGGGCCATCATGTAGATGGGATTAAAACGGTCCAGGGTAGCCATCAGCTCATTGGTGATGTCGTCCTTGGCCTTGGTCCAGACGTTGATTACCCGGTCGTAACGTTCTTCCTCGGTAATCAGCCCACGCCGGAACTGTTGCTCAGTCTGTTCCACTTCCTTTTCGGCGTCGGCCAGAATTTGCTGTTTCTTCTCCGGAATGGTTATATCCTCGATGGCCACGGTGATGCCGGCCTGGGTAGCGTAGGCAAATCCCGCCCTCTTGATGTCATCCAGGATTTCAGCGGTGCGGGTGTTGCCGTACCGGCGGTAACACTGGGCAACAATGCTGCCCAGGAACCCTTTCTTCACCGCTTCGTTCAGCGGTCGTTCCCGGATGACTGCACCCACATCCACTCCTTTTTCCAGGATAAAGTCATCAGCCCGGTTTTGGGTATTGAAGTCGGGGCTGTTGATATAAGGAAAGTCCTCCGGGAAAATTTCATTAAAAAGAAGTTTCCCCACAGTGGTGATGAGAAGTTTGCGACCGGGGCGCCGGCGCAGTTCGGGACGACCAATAAAAGGCTTCTGATTAGCCGACATATCCACCGCAATGCGGGCGTGCAGGTCCACAATCTTGGCGTTATAAGCGTGGATGGCCTCATCGGGCGAGGCGAAAACCTTTCCTTCCCCCTTGGCCCCCTCTTTTTCCACGGTCAGGTAGTAACACCCCATAACCATATCCTGGGTGGGCGTGGTAACCGGGCGGCCGTCCTTGGGGTTCAAAATGTTATGGGCAGAAAGCATCAGCAATCTCGCTTCCGACTGGGCTTCGGCGGACAGCGGCACGTGGACCGCCATCTGGTCGCCGTCGAAGTCGGCGTTGTAGGCGGTGCAGACCAGCGGGTGAATCTGGATGGCCCTGCCCTCCACCATCACCGGTTCAAAGGCCTGGATACCCAGGCGGTGCAGGGTGGGGGCCCGGTTTAGCAGTACCGGGTGGTCGTCGATAACTTCTTCCAGCACGTCCCAGACTTCAGGGCGAACTTTCTCCACCATGCGCTTGGCGCTTTTGATATTATGGGCAAAGCCGTCGTTGACCAGCCGTTTCATCACGAAAGGTTTAAACAGCTCCAGCGCCATTTCTTTCGGCAGGCCGCACTGGAAAAGTTTAAGCTCCGGACCGACCACGATGACAGAACGACCGGAATAGTCCACCCGTTTGCCCAGCAGGTTCTGGCGGAACCGCCCCTGCTTCCCTTTCAGCATATCGGAAAGGGATTTGAGCGGCCTGTTGCCGGGACCGGTAACAGGCCGGCCGCGCCGGCCATTGTCAATGAGGGCGTCCACCGCCTCCTGCAGCATCCTTTTTTCATTGCGTACGATGATGTCGGGGGCGCCAAGGTCCAGGAGCCGTTTTAAGCGGTTGTTGCGGTTAATCACCCGGCGGTAAAGATCATTTAAGTCTGAGGTGGCGAAACGGCCACCGTCCAGCTGCACCATGGGGCGCAGGTCGGGTGGAATCACCGGAATCACTTCCAGCACCATCCAGGAGGGACGGTTTCCTGAGGCGCGAAAAGCCTCGGCCACTTCCAGCCGGCGGACGGCACGGATTTTTTTCTGGCCGGTGGCACTACGCAACTCGCGGCGCAGCTCCCGGACCAGGTTGTCGAGGTTGATTTCATCCAGCAGTTTTTTGATGGCCTCGGCGCC
This sequence comes from Dethiobacter sp., assembly GCA_020725465.1. GTDB lineage: Bacteria > Bacillota > Dethiobacteria > Dethiobacterales > Dethiobacteraceae > DYEY01. The sequence continues at coordinate 6,781 of DYEY01000038.1, forward strand.
CATCTCCGCCTTAAAGCCGCGTCCCATGCGGAATAAATGTTCGTATTTTTCCCGGTACTCCCGGTATTCCATTTCCGTGAGCAGCTGCTTTTTCACCAGGCCGGTGTCACCGGGGTCGATAACCACGTAGGAAGCGAAGTAGAGCACCTTTTCCAGCGCCCGGGGCGACATGTCCAAAAGCAGGCCCATCCGGCTGGGAATACCCTTGAAATACCAGATGTGCGAGACCGGGGCAGCCAGCTCAATATGCCCCATACGCTCCCGCCTCACCTTGGCGCGGGTCACTTCCACGCCGCAGCGGTCGCAGACTATGCCCTTGTAGCGCACCCGTTTATATTTTCCGCAGTGGCATTCCCAGTCTTTTTGCGGCCCGAATATTTTTTCACAGAACAGTCCTTCGCGTTCCGGCTTCAGGGTACGGTAGTTTATGGTTTCGGGCTTCTTTACTTCACCGCGCGACCAGTTCCTGATCTGTTCCGGCGAAGCCAGTCCGATTTTCAGAGAGTCAAAATTGTTGACGTCCAGCAAGCTGACTTCCTCCCTTCGTCTGACACACGTTACCCGTATCATATGGTCTAATAGTCTTCGTCGTCATCATCCTCCGCGTTGTCAATCCCGTCAAACTCGCTGTAACGTTTCTTCCGTCGGCTGAAACTAAACCCTTCCTCCCCGTCGTCCAAGTCTTCAACCTCCTCCAGGTCATCGTCCAGGTCCAAGTCCAGGTCTGCATCATCGAGGTCTATCACCCCGTCATCCATGAGGGCAATCTTCTTCAACTCTTCTTCAGGTATATCCTCGGGTATTTCCAGGCCTTCCCCGTCCAGGTCAATGGCCTCCTCTTCGTCCAGGATATCAAATCCTTCGGTGTCTTCGCCCAGGGTGTCCTCTTCTTCGGTGCCTTCCATGTTAACGCCAAGATCACGGACTTCGCCGTCATCTTCGGTATCCCTGATTTCCACTTCGCCGGCCTCTTCCGAAATAACCTTCACGTCCATGCCCAGGCTCTGCAGTTCCTTCACCAGCACCTTAAACGATTCGGGAACGCCGGGCTCCGGTATATTTTCTCCCTTGACTATGGCTTCATACGTTTTCACCCGCCCCACCACATCGTCGGATTTTACCGTCAGGATTTCCTGCAGCGTGTAGGCTGAGCCGTAAGCTTCCAATGCCCACACCTCCATCTCGCCGAAGCGCTGGCCGCCAAACTGGGCCTTGCCTCCCAGGGGTTGTTGGGTAACCAGGGAGTAAGGGCCGGTGGAGCGGGCATGAATTTTGTCGTCCACCAGGTGGGCAAGTTTCATCATATACACGTAACCCACCGTCACCTCGTTATCAAAGGGCAGGCCGGTACGGCCGTCGTACAGCACCGTTTTGCCGCTTTCCGGCAGACCAGCCTCCCGGAAAGCTTCCACCACGTCGCCCTCCCGGGCGCCGTCGAAAACGGGAGAGGCGATGGTAATACCAAGCACCTTGGCCGCCCACCCCAGGTGGGTCTCCAGAATCTGGCCGATGTTCATCCGGGAAGGTACACCGAGGGGGTTAAGGACGATTTCCACCGGGGTGCCGTCAGGCATAAACGGCATATCCTCTTCGGGCAGGATACGGGCAATAACTCCCTTGTTACCGTGCCGGCCGGCCATTTTGTCCCCTTCGGAGATTTTACGCTTCTGCGCCACGTAGACCCGCACCAGCTGGTTCACGCCGGGCGGCAGCTCGTCTCCCTGGTCCCGGGAAAACACCTTTACATCCACCACCATGCCGGCCTCACCGTGAGGTACCCGCAGCGATGTATCGCGCACTTCCCGGGCTTTTTCACCGAAGATGGCCCGCAGCAGCCGCTCCTCGGCGGTAAGCTCGGTTTCACCCTTGGGTGTGACTTTGCCCACCAGGATATCGCCGGCCCTCACCTCGGCGCCGATGCGGACAATACCGCGCTCATCCAGGTCGCGCAGGGCATCCTCGCCGACGTTTGGGATATCACGGGTGATTTCCTCGGGACCCAGCTTGGTATCGCGGGCTTCCGACTCGTATTCTTCGATATGGATGGAAGTAAAAATGTCTTCCTTAACCAGTTTTTCGCTGAGCAGGATGGCATCTTCGTAGTTGTAGCCTTCCCATGGCATAAAAGCCACCAGGATGTTGCGTCCCAGCGCCAGCTCTCCGTTATCGGTGGACGGGCCGTCTGCGATTACCTGACCCGCCTCCGCCCGCTGCCCCTTGCGCACAATAGGGCGCTGGTTCATGCAGGTGCCCTGGTTGGAACGCTTGAATTTCTGCAGCTTATAAATATCGCAGCCCCGGGCAAAATTCTCCCGCGGTTCTCCCGGAAAGATTTCACCGGTGCGGCCGTTAATCAGCCGGTTGGAAGCTCCAGGGTCCTCGTCACGCCTGATAATAATCAGGTCGGCACTGACGTAGACCACCTCGCCGCTGCTCCTGGCCCGCACCACCACGCCGGAATCTAGGGCGGTTTTGTGCTCCATGCCTGTCCCCACCAGGGGCGCCTCGGAGCGGAGCAGGGGTACAGCCTGGCGCTGCATGTTGGAGCCCATGAGCGCCCGGTTGGCGTCGTCGTTTTCCAGGAAGGGGATGAGGGCGGTGGCCACC
>DYEY01000002.1 GCA_020725465.1 Dethiobacter sp.
CTGGAGGAAAATGAAAAGCCTCCAGGCCGAAAAGCGGCATGGAGACTAGCTTTCGAGTTTCCGAGAAAGTACATAACAAGAAAAGGGAAAAAATTTACACCATGTAGACACTGTCCTACATGGTGTAAATACAGATGCCAAATTTTATAACTTACAGGTTGTACTGTTTAATTTTCTTGTGCAACCAGGCCCGGCTAATACCAAGCTTTTCGGCTGCTTTGGTTTTATTCCACTTGCTGTCTTTGAGCGCACTAAGAATTAATTCTCTTTCCGCGGTATTTCTCTTCTCATGAAGCTTATCGGAAGCCGGGTTATTTCTGCTGCCTGCACCCGATCTAGCGAATAACTCGGGCAGGTCAGTTACTTCTATATATCTTTCATTGCAGAATGCCATGGCTCTTTCCAGGGTATGCTTTAATTCTCTGACATTGCCTGGCCAATCGTACTCATTTAAAACCAGCAGGGCTTCTGGCGAAATGTCTATCACTCTTTTGTTCAATATCTTATTATACTCGTCGATAAACTTCGCTATTAATAAAGGAATATCACCGTCTCTCTTCCGCAGGGGCGGTATGTTCAGTTCTATAACATTTATCCTGTAGTAAAGATCTTCCCGAAAAGAACCGGCCTGTACCAGTTCTGACAGGTTCTTGTTTGTTGCCGCCAATATCCTTACGTCTGTTTCTTTTTGCTTTATACCTCCCAATCTTTCATACCTTTTGTCCTGGATAACCCTAAGCAACTTTGCCTGCAACAACATTGGCATATCGCCTATTTCGTCCAGGAATATGGTCCCTTTATGCGCCAGTTCAAATTTGCCCGGCTTTCCTTGCTTCCTGGCCCCGGTGAACGCACCATCATCATACCCGAAAAGCTCTGATTCCAGAAGGCTTTCCGGAATAGCGGCACAGTTTACCGTAATAAACGGTCCGTAGCACCTGCTGCTGTTGGCGTGAATAGCCTGGGCAAACAATTCCTTACCGGTACCACTTTCTCCGTATAAAATTATCGTAGAGTCAGTCCGGGCTGCCTTTTTAGCCAGCTCAATGGTTTTCTTCATCCATTGGTTCTGGGTTATAATGCTGTCAAAGCTCTTGCTCATTTGCAGTTCGCATTTATAGTAAGAAATTTTATTGCTCATCAGTTCAATCTTCGCTGCCAGTTCTTTAATCTCATTTAGGTTACGGAACGAAATTTTTCCCACGGCACCGACAGATTTCTCATTTTTAAAAATGGGGATACAGGAAATAACGTAATTATTATCGTAATACTTGCTCACAATATTTCTAAGCGACCTTCCCGACACAGCCACATCATGGAGTTTGCAATCAGGCAGAAATTCTGTAATATGGTGCCCGATAATTTCTTGCCCGTTTTTGTTAATAAAATTGCTGAAAGCTTCGTTCACAAACCCAACAACGCCCCTGTCATCAACAACGACTATCCCGTCATAAGCCACATTTAAAACGGTTTCCAGCGTCTTGGACAGTTTCTTGTAACTGTCAAGCTCTTCTGCGATACTTTCCAGGTCCTTTATTTCCTGTAAAACACTGATGGTGCCAATAATGGCGTCATGTTCAATAATACAGGCAACGTTGGCATAATAAGGGTTTCCGCCTATTACTATTTTTTCCGCTACCGTTTTTTCACCTGTTTCAATAACCCTTGTAATTATGGCCCCCAGACTGGGTGCAATCCGGGTAATATCCAAATTGTCGACCTCATCAGATTTGCAGGAAAAAATACTCTCCGCCGATTTGTTTATTGATACAATTCGTCCGGATTTATTGGTTACCACAATAGCATTATACATGGCATTATAAAGAGTGTTCATCTGCGCAAGAAGAATTTCTGACTTTTTGTAAAAAGCCATGATAGAGTCTACTTTGGTAAGGATACCTGTAACTTCACCGGCATCATTAGTTACTATGCCAAACCCGTAAGGGCTGGTAACAATGGCCTTGGTTAATTCTTTCATTGTTATATTTTCGTTAACGCACCATACGTGGGGATTGTAAAAGCTGTCTATTTTGGCCGACATATCAATCCCCCTGGCCAGAGCGCTCAAAATATTATTCTTTGAAATAGCCCCAAGAGGTTTTTTATTTTTATCAACTACCACTAATGATTCTATTTTTTTCAGTTTATGTATTTTATTAACAGCGTCATATAAAGTACTACCGATCTCCAGGCAATGAGCATTGGGAGTCATAAGATCTTTTAGCCTTAAATCCAGCGGCAGAGAAATATCATTTACCATCATTGTACTTTTTTCACTCACTGGCACTAAGACCACATCCTTTTATAAAATTTTACGAAAATTCTTATTTTAGTATATCAAATATGATTACAATTTGTAAAGGTATAGTTTACAGCTAGTAAACTGCCTGGCTTACGATTCTAAAGGGGACAATAGCATCTAAAACCATCACCTGCCACCCTATATCAAACCGTACGTGACCTAATAATGCATAAGGCTTACCACCCTATCAGACCAGGGATGACCTTAGCTAGCGCGAGTTTATTCTATGGCCTACCGGCTGCCCTTACTGCGAGGCGGCCATGGTGAATTGAAATCGGCTACCGGGGCGGCGGCTGAGGAATCTAGACGGCGCCGTGGCGCCAAAGGCAACCGGGGCAACAGTTGTTGCCCCGGTTTATTTTTGTGTAGGGTTATCCAGTAACTGCCCTCAATATTTGGCTTACATCCTTACTGTGCTAGCCGCATTAACCAGCTCACTTCGTTTGCTGGGTCAGGCCTGACCACAAATCTTTTTCCAGCAGAAACTGGGCCAGCAGCATGGCGGCGCCGCCGGTTATCTTCAGGCAGGAACGAAGGTGCTCCTTGCTCTCAAAGTCGCCGCCGGGGTTTAAGACACGGCAGCAGGTGCCGCCGAATTTTTCGCTGAACCGGTCGTGCAGCTCTCCGGCCAATTGGTAAACATTGTCCAGTTTGCTCTCCAGGTTGTCGCGGCCGGCCAACATCCCCAGCACCATCTGGGAGCCGGCCAGGGCGCCGCAGGAACAGCCGGCACGGCCCATGCCGCCGCCGAAGACCGAGGCGAGGCGGGATACTTCAGGGCCGAATTTGCCGGGGAGGAGGTCTATAAAGGCGCGGAGTACCGCCTCCGCGCAGTTGTAACCCTGCTTAAAGTAGCCGCCGGCGGCGTTCCTGGCCTCCAGCGGCAGGTCTTGGCTCATGATACGCCCTCCTTATGTGAGACTTTCTCCCGCATGGCCTCCCGGATCCAGTCGACGATTTCGGAGGTGGCGGTGCCCGGTGTGAAAATTGCGCTGGCATTGCCGTTGCTGATCAGTTCCCGGATGTCCTCTTCGGGAATAATCCCGCCGCCTATAACCATGATGTCTCCGGCGCTGTTTTCCTTCAGCAGCTCGCAGATGCGGGGGAATATGGTCATGTGGGCGCCGGACAGAATACTGAGGCCGATAATATCCACGTCTTCCTGTATGGCAGCCTCCACCACCTGTTCCGGGGTCTGGTGCAGTCCGGTATAGACCACTTCCATGCCGGCGTCGCGCAGAGCTCGGGCCACCACCTTGGCGCCCCGGTCATGGCCGTCAAGCCCCGGCTTGGCTACGAGGACACGTATTTTTCTTTCTCCCATTAGGCTCCCTCCCTCCTAAAAAATCGGCTTTTCTTTGTAGGTACCGAAAACATCGCGGAAGACCTGGATGATTTCCCCTTCGGTGGCGTAGGCTCTGACGGCATCCAGAATCAACGGGATCAGGTTGTCCGGGCCGGAGGCGGCTTGGCGCAGGGCTTCCAGCCGGTTGGCGCAGACGATGTTGTCGCGGGTTTCCCGTACTTTGCGCACCCGGGCTTTCTGTTCTTCTTCTATCCGGGGGTCAATCTTAAGCAGTTCTATTCCCAGCTCCTCGTCGGTGACATATTCGTTGACGCCGACGATAATGCGCTCTTTTTTCTCGATTTCCTGCTGGTAGCGGTAGGCGGCGTCGGCGATTTCCTGCTGGAAGAAGCCGGCGTCGATGGCTGGCAGTACGCCGCCGAAGGCTTCGATGCGCTCGAAGTATTTCTCGCACTCTTCCTCCATCTGGTTGGTCAGGGCCTCAACGAAGTAGGAACCGGCCAGCGGGTCGATGGTGTTGGCCACGCCGGTTTCTTCGGCGATGATCTGCTGGGTGCGCAGGGCGATACGGACCGCTTTTTCCGTGGGCAGCGCCAGCACTTCGTCCATGGAGTTGGTGTGCAGCGACTGGGTGCCGCCCAGGACAGCCGCCAGCGCCTCGTAGGCAGTGCGGATGATGTTGTTTTCCGGCTGCTGGGCGGTAAGAGAGCAGCCGGCGGTCTGGGTATGGAAGCGCATCAGGAGGGAACGCTCATCTTTGGCGCCGTATTTCTCCTTCATGCGGCGCGCCCAGATCCTCCTGGCGGCCCGGTACTTGGCGATTTCCTCAAAGAAGTCCATATGGGAGTTGAAGAAAAAGGAAAGGCGGGGGGCGAAAGTATCCACGTCCAAGCCGGCTGCTATGCCCGCCTCCACGTAGGCGAAGCCGTCGGCCAGGGTAAAGGCCAGCTCCTGCACGGCGGTGGAACCGGCTTCCCGGATATGGTAGCCGGAAATGCTGACGGTGTTCCACTTGGGCACGTGCTGCGCGGCGAAGGCAAAAATGTCGGTGATGAGCCGGAGGGAGGGCTCGGGAGGGAAAATCCAGGACTTCTGGGCGATGTATTCTTTTAAGATGTCGTTTTGGATGGTGCCACCCAGTTTGTGGGGGGGCACTCCCTGTTTTTCAGCGGTGGCGATATATAGGCACCAGAGGACGGCTGCCGGAGCGTTGATGGTCATGGAGGTGGTTATCTTGTCCAGCGGAATCTGGCTGAAAAGTGTCTCCATGTCGTCCAGGGAATCGATGGCCACGCCCACCCGTCCCACTTCGCCGAAAGCGCGGGGATGGTCTGAGTCGTAGCCCATGATGGTAGGCATGTCGAAAGCCACTGACAGGCCGGTCTGGCCCTGGCTGAGCAGGTAGCGGTAGCGTTCGTTGGATTCTTTGGCGGTGGCAAAGCCGGAAAACTGGCGCATGGTCCAGAGGCGGCCGCGGTACATGTTTTTCTGGACGCCGCGGGTATATGGGTACGAACCGGGAAAGTTCAGGTCTTTCATATAGTCGAGATCACGGATGTCTTCGGGCGTGTACAGTGCTTTGACGGGAACCGAGGATACTGTCATGAACTTTTGCTGCCTGGCCGGAAGTTTTCCGACCTCTTCTTCCCATTCCTGTCTGGCCCGGCTGATCTCAGCCAAGCCGGAGTTTTGGCACATGGTCTAACCCCCTTTTCAACTTCCTTTTCACTCTTTACACCGGTCCAGGTTAACCTGCCTCAGAATCTGCAGCGCGGCCGAATAGGGGTCTGTCTCGCGGCTCACAATCCGCGCCACCACATCGTCAAATTCCGGACTGCCGTGAACCTGCTCCCAGACGGTGCTCTTAATCCTGTATTCGATCAGATCCACCACGTCCCGTCGCGTTCTTTCCTTGCGGAGCCTTTCCAGGTTGCCGCTTTCTTTCAGATATTCAGAGTGGCGCAGTATGGCGGCGTACATTTCGTCGGTCCCGCTGCCGTCAATGGTCACGGTGCGTACGATAGGCGGCCGCCAGGGCCTGGTTGCTCCACCGAGGTCCAGCATGATGTTGATTTCCGCCACAGTGCGGTCAGCACCGGGTAGGTCCGCCTTGTTCACCACGAACACGTCGGCAATTTCCATAATGCCCGCTTTGATGGTCTGCACGCTGTCGCCTCCGGCCGGTGTCAGCACCACCAAGGTGGTGTCGGCATACTTGATGATGTCCACTTCCGACTGGCCCACTCCCACCGTTTCCACCACCACCACATCCTTACCGCTGGCATCCAGCACCTGGATGGCATCCTTGGTGGCCCGGGAAAGGCCACCAAGGCTGCCGCGGGTACCCATGCTACGGATAAAAACATCTTTGTCCAGGGCGTGCTCCTGCATGCGGATCCGGTCGCCCAGTATGGCTCCACCGGTAAAGGGACTGGTGGGGTCAACCGCAATGACCCCCACCGTAAGACCCCGGCTGCGCAGTATGGAGAGCAGCCGGTCCACCAGCGAACTCTTGCCGGCGCCCGGAGCTCCGGTAATACCTATAACGTACGCTTTCCCCGTATGCGGGAAAAGAGCGCTCAGTATCCGGTGTTTGTCTTTGTCCTCGTTTTCAATCATGGAGATGGCCCTGGCCATCATGCGCCGGTCACCGGAGAGGACGCCGTCCACAATTCTCTGGTCCGCCATGGAACCACCTGCCGTTTCACTTAGAATTCGATGCCAGGTCTCGCCTTCATACCGCTCTGGTAATGGTGCTTGATTTCTACGACTTCGCTGACCAGGTCGGCCGCCGCCACTATTTCCGGCGGGGCGTTGCGTCCGGTCAGCATTACATCTACCCGGGCAGGACGGCTGCTTAGCATTTCCAGCACTTCCCCGGTGGCGATCAGCCCGTAGTCCATGGCAAAGTTGATTTCATCAAAGATAACCAGGTCATACTGCCCGCTGTTTACAGCCTCTTTGCCCCGGGCAAAGACAGCGCGGGCGTCATCCATATCTTCCTGTGTGAACTCACCACGCTTTGTGATGCGGCTTCTTTCCGACTGCACCACGGTGAAGGTGGGCAGATATTTCCTGATGGCCTTGATTTCACCGTAATTGGGGTCACTTTTGCGAAACTGCACCATGAATACTTTCGCGCCATGGCCGATGGCCCGCAGAGCCAGACCCAGCGCTGCTGTGGTCTTGCCCTTGCCGTTGCCGGTGTTGACCATCACAAGGCCCTGCTTTGGTTCCATGCTTAAACCACCTTTGGTACGATTGTTATTGTTTCAGGTAGCGGGAAATTACCAGGCGGTGAATTTCATTGGTGCCCTCATAGATCTGGGTAATCTTGGCATCACGCATCATACGTTCCACCGGGTATTCCCGGCTGTAGCCGTAACCGCCGAAAATCTGCACCGCGTTGGTGGTGATCTCCATGGCGGCATCAGAAGCGAAAAGTTTGGCCATAGCCGAGACCTTGCCATAGGGCAGGCCCTGTTGTTCAAACCAGGCGGCCTGGTAGGTGAGCAGGCGGGCTGCTTCGATCTTGGTAGCCATGTCGGCCAGCATGAAGGATACCGCCTGGAAGTTAAAGATAGGCTGGCCGAACTGCTCCCGGGTCTGGGAATACTTCAGCGCCGCTTCCATGGCTCCCTGGGCGATGCCGGTGGCCTGGGCGGCGATGCCGTTGCGACCGCCATCCAGTGTGGTCATGGCGATTTTAAAGCCGTCCCCCTCGTTGCCGAGCAGGTTCTCTTTCGGCACTTTGCACTCTTCGAACACCAGCTCGCAGGTGCTGGCGCCACGGATACCCAGCTTGCGCTCGTGACCGCCGATTTTGAAACCGGGGAATTTGCTTTCCACGATGAAGGCACTGATGCCCTTGGTACCCTTGCTTTTGTCGGTCATGGCAAAGACCACGAAAATCTCGCCGTCGCCGTTACTGATAAACATCTTGGAACCGTTGAGGTAGTAGTAGTCTCCTTCCAGGCGGGCGGTGGTGAGCATGCGGGCGGCATCGGAGCCGGCGTTGGGCTCGGTAAGCCCGAAGCCTCCCAGGGCTGTCCCTTGGGCCAGCTGGGTCAGGTACTTCATTTTCTGGTCTTCGGTGCCGTATTTCCAGATCGGCCATGAGCAAAGGGAAATGTGGGCGGACAGGGTGACGCCCATGGAAGCGCAGACCCGGGACAACTCCTCCACGGCGATGACGTATGCCAGGAAACCGGCTTCAGAACCGCCGTATTTTTCTTCCCAGGGCAGGCCGGTCAGACCCATTTCACCCATTTTGTCAAAAATACTGCGGTCAAAATACTCTTTCTCGTCCCGCTCCGCTGCGGTGGGCGCCACCTCTTTTTCAGCGAAGTCGCGTACTGTCTTTCTGATCATCTCCAGTTCCGGTGTGAGTTGGAAGTTCATCAATACTGCCTCCTTTTTTCGTTTTATTCTTATTTTGCCAACTCTTTTTGACAGGAATTATAACCCTTTCTGCAGCGCCCTGGCGATAACCAGGCGCTGAATCTGGTTGGTTCCCTCGTAAATCTGGGTAACCTTGGCGTCACGGAAAAGTCGCTCCACCGGGTAGTCACGGATGTAGCCGTATCCCCCAAAGGCTTGGACCGCCTCGATGGCAGCGTACATGGCGGTGTCAGTAGCGTACATCTTGGCCATGGACGCCTGTTTACCGCAGGGAAGATTGTTTTGTTTCAGCCAGGCTGCCTGGTAAACCAAAAGCCGCGCCGCCTCGATGCGGGTAGCCATGTTGGCCAGCTTAAATGATACCGCCTGAAAGTCAAATACCGGCTGGCCGAACTGTTCCCGTTTCCTGGTGTACTTCAATGCTTCGTCCAGGGCCGCCTGGGCGATGCCCAGTCCCTGAGCGGCTATTCCGATGCGGCCGCCGTCAAGCAGGCTCATGGCGATCTTGAAACCTTCCCCTTCTTCACCGAGGCGCTGGCTGGCCGGTACCCGGCAGTCCTCAAAGATCAGCTCCGTGGTGATGTCGGCATTTAAGCCCATTTTTTTCTCCACGGCACCAACCCTGAAACCCGGGGTGTCTTTGTCCACCAGGAAGGCGGTGATGCCCCGGCTGCCCAGTTTCCTGTCCAGGGTGGCAAACACAGTGTAAACTTCGGCGTGGCCTCCGTTGCTGATAAAGATTTTGGAACCGTTCAGGACATATTCGTCCCCTTCACGCCTGGCGCTGGTGCGCAGGCTGGCGGCATCAGAGCCGGCGCCGGGTTCAGTCAGCGCGTAGGCGCCGATGTATTCGCCTCCCGCCAGTTTGGGCACGTATTTCCGGCGCTGCTCCTCGGTGCCGTACAGGTATATGGGGAAAGTACCAACGGAGGTATGGACGGCCAAAATCACGCCGGTGGAGGCGCAGGCCCGGGAAACTTCCTCCAGAAACAGGATGTAAGTAAGAAAATCCTGACCTGCCCCGCCGTACTCCCTGGGGATGGGAATGCCCATAAAGCCCTGGGCTGCCATCTTCTTAATTATTTCAGCCGGAAACTGAGCTGTTTCATCGTAGTGGGCGGCGTACGGCGCTATTTCTTTTTCGGCGAATTCCCGGAAAAGCTTTTGGCTGGCAGCCTGCTCTGCGGTCAGTCTGAAATCCATTACGCCACCCTACTTTCCTTTAAATTCGGCTTTGCGCTTTTCCAGAAAGGCGCCCATTCCCTCTTTCTGGTCTTCGGTGGCAAAGGAGAGGCCAAAAACCTCCGCCTCGTAGGCCATACCGCGGGCGGCGTCCATCTCCAGGCCCTGGTTCACCGCCGACTTGGTAAGGCGGATGGCTACCGGGCCTTTGGAACCGATTTTCTCCGCCAGCGCTTTGGCGGCCGGCAGCAGCTCGGCGGCCGGGTAAACCTTGTTGACAAGGCCGATGCGGTAGGCCTCATCAGCACTGATCATGTCGCCGGTGTAGAGCAGTTCCTTGGCCCGGCCCTTGCCCACCAGGCGCGGCAGACGCTGGGTACCGGCAAATCCCGGCGGTACTCCCAGGTTAACCTCCGGTTGACCGAACCTGGCGTTCTCCGAGGCCAGGCGGATATCACAGGCCATGGCCAGTTCACAGCCGCCGCCCAGGGCAAAGCCATTTACCGCGGCAATCACCGGCTGTGGCAGGTTCTCGATCTTATTTAAGACCGCCTGTCCCAGCAGGGCAAAGTTGCGGGCTTCCACCGGGTTTAAATCCTTCATGAAAGCGATGTCTGCGCCGGCCACAAAAGCTTTTTCACCGGCCCCGGTAATAATCACAGCGCTGAGCGACTTATCGGCGCCCAGCTCGTCAAAAGCCCGGTCCAGCTCTTTTAAGGTGTCAGCGTTGAGGGCGTTCAGCGCCTTGGGGCGGTTTACCGTAATAACCGCCACAGCCCCCTCCCGTTCCAGCAGGATGTTTTCGTAGGACATTTTGGTACACCTCTCAGTTTAATTTTCTTTGCCCTCAGGAGTAAGTGTAAAAACCTCTGCCGGATTTGCGCCCGAGCCAGCCCGCGGTCACATATTTCCTGAGAAGCGGGCAGGGCCGGTACTTGGAATCACGGAAGCCTTCGTACAGCACCTCCATGATGGCCAGGCAGGTATCCAGGCCGATAAGGTCTGCCAGGGCCAGCGGCCCCATGGGATGGTTCATGCCCAGCCTCATCACGGTATCAATGCCCTCCACGGTACCCACGCCTTCCATCAGGCAGTAAACCGCCTCGTTGATCATGGGCAAAAGTATCCGGTTGGACACAAAACCGGGAAAGTCGTTGACCTCTACCGGCACCTTGTCCAGCTTTTTGGCCAGGTCTTCCACCACCCGGTAGGTCTCGTCATCGGTGGCGATGCCGCGGATAACCTCTACCAGTTTCATTACCGGCACCGGGTTCATGAAATGCATACCGATAACTTTGTTCGGCCGCCCGGTGGCGGCGGCAATCTGGGTTATGGGCAAAGACGAGGTATTGCTGGCCAGAATGGTGTGCGCGGGACAGATCCGGTCCAGTGCGGCAAAAGTCTCGTTTTTCAGTTTGGCGTCCTCGATGATGGCCTCAATAACCATATCGGCCGCCGCCCCGTCGTCCAGGGTCAGCGTGGTCTTAATCCGGCCTATCACGGCGTCCTTTTCTTCCGCCGTCATGCGGCCTTTTTCCACGTTCCGCTGCAGGTTCTTGTCGATAACCTTCATGCCCCGCTCAATAAAAGCGTCACTGATGTCACGCAAAATCACGCTGTAACCCGCCTGGGCGCAGACCTGGGCAATACCGCTGCCCATCTGTCCCGCCCCCAGTACCATGATGGTTTTAATTTCCACTCTTCTTCCTCCTTTACCGGTCTTCCAGCCGTACGATGGTGGCTTCGCCCTGGGCCGCCCCGCTGCAGATGGTGGCCAGGCCGTATTCCACGCCGCGCCGGCGCATTTCCGAAATCAAAGTCATAAGTATCCGGCCGCCGCTTGCTCCGATGGGATGCCCAATCGCCACCGCGCCGCCGTTTACGTTCACAACCTCAGGGTTCCAGCCGCCCAGACGGATGGAAGTCAGGGCCACGGCGGCGAAAGCTTCGTTGACTTCAATCAACCCCATCTGATCCGCTGTCAGACCGGCTTTGGCCAACGCCACCCTGGCCGCCAGAGCCGGCACAGTAGCTATATATGGCGGCGCCGCCGAGGCCGCTCCCTGGGAGACGATGCGGGCCAGCGGTCTTACTCCCAGTTCCGCCGCTTTCTCCCTGGACATCAGGACAAGGGCCGAGGCTCCGTCGGAGATGGGGGGAGCGTTACCTGCCGTCACGCTGGCTCCTTTCTTAAACACCGGAGGCAACTTGGCCAAAACCTCCAGCGTGGTGCCGCGGCGCACGCACTCATCGGTGTCAAACAAGACCGGGTCGCCCTTTTTCTGCGGAATGGCTACGGGAAATATTTCTTCCTTCAGGCGGCCGGCATCTATGGCCGCTGCCGCCAGCGTCTGGCTGCGCAGAGCCCACTCGTCCTGCTCCTGGCGCGTGATACCAAACTCCTCGGCAACGTCACCGCCGTGGACACCCATGTGGACATCGTGCACCGCACACCACAGGCCGTCCCGGATCATGGCATCCACAACCTGCCCGTGGCCCATACGAAAGCCCGTCCGCGCCTTTTCCACCAGGTAAGGTGCCGCCGACATGTTTTCCATACCGCCGGCCACCACGATATCCGCCTCGCCACAGCGGATCATCATGTCCCCCAGGTTCACCGCCCGCAGGCTGGAGGCGCAGACTTTACCAATGGTGTCAGAGGGCACCTCCACCGGCAAACCGGCCCTTATGGTGGCCTGCCGCGACGGAATCTGGCCGGCGCCGGCCTGTACCACCATGCCCATCAGGACGTAGTCCACCATCCCGCCTTCGATTTTGGCCCTGCTTAGCGCCTCTTTCACCGCCAGCGCGCCCAGTTCCACCGCCGGGATATCCTTAAGAGTGCCTAAAAAAGATCCGAATGGGGTCCTCGCGTAACTTACAATTACCGTCTCCGCCATGAACTCACCTCTTTCTTTCCTGGTTTCTGAACCGCCCGTAAACACAAAAATACTCCGTAAAGGCAACTTTTACCTGCCTTGCGTCCGGAAAAATCTGAAAATTACAATTCGGGCAGGAAATATTCTAAAATAACGAATAGATAAAATTTTAGCAATATTCTGGACAGCTGATGCACTACAGAATAGCACCTTATGTCGCCATCTGATGCATTAATACATAATTTCCTATGTATACCGGCATCAGGCATCTCTATTTTATATTTCGACCACCCGTAAAAAATTCCTGCCTGTAATTTATTAATTGAAATTGAAAAAGCGCGGCCGCTTCCGGCACAGCGCTTTGGAACTCCTTAACCTCCTTAGTGTTTCACCGCCCAGCCAGCCGGTCACCTCCACCGGCAGCCTGTTAAACAATTTTTGACCGATATTATACAGGTAAATGTTTTCTGTAGAAAGATGACAAAAGAACCGTCCCCGTGTCACCCCGTGTCAACCCTGTGTCAGGATTGGAGAGCGCGGTGGCCGATGTCGCGGCGATAATGGGCGCCTTGGAAGCGGATTTTGGCGACGGCGGCATAGGCCCGGTTAACGGCGGCGGCCAGGGTTTCGCCTCTGGCGGTAACGCTGAGGACGCGCCCGCCGGCGGTGACGATTTTACCGCCTTTCCTGGCGGTGCCGGCGTGGAAGACGTAGGTGCCCTCCACCGTGGCAGCTTCTTCCAGTCCTTCGATTATCCAGCCTTTTTCATATGTTCCGGGGTAACCGCCGGAGGCCATGACGACGCAGGCGGTATGATCGTCGCTCCAGCGCAGTTTCCGCTCCGACAGGTTGTTGTTGATTACATCCAGCATTACCTCCGCCAGGTCACTCTCCAGGCGCGGCAGGACCACCTGGCATTCCGGGTCGCCGAAGCGGGCGTTGTATTCCAGAACTTTGGGACCGTCTGCGGTGATCATAAGGCCGGCGTAGAGAACTCCCTTAAAAGTAATGCCCTCACGGCGCAGACCAGTGATGGTGGGATAAAGGATCTCTTTTTCCACCCGGGCCATAAGCTCCGGGGTTAGTACCGGAGCGGGAGAATAAGCACCCATGCCTCCGGTGTTGGGACCGGTGTCACCGTCATAGGCGGCCTTGTGATCCTGGGAGGAGACCATGGGTATAACCGCTTCGCCGTCGGTGAAAGCCAAGACCGAAACTTCTTCGCCATCCAGGAACTCTTCTATGATGACCCTGTCGCCGGCAGCGCCGAACTCCTTCTGTATCATGATGCGCTCCACCGCCTCCCGCGCTTCGGCCGGGGTGCGTGCTACCACCACCCCTTTGCCGGCGGCCAGGCCGTCGGCTTTAACCACCACGGGGGGTGCCAGCTTATCAAGGTAGGCCAGGGCGGGTGCTGCTTCCTCAAAAGTGTGGCTGGCCGCCGTGGGTATGTTGTATTTCAGCATCAGTTTCTTGGCAAAGGCCTTGCTGCCCTCCAGCCGGGCCGCTTCTTTGTTTGGCCCAAAGGCCGGGATACCGGCGGCAGTCAGCTCATCCACCAGGCCAGCGGCAAGCGGGGCTTCCGGCCCCACCACCACCAGTTCCACTTCCTTCAGGATGGCCAGGCGTACCAGGCCCGGTATATCCATGACGTCCACCTTGACACATTCGGCAGTCGCCTCTATGCCGGCGTTGCCCGGCGCACAGTAAATCTTATTGACACGGGGGCTTTGGCTCAGTTTCCAGCAGAGAGTGTGCTCGCGCCCGCCGCTGCCTACCACCAGTACGCGCATCAGATCACCCCTAGTGCTTGAAGTAGCGGCGGCCGGTCATCATCATGGCGATGCCGTGCTCGTCGCAGGCCTGGGTAGATTCCTGGTCCTTAAGCGACCCGCCCGGCTGTACGATGGCTTTGACACCAGCCCTGGCCGCTTCATCCACGGTGTCACGGAAGGGAAAGAAAGCGTCAGAGCCAAGGACGCTGCCTTTGGCCCTGTCTCCGGCCTGGGCAATGGCGATGCGGGCGGCGCCTACCCGGTTCATCTGGCCGGCACCGATACCTACGGTGGCGCCGTCTTTGACCAGGACGATGGCGTTGGACTTGACATGCTTGACCACTTTCATGGCGAAAATCATGTCGGAGAGGGTTTTATCGTCGGCACGGGCCGTGGTGACGGCACCCCAGGCGGCGGAGGTCACCGGTTCGTTGTCCAGGGTCTGCAAAAGCAGGCCACCGGAGACCTTTTTAAAATCAAAGGTGGGGCGTTCCGCGGGCAGGGGCGCCTGCAGAACGCGCAGGTCCTTTTTCTCTTTGAGGATGGACAGGGCCTTTTCTTCAAAACCAGGGGCAATGATGACCTCCAGGAATATCTCGGCCATCTTGGCTGCGGTTTTGGCATCCAAAGTGCGGTTTACCGCCACGATGCCGCCAAAGATGGATACCGGGTCGGAGGCAAAAGCACGGGCGTAAGCGTCAAAGAGATCTTTACCCACCGCCACGCCGCAGGGGGTGGCGTGCTTGACGGCCACCGCAGCGGGCTGGTCGAATTCCTGCACCAGGTCCCAGGCGGCGTTTAAGTCATTTAAGTTGTTAAAGGAGAGTTCACGGCCATGGAGCTGGACAGCCCCGGCCAGGGTGCCGGGAGCGGGATTGGGTTCGCGGTAAAAGGCGGCCTGCTGCTGCGGGTTTTCACCGTAACGGAGTTCCTGAACCTTGGTGTAGGACAAAACCAGCGTCCCGGGGAAGGTGGAGGCGCCATAGAGTTTCCGTTGCAGCCAGGAACTGATCATGGCATCGTATTCGGCGGTGTGGGAGAAAGCCTCCACGGCCAGGGCAAAACGGGTCTCGTCGCTGACCCGGCCGCTCTCTTTCAGCTCGGAGAGTACCTGGCTGTAGCGGGCGGGGTTAACCACCACGGTGACGTGGTTAAAGTTCTTGGCGGCAGCGCGCACCATGGTGGGGCCGCCGATGTCGATGTTCTCAACCGCCTCCTCCAGGGTAACGCCGGGTTTGGCCACCGTTTGGGCAAAAGGATAAAGGTTGACGCAGACCAGGTCGATGGCGCCGATACCGTGGGCTTCCAGCTGCAACCTGTGCTCTTCCAGGTCGCGGCGAGCCAGTATCCCGCCGTGGATTATGGGGTGCAGCGTTTTGACGCGACCGTCCAGTATCTCAGGAAAACCGGTAGCCTCGGAAACGCTTTTGACCGGCACCCCTGCTTCAGACAGTGCTTTCTTGGTGCCGCCGGTGGAAAGGATGGTGAAACCCAGTTCGGCAAGTCCTCTGCCGAAATCCACCAGGCCCGTTTTGTCCGAGACGCTGAGCAGAGCCAGTTTAGTCTTCATCGATGATACACCTTCTTCCTTTGATGGTGACTTTATCGTTAAGGACCAGATGGATGGCCCTGGGGTAGAGGCGGTGTTCCACGGCATGGATGCGTTGGTGCAGGGTTTCCGTGGTATCGTTATCATAGACCGGGACAGCTTCCTGCAGGATAATGGGGCCGGTGTCCATGCCTTCGTCCACGAAATGGACAGTACAGCCGGTGACTTTGACGCCGTAGTTTAGGGCGTCTTCCACCCCGCGCACACCCGGGAAGGAAGGGAGAAGCGCCGGGTGGATGTTCAGGATGCGCTGGTGAAAGCAAAGCACGAAATAAGGGGTGAGCAGGCGCATAAATCCGGCCAGCACCACCAGGTCAATCTGGCGTTTTTCCAGGTATGTAACCAGGGCGCGGTCATACTCCTCCCGGGAAGAATACTTAAGGGCACTGAAGTGCAGGGCGGGTATGCCTTTTCCCCGGGCCCGCTCCAGAGCATAGGCGTTCTTGCGGTCGCTGATGACCAGGGATACCCGCCCCCCCCGGATGTCACCCCGCTCCACCGCTTCCATGATAGCCTGCAGGTTGCTGCCGCTGCCCGAGGCCAGGACGGCAATGTTCTTCATTTGCTCACCTCCCGGAAAGTAACTCCTTCACCTTTGACAACTTCGCCGATAACCGCGCTTTCCTGACTGGCGGCGCCAAGCAGCCGGATCGTTTTTTCTGCCTTCTCCGCCGGCACCACCAGGCAAAAGCCGATGCCCATATTGAATGTGCGGTACATTTCGTTCCTCTCCACCCGGCCCAGCTTACGGATTAGCTCAAAAACCGGCGGTACCGTCCAGGACGACGGGTCAAGACAGACACCAAAGCCCGCGGGCAGGCAGCGGGGCAGGTTTTCCAGGAGGCCTCCTCCGGTGATGTGGGCCATGCCGCACACGTCCACCACGGGGAGAAGGGACAGGACCGCGCGAACATAGATCTCGGTGGGGGTAAGCAGCTCCTCGCCAAGGGTTTTGCCCAGTTCCGGCACGTGCCTGTCCACCGCCCAGCCGGCCAGGTCGAAAAAGACGCGGCGGGCCAGGGAAAAGCCGTTGCTGTGCAGGCCGGAGGAAGGCAGACCGATAACGGCGTCCCCCTCCTTTATCCTGGCGCCGTCGATAAGGCGGGAGCGGTCGGCCACGCCCACGGCGAAGCCGGCCAGGTCGTACTCGCCGTCCGGGTAGAAGCCGGGCATTTCCGCCGTCTCACCGCCAATCAGGGCGCAGCCGGCCAGCCGGCAGCCGGTGGCCACACCGCCCACAATTGCCGCCACCTTGGCGGGGTCCAGCCTGCCCACCGCCAGGTAGTCCAGGAAAAATAGCGGCTCGGCGCCCTGCACCAGGATATCGTTGACACACATGGCAACGGCGTCCTGGCCGACAGTATCGTGCTTGTCCATGAGGAAGGCGACTTTCAGCTTGGTGCCCACGCCATCGGCGCCGCTAACCAGCACCGGCTCGGGGTATTTTTTGGTGTCCAGCGCGAACAAGCCGCCAAAACCGCCGATATCACCAAGCACTTCGGGCCGGAAAGTGCTCCTGACATGGTGGCGTATCAGGCGCACCGCCTCATTGCCGGCGTCGATGTCCACACCGGCGTCTTTATACGTGGAGGCCACAGCCATCGCACCCCCCTTCTTCTCCGCTTTTTTCCAGGGCGTACTTGCCCGGTTGATGGTCGGCCTGGATCGGGTAGCAGCCGGAGAAGCAGGCGGTGCACATGCTTTCCGCAGGGAGACCCACCGCTTCCAGCATGCCCTGATGGCTCAGGTAACCCAGGGAGTCGGCGCCGATGCAGCGGGCGATTTCCGCCACGTTCAGGCGCGCGCCGATCAGCTCACTGGTGGTGGAAGTATCGATGCCGTAAAAACAGGAGTGGGTGACCGGTGGCGAGCTGATCAGCACGTGGACCTCGCGGGCGCCGGCGTTGCGCAGCATCTCGACGATACGGGTGGAGGTGGTGCCGCGCACGATAGAGTCGTCCACCATGATTACCCGCTTGCCGGACACAATCTGGCGGATGGGGTTCAGCTTCAGCTGCACACCCAGGGCCCTGATTTCCTGGGCGGGCTGAATGAAAGTGCGGCCGATGTAGCGGTTCTTGACAAAGCCCATCTCGTAGGGCAGCCCCAGTGCTTCGGCCACGCCGGAGGCAGCGGAAAGGGAGGAATCAGGTACGCCAGTGACGATATCGGCAACAACCCGGTGTTCCGCGGCCAGGCGGCGGCCCAGGTTCTTGCGGGCCTGGTGGACGTTCCTGCCGTGCAGGTTGCTGTCCGGCCGGGCAAAATAGATAAATTCGAAGATGCAGAGGGCTTGGCTTTCCCCTTCACTGAAGCGGGAACTCCGGACACCACCTCTGTCTATAACCACCATTTCCCCGGGTTCAACGTCCCGTTCAAACTCGGCGCCCACTGTATCAAAAGCACAGGTTTCCGAGGCAAACACATAGCCGTCCTTTACCTTGCCCAGGGAGAGGGGGCGGATTCCATGGGGGTCACGCATGGCAATCAGCCTGTCTCCGGTAAGGAGAACAAAGGTAAAAGCGCCGCGCAGGTTTTTTACCGCCTTGTACACCGCCTTCTCCGGGTCCGTTTCACCGGAACGGGCAATCAGGTGAGCGATTACCTCACTGTCAGTGGTGGTCTGGAAGATGGAGCCGCCCGCCTCCAGCTGGTGGCGCAGCTCGTGGCCGTTGACCAGGTTGCCGTTGTGAGCCACCGCCAGGTAGCCACTGTGGTAGCGGAATACCAGAGGTTGGGCGTTTACCAGGTGGCTGGAGCCCATGGTGGAATAGCGGACATGGCCGACGGCGGCAAAGCCGTCCAGCTTCTGCTTCAGTTCACCCCGGCCGAAAACCTCGGACACCAGGCCCATACCCTTCTCCACTCTTATCTTTTTTCCGTCCGAAACGGCAATGCCGGCGCTTTCCTGGCCGCGGTGCTGCAGGGCGTACAGACCATAACAGGTCAGCTGTGCCACTGCGCCCCCCGGCATGAAGATACCAAATACCCCACACTCTTCCCTCGGCTTGTCGTCAGGGATATCTAGGCCATAAGACACGGTATTGCCCCCCGCCATTTTTTTGCCAGCTCCGGCACCGGCAGCCTGACTTTTTCGTTTCCGTCCACGGAGATAATAAGCTCTGTTCCTCCCGTCGTACCGATGGCGCGGGACGGCACACCGTATTCTCCGGCAAGGGCTAAAAGCTTCTCCGTATTTTCCGGTCTGGTGCTGATTATTACCCGGCCCTGGCTTTCACCAAACAGCAGGGAATCGGTGCGCAGCCCGCCGGTGGAAAGATTAACCGAGGCGCCCACCTCCTGGCCGATGCAGCACTCGGAAAGAGCCACCGCCAGCCCTCCTTCCGAAAGGTCGTGGGCCGAAACGGCCAGTCCCTCCCGGATGGCGGCCAGCACCGCCTGCTGCAGCGCCTTCTCCCTGGCCAGGTCCAGCGCAGGCGGTTTGCCCCGGGTTTCTCCGTACAGCACGTACAAATACTCACTGCCGCCCAGTTCGTCAAAGGTGTCGCCCAGCAAGATGATCCGGTCGCCCTCCTGCCTGAAGTCCTGGGTGCAGTGCCGCGTAACGTCTGAAAGCAGGCCCACCATTCCTACTGTGGGCGTGGGGAAAATGGCTTCGCCGTTGGTTTCGTTGTAGAAGGAGACGTTGCCGCCGATGACCGGGGTGCCAAAATAGCGGCAGGCCTCGCTCATCCCTTCCACGGCGCGCCTAAACTGCCAGAAAATCTCCGGTTTCTCAGGATTGCCGAAGTTCAGGTTATCGGTGACGGCCAGGGGCTCCGCGCCGCTGCAGGTGATATTCCGCGCCGCCTCGGCCACGGCGATCATACCGCCGATGTAGGGGTCAAGGTAGGTGTAGCGGGCGTTACAGTCGGTGGTCATGGCCAGGCCCTTGGCTGTGCCGCGGATGCGGATCACCGCCGCGTCGGAGCCGGGCAACACCACGGTACAGGTGCGCACCATGTGATCGTACTGGTGGTACACCCACTCTTTGCTGGCGATATTGGGGGAGCCAAGGAGCGCCAGCAGGGCACCCGCCGCGTCGGTGACATCAGGCAGACGGCTGAGGTCCAGCTCGGAAGTCTGTTTTATATATTCCGGTTCCTTAAAGGCCGGGCAGTAGACGGGGGCGTCCTCAGCCAGGCTGCGGGCCGGCACTTCCGCAGCCACTTCGCCTGCTTTGCGCACCCGGAGCATGCCGTCGCCGGTGACCTTCCCAATGGTGGTGGAGGGGACGCCCCAGCGCCTGAAAACAGCATGGACTTTCTCCTCTTTGTCCGGCGTCACCACCATCAGCATCCGTTCCTGAGACTCGGAAATCATTATCTCGTAGGCAGTCATTCCCTCCTCGCGGCAGGGGACCCGGTCCAGCTCGATTTCAAGGCCGGTGCCGCCGCGGCTGGCCATCTCCGAAGTGGCGCAGGTAAGCCCGGCGCCACCCAGGTCCTGGATACCTACGATGTCACCGTTTTCAATCAGTTCCAGGCATGCCTCCATCAGCAGTTTTTCCATGAAGGGATCGCCCACCTGGACGGCGGGACGTTTTTCCTCCGAGGCGTCGCTCAGCTCCTCCGAGGCGAAGGTGACGCCGTGCATACCATCCCGCCCGGTGCGGGCGCCGGCCAGTATTACGGGGTTGCCCACCCCGGTGGCACGGCCGCGCCGTATCTTGTCTGCCTCTATAATACCCACGCACATGGCGTTGACCAGGGGGTTGCCCTGGTAGCAAGGGTCAAAGTATACCTCCCCGGCCACAGTGGGAATACCGATGCAGTTGCCATAACCGGCGATGCCCGCCACCACGCCGCCGAAAAGGTAACGCACCTTGCGTTCGTTCAGGGTGCCGAAACGCAGAGAATTTAACAGCGCCACCGGCCGCGCGCCCATGGTGAAGATGTCGCGGATGATGCCGCCCACCCCGGTGGCCGCCCCCTGGTAGGGTTCGATGGCCGACGGGTGGTTGTGGGATTCGATTTTAAAACAGACTGCCAGCCCGTCGCCAATGTCCACGATGCCGGCGTTTTCCCCCGGGCCCTGCAGCACGTTTTCCCCCTTGGTGGGAAACAGGCGTAGGACCTCTTTTGAGTTCTTGTAAGAGCAGTGCTCCGACCACATGACGCTGTACATACCCAGCTCCACGTAATTGGGGTCGCGCCCCAGTATGGCCACAATCATGTTGTACTCTTCGTCTTTTAAGCCCATGCCGCGCCAGACTTCCGGTTTCATCGTAACCCCTCCCGGTACCTGACCAGCGACTCAAAGATAACCAGGCCGTCCTGTGAGCCCAGGATCCGCTCTACTGACCGCTCGGGGTGGGGCATCATGCCCAGGACGTTTTTATTTTCGTTGCACACTCCGGCGATATTGTAAAGCGAACCGTTGGGGTTGGCATCTTTTGTTACTTCACCACCCGCGGTGGCGTAACGAAAGACAATCTGGCCGTTTTGCTCCATGGCACGCAAGGTTTGGGCATCAGCGTAATAGTTGCCCTCACCGTGGGCGATGGGGATTTTGAGGACCCTGCCCGGTTCCACGGCTATGGTAAAGGGAGTGTTGCGATTTTCCACCACCAGGTTGGTGAACTGGCAGCGAAACTGCAGCCCGGTGTTGCGGTAGAGGGCACCCGGGAGCAACCCCACCTCCACCAGCACCTGGAACCCGTTGCAGATGCCAAATACCAGTCCTCCGGATGCGGCGAATTCCACCACCGACTTCATCACCGGCGAGAAACGGGCGATGGCGCCGCTGCGCAGGTAGTCGCCATAAGAAAAGCCGCCTGGCAGCACGATGCAGTCAAAGCCGGCCACCGATTCTTCCTGATGCCAGATATACTCCACCGGGTGCCGCAACACATCCCTGATTGCATGGTAGGCATCCAGGTCGCAGTTGGAGCCGGGAAAGACAACCACTCCGAACTTCATCGCTGAACCTCCGTCACCGTAAAGGTATAATCCTCGATAACCGTGTTGGCCAGCAGCCGCTCGCACATCTCCCTCACCTGCGCCCCGGCTGCTTCTTTATCTCCGCCGTCAATATCGACTTCCAGGTATTTCCCCACCCGTACACTCCTGACATTATCATAGCCCAGGGAGTGCAGCGCGCCCTCCACCGCCTGGCCCTGGGGGTCAAGCACGCTCTTCTTCAGCATTATTTCTATCCGGGCCTTCCACATCAGCTCTTCCCTCCTGTCAGTCTGTCCAGCACCTCGGCGTAGGCCTCGCTGACACCGCCCAGGTCCCGGCGGAAACGGTCTTTATCCATTTTCTCCCCGGTTTCGGCGTCCCAGAAACGGCAGGTATCCGGTGATATTTCATCACCCAGCAGCACCTCACCCTTAAAAAGGCCAAACTCCAGCTTGAAATCCACCAGGATAATGTTTTTCCCCCTCAGGTAACCGGACAGTATTTCATTGATGCGTAAGGAATCCTCCGCTATTTTCAACAACTGCCCCCTGTCGGCCAGGTTCAGGGCATAGATATGGTACTCGTTAATCATGGGGTCGCCCAAGGCGTCGTCCTTATAATAGTACTCCAGTACCGGCCGGGAAAGTGGCGTGCCTTCCGCAAGACCCAGGCGCCTGGACAGACTGCCGGCAGCTATGTTGCGCACCACCGTCTCCACCTTTATGATATCCAGCTTCTTTACCAGCATTTCAGTGTCGGACAGCTGCCGCACAAAGTGGCTGTCCACGCCACGGGAGGCCAGGAGCTGAAAGAAAAAAGAAGAAATCCTGTTGTTCAGCATACCCTTTCTTTCAATCTGACCTTTCTTTTTGCCGTCAAAAGCGGTGGCATCGTCCTTGTATGCCACCACCAGCAGGTCCGGGTCAGCGGTGGCATAAATCCTTTTGGCTTTCCCTTCATAAAGAAACTGCTGCTTTTCCATAACTCACCCGCTCTTTCGTTTTCCGGATCTGTTTTTTTTGGCAGCAGCGCCTTTTTTGCCGGAGGTCTCTTTTTTGGCCGCTGCAGTCCGTTTCTTAACAGTGCCGCCCGGCTTTCTTTTCGTCGCCGGACCGAGCCGGAGGCGCAGATAGATACCGGCGGCGAATATCAACACCGCCATCACCAGGTAGAGGTAATCCGCCGCCCTGCCGGCCACCACTCCTCTCGCCTCCAGCAGCCGCACGAACAAAAAAGCGGCAGGAAAGGCGCAAAGCTGTGACCAGAGCAGATTTTTAAGTTCCCTGTCTTTGGTGTAGCGGCGGCAGAAATACCAGGATAAATAAAGGGCCAAAAGCGCGGGAATAAGGGCCAGATAAATCCATACTTCGGGGCTTGTCGGCATTTAAATCCCCAGCCTCTCCATAATTTCATCCACTCTCTTCAGATGATAAGAAGGGTCAAAACACTCTTTCAGCCCGGCTTCGGTCAGGACAGCGATCACCCGTTCCTCCGCCCGCAAAAGGTCATAAAACTCCTGCTGCTCCTGCCAGGCCCGCATGGCGGAGCGCTGCACCAGGTCATACGCCTCCTCCCTTTTCATACCCTTCTCTATCAGGGCCAACAACACCCGCTGAGAAAAGGTAAGACCCAGCGTCAGCTCCATGTTCCGTTTCATGTTCTCCGGGTAGACGTGCAGGTCGCGCACGATACGGGTCATACGGTGCAGCATGTAGTCCACCAGGATGGTGCTGTCGGGGATAATCACCCGCTCCGCCGAAGAGTGAGAGATGTCCCTTTCGTGCCAGAGCGGTATGTTCTCCAGCGCCACCAGCGCGTTGGCCCGCACCACCCGCGAGAGGCCGGAGATCTGCTCGCAGCCGACCGGGTTACGCTTGTGCGGCATGGCGGAGGACCCTTTCTGTCCCGGGTAAAACGGCTCTTCCACCTCCCGGATTTCGGTCTTTTGCAGGCCCCTGATTTCGGTGGCCAGCTTGTCCAGGGTGCCGGCGGTAATGGCCAGGGCAGCCATGAACTCGGCATGCCGGTCCCGCTGCAGTATCTGGGTGGAAATGGGAGCCGGTGTCAGGCCCATCCTGGCACAGACGTACTTTTCTACGTAAGGGTCAATATTGGCATAGGTGCCAACCGCCCCGGAAAGCTTACCGAAGCTGACGGTATCCCGCGCCTGTTCCAGCCGCCTGATGTTGCGTTCCATCTCCGCGGCAAACAGAGCAAACTTCAGCCCAAGCGTAATGGGTTCGGCGTGCACCCCGTGGGTCCGCCCCATCATCACCGTATACCTGTGCTCCCGCGCCCGTTCTTTCAGGACAGCGGTAAGTTCCCACGCCCCCTCCAGAATAAGGCCGGCGGCCTCCCGCATCAGCGCCGAGAGCGCTGTGTCCACCACGTCGGAGGAGGTGAGGCCGTAGTGGACGTACCTGGACTCCTCGCCCAGCGACTCGGCCACACAGCGCGTAAAAGCCACCACATCGTGCCTGGTTTCCTCTTCAATGCGGAGTATCCGCTCCACGGAAAAAGACGCCTTCTCCCGGATGGCGGCCACCGCCTCCTTTGGTATGACACCCAGCTCTGCCCAGGCTTCACAGGCGTAGATCTCTATTTCCAGCCACTTTTTAAATTTGTTTTCCAGAGTCCAGACCGCCGCCATCTCCGGCCGGGCATACCGTTCTATCACGCCGTTCACCTCATGCTTTTACGTTGCCGGCCAGTTTTCTTCCAGGTAAGCCTGCCAGCCAACCTGCTCCAGCCTAAGCGCTTTTTTCTCTACCAACTGTTTCAGCTCCTGCTTGTAACGTGACATTTTTTCCCTCAAATTATCATATGCCGTGCCCAATACCTGTACCGCCAGCAATCCGGCGTTTCTGGCGCCGTTGACAGCCACGGTGGCGACCGGCACCCCGGGAGGCATCTGCACAATGGAGTAGAGGGAATCCACCCCACCCAAGGATGCGGTCTGCACCGGCACCCCGATGACCGGCAGCTCGGTTATTGCCGCCACCATACCCGGCAGGTGGGCGGCACCACCGGCGCCGGCGATAATCACCTTCAGCCCCCGCTCGGCTGCCGAGCGAGCGTAGTCATACAGGCGCTCTGGTGTACGGTGAGCGGAAACCACCGTCAGTTCACAGATCACGCCGAATTCCTCCAGCACCGCGGCTGCCTCTTTCATCACCTTAAGGTCCGAGTCGCTCCCCATAATAATACCTACCAGCGGCCGTTCAGCCATTTCCCCCGCCTCCTGTATTATTCTGTGCGGTTACACGCAAAAAACGCGCCGCCATATCGGCAATACGGATTGCTTCATTCAGGTCCGGAGCCGTGACGGTAAAATGCCCCATCTTCCTTTGGGGCGCTGTCTGGAACTTGCCGTAGAAATGCAGGTGCAGGCCGGGCAGTCGCAGTGCTTCCGCACAGCCGGAGAGCACCGCCGGGCCGGTATGCCCTTCTTCTCCCAGCAGGTTCACCATCACCGCCGGGCAGCGCAGGGTGGTATCCCCAAGCGGCAGCCCGGTGATCACCCGGACCTGCTGCTCGAACTGGGATGTGGCGCAGGCTTCGATGGTGTAGTGACCGGAGTTGTGCGGGCGCGGCGCCACCTCATTCACCAGCACCTCACCGGCGGCGGTAACAAACATCTCCACGCAGAAAACACCCACACCACCCAGTCTTTCCATCACCTGGCGCGCCGCTTCACAGGCCAGCTTTTGCACCGCCGCCGGCACCCTGGCCGGAACCACGCTTCGCCGCAATATACTCTCCCGGTGTTCGTTCTCCGCCAGCGGGTAGATCCTGATGTCCCCGTCCCCCCCGCGCGCCACCATCACCGACACCTCATGCGCAAAGGCGATAAACTTCTCTGCCATCAGGGCGCAGCCACCCAGTGACTGCAGGGCCGGAGCGATCTCTTCTTCCCCGCTCACCTCGCGGTTCCCTTTGCCGTCGTAACCGCCGCGGCAGGACTTCAACATGAAGGGGTACCCGAACTCCCGGCCCGCCTGTATTGCTTCTTCATGGCCACTTACAGGCAAAAACGGCGGCACCGGGATGCCGGCCGCCCGCAGGGCCAGCTTCTGGGACAATTTGTCCTGGATGGTGCGCAGCAGGCCGGGTTTTGGTAAAACAGTATACCCCTCCGCCTCAAGGTCGATAAGGGCCTGGCTGTCAATATGCTCAAACTCATAGGTGGTCACGTCCGCCTTACGGACCAGGGAAAAAATGGCTTCACGGTCGTTAAAGTCGGCCACCACCTGGCTGTCCGCCACCTGGGCGGCCGGGCTACTCGGCGTGGGATCAAGGACGGTAACGTGAAACCCCAGCTGTTTGGCAGCCTGGGCCGTCATCTTTCCCAGCTGGCCGCCTCCTACAATGGCGATACGATACGGCGGACATAACGGGATTTGGTCTCTCATGCAAATACCCCCGGGGAGGAGGGGGGCCGCTGTTACGGCCCCCCTGAGTTGTTTAAAGCACAAAATGGGCAAGTGAAATGGCGGCCAGTATCCACATAAACCAGTGGATTTCTTTACCTTTGCCGGCTACTGCCTTCACCAGAGGGTAGGCCAGAAAACCGGCAGCGATACCGTGGGCTATGGAGAAAGCGAACGGCATCACGGCAATGGTGACAAAAGCCGGAAAGGCTTCGGTAAAGTCTTCGAAGTCAATGCCGGTGATGGCACCCATCATGAGCACGCCCACGATAACCAGGGCGGGAGCTGTTGCTTCTCCGGGGATGATGCCCGCCAGCGGAGTGAAGAAAAGAGCAAGCAGGAAAAGAATGCCGACCACGATGGAGGTAAGGCCGGTGCGGCCGCCCTCGGAGATGCCGGCGGTGGATTCAACGTATGTGGTTACGGTGCTTGTCCCGAGCACAGCGCCGCCCATGGTGCCGATGGCATCGGCAATCATAGCCTTCTTGACCTTGGGCAGGCGACCGTCCTTATCCAGGTAGCCGGCGCGGGCACCGGTGCCGAGGAGTGTGCCCATGGTGTCAAAAAGGTCGACGAAAACCAGGGCAAAGATTACCATGAAACCGAGCTTCAGGGCGCCGCCAAAGTCCATGTGAAAAGCGATGGGGCCAAGACCGGCTGGTCTGCCGACAATATCCCCGATGCCGGTGGGGGCCTGGGTCACACCGGTGAACAGGCCAATCACAGTGGTAATCAAAATACCAAGAAGAATGGCGCCTTTGACCCGCAATCCCATCAAAATAGCGGTAATAATCAGGCCGATGGCGGCCAGTCCCGGACCTTTTGATGTTAAGTCGCCAAGCTGCACCAGGGTGGCGGGACTGGCTACAATAATGCCCGCGTTCTTAAGCCCGATGAGGGCGATAAAGAGGCCGATACCGGCGGCAACAGCGCGCTTCAGGCTGACCGGCACCGCCCTGTCAATCTGGTCGATAAAACCAAAAACCGCCAAAAGCAGGAACACAACACCGGAAATGAACACAGCGCCAAGGGCGGCCTGCCAGCCGAACTGGGGAGCCACCACGAATGCAAAGAAAGCGTTTAAGCCCATGCCCGAAGCCAGTGCAAAGGGATAGTTGGTGAGCAACCCCATCAGGATGGTGGTCAGGGCCGCGGCTAGGATGGTGGCGGTAACCAGTGCGGCCACGTACGGGTCATTGAGCGAAGTAAATTCCAGGGCACCGTCAAACAGGGCACCGGCCTGGTTTATACCGCCCTGTTTCAGCAGGAAGGGGTTAACAAAAATAATATAGGCCATGGTCATAAAGGTGGTCAAACCGGCAATAATTTCTGTCTTGAAATCGGTGTTGTGTTCCTTCAGTTTAAAAAAGCTTTCCATAAATTGTTACCTCCTTGCAGCGTTGAAGTCCAGAACACCAGCTTTAAGATGAAGCGCCTTCCGGTTCTCTGCCATCACCCCCTTTAAAGGGCGCCTGTCCACCGTAAAACCTACGACAGGGCACACAAAATCAAGGCAACACCACAACACAGGCAAACAAAAAGCCCGGACAGGTAGGTCAACCGAGTGAAACCTACCCGTCTGGGCTTTTATCCCTCCGGTGTAGCGTACGCCTGTGCCACTCGGTCCAGCCCCGCCTGAAAGCGGGCGGAACCCTAGGCACACTTCCCCTCGTAGTCAGATAATTTACGGTTATCTGGTAGAGACTTTCAGGCCATATCCCTGAAGTTATACGAGTATATTCGGTTACATTCAGCGTAACAGATTCGACATTACCTGTCAATATCTGAGGGTTATCACCCGGATGCCCTTCTTATTCCCACTCGATAGTGGAAAATGTTTTCATGTTATCTCACCCGATTTTTGCTCATTTTTATTATTTAAATTATCCCTATTATCATGGTTATTTCTCTTTCTGATTTTTTTTGGTACGTTTTCGGTACGCTCACCCCTGCGAGTCTCCTGCTCGTCCTCCAGCAGCCTTCCAAGGTGTTTAAGGTAGAAGGTTGCTGCTTCGTTATAGAAGTCCGAACGGGAGTATGCTCCGTCCTGCTGCTGGTCACGCTCTTCGGTGTATTCGTCGATGATATCCAGCGTATCGATGGGTGCGTGGACGGTTATCGGCACCCTCCGCGATTTACCTTTTAGTGGTCGTCCATATGCCATTCTATCTCTCCTCCCGTCCTTTTTTAACTATCGCTCAATGCATCAGCTAACTCTGCTAAAACATCCCCGTGACAAGCTTTTGGCTTGCACCAACAACCAAGCACCTGGCCTTTTAGCTCTGGTAACGCTGCAAGTAATTCTGGTTGTGTCATAATCCAGCGGTGGTACTTTTCGATAACCTGTTCTCGTGTTCCGTCTCGGCCTATTGTAAAAGGGTTTCCCCATTTACTGGGCCTGCCAATATAGATGTCGTACTTCTCCCTTTTGCAATGAACAACTTTTGTCATCGGCATTTCGCCTCTCTGTTCTTTACCGCTGAGTCCGCGAGTCTGTCGAGCTGCGTTCTGATTGCTGGTGCGAGAGCATCCACCCATCGCTCCGGGATGCTGTTATATCCGTAGATGGCTCCTGCGAGCCCTCCGGTGATGGCCGCTATTGTGTCTGCATCGCCGCCGAGATTCGCTGCCTTTATAACAGCATCCTCGAATGTTCGGGTAGTGTAAAAGCAACTCAAAGCGCATTTGAAGCTATCGACGACGTATCCCGTTGGATTTAAAGCGCTGTCCTCATCCTCGGACAAAAGTTCCACTAGGTCATATTCGCTTCCCGCGAGCATCTCGGCTAATGGTTTTGATAAATCTTCATTAATAACCGCTTCGGTTATTAAGTGTATCATTGTCGTGTATAAAAAACAAGCCTCTGTTGATTTTTCGTCCCAGTGGGTCATTCTGCCTATATCCACGGCCATGCGCGCTGCCGTCTCCTTATTGGTGTAATAAAGTCCTGGGTAAACTGTACGCATGAGCGCTCCATTTCCGCCGCTACGTCCTCTATTTGCCTTCGCGGTATCTCTGGCCGCCCTGTGCCATTCGTCCTTACTGGTGGCTCCCTGGTGGCTCCTTGAAGCTATTCTTGCTATGCTGCTCCCGCAGGTTCCTCCTATGTCTTTTGGGCCGCTTTTCATCCATTTTACGAACCGGCGCCCAATAGCAGGGAACGGGTACCCTGGCTTCTCTACGATGCCCTCCGCGACCGCGAGCGTCATTTGGGTGTCGTCGGTGATTTCGCCTGGCTCAACGTTCAGCCATCCGCCGCCTATCATGTCGGTTACCTGCCCGTGTTGCTCCTTTATCCGATCTGCGCTCATAAATTCCAGCGGGGCACCCAGTGCATCCCCGATTGCCACGCCGTATAATGCTCCGGCGATTCTGTTCTTTAGCTCGTCTCTATTCATTGTTTTCCCTCCTTCTTCGCCCGAAGCTCGGCGATCTTGTTTTGCCATTCCTCTGACTGCTCCTGGCGGCGCTGCTTCTCCTCGTCGCTCATCAACTCGTATTCGAGGTCGTTTCTTGTACGACACACCTCTTTCAATATGGAGCACAATTCGTCCAGTGCTATCTTTTCCTTGGTCGGAAGCTCCGCTTTCTCTTTGGCTCCACGCAAGCGGTCTATGAGTCGATCTTTTTCCTCCTCGGTTATGAAATCCCAGCCGTATGCGTCCTGTATCTCCTGTTCCGTCTTGTACTCCATGAGTTCCATCTCTCTGGCTTCCTGCTGCTGATTCTTTTTGCTCACCACCTTGGCGATTTGGTCTCTAAGTCCTACGAGTTTTTTCTCCAGGTAGATGTAAGCGTCAAGCTCCAGCTTTGTGGCTTTGCGTACCTCCTGATTCATTTCACTGCCTCCTCTCAAAAATTCAGGCTTTCGTTCCCGTGTTCCTTCTGGTACCGATACCAGTTCAGCATGGTTATGAAGTCGCCGGGGCTTATTATGGTCGAGCTTCTCTCCTCTCGCTTACCGTCCTTCTCCGGCTCGTATACCGCGACGTAAACCGGCCCGTCGTCCCTCGCCTGGAACACTTCCATTGTGCCGTTGTTGTTGACGTTGAATTTCATCTTCATGGCTACTCCCCCTCAAAAATTGCGATAGGTCTGCTCTGCCTCTTCCTCGGTGTGGAAGTCCATCTGTTCGTTCATGAGGGCTTCCAGCACCTTGATGATATCGTGGTCGAGCCCGGCCTGTTTGGCCGCTCTTATCATGTATCCGATTGCTGCTGCGTTAGTCATTGTCACCTATTCCTCCTATCTCTTGTAAACGGTATAGACCATTTCATCCGTCCCTGTAGTTCTCCTCTCATACTCTTCGGCAGTCATTGGGATTATACCAAGCTGGGCGCTCTTGATGCTGCCGTCTTGGTTGTAGCTCTTTGTGGCATAAACCACACGGTCAGCGCCGGTTTCTTGCTGCACCCTGATAGCCTCTTTATTGAACTGCTTTTTTGCTTCTTCGAATTCGGTCATTGTCAAATGTCTGCACATTGGACTGTCGGGGAATCGAACCCATATCATTCGGCCATGCGCAAGGTCTTCCTGGTGCCGTTCATCAATGCTTTTCATGGTCACTCCTCCTCGTTCTTGGTTTATCTACTTGGTTATCAAAGAACAATTTATATAAAAGGGGCGCCATCTTCCCCCCTCTGGCGGCGGGTTCCCGCGACCATCCCGGCATATGCCGGTAGGTTTCGGCCTGGCCCCTCCAGGCTCTCATTCAGGCGGGGAGTTGTATATATTCTCCAGTGTCAAAGTCGAACTCAAAAACTCCTTCTAAGACTTCAATCGGGCCGCCATATGCATTACCGAGATTTCCTTCTACTATTTGAGCCTTGCAAACTTCAATCGTGGCAAGTTTCAATCCGTCAGTTCTGATGCCTTCCTCTGCTGCTTCGGCTGCGGAGATTGTTCCGCCGTCATAAGATTCCAGGGAGTAAACCTTTGTTGCGTCAATTGACATTTCGTATGACCATCCTTTCCTGTGTTTTGCCTGCTCCTGGTTGGTTATCCACCCGCGCCGCGTGGAGGCGGCAGGCTATGCGGGCACCGGCGGCCTTATCCTGCCGCCGTCATGTAATCGTAAAGTTTGGCTTTCAGTATGGTAATCTCCAGCTTGGCCGCCTTCAGTTTTTCCTTCAGGTCGTCTATCTCGTATGCGTACTTTTGGGCTCTTTCGCTGGTCTCTTCCAGGGCTTTTGTGGTGCCCTGATGAGCGCTCCGTACACCTTCCAACTCCGCCTTGACTGCGGCAAGTTCCTTCTTGGCTCTATTCTCGTTCTCGTCGGCCTTGATGGCCCGGTCGATGTATTCCTGTGTGGTGATGCCCCAGTCGTTCTCGATGTTCTGTTCGGCCAGCTCGAAAGCTCCGGCGAAGGCTGCGGCCAGGTAGCTGTTTTCGCCGAGTTCGGCGACCATCTGCTTGATTTTCTCCAAAGTCTTGCGTTCCTGTTCCTTCGTGGCTATCATTGCTGTGCCTCCTTCTTGGCTATCCAGTTTTCCTTCGCTTGCCTGCAGGCTTCCAGGGTGGGTTTAACGCAGGAGAACAATTCTCCATCTGTGTGCCGGTAGTCGTATTGAACTGCCGTCTTCCTGGTGATGTTGCTCTTGAAGGTTTCATACTGCTCTTGGCCGTTGGCCAGGTTTCTTGGATTTAACATTATACTTCCTCCTGTTCTCAATTTCTGAGAATATTATAAACCACCATTGGTATATAAGTCAAGAAAAAAGACCACCCAAATACCAGCAAAGTATAAGGGTGGTCTCGTGTCATATTTACCAAATCTCGTTATTCTACCGCGGTGCTTTCAACAGCAGGGGTAGCAAGGGTGAACGCCTTTTGTTCTTTGACGGTCTGCTCTATCTTGGTTTCCAGCCATACCGTAATATCCCCATATAGGTCGACAATTAGCTGCTTTGCGTCTTCCGTCAGCAGCGAAAGCGCGACATCCTTGGCCTTATTAAATGCCGTCTTCTGTGCTGCCTCGTCAAATTTCCCCTGGGCCTTGAGTGTATCGACGTAAGTCTGAGCCG
The DNA here is from genome assembly GCA_020725465.1 of Dethiobacter sp. GTDB lineage: Bacteria > Bacillota > Dethiobacteria > Dethiobacterales > Dethiobacteraceae > DYEY01. The sequence goes on from DYEY01000002.1 coordinate 31,812, forward strand.
TGTATGTTACGGCCTGGAGAACCGCGTCCGTCGCCTCCTGGAGATATCTCCTGACAATCTCGTTATCAATGGCCGTGCTTGTCTGGTCTGCCTTTGCCTTAAGGTATTTTACCAGATAACCTACTAAAACCGGGATTGCCGGTATAACCACTACCTGAATCAGGGTTGTAAGAATTTCTTTCATGAATCTCTCCTCCTTAACTTTTATACGAGCGTGACATCGCTGGTATTTACCCAGCTGAGAATCTCTTTGAGCAGCACTTTTCCGTCGCCGAGCTGCTGTACGGTATAGGTGTCGTCTTTTACCCAGTCAGGGATTGCTTGGCCGGTGCTATACCTGGTAGCATTGCTCTTAATCTTAACTTTGCTGCCGACCGTTATGGACGTAGCAGCTGGTTCTGCGACGACAGCCGAGCCTCCCTGGGTGGTGATGAAGGTATCGAAGCCGTCAGCCTTGAGCCTTGCGGCCATATTGTCCGCATTTGCTTTCTGGGAATAGGCTCCTACTTGCACTTTGTAGAGGTTGCCGACCTGTACGAGCATGGTGTCGTATCCTTTTGCCTTAAGGTCTGCCAGTGTCTTTTCTGCGTTGGCTTTTGCGCCATAAGCGCCCACTTGTACCCTATAAAGAGATGTACCTGTCGTAGAGCCTCCTGAAGCCCCGGCAGAAGAGCCGGTACCTTTCAAGGCTGCAATGATGGCGTCAAATTGAAATTCGGAGCCTGGGCAGTTCGGTTTAGTAATTGGGTTTATCTGATAATGCCCGACAATATGCTCGCGATCTATCGGGATTTCCACGCCATAAATGCGTTTTACCTCGCTGCGGATGTACTTTATCAATTCAATTGTTGCTGAAAGCTGCGCATCGGTAAGCCTCCCTTTTGTCTTGGCCCATACGCCTTCGTGCTCAATGCTCACCGTATAGTAGTTGGCATTGGTCTTGCGTTCTCTCACCACAGCAAGGGTGCTTTTCCCGTAGTATACACTTGAACCAACGTCGGTACTGGTGCCGTTGCACCACGCTCCATCCGTGAGCTGGACGAGCTGTGCCACCCTGCCGTCCTGGGCGACCACGAAATGGGCAGATGCCTGGGCTTGAGGGTTGCAAAGCCAGCTCACCGCGCCATCATAACTACCTTCGGTAATATGGCACACAATCATGTCCGGTTTCCAGCCTTTGCGCCCATCGTATTTGTTCGGTGATGGCCTTTGCGTGATATTCATGGATTATCTCTCCTTTCAGGTCAGGCACTTTGTCCTTGTCCTCCGGTGTAATTATCTATGGAGTCGATGTCGGCTCCATATAATTTCTTGAGCTTGATTTGATTCTCAACTTTGGCCTTGTTAAAGTAAAAGCCGGTTGCAGTGGCAAGCTCCGTAAACACTGCAGGGATTAAATAAGCGAGTGGAGAAAGGTCGCTGGTCTTCCATATCATCACACATGAAAAAACGGCTACCGCTGTGGTTGCCGTCGAAACGCCAATAAGGATTAATTTGGAAAACTCAACCTTCCTTTTACGAGTCCTCATACTGTTCATTGTTTTTCACCTCTAATACAGATTCTTCACCCCCTGCTCGGTCATGAAGTCTTTTTGTTCGTGCTTGACTTTCTGCGCGTATTCCAGGGCCGCGCTCATCTCGCCGTTGCACTTTCCGTCGCGGATTGCGTGAGCTGTAGCTTCTCCCAGGGCAATTGCGGCGCCGACGCTCCGAATGAGCAGGATTTGGTTTTTCTCTCGCGCCCTGTCCAATTCATCCCGCTTTTCGTCGCGCTTGGTTATGTTTCGCTGAATCGCCCAAAAGCAGAGTCCCGTCACAGCGCTTGGCACGCCCATGAAGGCCAGGACTGTTATAATGTCAAATTGCATCAATATCTGTTCACCTCTTTTCTTCTGCAGGCGGTTCTGGCGGAATAGAGACTGCCGCCTATTGAGCTAAATCTGGCCTCATATTGTACACTTCTTCCAAGATGGCCTGCCTATCCTCTTCGGGGTAGGCCAGCACCAGTTCTTGCGGCGTCCCGAGGCCCATGTCATGTTTGGTGATGAGTGCTCTTGCGATTACCCTCACAACATAGGGTGCATAAATCATTACGCTCCACCTCCCGCTATTTGATCAGCAAATGCAAGCTCTAAATCCTGCAATCTTATCTGTAGCTCTACGTTTACAGCTACTTGGTCAGCCAATGCGAGTTCCAGGTCTTGAATACGCTTATTTTTTTCCTCCTCGCGTTGCCTGGCTGCCCGTAATGCAGCCAGGTCTGATTTAGCAATTGCTTCCATACATACCACCTCCAGTTTAGTCAAATGCAATGCCAACGCCCAGCACCTCAATGGTGCCCAACGTGTCATTGGCCCATATTGTAACGCGGATATCTAAGCCCCATTTATTCGCTGACTTGTTTTTGTTTGTTAATTCGGCATATTTACGCGCCAAGTATGCAGCTGTGATATCCTCCCAAACAGGGAATGGGTCAAAAGCGTTGTTGCTGGCCTCAACTTTGAGAACGGCTGGGTTTGCCCCATCTTTAGCGATAGTGTGGTAACCAAAAACTAACACCCGTTCAACTTCCGCCGTGGTCTCAATTGGTGTCTTGAGCCGTAACTGTAGCACGTTACCCGCTCTGATAGTTCGTGGTAACGTCCACTCGCCGTAGTTCCCTGTTGTATCACGGGCAGCCATGCGCCAATAATAACTTTGGTTCTGCTGCAATGGCTCACGCAGCAAATGTCGCACTCTTTCTGTTCCTGCTGGGGTTCCTACGGTCGGCATAGGCATCCAGTTAGCACCATCGTATATTTCCCATCCTGCGATAGCGTCTGCAGTTCCAGCGCCATATTGCTGTCCAGGTATAAACTCAGCTGGTAGAAACTCGCCTTTAACCAGCATAAAAGCATCGCAGTGGAAGGTTGCGCCAATTACAGATGAAGTTAATACTGCTAAACGCAATTTCGCGCAGTCCTGGCCTGTGCGAGCAAACACGGATAAGGTCTGCCAAGAGGTTCCGTCCAAGGTAATCGGGTCACTGCCGGTGGACCGCAAATAGTTGCCGTTGCTGTCCAGTTCCTCGATTGCCAGGCGAATATATCCGGCACCTTTTACCTTTACTTGAGCCGCATAACTCTTCCCACCTAATACGTCTACCGGGCTTAATTCCACACCTTCATTGGCGGTTGTCCCAGATGTGGTCACCTGTAGGCTGGCAGCTCCTTCGTAGAACTGGGCGGTGGATCTGGCGATAGTTGCCCCTCTGCCGGCAAAACCTGTCGTGTCAGCTTCCACACCGGCCTGATTTGCCGTCAACAGGTTTTTGGTGCTGGTTTCCAGGTCAGCAACGATGTTGGCAAAGTTTACGTCCCTGGCAATCTGCAGCCTAAAGTGCTGGGGATCGCCTTCAGGGTCGGTGCCCACGCCCGCCATAAATACCGGTTGTAGCGGCACCCTGGCAGTATGGACTGGCGCAATTGCCGACATTGCACTCGGGCTCAGATTGTGGGCGATGGTAAAGATACCGCTAACCGCGAAAGGGCCGTCCACCTTCCCGTCGTTAGCCTTGACATAGATGCGGTAGTTTGTCCCCTCCGGCACCACAGTTGTATCCCAGGCCAGCATTAAAGCCGTTACACCGGTGGCAACGGGAAGCAGTGTCGCTCCTTCATCCGCCGAGTAAAAGACGGAATAAGTCAGGGTATCCCCGTCCGGGTCGGTAGCCTCTGTCCACTCGATAGTCACATTGCCGACCACCGTAGAACCAGCTATCGGCGAAACGATGGCTCCAGGTGCGCTTGGAACGGCATTTACCTTTGTGAATGTATATGTCCTGGTGCTTTTGTTGCCGAAGCTATCCGTAGCCTCGATGGTTATGGTGTGCATCTGGTTGAGCGCCAGATTGCCCCATGTCGTGAGGTCAATAATAAATTCTAAATCAGTATTTTGCGGCGCTCCGGTTAAAGTCTCTACCACGTTTCCGTTAATCTTTTCCACTACATCTACCGCGTCCCCATCGGGGTCAGACACCTGGTATACAATGCTGAATGGCCCGCTCTTATCTCCTAAGTTCTGGTCTGATCCAGAAATCAGAGGAGCAGAATTCAGATTTACAAAGCAGGCGCGAAAACCGTAGTTGGTGCCGGCGCCGCCATACGCGTTGCTGAAGTCAGCAAGCCCGGCGTCGCCGTTGCTATAGCCGCCACCCCGGACGAAAACAGGGCCGCTCGAGTACGGAAAGAGCGAGCCCGCAGCGCTTCCAGCCCAGTTCAGCCAGCTAGTTGTTCCGGAGTAAGAGGTGGACGTTTCGTTTAGCAGCATACCATCAGAAAGCCCCGCCGCCGCTGTATAGTTGGCAGACTGAGTATCGCCTGACCCCATGGGGAATACATCCTTATACTTGGCGTCTGCATTGACAAGTGACTGGCAGTAGGTGGTCAGGTTACTATTCCCGTTGTTGACATAGGAAGCCACATATTGCCAGCCGCAGCCGACCATGTCAAATACACCGGTGGGATTACCGGTGGTTGATGTCTCGCCGGAAGTGTCTAGTGAACCAGTGGCATTCACGGTTCCATTGGTGGTATATCCGGTATGGTATCCGCTATCGCCATTAATCTTTGGGCGGCCCTGCCCTACTGCATAAGCCAAAAGTGCAATGGCCCCCCATTCGGAATTCTTTAACATGTGGCTGTCTAAGCCTGTGGCTATAGTAGCCACATTGTTCTTAAGACTCAGGCACTGATTGTGGATGTCATTTACCGCTATGCTTCGCCACGACACCTTATCCGGCAAAGAACCAGGAATGCCACCATTGGCAACATCACTATATGCTTGGTATTTCATCACCCAGATACCCGGCAGCTCGACAGTTCCAAATTTGAACCCTGGATGCTTTTTGCATACCCGGCTGTCTATGGAAGTGGTATCGTCTGTAGTGCCGCTGCTAAAACGGATTTTTACCTCTGGGTCGTCGGCAAACTGTATAGCCCGATAGGTAAACCGGGGAATCCATACCCAAAGATTGCCTTTGGTATCCTTGGCGTTAGCCCAACGTTTAGGGGCTATGCCATTAACGGTGTTGATCGGGTCATAATTATATTGCCATCCGGCCAAGGTGGTGTTTTGGAACGTCTGGCCGGACACGTGGTTAACCGGAGTCCATCCGGCTGGCAGCACTGGCGCATTTGCTACTCCTGAAACTAAAGCCATTATTATCCCTCCTTATTTGCTTAAATAATGAGAGAAGGACATCGTTCAACTTGTTACTAGATGCCCTTCTCGGCTTGTGTTTTTACCCTGAAAGGGAAGGAATAGGGCTCCTTTGGTCTGGTGGCTCTGTGTAAAGGTTCGTAAACCTCTACAATCACGCTAATAACCAGAGCAGGCGCGAAAACCGTTGTTGGTGTTGGCGTTGCCATTCGTGTTGTTGAAGTAAGCAAGCCCGGCGTTGCTGTTGCTATAGTTGCCACCCCGGACGAAAACAGGGTTGCTCGAGTACGGAAAGTTCGAGTTCGCAGCTGCAGCCTTATCCCTAAATTCTTCTATTTTGTGAAGGTGAACTGGTTAAGTATCTTATGGATTAGCCAGTAGCTGTCTGCATGCCTGGCATATCCCATCCAGCTCACCAAAACCCGCCTTATGTCTTCGGCATCCATCTCACCTGCCTTATATTTTTCCTGAAACTTTCGCAGCTTCCGCTTGATGCGACGCTTACTTTCCGTCCGTATCTTCATATGAGTGGGCCAGATCTTGTAACCACAAAAATTAACCCCGTTTTTAGCGGGGAATACCTGTGACTTGTGATTAAGTTCCAGCCTTAACTCACTCTTCAGGAAGGCCCTAATTTCATCAAAAACATGCTTTGCAGTTGCCTTGTCTGGCAAGACCATCACAAAGTCGTCCATATATCGAACGTACATTTTCACCAGTAGCTGGTGTTTCACGAACATATCTAGCTGGTGCAAATATACATTCGCAAACCACTGCGAAGTGTAGGAACCAACCGGGATTCCTGGGTTTTCAGTGCTATCCAGGATTACTTTAGTAAGCCATAGCACTTTATGGTCTGTTATCTTCCGAGCGATGATGTTGTAGAGAATATCGTGGTCAATGCTGAAAAAGTAACTCTTAATGTCGCCCTTCAGTATATATGGTTCATCCCATATCCGATTGGTTCGCTTCAAATACTCCTGGACTCGATAGGCAGCCCGGTGCATGCCTTTGCCTTCCAAACAAGCATAAGAATCAAAGATGAAAGTTGGGCCGAATACTGGTTTGATGAAGTTCCCTACATACCACTGGTGTACCACCCGGTCACGGTATGGTGCTGCCTTAATCAGCCGCTGCTTTGGCTCATATATGGTAAATTCCCGATATTCCCCTGGCCGATATGTTCCTGCCCTCAATTCCCGGGCCAGAGTCAGCAAGTTGCCTTCCAAATCCATCTCAAACTGAATAACTTCGGCAGTAAACCGCTTGCCTTTCCTGCCCTTGTGGTGCGCCGCCAAGAACGATGAAAATGTTAAAGCTGGCTCAAATAGATTTTTATATGTCTTGGCCAACGGTGGACTTTATCCAGCCGCCGAGAATGCGGCCGATTTCATCGAGGCGACGCGACCACTCCATATAGTTCTGGTTTGAAATGTATCGGTTTTTATGAGCCATGCGAACCAATACCTTCTGAAGCTGTATCTCTGCATCAATGGCATTAAGCATGTCGACCCGCACCTGCCGGTTGTTATATACCTTGTTAGCCCGTAGGATGTACTTAAGGACGGTATACATGCTGTCTTTGATATGTGCCGCCATGACAAATCTTTCAGACTTGGGGAATTTCCGTAGCAGGTTGTACGCATACTCGATGAGGTCGACATATTTTTGATAAATTAGCAGGTCTTGCTGCTTTGTCTGTGGCAAACTAACACCTCCTCGCTATCTATGGCAGCACAACCTTTTTATTGGCCGCATCGTATGCTCCAGAAATGATGTTAATATCGTTTGTATCCCGAAAGGTAATCCAATACATGTTTTCTGCGAGACCGTAAGTTCGTGCATGGCCGTCAAACTCGTAGCGCATCCGCATATCGAGCGCATCTGTCATCAAAGAGACGGTACGGCTCAGAGAAGCCTCGGAAGCTTCATGTGCCTCTGCAATTCCGCGCTCCATGTTATTTAGCTTGGTTGCGCTGACCGGTGTCCCTTGCTGAATTACTTCGCCAGTAATCGGATCAACAATGTGGTCTCGCCATTCAGTAGGAATATATGGCATTAGCTTTCCACCTCCTGTATGCTGACTTCAAAGGCAACCAGCAATCCTTTGTCCTCGTTTTTTGTTATGTTTTCCGGCTTGGTTAAAATCACATTGCCTCCTTCGTCAAGGATTTGAAAATCAGTAAAAGTGCCTATATCTTCATCGGTTAAATATAGATAAACCCGAACCGAATTCCCGCTGTACTCTTTGCGAAAAATAGGGACTTTTACTTGCTGTCCATCCTTGATATAAGCTCCTTGGACAAGTAATGTGGAAACTTTATTGGCTATCTGGGTCATGCCATAGGGTGATATCATGCTAGCTCACCTCCTGCATAAAATGTTCCGCACAATGGGTATGAAACCATCCTGTAGTATACCTGCGGCTTAACCCCGACCCATAACCGTAGTAAGCGGCCACTCCGCCGTTCATCATCACTGGTATGGAAGGTACCGCATAATGGGTACTCAAAACTAAACCTCCGGCCACTCGTTCTGATATGGAATGAAGCATTCCCTTTAAAGAGGATGACAAACGAAAGATGGGATTGTTTCGCAGTCATTACCGCCTTGACCAGTTCCTTATAATCCACATTGCTTTCTCCTGGGAAAATGGAAATATAAAAGACGTAAGCCTCATTTTGCTCGGTCACTTCTGCCGAGCGTCCCGTTACATCTTGCACAATCTGTTCCATTTTAGCGGGGTTCATCGGCCCGCGTCTACCCCGTTTGGCTATTACCTGTCGTCTACGTTCTTCAATGGTGAGGTTTTCATCTGAAGCAATGTGATATCTTTGTTCCCAGTAAACGATGCCCCATGTTGCTGTTTCGGGGAAGGCTTGCAGCCGCAGTTCCTCAAAGAACTGCCACGCCTGTTCCATCTCTATCCCCATGACCTGGTAAAGCCATTTTGCGACGTAGGATTTGTCATAAATCGGGGAGACTGTCCTCATCATTCTTTTGGCAGACTGGCTTGTTGGGAATTGTTCCAAATCAATCATTAAATCCCTCCTCCGCCTGTCGGGTCGACGATGCCCGTTACTGGGTATTCGTCTTCCGCCAAATTAATGTTGACGGCTGCTCCGTTTATTGTGAGTCCTGAGAAGTCCTTCACGCCGCTGGTTTCGGTCAAAATGGACGCTATTTTGTTGTAACGCACCACTTTTTCCTTCTTTGCCTCGATATAATACGTTTGAAGTCCTGCTTTGAATCGCTCCAGAACTGTCGCCTGTGTCTCTCCCGTCTCGATTTCGAGCAGGAAGACATAATCTATTCCTTTCGCTGTAGGTGCTTCCACAGTCACTGTGGCGCCTATGGGAGCCTTTCGCTTCTGACGGTCGGAAGGGGAGACTATATTTCCATAAACCGCCTCAATAATCGCGGCATTGGCCGGCTGTCCATTGGCATCGAGTACAATAACCTTTACCGTTCCAGGGCCATTCCATTCTGGTACTACCAGTGCTGTGCCTACCCCCGGCACTTCCTTTGCCCATCGGACATAGTCGGCATCGTTGCCTACAAAGCTCTCCTCGCTGTCCGCGTCAGCTTCGTCTATTCTAATTCGGAGTTCATCGTCGCTTTCTATCTCGGTTCCGCCGGTTATCTGCTCCACGTTGGTTATGCTTGTAATGCCTTCTATCGGCTTTACCATGATTTTTACGGCTCCCGCCGACACGTTGCCTCCAGTTCCTGGCACGACGGCGGTCACCTGAACTTCTACTGTGCCGGTTTCGCCAATGGTATACCGCTCTGTTGTCTGGTATTCGATAGCGGGAGTATCGTCTTTGGCCAGCGCCGCAAATTTAAAGCCTGACGGGATATCTGTGCCAGGCGTGCCGGTGATCAGTAGCGTTCCTGATGCTGCGTTGGCTGGTTTCCTCGTTAAGCCTTTCCCTTTTGCATGGTAATCCAGCCATTCGTTATATGCCCACATGGGAAACATGATTTTAAGGGTTTCCTGGAGGTGAAACTCCAGCATTTCGGCCTTTTCGAGCGCCGTTGGCTTCGTAAAATCCCATGGAAATCCGCCCTCAGTATCATCTATGTCCGGCGGCAGCATGTCCATCATGCGCTTATGAATTGTTTCGGCGTCCTGTCCTTCGAGAAAGCTTGGAGCCTTAAATTCAGGTATCGACAAATCTTCCACCTCCTTACGTCTGTAAAATCACATCGATATGCTGCTCCTCCCACTCCTTGCCCTTAACAACAAACTCGCAGTGCAGGCCGTCGCTGTCCCATGTAAATTCAAAACCCCGGACGTATTCTGTCCTGGGGTTTACCATGAGCGCTTCCGTTATGGTGCGTTCCAGTGCCGATTCTATTGCTTCCTTGTCTCCTTGTTTGAAGGCATCGTAAAGCTCCACGCCGGTATCGCTGCTATACGAGAGAAAAGCGAGCCGCTCGGTCTGCACGGTTTTTATGCACCATTGCCTCCAGGCTTCCCGCCCGTCGGTAAGAACCATCTTGTTGGCACCGTCTCGCTTAAAATCGCCCAGTTCGTAGTCGAAGTAGACGCTGGGTTTATACTTTTGCTCCTCGGCTGGAGTTGGGGTTGGTATTTCTGGAACATCAAAGACAGGAAATAATGTTTTTTCTGCCATACGGTTATCCTCCTATCTTTGTCGCCGGTAATACGATGTCAATTACCACGGCATCATTCTGCACCCATGCCACCAGAACGCGGTCTCCCGGCTTTAACCACCGCATTTTTTCCGGTATGAGCACGTCGTGCTCATGATTTTCCCCTATTCCTATGTGGGTATATCCTGGCTCTGGATAAGGGTCGCTATAAACGTCGTGGCTTCCATCTGTTGCAGTTGCTGTGAGCTTGCTGCCTGTTTCTCCAAGGGTCAGCTGCCTGCATACCATGTAATCCGTTTTCGGGATAGGTATGGGGTAGGTATTGGTCAGCAGACTATAGTCGCTCTTGATGGTGCCGAAATCAAGCACAAGAGGCGAGGCATTGCTCGCATCTATGCGCTGCTGTAAAACCTTGCCGAGCTTGTTCAATCCGGGGTTGCCTGATGATGGGTTCATGTCCTCGCCTCCTTATACTTTCGTTAAGATTTCCTTGTCCGTCCAGGTGTTGATGCCTACCACCTGGTCGCCGCCCTTTTTGCTGATTTTTTTGCCGAGCAGCACGCACACCTTGCCGCCCTTTGTGACGGTTTTGCCATTTGAGGTAATTTGGGTGATGACGTGCTGATAATCTGTTATTACCCAGCTCGGTATCTTGCTGCCGCCTGGGTAGTAGTGCGTTGCGCTTGAAACAAATTCGACCACATCGCCCACTCTTAAGTCTCCGCTCGTCGCAGCTGTTTCAGAATCCCCGCTAGAACTGGTGCTGGTTCCACTTACCGCACTCACTGGCTCCAGTTCCATTGTCATGCTTCGGTTTGTCGCGTCGTGCCGCACCGCTTTGGCGTAATAATAGCCGTTCAGCGTTCCTGCCTTGACGTGTATCTTATCTCCCTTGCGGATGCTGGGAACATCAGGGCTTTCCAGCACGTTTAACCGAGTCGGGCTGCCATGCTCATCGAGAATTTCCTGCGCTGCTGCCTTTGCGGTTGCCAGTGAGTCATCCTCTTGGCGGTTATGTATCCGCTGTCGGATGCCATACTCAGTCAAGCCGTCCAGCACAGCTTCTATGGGTTGGCGTCCCTCACTGTCCTCTTTGCCGACCACTTTAACCCTGGTCACCAGATCTGCTGTGCTGATTTTATCCCGCACCAGCGTGGCATTGGTATCTTCGTCAAAGTGGTAAATGGTTTTATTGCTTCCCTTTGGGAGAACGCTTACCTTGCCCTTTGAGGCCCGGATGATACTCTTGGCTCCGCCCTTTTTGGCTGCATCGTCCAAAAGCTGCAGGAGAATGTCGCTCAAAAACTCGTTTTTGAACATGGTCTTTGCATGTGCTACGTCAGGGCCTTCGTACTTGTCCACCGGTATTCCCCAGTCGGAGAATATCCCGGTAATTGCTGCCTTCGTGCCCGTACCTGCAGGGTAATACCGGTTATCCTGGCTGCCCTGTAGGTTGAAAAGCTCATCATAGGCGATTACGTCAAAACTGGTCGCGCTGCTTCCTTTCAGTTCCGGCTCCCAGTCGATAATGGTGCCCCTTGCGACCTCTTCCGTTCCGCCGCCCCATTCCGCTATCACAACCACGATGCACCCTGGTTTGGCAAGGCTGGAGAGGCGAGAGCCATCGTATATGGCATTGTGCAAGGTAACCCCAATCCTCATTGCTAGTTCTCCGTCCCCTTCTTCCCAGCCGATGTCCTCAGCTGCCTCTGAAACGTCCAGTTGCTTGCCGGAGGCGGTTACGAGGATTAATTTGTATTTTAGTTTGCTGATGTCTATCGTAGCTGCTCACCTCCTAGCTCGGCAGGGTCAAAACCTGGCCCGCATAGATGAGGTTCGGGTTCTTAATTTTGTCTTTGTTCAGGTTGTAAATCTCCATATAACGATTTCCTGCTCCCAGGTGTTTTTGCGCTATCACCCAGAGAGTGTCGCCGGATACCACGGTATGTGTCTTTGCGGCGGCTGCAGCTGCCGGTGGCCTACTGCTGGCGCTATTGGTATTGGTCACCGTGCTGGGTTTGATGTTGAGTTCGCTTACGGTGTAGACCGTTACCTGTTTGGCCTCGACAAAGGAGATATCGTACTCATAGTCACCGTTCCCTCCCTTGGCTTCGGCGGTATAACTGTCCAGGTAGACATCGTGGTTTATTGGCGTTTCCGTCACCATGAGCCTTAGCTTGGTTCCGGCCTTTCGCCATCTCTCCCAGATATTCAGGATTTCGTTTGGGTTGCGCCAATGCCGCGATTTTACGAAACTGGCGCCCTTTCGGTTTTTGCCGGGGAGGGTTCCGCTCCACGAAAAAGTCAGTAATTCTGTACCTTTTGGAAGCTTGACCTCCCCGACGTTGATAATGTCATAGGTTTGAAACTTGGCATTTCCCTTTTTGCTGGTCTTTTCGGGGAGCATAGAGAGCGCCATCCTTGCTCCAGTTTCAATCTCGGTAATATAAACGTCCATTTACGCTCTTGCCCCTCCCTTCACCGGCATATTTGCGAAAATGCGGGCCAGCCGTTCCGCGAGCTCGTCGCCGATATCGTCGGCCATCTCCCGGATGTAGGCTTTTAGTACGGCCAGGATTTTGTTCTCGTCGGTATCGCCTCCGCCTTCAATTGTGAATGTCGGGCTTGCGGAAACCTCCACCTTGACCGAGATGCTCTGTACTCCTCGTCCTGCCGGGGTTGCCGTTGGAATACCCGCTGGCTCTTCCCCCACAATGCCTCCTTCGTCGTATGCCTGGACACCGAGCATTTCACCGGCTCTTTGCCAGAGGTCTATGCCCCGGCTTCTCTTGCTTGGGCTTAATGGAATGATGCCCTCGGCTCCGTCCTCGGCCACAATACCCATATGCGGTTTCGTCATGATGCCGCCCCATGCATGTTTCGCAACATTGGAGCCGCCGCTTGAACCAGCTTCATATCCGGCTGAAAAACTGGATTTTACCTTGTCCCAGATATTGCTTGCCCAATCCCTGAAGCTGCCGAACCACCCAGTAACACTGTCCTTTAATGCCTTTGCATATTCCGGTATTTTTTCGGTCACAAAGGTGCTCACGCTGCTCCACAGGTCAGTGAAAAACTCAGGAACTTTTTGTGTAAAGAACTCGTTTGCTTTGTTGAAAGCCCCCGTCGCCCATGTAGGTAAGGTCTCCGTGAAAAATCCATACACGGAATTCCACAGATTAGTGAAAAACGTCGGGACTGAAACGGTGAAGAAGTTTACCGCCGTGTTGTATGCCCCGTTCGCCCAGGTGGGGATTGTCTCGGTGAGAAAGTTCCCTACAGCTGTCCATAAGTCGTTCCATCCCTGCGGGAGCGTTACGGTGAAAAACTTCCCAATCGAACCGGTCGCATAGCCTATGGCATAAGGTATCTGCTCTGTCACGAAGTTTGGTATTGTTTCTGTGAAAAATCCACTGATGGATTCTCCCGCCTTTGTCCCAAACTCGGAAATTGCAGTCTTTACTTTTCCTCCCATTGAAGCTATTGCGTCTTTCTGGTCATACAGCCACTCGGTGAATGCTTCTCCACCTATGGCACCTCCAATGCCGCCAACAATGCCACCGACAGCGGTTCCGATTGGCCCGCCTCCAAGGGTGCCAACCAAAGCCCCGGCTCCAGCTCCAGCGCCTATGGCGCCTAACCAGCTTCCTACTTCCCCGGCAGCTTCTCTTCCTCTGTTTTCTGGCGCTGCAGAAGCAACAACCGCTCCGCTCGCTGTCAAACCAAGAAGCGTACCCAATACAGGTATTCCCTTGATGCCTTTTCCTGCAGCTTTGCTCCCTGCTTTTAAGACATCATCGCCGCTTTTACCGAACCATCCTGCAATTTTACTGAATATGCCCGTCTTGCCGGCCACATCCCCTGCTTTGTCCGCTACTTTAGCTGCGTTTGCGACGTCCTTTGCGACAACAAACCCTTCTCTCGCGTTTGCGTAGTCTATCGCTTTAAGATTTTTCAAGTTTACCATGTCGTCAAGGTGCGACGCCGCCTTTTTAACATCAACTCGGCCTTTTGCTACCGCTTTCTCGGCGGCCTTAATCTTTCCGGACAATCCTTTGGGTATATCGTCCCCGAATTTGGCCGCTTCTTTTTTCAGCTCCTTCAGCAATCTCGCACTCTTTTCAAGGTCTGCCTGTTTAGCAGCCTTTAATGCTTCTGCGGTCTTTACGGCTTTCTCTGCCTCTTTCGAAGCGTTTGCAGCCGCCCTAAATGATTCTGCCGCATCCTTCAGGTTTTTGGTTGTTTTCGCTATATCAGCAACATCATCAGCGGCTCCCGCAGCTGCACCGGCGACCTTGGCTGCATCTGCTGCAGCATCTGCGGCTTTTGCACCTTTGAACAATCCCTTGCCAAAGTTATAAATGCCTTTGCCGCCTTTGAAAATCGTGCCTATGCCTTTGGCTCCCTTGACTCCCAAAATGGTTAATAGTATTGCGGATATCCAGCTGGTTGAGCTTGCTTCTTTTCCGCCTGGCAGCAGGGTTCCGGCGTCTTTGAAGACGCCTTTTATCGCATCCAGGAGCGCTTTTCCAACCTTTTCTCCGTCGAAACCTTTTTGAAACCCTTCGGCAAATGAGGCGCCGATGCTTGTTCCGTCGGCCACTGCACTTTTTGTATCAACACCGAGCAAGGCAAGAACTCCAAAGGTGATGGCGCTTCCTATCCCTTCGCCGATTTTGCTCGCTTTGTCCGCCAGCCATGCTTTACCGGTTGAGTTCCACCATTCAGAAAACGGCTCTGCGATGATTTTTTCCCAGGCAATCTTCATTTTTTCCCCGAAGGTCTGCGCATCCTGCCACTCCTGGGAGTTGGTCATCTTCTTGATGGATTCCTGGAGGTCTTCCACCTTTGACATCACCCATTTGCTGATGTTTGCGCCGGCCTTCCTCCATGCTTCACCCCAAGCGGTCACGGTGTCCTGGTTTTCATCGAGCCATGTCGTGATTTTCTCAAGTCCTGGTTTGACACCGTCCCATAATCCTTGCCCCCAGGGCCGTAGAAGGCCGTTCTTAAGTGTGTCGCTTATGGTGGATATCATGCCTTTTGCCGTCTTTGATTGGTTCTGCATCATGCCGCCAAAGCGCTTATCCATGCCTCGTAATAGAGCATCAATAACCTTGGATGCCTCGATGCTTTGGTTACCGATATTAGCTATTTGCTCCCCGGTTAGGCCGAGCTCTTCCTGAAGTATCTCGTTGGCTGGCACGCCGAGCTCTTGAAGTTGCAGAAGCTCTTCCGCTTGGGCTCGCCCTTTCGCTTTCATTTGCCCGAGGGCTCTTGTGATTCTGTCGATTCCTTCTGCTCCTGCCCCTAATCCGCTGGCTGTATCTCCTATGGTTGTCAGTATGTCAAGTACGTTCTCCGCTTGGAAACCAAAGGCAATAAGCAGTTTGCTGCTGTTAATCAGTTCCGGGAATTCAAAAGGCGTTTTATTCGCAAAAGCGGAGGCGTCTTTCAGGAACTTCTCTGCCCTTTCAGCGCTTTTGAGCATGGTTTCAAAGGCTATTTGTGTCTGCTCGAAGTCACCGGCGATATCCATTGGTTTATAAACGCCCGCAAATAGCCCGGTGGCTCCAAGTATGGCGCCCTCGATAGAAGTCGCAAAGTTCCATATGGCCCTGAGAGGTGCCGTCGCCAAGTCAACCACTTTCATGGTGAAGCTGTAAGTCCTGCCCGCTATGCTGCGTGCTTTCGCAGAGACTGTGCCTATAATGCCAGACGCTCTATCCAAGGCACTAAGAACGACCTGGTATTTGGTTCTATTCATTTCCTCCAGGCGTTCCTGCGTCTTTTGGTTCGCCCTGTCAAAAGCGTTTACCTTACGCGTGGCCTGGGAGACTCCAGGCTCTGTATTATCCCTGACGTTTATGGGAATTTCAATCCGAAATGTTTCTGCCGCCATTAGTTCTCCTCCCTTCCGTCGGCTTCAGCTTCAAGCTGCACGCGCATGGAGGCCAACATAAAGGCTCGTACCCCTGGCGATTTTGCCATAAACTCGTCCGGGGGGAGCCCTATCCGCTGGAAAATGTGATGCATCAGCGTGGCTCGCCCCCCGGCCTCAATTAGTTTTTTGCTACTTCCTCCATAGTGGTGGAGTATCCGCTGATTTTATCGATTAGTTCGAGCACGGCATCCTTCTCTCCAGCGAGCAGGATTTTATCCACCAGGTCGATGCCATTTAAGACGTTGAGCGCTTTCCATGCGTCCTTGTTGTCCCAGACCTTCGCCCTGTCCTCATCGATAGTCGCCTGATAAATGAGGGCACTGCGGTACCTCACGCTGTCGGTATGTTCCGGGAATTTGATTCCAAGTTGCTTGTTGCGGACATATTTGGTGTTCTTGTCCTTGCATTGGTGGTACTCTTCCTCGCTCAAAGGTCGAATGCGGAAGGTAAAGAGTACGACGCCGTTTCTTGCAATCTCCACGGGGTGAATGTTCTCCTCCTCGGTCTTGAAGGCAGCGGCGGTTAGCAAGCCTTTGAGAATGTCGGTCTCATATGTCCGAAGTTGCGCCTTGTTCTCCTCTTCGGTCATTTCGATTTCCTCTATCTGGTTAGTCTTTTTGGTGTCCATGGTTATCCTCCTTAAATTAAATTAGGCCGCCCCGGCCATACAGAGCGGCCTTCGGTATCTGGTTTCTTACCCATTTAGGCAGTAAGCAGGCTCTGAAGCTCCGGCGGGTCGTTTACAAAAAGGCTCCACGCCCTCTTGATGATATCGCCCACAGAAAGGTTCTGCAGGTCGATGGTACCGGAAGGCACGCATTGTCTGTAAATCATCCGCTGCTCGCTGCCGTTGCGCCCTTTGACCACACCCTGGAAATTCCATGACGGCATTACGCCGGTTTTGAAGGCATCGAAGAGCTCAGAAATGAAGCTCTCGTCTTCGATTACCGTTTCAGTGAAGGTAAGCGTTACGCCGTAAGACTGAAAAACTTCATGCTCCTGTGCATCGCCCAAGGGTTGGTATTTGGCATTGGTTACGTTGACCTGGGTCTGAAAGGTTTCGACCGTCGCCAGCATGACGCCCTTGTCGTTATAAAGAGCACCATCCTTGCCGGTCAGCACCTTGCGGGTGTCTATCGGGCCTCTTGTATTAAGCATGCTTCATCCTCCTCTCTTAAGACTCCGGCGAAAATCTGAACTTAAACGTCAGGTATGCCTTCTCGATGCTGTCGATGTCATCGACGGCAATAATGAACCAGGCGCTGTCGCCTGCAGGCGGGTTGTTTGTGTCCTCGTAGATGATACCGCCGGGCAGCAGCTTTTTCTCGCCAATCATGGCATTAATAACGCCCTGTGCTGCTGCCATGAACGTCGCTCTGCCGTCGCTGTCGTTGTTGATTTTGCCGATGAGCGGGTCGGTGGTTGCTACGATTCTGTCCATCAACTCGAACCTGGTTTTGGTTCTGCGGATTTTCTTCC
This sequence comes from Dethiobacter sp., assembly GCA_020725465.1. Taxonomy (GTDB): domain Bacteria; phylum Bacillota; class Dethiobacteria; order Dethiobacterales; family Dethiobacteraceae; genus DYEY01. Next base: position 49,054 of record DYEY01000002.1, read on the forward strand.
ATCCGGCGTCTTGGTTGCCGCTGGGGGTTATCAGGGTGTTGATGGCACTTTCAATCCAGATCTGGTCGTTGGCGTTGACTGAAAGCACGAGACATCCTTTAGTAAGCGCCTTCTCGATTTGGCTGTTTGTGAGCGGCTCTGCGAGGCTCACCAAACCACTGACCACGGTATGGGTCAGGCTGGTGTTGGAGGCTACAGCCGCAATCATGCCACCGATGCGTGCCGCCAGCTTATAGCCATCGTAGAGATTACCACTCGCGTCATAGGCGCTGTTCAGTACATAGTGCATTTTCTCATCATTGAACGCTGCAGCGTTACTCATACGGGTGTCGAGGTCGACAGTCTTCGGCTCGGACACGCACGCCATCGGCATGGCGCCGGCAAGATAGATTCTCTGGATGAAAGCCTGAACAAGCGCGTGAACGGCAACGTCCACGGTATCTACACAAAGGACGTTCCACTTGCCTGCTTCCAACACATCCAGCGCGGTACTGTACTGCGCAGTTGCCACATCCGGGTTGGTGCCTGCTGTCATGGCAGACTGGGCTGCCGCCTTTATGACCTTGCTGCCGTCAGCCACCTTTGTGGCAGCGAAATTCTTGCTGTTTGCGAATGCTGCGACAAGTGCCGCCGGTTCTCCAATTCCGGCTACTCCTTTAGTAAACTCCACCTTTTCAAACTCAGTTGTGCCTTCGTAGATGATGCACTCACGCTTTTCTGTGTTGGTGAGGCTGTCCCTGATGGTTACATTGAACGCCCTGTCGCCGGGGTATTTTGCGGTAATGGTCACCACGTCCACCAGGTTGGTGTCATCCTTCAGCGAGATGGTTGTGGGCGTACCGCCGGTACCTGCGCGAACGGCTTTCACCTTGCTGCAGCCGCCAGTGAACATCTCGGTGATGGTATCGACGGTTAAGGCGGAACCGAACGCAGGGGCCACGGCGTTTGCTCCATCAAGCTCCACGAGCTGGTTAAGCGGCCCCCAATTGGCCTTGATGATTGCGGCACCAATTCCATTGACGGCGCCGGCCAGGGAAACGCCGCCAGCATTCTCATATCTGGTGTAAACACCGGGGCGGGTTTTGGTTTCCCCAATTGTAAAAATCCCTGCCATTTCACTTGACCTCCTTTGTCATAAATTTTGTCACGATATCATTTGCCTTCGTTTTTGTGGCTTTTTCGACGCCTGCCACGCGGAAGGCTGCAATTACGCATTCAGGCTTGGTTTTAAACACGGTCTCGGCGGCCTCCGCCAGCTCTTGCACCGTGTATTCCGCCTCCTGGATTGTCGTTTCCTGAGAGGGGTTTTTCTCTGTGCTTTTGCTCATAGAAACTGCCTCCTTAATTGATATTTGGCTCAGTCAGGGCGTGGGCATACTTCGGCCTGCGAAGTATGCCAAACTGAACGCTCAGTCGCAGTTGTCCGGTTGTCAAATAATCAACCGCGCTGTCTGCCTTGATATTCTTCAAAAACATAGGGGAAGTATCCAGCATGGCGACCTCGCCCATGGACGCCAGCGTGTCCACAAGGTATTTCAGACATTGCAGCCGCGCTGCTGTTGTCGGTGCGAAAATGTGACCGGCTATGCTCGCATTCATCCATACCACTGTGTTGGTTTCGCGCGCCACCTCCAGGCTTGCCAGGCGGAAATAAAACGCAGGCCGGCCAGCTTCTGCGGTGAAAAAGTTCGCTATGGCATCGGTTCCAATCACAACGGCCCGTGGTTCCCATTCCTTGATAAAGTGGTTCATTGCCAGCACTGGGTCTGGGTCGGTCGTTTCTTGGCTCGGGAACGCCAGCACGTCAAATAAAACTGTGATACCGATTACCTGGCTGCCTTTTTGTGTGGCTCTTTCTTCCCAGCTATCAGAACGTATCCACACCAAGCAGTATGGCGGTTGTTCCGTTGGCTGCATAAAAACATCGCAGAGCGCGCTTCGTACTTCAGGCTCTATTTCCTCTGGCGGCACCCCTGCTTCATTGCACCAAATATTGAGGGTCATCAGCCCTGACGCTTGCCTTTCCGGGTTTGCCTGCATATCCACAATGTAGTCCACTCGCGGGTACTGCTTTTTGCTCTTCCAGCCGTCGGCCTGGTCGCCTGGTGCTGCTTGGTAAAAGACCGCTGGAGCCTCACCGAACCGCGCCAGCTTCTCGGTCAGTGTTGCCCTGGTGGTGAGCCGGGTATAAATCAAATCCTCCAGTGTCATACCATCACGCCCTCGGCGTTAATTGTCACCAGGTCTGCCGACCATTTAACTGCCCATTTGCCAGCCGATACCTCACTCGCCAAAATGGTGAAGTAATTCGTCACATTCCCCAGCCCAGGCAAAAACAAAACGGTCAGCTTATCTTCGCTCACCGCTGTTACGAGGCCGTTTATGGCTTCAGTCCAGGTATGGTATTGCGCCCTGATTAGGTCGCCTTTGTGTATGCTGCTGGCATCAAACACTTTTTCGATGTTGTCTATGATTAACGGCATGGCTTCCCTCCTTCCGTTATTTGTTCAGGTACGGCTCGCTGTAAATGGCTTTAATCTTTGGCTTTGCCGCCTCGATGATTGGTTCCTCGATAGGACGCGGCTTGATTGTCAGGTGGTATTTTTTTGTTTTCACCGTCCCATCCTTCTTTTTTGAGGTCTTTTCCACTTCCCCGTCGAACCCTTCATCAAGAATCGGCGCATATTTCACGTCGGTTGTAATTGCTGGCTTCACGGTCAGGTTTTTACCTACCTCTTCCGATGCCGTTCTCTCTCTCCAGCTTAAGCGTAGATTACCGCTGCGCACCGCTGGCGGTTCTCCCGGCGCCGATGCTGTATATTTGCCGCTTGAGAATGGCCGCCTATAAGTGCGCCCGGAGCGCTGCCCCCGCAGAACATTAAGCGCTGAATTTCGGAGCTCGTTGGCGGCCCTGAAGGCCCTCGATTTCGCCTCGTATGTCACTTGCTCGACCAGCTTCTCAATTTCTGGCTTAATGTTCATTGCCATCGTACCGTTCCTCCACATAATAAATCGTCCACAAGCCGAGAGCTCCCGGCTCATCCACTCCCTGAATGAAGAATATCCTATCTCCAAGAATTAACCGGTCTTCTGCCTCAGCCTGCGGACGTCCTTTCTGGGTAATGGTATGGCTTATCGGGTGCTGCAACTGTCGCCACCGCTCCTTCTCCTGCGGTTTGGCCTCCGCCAGAACCGCTTTGATGCGCTCCCCGGTTGTGCCGTCGTACTCACTTCGAGCTCTGCCGCGCGTGCTCAGAGACGCCCCTTTTTTCTCGACGAAAAAGTCTTTAAAGAGGTTACCTGGTCTAAGGTACATCTTAGCCGCCTCCTTCCTTGCGGTCAGCCGCTGGATTATCCATCATCCCGGCGTAGAAGTAAGGGCTGCCGCCAATTGCCGCAGGATTGGCGCTCGGCGCGGCGAAGTTGCCAACGCTTGCCTTGAGTTCCTCGTACATTGCTCTCCATGCCTCTGCGCGCCCCTGTAGCCCCAAGGAAAGCGGCCCGACGTCGGTATCCACTTCATAAGAAAAGCGCCGGCACAAGCTCTCTACCAGCGCCAGCTTGGCTTTCTTCCATCGGCTGGGATAAAGCGCAAGCACGGCGTTGATTTCCTCGTCTGTGAGAGCGGCGGTTTCCGCGCCTCCTTCGACCATCGTGTCTCCAAGCTCGAACCGCATCCTGTCCTTGCCCTTTTCGCTGATTTTGCTTGGGTCATATGTGTAGGTCTTTTCGGCCATTACGCATCACCCTGGCTTTCGTCCTCCGTGCCGCCCTTCATTGCCTCTACCTTTTCCCTGATTGCCGTCTTGACGGTTTTTCTCGTGTCCAGTACGTCAATCAAAATAAGGGTTTCCTCCTTATCAATCGCCCCCACAGTCTTCGCGGCTTCCTCCGCGCTGAGCTGCATGGTGGTGATTGCCGCCACAATGTCCTCCGGCGCCATATTAAGCTCCAGTACGCCGTCTTTTGTTGTAATTGGCACAATAATGTTTTGCGGTGCCGGCGGCTCGTTTTGGGTGCCTGCAGGCGTTTCTGTGGCGGTTTCTACGGTAGCGTGGGAAATATATCCCTGTTTGATTAAGGCTCGCTCGCGGCTCGGCAGAACGGCTTCAAAAGGAATAGCGTCGCCTTTGTTGTAGGCGACGCCTCCCAATGTACACGCTTTCGTGCAAATATAACCGTTCATCCCCGTTCCTCCTTATACGCATTCCTTGAAGAAGATTGCGAGGTCGTCAGCGGTCTTTTTCATGTCGGTGCTCATTAAGCCCTCGACAAATTCGGCATGGGTGCCTTTTTCGCCCTCGAACTGGTCAAGCGCGACGTACTGACCGTTGCCCAGCATATCCCAGGTGAAAATATACCCGGCGCTCGGCTCGTCAATGGCCGGGGTATTGGTCGCATAGCAGAGCAGGGCGCTGTTAGTGTCGCAGATAAACTGCATATCTTCCTGCCCAATGCCGCCTGCATTATAGGTACTCTCCAGAACCTTGATTTGTTCAATCTGGAGGATTGCCGCCAGAGCAGCCACAGTTACGACGGCGGGATTTGCCGTGGAACCGGTATACTTCACACGCTCGATGATGTCGGGGTGATTTTTCAGCGCAATGAAGGCATTCGCACCAAGAGCCAGCCTGTTGGGCTTGCGGCGTCCCTGCTGCTTGATTTCTTTCATGCGCTCATCGAAGAAGTTCACGGGGTCAAAGTTGGCGTCGCTGAATTTCAGGAATTGCTTTCCTGCAGGATTAGCTGCCACTCCTGTCCATTCGTTAGCCCACACGCCCGCTTTGAAGAATTTTTGAGCAAATATAATGTCGAGGTGAAGTTTTAACTGCTCGGTAACAAACCGCACCTTTGCACGCCTGGGGTCTGCCACTCCGGGAGCGCGATTGCGCTGGTAGTTCAAGGCTTCGATTGAATCAATACCGACGATAACCTGGTCTACCTCGCACTTATAGGTATTGTCGGTCTGCCCCATCAGCGCAGGAGGAACCTTTCCGAACGCAGGCTTGCGGCTCACGTTGTCACGGGCCAGGTCTGCCTTGCTGAATGTGTAGTAATAGCTGGAGCTCAAGCCTACGGGGCAAATCGGGAAAATGGCCGGCGCCACAAAGTCGCTTTCCTCCGCAAAATAGGCCATGCTCATATTGGTCAGGTAGTTATTAGGTCTCCAGCCCTTTGCAATTTCTACCTGGAGGTTGGAAACACTTGTTCCTTTACCACTCATTGTCTGTTATCTCCTTTCGTTTAGATTAAGCAGGCTTGTAGCCAGCCTTGACGATCTGAACTTTGATGATTTGGTCGGCTGCGGTGGCTTTTTCAAGCGCTATTGCCGTGATGAAATTTCCGACCGCTGCCGTTATGGCCTTGCCGTTGGCATCGGGGGTGAGTTCGTCCCCAAAAGCTACGGCTGCGCCAACCTTCCAGAGGCCAATATCCTTGACCTGGACGGTTACGTCTTCACCGGCGGCCACAGCATCAGGCGTGGTCGGCAGCAAGAGGCCAAGGGCATTATTGCCGGCTCCTGCCAGCACAATGCCGCCGTTCGCATCGAACTTTGCGGCGAGAAAAGCTCCGCCATTAATGGCAGCGGTCGCTTTACCGACAATGGTCGGGGTGTCGTTGATTCCTGTGCTTAAATACATTGTCGCTCCTCCTTATCTCTTATTCTCGTACTCATGTACGAGTTCAGGGTGCTGTTCGCACGCCTTGTCGATTGCCTGTGCCCTGGTGAGAGTCGGCATTGACTTCATGATTTCATCGGCATGCTTCTCAATGGCGGCCCATGCATCAGTTGCTCCGTTGCCTTTTTTGCCAATTTCGGAGAAAAGGCCGGACTTTTCAACCGCCGCCACACTGGCATCCAGAATGGTAATCATCTGGTTGTAGGCTTCGCCGCCTGCGGCCTTGAGGCTTTTAAACAAAGGCACGAGTTCCTCCGGCTTCTTGCCGATAATCTCGTACTTCTTTGCGACCTCGGTCAGTTCGCGGTCTTCCAGCGCGTTCGCTGTCTTGCGAAGGCTTTCAAGTTCTGCACGGATTGCAGGGTGCAGTCCCTTGTAAATGTCCTCGCCTTCTCCGGCGGGTTGCTGTCCGGCTGCCGATGCTGCCGGGTTACCTGCGCCCTTATTCACGTCTGAAGGTGCAGGGTCATTTGCGGGTTCGTCCTGAATGCCTGCCTTCTTCTCGATTGCTTCGAGGGTGGCGAGCTCTTCAGGGGTCAGCTTGCTCTTATCAATTTTCATGTCTTCGCTAGCTCCTTTCGTTGTTTTAGGTTTTTTGGGCTTGCAGCCCTCATCGACGGGTTCGTCTGCTTTGGCTATGATGGCGTCCAGCTTCGCTTTCGCGGTCTTTATGTCTTCCAGTCTTGCAGGGGTAATGGGTCGCTCCGCCTTATTGATTTTGTTAGCGATTTTCCCCTGCGCCCAGGTCGGGATTAATGCCTTAACGGCTTCGCCGAACTCATTCAGGCTCTGTTCCATGAGGCCCGGTTTGTCTTCCTCTGCCACCTCATCGTCGCAAATAATAGAGCAAAGGCTCTCTTCGAGCGCATAGCACACGTCCCAGATTTCACTGGTTACCCGCCTGCGCTTTTGCTCGTCCATCTTCTCGTCGAATGTGGCAGCTTCATAGCCTTTGGCTATTTCCTCAATGGCCTGGCCTATCTGTTCGTCTCCCAATCCCAGGGCTTTAGCAATCGCCGTGAAAAACTTCTTGATGACGCCCTCGGTCTTATCACCTCCCTTCGCGGCAGGTGAGGATTCGGCGGGCTTCGCTGCTGGCGCTCCCTCTTTATTCTTAAAAAGCAGGATGTTTGCTTCTGGGTTAGCTCCAGCATCCACAAAGTCCACCTTCGTGATTTTCAGGTCTTTCAGCTTGGATGGCATGCTGCGTCATTCCTCCTTTCTGTTTTGATGTATAAAACAGAAAAGCGCCGATTACTCGACGCCTCCTGGTTTACCCATATGCGCTTATTCCTCTGGGACTTCCTCCCTGATAGCTTCCCCCTCGATGCTGAACATCGAATAGGTACCGTCCTTAACCTTGTCCCAAACATCAGGGTCTGTCACTTTGAAGCCTATCCACCAGCCTTCCGGCAGCGTTCCATCTGGAATGCCGAGGGCCGTCATCTTCTGTTTAGTAAAGACCATGCTCTCGATGAGGACGGCGCAGCCGCCGCGTTCATGCATCTCGCCGCCTTCGCGGTAGAGCTCCACGAAACTGTAAGCTGCCTGTTCCAGCTCCTCCGGGTCTATCATGTCGTCATGGTAGTCTTCTATTTGCTTTCCGCCGGCAGTTACCGCCACATTGGCCCATCCAAACGCCAGCATCTTATCATCGTCTGACTTCTGGATTTTAAAGCGGCCTTTCAGTACGCCAGAGGTCTGCTGCTTCTGTTCGGGTTGCCTTGCCGGGAGCCCGACCAGGTCGCTGAACCTGACCATGGTATCAACCTCCTTTGCAAAGTAAAAAGCGGTGCTCATGCACCGCCCTTAAATCTTGAACTCCCTCCGGTACCACTCGTGGAGGTCGTCCGTCGTTTTTATTTTGGTCGCCAGCGCTTCTCCGCCCTCGACCAGCTTGTAATGCTTGCGCTTGAACTCCTCAATCGTCAATACCTTGAAGCGCCACTCTCCGGGTATCGCTCCGGCGGACGTGAATGTGAAGCCATCCTCAGTTTCCGCTGTCACTTTGCCCTCGATTTCATGGCCTCTGTTGGTATCAAAAAATCGGAGGTTCCCATTGTGCATATGAACGTCCAGCGCCATGCCTGTGAATTCCTTCTCGTCAGGCAATCTAAAAACGTACACAGCCCGTCTGTTTATCATATCGTCGTTCCCACCTTTACAAAATCCTCTATCGGTATGCCATTGACTGAGGTAATATGCGCATCTTTGAACTTCTGCAGGAGCTCGGCTCGCAGGGAGCTATCCTGACAAGATATGCCGATAAAGCTCTCTTTTGCTATGCCCTGCCTGAACATAATCTCATTGCCGAATCGATAACTGTCGCTCATTGCCTTGATGAATTCCACCGGGGAAAGGCGACGCGCCATTGTGCTGGCTTCTGTGCTGCCGAATTCGTCGCCGGTATGCGCGTACCAGTCGGTGCGCTGCATCTCCTTCGGGTCTATTAGAATGCGGTACCGCTCGCCTCTGTAGCAATCATCAAAACGTACACGCCCTTTGGTCTTAACGCCTATCTTGGTAAATACGTTATCGCTGCCGCCGGTCTTGAAGTCGCTCACCGGGCTGGCACCTGTGCGTCTCATTCCCGCCCGGAAACGGTTGTTGTTGGAAATAAGACCTGGGCTTTGAATGATTTTGACTATGTCATCGCCGTCCGGCACACCAGTCCAAATGTACCGCAGTCCCGCTTTCTCATATGCCGCCTGAATGCCCTCCTCCACATAAGTGGCGTACCCGTCAAAGACTTTTATCATTTTCATTTTCCCTACTCGGCTGGGGTCAATACCTTCCTGCTTTAATATTATATCCAATTTTAGGGATAATTGCTCTGGTGTTAGTCCGTCGAGTTCCTGGATGCGGCGCGGGGCGTTCTGCCAAACAAGGCGCATCTTTTTGAAGGTGTTCTCCGCGTCAGGTGTTGGGTTGATTAGAAGGTCGTCCAGTTCCAGCCGTTTGAGCATATTGCGCATATTGGCGGCGTCCGCTGCCCCGTCTGTGCTTACCGGTGTCCTCACGCGGAAAAAACCGCGCCATCCGTTGTATTGCCTGCTCTGCCCATCAATGTAAAGCTCGAAGGTAGTATGTCCATCAGTTACTGTAATGCTGCGGATAGACGTACCGAGGTCGGCCTTGGTAGTCGAAGAGAACAATTTCTTTACATCGTCTGCCGCTTCGAAGGTGAGTTCTCCGATTTCGCCGGTCGATTTCATCTTGTCCCAGGTCTTTGACCAGGTGTTGTAACTCAATTTGCCGGATACTTCATAAACCTCCTGGCCGCCGATATTCATTCGCCGCGCTGAGAGGTTTAAGCCTTCAAGGCTGCCTTTGTCACTGGGAACTGGAACGCCCAGCTTCTTTTCCGGGATTACCGACAAGTCACTGAACATCTTTTCTGCCGGTATTACATCTTTTGGCATGGCTGCCTTCGGCGCTTTAGCCGCTGTTTTCCTGGCCGCCTCATTGGCCGCCAGTCTGTCACGTACTTGAGCGCTCATTTCCGGCGCCTTGGCCGGGTCGGATATGCTGGTTATCAGCTGGTTCTTGTTCATGTTGTTGTAGTAGGGGATTTGCTTTTGCTTTGCCAGCTGCTTGAGCTCCGCTGTGCTCATCTTCTTTAAGGTGGCCGGGCTATGGGTGACTGCTGAGAGTGGCTGCTGCATATGTTCCGCTGCCTCGTCCGCCCAGATGAAGGATTGCTTTTTGCCGGTGCGTTCAGTCAGAAGGTCGCTGTAAAACTCGCGGTATGTTTCGCGTAGACTGTGCTTCCTCTCCACTATCTGGTCGAGCAGTTCCTCCGTCGCCTTGCCCTTGCCATGGAGTTGCTCTGCATAGTCCCTGAAAATTTCGCGGTACTGGCTGTCGGAAATGGCCTCCACGCGCTTGATGTAGGTCAAGGTGTCCTGCAGGTCAAGGTCGATTTCACCCTTCGCAAAGCGCCGGAAAAGCGTGTTATAAATCGGTTCCGTTTCGCCATATGTAGCGTTTGGGTGATAGGTATAGCTCATCTTCTGGGAGCCTATCTGGTTGATATACCTGAATGATTGTTCTTTGTCTAAGCCTATCAACCGTCCCGCATCATCCATGACGAAATTGCCGCCGTGGCTATCGAAGTTTGCCAGAAGCCAGTCCGTCACATGCTCTCTTTGAAGCTGGGGCGCTGCTCCCTGCGGCAGCTGGTCTGTGGTATATTGCCAATGTTTCAGGTCGGTCGCATCGTCGATGTGGTGTATCTGCTTCTGGAAGGCTCCAAACTTCCCGCCAAGGTTGCCGGTTCCAACCGGCACCGCCGTGTCTGGGTCGACAATGCTCTGTACCTTATAACCCGCTTCCTGGACGTATGCCCTGAAAGGTTCCGGGGTGCCGCTTTTAGTCTGCGCCGGTTTGAACAGCCATTCTTGCCCGTTGGCGTCCTTGTATGAATGCATCTCTCCGGTTCCTCCCAGGCTCGCCTTTCCGTTGTAGGTCATACCCTCCGGCATCTTAACGGGCTGCGGGATTGTCGGTGTCGGCGGTTCCTCCGGCTCCGGTACCGCTATCTGGTCTTCACTGCTCCACGCCTCTATTGTCTCATCCTCCGGCTTCACGGGATACTTCGGAGGCTCCACTTCCTCGTAGAGAACTGCGCACCGACAGCGCGGGTGAGCCGGTGGGGTTTGCTTTTGTCCGCTATACAGAGGCTGGCCCTTAAAATCGAAATCGGCATCCATCTCAATCATGACACCATCCAAGGCGCCGCAAATCGGGCACACAGCCTCATCCGCTGCGGTACTCCATGTCTTTTTTACCTTGCCGATAAGGTTTTGCTCCTGGGCCTGCTTCATGCCTTCGTGTGCACCTTTGTTGTAAGCAAACGCCATTTCTGTGGTTGCAATATTGAAGGCCCTTTGTCGGTGCTGTTTGGCTGCGTACTTCATGGCCGCTTCCTGCGCCTTTGCTGCTGCCGTAGTCTCCTTCATGCCAGGGTTGTTCTTTAGGAGACTGGCCTTAACATGGCTGTAATAGTTGGCATTGGCCTTTGCCTGGATTTTATTCAGCCCAATGGTTGGACGGATTACCCTGGACAGCTCGTCAACCGTAAAAGCTCCACTGAAAGAACGGTCAAGCATGGCCGCGATTGCCTCTTGTTGCTCATCTGCAATCGCCGTTACCCATTGTGCTCCATGCTGGTCTATCCACTTGCGCACCTCTGCGCTCATAGAGTCGAAAAAATAATCAGGGTGCTTGGCTATGAGCTCGGCATTCGCCGCTTCCATCGCCTCAATCCATAGCGGCTTCAGCTTCTCATTGACAAAATTAGCGTAGTCATTCTGCCACGCTTGGATTGTCTTCACATCAATGTAGCCCCTTTGGATTGCCTCCATCAGCTCCTTATAGGTTATAGCCTGCTGCTGGTCGTCCCACAGGCGCGCGAGGAAATAGACCGGTTCCGGCTCGGCTGCGTTCAGGTAACTATTGAGCTTGTCCAGTACGTTTTGGGCAGCCGCGCTCTTCTTTTTTGCTTTGTAGATGAGACGCGGCTTTGCCTTGCATATCCTGAAACTCATTCATCATCCCTCCCCAGCCGCTTTTTAGCCTTTTGTACAGCTTCGTCATCGTCCTCCGGTGGCTCCAGATCGGCCTGGTCGGTTTTTTGTCTGGGGTTGGCCTTTCGCCTTTGGCGTGTCTGGCGTGGTTGGGGTGCTGTATCATCGTCCAAACGCTCCGGTAATCCTGCCACCTCGCGCACATAGTCTTCTATGCCATCATCTGGTATCAAAATACCCACGCCGGTCATGTCCTTGATGTAGGCCGCCAGCGCCTGAATGTCCGCGCTCTCAATATCACCGTGCTCCAGGGTGGGATAATCGGTTATGCCGCTGAAATGATCACCGTTAAGGTCTATCAATGTCGGTATTGCCTGGTTGTTGAAAACCTCGCAGATAATATCGAGGTAAGCGCCTACAGCCATTGAGAATAATTCGGTCTTGTCGCTGCTCAAGGCAAAGCTGCCCACTTGCTGGTGCCCAAGCAGTACGAAGTCTGCAAGGACAGTCATGGCTATTCGGGTATCGTATCGCTCGATGATGGCGTTGGTATCGAACTGGCGCCGGCCACCGGTGCTCAATAGCTGTAGCTCCCAGCCTGCCGGGAGGCTCAAGCCTTCCATGCTGTCGCGGCGGATGTTCTGGACGATTTTTTCTGTCAGCAGGCGAATGGCGGTCATGTCCGGGTCGTCCTCGTCCCAGATGTTCATTCCTTCCGGTGCCTTCAAAACAGGAAAGCCGGCCAGGTCGCGCTCGATGCCTATTCCCTCTATCTCTTGAATGCGGCGCTTGAAATACCAGCTCCGGTATGCGTTGCGGAGGATGCTTCTCCCTTCAGGGTTGCCCTTGCGGCTCTTCGTCCTGAAAAGCAGCAGCTTTTCAATTGGTATTTGGATTATCTCAAAAGTGGGTGGCGGCATCTGTGCCATTCCCAGAAGGTTGTCATTATCATCATATAACCACTCCCAGAGAGTATCCTGCGCCCTGATGGGTAACTTTTGCCACCCTATCAATCCATCGGTGTACTTACTCTTTAGTCGCGGGTCGCTGTTCCTGCCTAAGCGCCGCTTGTAGACCAGTTCGTGAGCACTCCAACCAAAAGTTAAAAACGACAGGATTTCAGAGACGGTATCCGTCCATGTGTCGCTCATGTCGTCCATGCAGCTATAAATAAAGTCCGCTGCTTCTTGGTCTTTGACTGTGGAGCCTCCCGGCTGCACGCTCCAGCTTGCCTGTCTGATAAGCATTTCTATGGCGTAAAGGATGGCGCCGATAACATCGTCGTTCTCGCTCATCTCCTTATACACCTCAATGCCTTTGCGCCCCTGGAGGTCTTTCAGGAATTCCTCATAAAAAAAGCCACCGTACCTTTTTTGCCCCAGGCGGCCAATCTCTTTTAAGCTATTGCTTGCCACGTTTTTTCCTCCTTTCCGTGCGATTTTTTATATAAAAACAGCGCTCGGTTAGGAAGCCTGGCGCTGTTACACAAAACAGCGCCATAGACGTGGCTACTCTTAGAGTAATCACATCTCAGCGTGTGCAGATTATGCGATAAATTTGTTTACCGTCTCCTTCCGGTTAAACAAACATAAAGCCTACAATGCGGACGTTCGGGTTTGTCTTGAGCCTGAACTCCTCGTCGTAGGCAGTGTTGTAATACTCAATTTTTGATGGTATTAGCGCAGTGTTTGTGATAACTTCGACGGCCCCGGTAGGCAATTGAACGGCGGCAATCAGCATTTTGGCTGTCGCTCCTTTTTCTTCCGCCTCCTGCAGAAAGCGCGCTCTTAGCTGGTATGCTTTATTGTCCATTAGTGAATTCTCCTCTCTATATTTTTATCCTAACCCCTCCCCCGCTCTCTTTCGGCGTAGACGGTGATAGGTAATAGGGTACCAGTAATAGGGTACCAGTAATAGGGTACCAGCAGGGCTAGTATAGTTACTTGCCCGATGTTTGTCTGATACGTGTCCGATGCTTGTATGATGCTTTATGTCATTTCTTCCAATAGCTACTCTTTGTAAGCCCGCTGCTCTTTGGTGGGCCGGTCATGCTTGGTTTGTCCATGAGGTATAAAATCCCTTGCACCAGCGCGTCCACGGTATCTTTGTATGTGCCCTTCGGAAATATCAAAAGGTCATTGATTAAATCATGCACCCATGGGTGTGTCGCTGGGTCTGGGAAGTGGATGTTTCCCGCCTCAAAGTAAGGCGTCACGCTCATGGCGCGCTCCTCTTTGCTGCCTTTCGGGTTGAATTCCACCATGCCTGGGATTGATTTCTTTAAGTGTGAAACGATGGCCGGGCCATTGGCTTTGTTCTCGATTACTTTTGCTCTCGCCTTCGGCCATTTGCCGGTGAGTGTTCGGACTGCTGCTACACTCTCTGTGAATTCCATCTTGTCGTTCACTAAGTCGTGGATATAAATATCAGCTCCGCTCCTACCCATAATGAGACCGGCGCACTTGGCACTCCCATCGCTTTTGGTGAACGGCATATCCCAGGTCTGTATAAGCATGGTCTGGTGTGGTGCCTGTGTGAAAAAGCTCCCCAACCATTCCCGCTTGAAGATGATACCTTCTGCCGGTGCCGGTGTCTGCTGGAACTGGCCGGCGTATTGGACGCTTCCCATTGCTTTTTTGAGGTCAGCCAGCGCTTTTTTGCTAAACCTTTCCGGGTTTAGGAGGTCGCCCTCTTCCCGGATGATTTGCTTCCCGGAGATAGGGAAGTGAATAACGGTTCGCTCTTCTGCCTCTGCTGGCAGGCATAGGTGATGGTACCCGAGCTGCTCTGATAGAACGTATCCCGTCAGGTCGTTTTCATGGAGCCGCTGCATGATGATTATTATTGCGCCCTTCTCCGGGTCGTTGAGCCTGGTCTGCAACGTGTTCTTAAAGAACGCTATAGATGCTTCTCTCTCGGTGGCACTGTTGGCCATGAGAGGGTTCTGCGGGTCGTCGACGATTATAATGTCGCCGCCCTCACCAGTTAAGCTACCGCCGGTACTGGTGCTATACATCATGCCGTGGTAATTGTTTTTGAACTCGTTCTGCCTGTCCACATCGTCCTTAATCTTGAACCGGTCGCCCCAGTTTGATTGGTACCACGGGCTTTTAATAATATCCCTGCAGAGGACGTTGTGCTTTCGGCTCAAATTATCGCTATACGAGACCTTAATAAAACGCTTCTCCGGCTTCTTTATCCATGACCAGGCAGGGAAACATACAGTTGTCTGTATTGACTTCATGTGCCGAGGCGGGATGTTGATAATAAGCCTCAAAATCTCGCTGTTATCCACCGCTTGAAGGTACTCGCTGATTAAGTCAATGTGCCAGTTCTCTACATACTTCGTGCCTGGTTCGATTACCCTCCACGCTTGTTTGATGAACTCTGAAAGATGGCGCTCCGCCTTTTCTTTCCGTAGCGCCTCTTGCAGAGCCTCAATATCAAACGCCGGGCTCTGTATGTAGTTTTTCCAGTAGCTGTTCAAGCTCCACGAGCTCCTCGTCCGATAAGCTCGAAAGGTTTATATCTCCTGTGTTTTTGACTTTGACCTCGCCCTGGTGCGTTATCTTCGCCTCTCCGCTTATCTTCGTATTCTCGGTGGATTCACCACGGCTCAAACGCTCAATTTTGACGCCGACATCGACCAGGCGCACGATGTCGGCTGCTGTGATTTCCTCCTCTGGCATAGTCAGCAGTCTTTTGGCCGCCTTTTTTAGCATTTGTGAGGCCAGCAGTGCATGGTTTTTTCGCATTTCCATGATGTCGGCTTCATTCTGTTCTTTTAACTGGCGCGCTATCTCCAGGTCGTATGCTTCGGCCCTGGCTACCCAGTTAAACTTGACACTCAATGCTTCCAGTGTCTGGCGGCGTATCCCTAAGTCTTTGGCCAGCTTCCGTATACTGCGCCTGGCAAATGGTACGCCGTGTTTCATGTCGCGGTACTTGCAGAACTTTTCGTAATGCTTGACGCTTTCGCCGGGGATTCTCTCCCACATTTCTGTTTCCGCCATGCTATCTGCCTCCTCTCTTTGGTAATAAAAAAAGACAGACCGTATACGGCTGGCCTGCCTCTGCTTACTCCTTTTTATTTTATCCCTCTTCGGTGGTTATGCCGTTTAGTTTATCGTTCTCGGTCTTAAGCTGTATGTATTGCAGCTCCTGGCCGTTCCTCTGGCACGTCACACCGATGTTTCCCGTAAACCGGACATATCGGTTAATGATTACGTCGCAGTACCTGGGGTCAAGTTCCACGACGTTGGCTCTTCTGCCGGTCATCTCAGCGCCGATGAGGGTGCTGCCGCTCCCCGCGAAGAAGTCTACCACCAGGTCGCCTGGCTTGCTGCTGTTATCTATCGCCCTGACAGCCAGCTCCACCGGCTTCTGGGTGGGGTGTTCCGTGCCGGTTTCCTTCGCTACCTCCCAGACGGTACTTCTCTTGCTCTCTGGATAGAGGCAGACACTCTTGCCGTCGGATAAGCGAATATAGCGGATTTTCTTGCCTTTTGGCGGCTTGTCATTGAGAAAAACCTTCCCTCCTGCCCCATCGGTCAAAACAACGCCGCCGGTCAGCACGGTTGCCATCTGGTCGGCTCCCCGAAGGACTACCTTCCAAGTGGTTCTCTGGCTGCGGTCGCCGTAGAAGTGTGCGCTTTGTCCGGCCTTTTCCGCATAGAAGCACGGCTCATGCGCCCATTGGTAGTCGGCATGGCCGAGTACCGGCGCGTTCTTTACCCAGATGATGTACTGCTTCTCTATCAGCCCTGCAGCTGTCATTGCGTCCTCAAAGTCACGCCTGGTGCTGCTCGCGTGCCAGATATAAAAGGCCGCGTCATCATCGGTGAATTCGACGTAATTCTTGAACGCCGGCACGAGAAGTTCTGTCATCAGGTCGTCATGGGTGAGGTCATCATTCTTGATTTCCTCAAACTTGCCGCTCTGGGTCTTGTAGCTTACTCCATATGGTGGGTCGGTATTCACCATCTGCGCTTTCTCACCGTTCATTAGCCTGGCGATGGCCTCGCGGTCGGTTGCGCTGGCGCATATAAGCCTGTGGCTACCGAGGCTCCAAATGTCCCCGGCCTTGCTCATCGGGATGTTCTGCGGCGCAGGTACCGCGTCCGCTTTGTCGTCCACGGTGTCATCCGTCCCCTCCAGGGCCGCGATGATTGCCGCCAGGTCTTCCTCGGTATAGCCTGTCAGCTCGACCGGCACCTCTCCGGTGTCCATGTCGTTGATTAAATCGACCAGCATCGTCGTGTCCAGAGTGGAAAGCTCCGCTAGTCGGTTGTCTGCTATCAGGTCGGCCCATTCCTCCGCCTCGCTGGCATATTCCTGGTAATCAACCGGTATGTAATTGCTTCCGATGTTGATTGCGGCCAGGCGCCGGCCATGTCCCTTGACAATGAAGCCGCTCCTTTTGGAAATGGTGACCGCTGCCCTCCAGCCGTTGGCCCGGATGATGTTGCCCAATAGGTTCACTTGCTCCGCGCTGTGCTGGTTCGGGTTCTTTGGGTTCGGGATTGCCTTCTCCACCGGTATGATGTCGTCGTAAACACAAAACACCGGAATGCCGTCTGGTGTGAGGGCTCTCGGTGTGGCTTCGGTGGCGTAGTCAATCTCTGTGAAGGTGTTTTTTGGCTTCTTTTTGCCCATCTCACATTCCTCCATGCTATAATTTTATAATTTAGTTTGTGCCCTGTTAATGCCCTGTTTTTGCCCCCTGCAAGCCTAGTACACTTTTAAGCTATCAATGCCGAAAATCAAGGCAGAAAGGGTCTTTATTGCTATGCCGATATCCTTGTAAATTGTCCGCCTTTCGATGTTCTCATCTGCTGCGATTTCTTCCGCGTTCTTTTTCTCGTCATTGATGTAGGTGGCCATAATCACCCGGTACCGGCGGAGGTCTTCCGCCTTGCCGCTCTGCTCACAGTCTATCCTGTAGTACCGCAGCATCTCCTCAATATGCCGCAGGATGATAAATGTGCGCTGCTGGCTCTTCTTGATGCTCTCGATATAGAGGCCATCATCAAAACTGAATTCGTCCAGGCCATCCAGGATATCCACCGCGCTTTCTTTGGCTTGCTTGGCATTGAACACAGCGCCCTGGACATGGGTTTTAAACGACCGATAATTCTTCAACAGCAGGCGGGTATTGCGCAGGCGCCGGTCATATCGACCTTTGCGCTGCGCCTTCTTCTCCTCAGATAAATAATCCATCGCCGTTTTTGTGCCAATTTCCACGCCGCGCTGGATGGCGATCTCCAGCACCCTGGTGCTTAAACAAGCGTAATTGACACCTACAATTCCCATGCTCTCTTTACTGTTCATGCTCTTCCCCTCCTCGCTCTGTCTAATCCTTTTTGTGCCTCAGATATCCATTCCTTTGCATCAACCGGAGGTTTTAGCATGTATGCCCTTACGCACAATATTCCATAGCTTGCCTGTAGGTCGTTTTTAATCTCGGCCTCTGTATCAAAGTCCGCCAATCCTGCGCCGTACTCCCTTGCCAAGCGCAGGCAGCCTTCCCTCCCGTGGTATATGCATCCGTCTGCGAACAAGTTTTCGTAATTACTAATAACTGCTTGGTATATCGTTTGGCAGTATTCCTGACTCATAATCATCCTCCTTCCGTGCCGTTCCTTCTTACTATTTGCCTTGCGGTTTCCTCTGGTATGTAAAGTATCGGGATATTTAAGCTCTTTGCTAGTTGGATTTCCGCCCTCATTCCTTCGCTGGGTTCCCCGAATACCCAGAGTTCGTCGCATCGTCTTAATGCGTGAAGCCCCATTGCCATTCCTTCGGCCCGTTCATCCGGTTTCCGGTCATCAAGAAAAGCGGAAAAGTAGAGATGTGGGGCTATCGGTATCACTCCCGCCTCCGTCGCTGCCCGACAATAGGCTACAGCTTTGCGGAGGTTACCTTCGATGTCGCCGCGTAGGGGACTGGCAATGTAGACCATGCGTCCATCCGCAGGTTTGTATCGTAGTGGTTCGTGGTTTGCACAATGCTTGTCCGGTGCTTTTTTGTAAAACGGGCATGCACCTGGGTATTCCTCGTGTGTGTCCGCGCCGGTTTGACAGTTACCGCAGAATTCTATCATGGTTTGTGCCACCTCCCACGGCTTCTCTTATTTTCGCCCGGAGCTCATTATCCGTCATTCCTTCTGCCCTTGCAATTCCACGAAGCCTTGCGACACGATCTAGGTTTTCGCCGTAGCTTATTTGTACTCTTTTTAGGTATTCAGCCGTGTCATATGCGGTCATTGCGCACCAAAACATAAATTTCCGCATGAATTTTGGCGTCTTCCGCAGCTTCCACATGGTCTTTATTTTGTAAATCAGCCGTTTAATTTTAGCGATTTGCCTTTTCATCCCCTATACCTCCTTCCCCCTGAACGGGCACCAGGGCGGGCTGGTTCTGACGTATCTTCCCGGTATCGCTTTCCTTTCCTCATCCCCGTTCACGCAGAAGTGGTTCATGATGGTCTTGCCATGTCGCTCGTTATAATGGCGCTCTGCCTCCTCGTGATACTCGCATTCCAGGCAGTGGGGGATTGGCTTATCCTCTTCGTGCGGCATGTTCGCAGGGTACTCTCGGACGAGGTCTTTTCCCCAAACGCTGGCCAGGTTGTCCTTCATGAATAATGGGATTTCGGCCTTCTTGCAGGCTTGGGCTATACTCTCTATCCAGCCACGCTCTGGCACTGTCTTTCCTTTTTGGTTGCCGGTCTCCGCCCCGATAATAATCCACTTGGCCTTTTGTATGCCGTTTTCCGCTTCGTTCACATCTGGGAATGGCGCCTTTATCGGTTCTATACTGACGAAAGTATTTAGCTGGTCGTGCCAGAAAAATTCCGTTTCTGGTGTTGTTGCCGTGCTGCCATACCAGAAATTTTCCCCGGTGCGGATTATTCCTTTCTCGGCCAGATCCATGTACCGGCGCGGGTTCTTGGTTAAAAACATGTAAGTGTGCCATGGCGCCGCGTCGCAGGCCCTGAATACTTCCTCTATCCAGCTATCGGGTACCCAGGCTCCGAAAAGGTCGGCCATGCTGCAGACAAAAATGTTGGCCGGCTTCTTCTTTTGTGCGGGCATCTCCAGCCTATAGCTGTGCATTATCGGTTCAAATCCCACCGGGTCTGGTATTACCTTGCCGCTCTGGTTCCTGAATGGCTTGTCCAGGACATAAAGGCCGTTCTCATCCTTTCGGAGTTGTTTTGACGCCTTGTTTAACCTGACATCCCCGGAGAAGCGCTTCGTCTGCTTCGCTGCATAACAGTACGGGCAGCCGTGAAGGCACCCGGTCACTGGGTTCCAGCTAAAGTCGCACCAGTCAATCTTGCTCTTGTTCATCATCTCGGCCATCCTCCTTCCTTGTCATTTCTTTGAGTAGTTGAACGTACCAGGTGTTCTCTATTTCCTCGCTGGTTATGTCCTTCAAGTCCTCCGGTTTCTCAATCTCTCCCCACCAACTCTCGCAGCCGTAGACGATTTTCCCAAGCTCTGGGACGAATATCCCAGGGTTTGTGTGTGGGTAGACTCCCAGCTTCTTGCTCTCCCTGTTGAATGAAATATGCGCCCCAATCGGAAGGTCGCCAAGTAGAATGCCGAGGTAGGTTTTGCCCTTGTATTCCTCCCCGCACGGCGAAATCCTGACCAGCTTTCCGCATTCGCGAAGGCTCGTTAATCCCCTGTTGTTGAAGTGGTTGTCTATGCCTTCAATGGTTAATGGGTATTCAATAAAACGGCTGTCGTAGCGCTCGCATGCCCCTTCGTCCTCTATGGGGAACTGAGGCATTTCAAATTTGCACTTCCTCTCCGGCGGCATCGTTTTAAAGTCAAATCGGCTGTTCCTGCACCTTTCGCATTTTTTGAGCTTTTCCATATCACTTGGCCCCCTTCTTTAATTTTTCGATTATCTTGCTCATGTGCTCTGTCGCAACCGCTTGTGCAATCGCCCTATCCTCCTCGGTCTCTGTCTTGTCGCCCATAATCCCGCTGAATTGTGAAATCTTAAGGCCGAGGAACTCCTGGATAACCTCGTCTGTGCCTTCCTCTGCCACAAGGTAATAGCACAGTATGCTGTCTGTCTGGCCCATTCTGTGAGC
>DYEY01000039.1 GCA_020725465.1 Dethiobacter sp.
AAAAGAAGGAATCAGGGCTAAAAGAGAGAAGTTTTCCTTTCAAGGCGGAGTGACACAGCATCGCTTCTATATGCTAGAATAGTAATTCCCTTGGCATTACAAAAGAAGGGAAATGTAGCAAAAAGTCGAATAAACATTTCTGAGGGGGAGCACCTGAGATAACGCCGGGAATTTTCCGCCCTTGACAAAAATTATACGGCAGAATATTTGCTGGGCTTATTCGTCTTCCCCTTGATACCGTGGTATTAAGGGGAAGTTTTAATTTTTAGAGTCTTTGTGAAAATTCACACTATATTGCGGGGTGAAGAATATGCAGGACTCGATCCTTCATGTGGTTTCCCGTTATGTAATTCCGGTAATGCAAATTTACGGGCTGTATATTATCTTTCACGGGCACGAATCACCGGGCGGCGGGTTTGCCGGTGGCATGGTCCTGGGTGTTGGCCTTGTTCTTTACTCTCTGGTATTCGGACTGCGGGAAGGACAAAAGAGGCTGCCCTCCGACCTGGCCATGGTGGGTGGAGTAGTGCTTATTCTGACCATTTTTGCCGAACTGATTATCGGTCATGTTTTTGAGATCGGCATCGGACTGATCGTTGCTCTTACGGTTCTGGCTCTTTTTTCCGCTCTGGTAGAGGAGGTTTGAATAATGGACGTTATTCCCAAGGTGATTCATAATTATCCTTATTTTGTGTCAGTGGTGCTTTTTTGCATCGGCATTTATACCACTCTTTCCCAGACCAGCCTGATGAAAAAGATTATCGGCATAAATATTATAGGGAACTCTATCTTCCTGCTTTTTATCTCATCAGCCAATATCCGGGGAGGCATGGCGCCTATAGCTCCCCAGCATGGAACACTGCCGCCCGGGGCTTTTTATGTAAACCCATTGCCGGCGGCTCTGGTGCTGACCGGAATTGTGGTGGGCCTCAGCGTAACTGCCTTTGCCCTGAGCATCGTGGTCCGGATGTATGAATATTACGGCACCATTGAATCCAACGAGATTCTGGAGATAAGGAGCTGGGAATAGATGTTTGCCTTCCTGGAAGCGCACCCCCCGGCAATTGTGCTTTTTATGCTGATGGCGGCGTTTATCATGCCTGCGATCGCCCATTTCCGGAGATCCCTTTGCGCGCCCTTCTCCTGTGGTTTTATGGCCGTTGGCCTGGCCGGCAGCCTGTACCTGGCAAGCCTGGCTGCGGAAGGACGGGT
Organism: Dethiobacter sp.; assembly: GCA_020725465.1. Lineage (GTDB taxonomy): Bacteria > Bacillota > Dethiobacteria > Dethiobacterales > Dethiobacteraceae > DYEY01. The sequence continues at coordinate 1,213 of DYEY01000039.1, forward strand.
GATAAGATACGCGGCCGGCGGCTGGCCGCCTCCCTGGGGCATCGAAGTTGTGATTAACCCTTTCTCGGCCTTTATCCTGGTGGTAATCACTTTTATCTGCCTGCTTATCCTTTTTTACAGCACTGCCTCGCTGCAGACGGAAGTGGCGGAAAATGCCATCGGCTGGTATTATACCATCTTTCTTTTGCTGGTTGCCTCCATGATGGGCATGGCCATGACCCAGGACATCTTTAACATGTATGTCTTTATCGAAGTTACCGGGATCTCGGCTTGTGCCCTGGTGCTGGCCAAAAACACCAGGCTGGCTACCGAGGCGGCTTTCAAGTACCTGCTTCTGGCCACGGTAGGTTCAGGTTTTGTGCTTTTTGGCATCGCCCTGCTCTACCTGATTACCGGCAACCTGAACATCACTTTTGTGGCGGAGGAGTTCCGCCTGGTCTACAAAAACTATCCCTTTCTCATCTGGACAGTACTCAGCTTTTTCCTGGTGGGCTTTGGCATCAAGTCGGCGCTTTTTCCCCTGCACCTGTGGCTGCCTGACGCCCACTCCTCGGCTCCCACCGCCTCCAGCGCCATCCTTTCCGGGCTGGTGGTCAAAGCGTACATTGTGGCGCTTATCAAGTTTTACTTCCTTATTTTCGGCTTTGAACTGCTGGACGCCATTTACATCCGGCACCTCATGCTTATCATGGCATCGTCGGCCATGGTCTTCGGTTCCCTGTTCGCCTTTGCCCAGCTTGACATCAAGCGCAGGCTGGCTTACTCCAGTGTGGCGCAGGTGGGGTACGTGTTTCTTGGCATCGGCCTTGGCAGCGCCACAGGCCTGGCGGCGGGGATACTCCATATCTTCAACCATGCCGTAATGAAAGCCTGCCTCTTTATGGCGGCAGGGGCCATCTATTACCAGACCGGGAACAAGCAGGTGAACAAACTGCAGGGTTTGGGCTATGAGATGCCGATAACCATAGGAGCGTTCAGTGTTGCGGCCCTGTCCATGGTCGGCCTGCCTCTTTTCAGCGGGTTTATCTCCAAGTGGTACCTGGCGCAGGGCAGCATCGAAGCGGGCATGCCGCTGTTTGTGGGTCTGTTGATCCTGAGCGGCCTGCTTAACGCCAGCTACTTCCTGCCCATTATCTGGCAGGCTTTCTTCGATGTGGACCAGCATAAGCCCAAGACCTTCACCCTTGACCTGATTCCGGTCCCCATGGCTGCCACGCTGATCATACTTGCCCTTACCGTGGTTTATTTCGGCTTAAGACCCGAGTTTCCCCTGAGCCTGGCCCAGCAGGCAGCCAAAATATTCCTGCCCTAGGTTCCCAATCAGGAGGTGAGAGCGTGCGCTTAATCAAGAGTGTCACAGACTGGAGAGGCTTTACCATTATCTCTGTAATCCTGGCATCATTCTGGTTTCTGATGTCGCCAAAACTGGAACCCGCCAACGTTATTATCGGCATCGGGTGTGCGGTGGGCCTGACCTTTTTCTGGTCGCCGGACCTCTTTAAACCGGGGCAGCCGATGCGCTTTAACCTGAAACAGCTTGTCAAGCTGGTTCTCTACCTGGCGCACCTGGGCTGGAACGTTGTATTGTCCGGCCTGAACGTGGCCATGATTGTACTTAGCCCTAAAATGCCCATTTCTCCTGGCTTTGTGTTGCTAAAGACCAAGCTTCAAAAGGACCTGACCCGTGTGCTTTATGCCAATTCCATCACACTGACGCCGGGTACCATCACGGTAGACTTAAACGGTGACCGGCTGTTGGTCCACGCCATGACCGAAGATGCGGCCAAAGGAGTGTCTGATTGGTATATGCAGGACAAAATGCGTGATATCGAGTTGAGCGGGCCATGATAGAGCTGAGTTTGCGGGGCGTATTTCTTGGGCTGGTGGTGCTTTCGCTGGTTACCCTCTACCGCATAATATGGGGGCCGCACGCCTCTGACCGTATTGTAGGCACCAACGTGCTGATGACCAACGTTATTCTTGGCATAGTTATCCTCGCCCACCTGTTTCGCAATTACACCTACCTGGACGTGGCGTACACCTATGTGCTGAGCTCTTTTATCGGTACGGTCTGCGTGCTGAAAAGCCTGGGGAAAGGAAGGCTGTCATGAAACTGGTATGGGAATTGTTTGTCTGTTTCCTGCTCTGGTCGGGGCTGTTCTTTATCTTTGTGGGGACAGTGGGGCTGGTGCGCCTGCCGGACCTCTACACCCGGATGCATGCCACCGCCAAGTGCGACACCCTGGGCACCGGCTTGGTTCTGCTGGCGCTGATGACCCAGGTGGGCGGTTTTGTTGAAGTTGTCAAACTGATTATCTGTGCCGCCTTTGTCTGGTCAATCAACCCGGTTATGACCCACCTGATAGGCAGCACGGCCTACATCCGGGGCACCGAGTATGTTCCCACCACCTTTTTCCGGGACTGCTACCACGACCCCTACCCGGGCAGAGAGGATTTAAGGAGGGAGGATGTCAATGCCTGACTGGCTCGTCATTTTGCTGTTGACCTTCCTGATTGTGGCGGCCCTGGGTGTGGTTTTGATCCGCAGCCTCCTGTACGCGGTGATTATTTTCGGCGGTTTTTCGCTGGTTATGGCCTTGCTCTGGCAGCACTTCAATGCTCCTGACATCGCCATCACCGAGGCCGCGGTGGGAGTGGGCACCACCGTCCTGATGGTGGCGGTGGTCACCAGGGTCAGGGGGGAACGGTGATGAAAACGGCGTTTAACGTTCTCACCATTATTTTGCTGGTGCTTATCGGGTACATGCTGGTAATGACGGTGAGCGAAATTCCCCCTTACGGCGAAATGAGCAACCCCACCAATAACTACGTGACGAAACGTTACCTGGAAAAAGGGGTTGAGGAGACTCACGGCTATAACCTGGTGGCCAACATTGTGGTGGTCTACCGGGGTTACGACACCCTTATTGAGATAACTGTTCTTTTTACAGCCGTTATAGCCATTTTCCTTACCCTAAAGAGCATGGCGGCGCCGTCTCATACCTATTACGGGCGCAGGACGGATGACGAATCTCACGATGCCGGACATCACCACCATCACCACTAAGCAGGCGGATATCACATGCTGACTGCAGGAAGTTCCAAAATGTAATAAAAGTTGAGGGAGATGACCTCCATGCCAGGCAGTCCGCAGTTAGTCCAGGGAGCAGTATGTTTTCCCATCATTGGCGCCCTGCTGTTGGCGCTGATTCCTGAGAAGTCGGACAGGGTGCGCAACCCTGTGGCGGTTTTGATATCACTGGTAACCGCAGTAATGGTAGCTGTGCTTTTTTCACGGCTATCGTCCGGGGAAATACCGGCCGTCACGGTCCTCCCGGTAATGTTTAACCTGGAGCTGGCTTTCCGGGTCGACCCGCTGGCAGCGCTTTTTTCCCTGCTGGCCTCAGGCCTCTGGGTTTTTGCCGTAGTTTATTCCACCGGGTACATGGCCCATGAACACAAAAGAGCGCGATATTTTACCTTTTACCTGCTTTCCCTCGGGGTAACCATGGGCATCGCTTTTGCCGCCAACCTCTTTACCATGTACCTTTTTTACGAGTTTCTCACCCTGTTTACCTATCCCCTGGTCATCCACGAAGGCAATGATGAAGCCCGGGCGGCAGGCAGGCGGTATATCGTCTATAGTTTTACCGGGGCCGGGGCGATTCTGGCGGCCATAATTATGACAAACGGGGTGGCCGGCACCATTGCTTTTAATCCGGGCGGGGTAGTGGCGGTTACAGCAGCGGCGGCAGGCTATCTGAAATTAATCTATGTGCTCTTTGTGCTGGGGTTTGGCGTAAAAGCCGCCGTTATGCCGCTGCACTCCTGGCTGCCATCGGCCATGGTGGCGCCCACCCCGGTCAGCGCCCTGCTGCACGCGGTGGCGGTGGTCAAATCGGGGGTTTACGGCATCCTCAGGGTGACCTACTCGGTGTTCGGACCGGAAACTCTGCGCTCGCTCAATCTTGGCTTCTTTCTGATGGTGCTGGTAAGTATTACCATAATAGCCGCCTCGCTCATTGCCATGAGGCAGGACGCCCTGAAGCGCCGCCTGGCTTATTCCACCATCAGCCAGCTCAGTTACATCGGTCTTGGTGCCGGGTTGCTGTCCACTCTCGGTCTCACCGGCGGTCTCCTGCACATGATAAACCACGCTCTTCTGAAAATTACCCTGTTTTTTTGCGCCGGCGCCATTATAACAGTAACCGGGAAAAAGTATATCAGCCAGCTGAACGGGGTGGGCAGGCGCATGCCGGTGACCATGGCGGCTTTTACCGTGGGCAGCATCGGCATGGTGGGAATATTGCCCGTTAACGGCTTTATCTCCAAGATGTACCTGATAGAGGGAAGCCTGTCGGCTGATTTGCCCGTTTTCATCGTGGTCCTGATAACCAGCGCCATTTTAAACGCCGCCTATTTCCTGCCCATTGTGGTGGCGGCATTTTTCCGGGAAGGTGATTTCGAACGGCCTCGGGGCCTTGAAGGTCCTGCCAGCATGATCCTGCCCACAGCCCTGCTCGCCCTGGTCTGCCTGTTGGTAGCCATAAAGGTAGACCTGACCCTTCCCTTTGTAACAAGCATCGTTAACTACCTGTTCGGTTCCTGAAAAAGAGCGAGGGAAGTGATCGAGATGATGCTGGTACTGACGCCGGTCATTGCTCCTGTCATCGTCGCTCCGGCGCTGATATTTCTGCCTGAAAGGCTGCGGCGCGCCCTGCTGTTCCTGTACATTTCCATGCTGGCTTATGTGGCGGTTTACCTGCTTTCAGGAGCGGAAGCGGAGAGCGTAACCCTGTTGTCGTCCGCTTTTCAGGAAAGAACGGGTATTTCCTTTCTCTCCTTCACGCTTCATCCCTACAGCCGCATTGCCGCCTTTGGCTTCACCCTGGTAGTGGCCTTCGGCCTGCTTTACGGCCTGGAAGTAGCCTCGCCCGCCGACCAGGCGGTGGCCCTGGGCGCCCTGGCCGGCGCCGTCGGGGTGGCTTTCGCCGACAATTACCTCACTTTCCTTTTTTTCTGGGAAGTGCTGACCCTGACCTCCACCGCGCTGATTTTTTTAAAAGGCACTGCGGCGGCTATCCGCATGGCCTGGCGCGTCCTCTTCCTGCAGCTGACAGGCGGCCTGTTCCTGACTGTGGGCATCATCATGCACTATCATGCCGCCGGTTCCTTCGCCCTGGCGGCGCCGCAGGCGGGGCTCCTGTTTTTTATACTGGGCATCGGCGTCAAGGCGGCTTTCCTGCCGCTGCACGTCTGGGTACCCTGGGGCTACCCGTCGGCGCCTTTCCCGTCCAGTGTGATCCTGGCGGCGCTTTGCACCAAGGTGGGAGTATATGCAGCGGCCCGGGTGCTGCCGCCCGGTGAGGGGATTGCGCTCATGGGCTCCCTGATGGCCATAGTAGCTGTTACTTTCGCCCTGCTGCAGAGTGACCTGCGCCGACTGCTCTCCTTCCACATTGTCAGCCAGGTGGGGTATATGATCGCCGGAGTGGGGCTTGGCAGTGCCGTGGGTGTGGACGGTGGCCTGTTGCACCTGGTTAACCACATGATCTACAAGGCGCTTTTGTTCATGAGCGCCGGCGCCGTGATATATACAACCGGGACCGAAAACCTGCACGACCTGCACCACCCGCCCAAAGAGGAAAGCGGCCCGGCGCTGTGGCGCGTCATTCCCATAGCTACCGCCGGTGCTTTGGTCGGGGCGCTCGCCATTTCGGGCACACCGCTTTTCAACGGCTATGTCAGCAAGTACGTGCTGAAAAAAGCCGCCCACGGCATCAGCCCGGTGGAAACCCTGCTGCTGTTGGCCGGCGTGGGCACCTCCCTGTCATTTGCCAAGTTCATCTTTTTCGGCTTTATCAGGGCCCGCTACCGGTCCCTGCGGCTCCCCACCGTTACCATGCAGGTGGCCATCATCCTTTCCGCCGCCAGCTGTATCATAACGGGCGTCTGGCCCTCCCTGCTTGAAAACCTGCTGCCGCACCACACCCACCTGCACGTCTATTCCGCGTCCGGAGTAACCACCGCCCTGAAAATAGTCGGCAGCGGCCTGGTGATCTTTGCCCTGACAGCGAAACTGCTGGAAAGGGGCATCCACGCCCCCGCTGCTTTAAATAGCGCCGCCGCCTGGCTGGGAGCGGCTCTGCCCCGTTTTGGCGCCGCGGTGCTCAGGGGCATGGACAAACTGTTCTCATTAGCCCTCAGCCTCCTTGGTTCCCTCGCCCGGGCCGTTTACCGCGCCGCCTTCAACGCGTTCCAGAAGCTCGATTACCGTCCCGGCCAATCCAAGGTGTTTCAGACTATTAACATCAGCAATATCGACTTTGACATGATGCTGGTGGTTATCATCTTTGGCGCCATTGCTTTTCTCTACCTGGCCATGACGCTGAATATACAGGTCTTTTACCATAACCCGCTGCGGTAGCCGTCTGCAGCTGACGAGAAGGAGGCTTGGGGAATGCCTTTTCTGCCCGCGACAACTGTGCTTATCCCGCTTATTTCTGCCGGTGTTATTATGATTTTCAGTAAAACCAGGGAGCTGTACCTGAAAATATTTATGGTGTGCAGCGCAGTGTTTGCCCTGATATCGTCCCTGCTCATGTACCCCGCGGTTAAGGACGGCGGCAGCATCGCCACGGGGACCGGTTACCTGGCCTGGCCGTTGTCGTTTACTTTCAGGGTGGACGCCCTGGGGTTTTTCTTTGCCATGGTATTTTCTTTCTGCTTTCTGCTTATTATAATTTACTCCCTGGGCTATGTGGGGCACGGCCATGCCCGGGTCCGCTACTACAGCCTCATTCTGTTGGCGGAGACAGCTGTGCTGGGTATAGCGATGTCTGCGTCCCTGGTGGGGTTTCTCGTTTTCTTTGAGTTGCTGACCGTCAGCGCTTACCTGCTGGTTATCCACGAAGAGGACGAAATCGCCATGTTTGCCGGTGCCAAATTTTTGTACATGTCGCTGGCAGCCGGCCTTGCCATCTTTTTTGGCCTGGTTACGGTGAACTACCTGGCCGGGCGGACGGATTTTGTCCCCGGTGGCTACCTGCCCGCTTCGCCGCTGGCGCTGTACGCCCTGTTCGCCTTCCTGCTCGGTTTTGGCATCAAGGCAGGTATGTTCCCGGTCCACATCTGGCTCCCTGACGCCCACCCCGCCGCCCCGGCCCCGGTCAGCGCCATGCTGTCCGGTCTTAGCATCAAAACCGGAGCTTACGGCCTGATCAGGGTTTTTCATGACGTCTACGGCATCGGCCTGGTACGGGAGCTGTCATTTGACCGCATCCTGCTGGCCCTGGCGGTGGTGACCATACTGCTCGGTTCCGCCCTGGCCCTGCAGCAGGACCACCTGAAGCGGCGGCTGGCCTACTCCAGTATTGCCCAAATCGGCTATATTCTGCTGGGGATTGCCCTTTTAACAGAACGGGCCATGCTGGGAGCGCTCTTTCATGTTTTTTCCCACGCCCTGATGAAAGGGACGCTGTTCCTTTGCGCCGGGGCGGTGATAGTGCAATCCGGCAAAAAATATATCAGCCAGATGAAGGGTATAGGTTTTGAAATGCCGCTGGTTATGTTCTCCTTTGCCCTGGCTTCGCTCACCATTGTGGGTATACCCCCTTTTAACGCTTTTATAAGCAAGTGGCACCTGGCCCTGGCCTCACTGGAGTCCGGGCGTGGCGTTCTGGTGGCTGTACTGATGGCCAGCAGCTTTCTTAACGCCTTCTATTATTTCCCGGTGGTGATCACCGCTTTTACCCCGGCTGAACCTGGGCGCATCCGCCTGGACAGAATACCGGCCAGCATGCTCTGGACCACTTTGGTTATGGCGCTGTTTTGTGTGGGTTTCGCCTTTGCCCGTCCCCATTGGCCCGTAATGCTGGCCAGCCGTATTTCGGCCCTGATGTTTTAGGATACAGATTGGTGAGGAAGGAGGAGATATCTTGTTTTATGCCGCGCCTGCCGCTACGGTTGTGCAGACAGTAAGCCCGCTGCCGTTTTTGATTGTTACAATACCGATGCTGGGAGCCATAGCCTGCGCCGTTCTTAACCGCCGGGCGGCTTTACGCAACTTTTTTGCGACCGTGGTGGCGTTTTCTGTTTTTGTGATGGCACTGTCTCTCTATCCGCTGGTCAGCCAGGGTACGGTTATCTATCACCTTTCCGCTTTTATCGGCCTTGGCCTGTTTTTCCGGGTAGACTTCACCGGCCTTGTTTTTACACTGTTTGTTTCCTTTATCTGGTTTTTGGTGATGCTGAATTACAGCGGATTCGCACACACGGAAAGCGCGCCTACCCGCTTCCAGGTTTTTATGCTACTGACCCTGGGAGGCTGCCTCGGTGTCTTTCTCACCGCCGATTTTTTCAGCCTGTTTCTCTTCTTTGAGGCTATGACCGTTTGCTCCTATGTGCTGGTTATTCAGGACCAGACCGAGGAAGCGCTGGCCGCCGGCCGCAAGTACCTGTTTATGGGTATTTTTGGCGGGCTCTGCCTGCTTTCCGCCATGCTGGTCCTGCTGAACCTGACCGGGTCGCTGGCCATTGCCCCGGGCCTTGAAAAACTGGCGGTTTCGGGCGGAAACGCCTATCTTATTGCTTTACTGTTTTTTATCGGTTTCGGTATGAAAGCGGCAGCGGTTCCCCTTCACGTCTGGATGCCGCGCGCTTACGAATTTGCCCCCTGCTCCGTCAACGCCATCTCTTCCGCCGCCATGCTGAAAGCGGGAGCTTACGGCCTGCTCCGCGTCTGCAACCTGCTTTTTGCTCCGGCCGACCCTCATTGGGCACTCTGGGCTTTTACGGAAAATCTTGGCTATGTGGTTATCTGGGCAGGGTTGCTGACCATGGCAACAGGGGCGGTCCTGGCCCTGTTCCAGGTAAATGCCAAACGGTTACTTGCTTTCAGCAGTATCAGCCAGATGGGCTATATCATCACCGGTATCGGCGCGGCCGCCTACCTTGGCCACCACGGCGCCATGGGGTTTGCCGGGGTAACCTACCATATCATTAACCACGCGTTCTTTAAAGCGGCCATGTTCCTGATGATCGGCTCCATCTACCTGCGGACCGGGGATTTAAATTTCTCCCGGTTGGGCGGGCTGGCCCGCAGTTTCCCCGTCACCACCGCTGCCTTCCTGGTGGCGTGCCTGGCCATTTCCGGGTTTCCCGGCTTTAACGGCTATGCCAGTAAGACCCTGCTGCACCACGCCATTGTGGAAGCCTTTGAGCATCACCAGGTTATGTCCCTTTGGGCCGCGGAGAAGATATTTGTGTTGGCCAGCGGCCTGACCTTTTGTTACATCCTTAAGCTTTTCACGGCCATGTTCCTGGGAGAACCGCATCCCGGCAACGGGGAATTGGCGGCGGAAACCGGCCTGGAACGGTTTGTTTTCGGCACCTTTGCCGCGGTGGTCCTCATCGGCGGGCTCTTCCCGCAGAATGTGATAAAGCACTTAATAATACCGATGACCGTGGGGTTTCCCTATGATCCCTATGCGGTGAAATACGTGGCCAAAACCAATGTTTTTGCGCTGCCGGATTTATGGGGCATCGCCACTTCATTATTTATAGGAGGCATTGTCTATTCAACGCTCAGGCGGTCCGATTTTAAAGTGACCCCGCCCAACCTGCCGCTGCCCAGGCTGGTTGGGATTGAGGACTGGCTGTACCAGCCGGTGCTGACGATCCTGCTGTTTGCCTATGCCGCGGTGGGCCGGCTGGTGGAAACAGTGGTGGAGGGAGGCATTGTAGGCAGCATCAGGCCATCCACCAGCGCCGCCATGTCTGTCCGTGTCATCGAGCGGCGGCTTTTGCCCTGGGCCGGCGAGTCTGTCCAAAAAAAGGCGGCCAGGTGGCGCGACAGAAGCCACAATTTTGTGGTGCAGAAGGTCAAATGGGCGCAGAGCAGTATCCGCAGCCTGGAGCTGTCTGTTTTTACCACCATGATCAAGCTGGACTACAACCCGCGGGGAGAACAGCTGTACCGCCGGCTGACACTGATGAACCTGGATCTTTGCATCTTTATTGTGCTGATAATGCTGGTCATCGCCATGAGTATCTGGCTGATCAGGATGACGGGGCTGTAGGGAGGAGAGCAGATGGAAATTTCGCCGTTCTGGTCCATACTGGTTCCGGTAATAGGGGCGGTGCTGGTGGCGCTGATCAGGGAGGAAGGAGACCGCCCGCGCCATGCCGTTGCCGTCAGCACCACCATCATCACCTTTACGCTGGTAGCCACCGCCTTTCCCGCGGTGCTTGGTGGCGAGACCTTTTCCTTCACCCTTTTCCAGATTTCACGGGGGCTGAGCATCGCCTTCACCGTGGAGCCGCTGGGCATGATTTTTGCCTTTTTGGCCTCCATGCTCTGGATGTTCGCCATGGTTTATTCCACCGGCTACATGTCCCACGAACACCACCGCCGGCGCTACTTCACCTTCTACACCGTGGCGCTGAGCGCCACCATGGGAGTGGCCTTCTCGGCCAACCTGTTCACCCTGTACATCTTTTATGAGTACCTGGCGCTGATCACCTATCCCCTGGTCATCCACGAGCAGACGGAGGAAGCCTACGCCGCCGGCACCAAGTACATTATTTACTGCTTTTCCAGCGGCGCCCTGGTGTTTCTGGCCATGTTCTCCCTGGGCGGCCTGGGAGAAGGGCTGACCTTCACCCCCACCGGCGTACTGCTGCCGGCGGTGGCGGACCACCGGCTGCTTTTGTCCCTGATGTTTTTTGTCTGCGTGGCCGGCTTTGGCGTCAAGGCGGCCATCATGCCGCTGCACTCCTGGCTGCCCTCGGCCATGGTGGCGCCGACCCCGGTCAGCGCCCTGCTGCACGCCGTGGCCATCGTCAAGACCGGTGTGTTCGGCGTCATACGGGTTATGTTCTACCTTTTTGGTGTGGAGACCTTAAAAGAGCTGGGCGTGGCCAATGTGCTCTCGGCGGTGCTGGTGCTCACCATCCTCATCGCCTCCATCCTGGCCATCAAGCAGGAGAAACTGAAGAGCCGGCTGGCCTATTCCACCATCGGCCAGCTGGGCTACATCACCCTGGGGGCCACCATGCTCTCGCCCCTTGGCGTGGCGGGCGGCGTGGCCCACATTGTCAACCACGCCATCTTAAAGATAGTGCTGTTCTTTTGCGCCGGTGCCGTCATCACCCAGACCGGGGTCACCCACATCCACCAGATGAAAGGCATCGGCAGGCGTATGCCCTACACCATGTTCTTCTTTACCCTGGCCGCTCTTGGCCTGATCGGGGTGCTGCCGCTGGCCGGGTATATCAGCAAGCTGTACCTGCTCGGCGGCAGCCTGCAGGCAGGCAAGCCGGTACTGGGCTTTGTGCTGCTGGTGAGCGCCGTCTTAAACTCCATCTATTACTTTCCCATCATCATCGCCGCCTACTTCCAGGAGGGCTCCTTCGAGGCGCCCAAGGGGCTGGAGAGCCCTCCCAGCATGTTCATCCCCACCGCGGTGCTGATGGTATTTGGCTTTCTCTTTGGTCTTTTTGCCCACTACACCACGCTGCCCATCGTCAACCGGGTGGTGGCAGCTATTTTCCAGCTTTAGGAAGGGGGAAACTAAGTGGAAACAACCCTCTGGCAGCCGGCCGCTGTCACTTTGCTTCTCATGCTCACCGCCTTTTTTGTCTGGCTGGGCGGTGAAAAACTAAAGCAAGCCGCTCCCTGGCTCACCGTACTGTCCCTGGCCGCCGGCATCTACCTGCTTTTGCCCCTGGCCTCCCCTGTCCTGGCCGGCGCTGTCTTCACCGTCCGCTACGACGTGCTGCCACCCTTTTTCCTCACATTCCGGGCCGATACCTTAAGCCTCGGCCTGGCCCTGCTTTTTCAGTTTCTCGGCCTTATCCTTGCCGTCTACACCTCGGCCTACCCCCTGGGGCAGGCCAGGCCCCGCTTTAACGCCGTGTACCTGTTCGTCCTGGCCTGCAGCGTGGGCGTGGTGCTGGCCGGGGACCTGATCAGCCTGTTTCTCTTTTTTGAAGCCATGTCCCTGTCGGCCTTTATCCTCTTTATCCATAACCGGGACAAAGCCTCCATCGCCGCCACTTTCAAGTTTCTCTACATGACGGTGGGGGGCAGCGTCCTTTACTTCATCGCCCTGGGCGCCGTCTTTTTCCAGGCCGGCAGTGTGGCCTGGCAAAACGGCGGCTTCATGCCCGCGGGCCCGTACACCTGGCTGGCCTTTACCGGCTTTGCCGTGGCCTTTGGCATGAAAGCGGCCATGTTCCCGCTGCACCTTTGGATGGCCGACGCCTACGGCACAGCCCCGGTCCCGGCTGTAACCCTGTCTTCCATGGTCATGTTGAAAACCGGGGCTTACGGCCTGATCCGGGTTTACTACAACGTCCTTGGCACTGATATGTTAAAGAGCCACGGCTGGCAGGAAGCCATACTGGTCCTTTCGGTAATATCCGTCCTCTACGGCTCCACCTGTGCCTTTGCTGAGCGGGACCTGATGCGTCGCCTGGCCTTCTCCGGGGTGGCGCAGCTGGGTTATATCCTGCTTGGTGCGTCGCTTTTAACCCCTGACGCTTTAGCCGGCGGCATCTACCACATCATGGCCCACGCCATGATGAAAGGCGCCCTTCTGCTCTGTGCCGGCGCCATCCTGGTTAAAACGGGCAAACGCAATATTGTGGACCTGGCTGGCATCGGCTGGCAGATGCCGCTGACCATGATTTGTTTTTCCCTGGCGGCGCTGACCGCCGTGGGTCTGCCGCCCATGAACATATTCATCAGCAAGTGGTACCTGAGCCTAGGTATCCTGGCCGCGGACCGGCCGCTGCTGATTGTCCTGCTGCTGGTCAGCAGCATGCTGAACGCCGCCTATTACCTGCCCATTTCGTTTATGGCCTTCTTTGGCGAACGGAACCGCGACTTGCACGCCACCCTCAGTTTTGACCGCCTGCCCTGGGCCATGTCCGCCGGCATAGTGGTCCTGGTAATCTGCTGCCTGGCCTTCAGCCTCGGCAGCGTCAACGTGCCGCTGCTCTGGGCCCGCACCGCCGCCGCCAGGTTGTTCTGACCGAAAGGA
>DYEY01000040.1 GCA_020725465.1 Dethiobacter sp.
CTAAAAATAAGTGTTGCATCATGATCAACATGACAAGTGTACTCAGGAATATTCTACGAAATTGCCTCTATCTCCTTTTTGAGGGAAAAAATTTACGAAGCGCGTACAGTGCCGCCCCCACCGCGTTGTCGCCGGCGAAGCGGGGAGCAGCAAACACCGCCGCCTCCCCCAGCCTCTCCGCCAGGTATTCCCGGATAAAGCCGTTGGCCATCACCCCGCCCACGAACAGCACCCGCGACGACACAGATGACACGGGGACGGTTCTTTTGTCACCTTTTCCGGCGTTATTTACCAGCCGCAGGAGCGACTCCGCCACCGCCTGTTCCACGCCTCTGGCCACCGCCGCCGGGCTGTGGGTGCCTGCGGTCACAGCCCGCTGCACAAAGCTCTCCGGCCCGGAAAATGAAAGGCTGGTCCCGGCCACCGACACCGGCACCGGAAGCACTTCATCCCCCGCTTCCCGGCCCAGCCGCTCCAGGTGCGGGCCGGCGGGAAAGGGCAATCCCAGCGCCACCCCCACCCGGTCGATAAACTGCCCGGCTTGCAGGTCAGCGGACCCGCCCAGCTCCCGTACCGGGGGCACCGACTCCACAGAAACCGCCAGCAGCTCAGTGGTGCCACCGGAAACATGGACAGCCAGAAAATCATCCCAGTCCACCCCCGCCGACCACAAGCCAGCCAGCAGGTGCCCTTCCTGGTGGGAAAGGGCAAAAAACGGCGCGCCTGCCGCCGCCGCCATGGCTTTGGCCAGGGATTCTCCCACAGTAAAAACCGGCATATAGGAGCCCTCCACCGGCCGCGGCCGGGTGGAAGCCGTCACCGCCGCTATTTTCCCGCCGCCGGCGGCGCGCACCGCCGCTTCTGCCAGTCCGGGCAGGTTGCGCAGGTGCGCAAAGACTCCCTCCGACTGGCGCAGCCCCCGCTCTCCCGCAGGCACAGCCAGCATCTCCCTGCCGTCAAAAATCAGGCGTCCCTGGTCATCCAGCACGGCCAGGGACGTGGTATAACACGAGGTATCGATACCCAGGTAAATTTCAGTCAAGGCTTTGGTCCCGTCCTTTTTCCCGGGCAATCTTATCAAGCACACCGTTCAGAAACTTTGACGCTTCCTCATCGTGGAAGGTTTTGCATATTTCCAGCGCCTCATTGATTGCCACCTTAGCCGGTATGTCTTCCCTGTAAAGAAGCTCGTAGGCAGCCAACCTGAGCACGCTGCGGTCCACCCCGGCCAGGCGCGCAAAGGTCCACTTCATCAGGTGGCGCGAAACAACCCTGTCTATTTCCCCGCGGTTGGCCAGCACGCCCTCGGCCAGTTCGCGCGCGAAGCGGGCGCCATCGCCGCCAAGGCCCGCCTCCTCCAGCAATTCACTGAGGGTCGGTTCCAGGTCGTTTTTCCCGATATCATGCTGAAACAAGGCTTTAAAGGCAATTTCCCTTGCCAGGCGACGGCTCATTTTTTCCTCCCATCAGTCGCTGTCGGACCAGAACCGCTGGAATAAGTTCCTCAGGCTGTCATTGCGGTCGAGCAACCTTCCCGCGTATATACCAAGGACAACAAAAGTAAAAATTATCAGGCTGCGCCAAAAGCCGAAAATAACAACGACCAAGCCAACCAACAGGCCGGCCAGGCCTCCCAGTATTTTGCCCCAGTGTTCGGCCAGAAACTGACGGTAAATCTGTTTGGCCAACACGCACACCTCTTTTCCTCTGAACTAGCGTCCGGCCTTAACCGCATCGGTAACGACGTTTTCAATCATGACCCTGATCTCTGCCACGTCGCTGCCGGTGGAGTTTTCCACATATTCCTTCACCGCCGCCTGCAGTTCCGCCGTGACCTGCGGTATGTTTACATCGGGCAAAGTGGTCGCGCGCAGGTAGATTAACAGCCCTGCCTCACCATGGACTATCCGTGTCTTGATGTCCCTTATCCCCCGTACCGCGCGCGCCGCTTTCAGCACCAGGTTTTCCACCGCCCTGAAGCAGACGCGGACCTCCCCCAGGGCCCCCTGCAGCAACAGGGTTTCCACCCTTTCGCCGCGGCGAAGGGAGAACACCAGCATTACTGCGGCCAGAAGCAGGATAAGCGCGGCCAGCAGGACATACTGCAGGCTGCCGTAAACAGCATCCAGGCCTGTCCTCAGCTTTTCCAGCGGAACAGCCGCCGTGGCCACGGCGCCCAGCGCCACGGCGCCGGCGCCCACAAGCAGCGCCGCCAGCAGCAGGTATAATCTTTCCCGTGCGTTCAAAATGCCAAAACCCCTTTCCCGGAAAAAATGATAATAAGCCCCTGTTTTGTACAGGGGCTGTTTCTACCTGAGGCGGGTTTCTTCCTCTTCCTCCGCCTTGCCGCTCTGGAAACTGACCCCCTGGACATGGACGTTTATCCTGGCGGCCTCCAGGCCGGTCATGGATTCTACAGCTTTCTTCACATTCTCCTGTATCTTCCAGGCCACATCCGGTATGCGGACTCCGAACTTAACCACTATATACAGGTCAATGGCTGCCTGTTTCTCGCCCACTTCCACCTTAACGCCCTTGGACAGGTTCTTCTTCCCCAGCATGTCGGCAATGCCGCCGGCCAGGCCGCCGCTCATCCCCGCCACCCCGTCCACCTCGGTGGCCGCCAGCCCGGCGATTATGGAAACCACCTCGTCGGCAATCTTGATATTGCCCAGGTCAGCCTGAATATATTCGTCACGTGCACTCATAATCTTTGCCTCCTCCCCGGCGCCTGCGCGCCAGCACTATTATACCAGAATCTCCATGCAAATACAATTGCGGCTTAAGTTCCATCACCTACCGCTATGCTCCACCACGGTTACATCCTCCATCTTTACGCCGGCAACACTGCTTACCATTTCCGCAATTTGCAAAAACTCGGTGTCAGACAGCTTTTCCGCATCCACCACCACGTTGGCCAGGCCTTGGTGGAAAAAGAAAACAGCGTCTTTATACCCCTTGGCTCTCAGCATGTTTTCAACCATCAGCTCTTTTTCCATCACAGCCACCAGGGCCATCATCTGCTTCTCCGCCTCCCGCTTGCCTTCGGCGCTGATATTGGGGTTGGCCAGCATCTGGTTTAAAATCTCCAGCTCACCTGACCTCACCCGGTCGCGCTGCAGCCGGTACTCCACAAAGAAAGCCCGAAAATGATTGATGTCCCAGCTGTCGGGAGCCTGTTCGCCGGCGGCAATGCCAGGAACGACCCGGGGGGCGTCAGGAAGTATTTCCACCTTGCTGATTTCTTCGTTCACCTGGAAAATCCACCAGACACTCACCGCCAGTAGCACCAGTACCGCCAGGGTGAAGGCCTTTTTTGAAGAAAGCATCCCTGATCTCTCCTTTCCCGTCATTTCTTCGGCAGTATGGTGATACGGTGCGCTGCCAGGTTGAGTCCAGACTGGACCGCCCGAAACAGCTGCTCATGTACAACAGGGTTCTCCGCGCCCTCGGCCACCACGATTACGCCGCGTATGCCCGGCTGCATCTCCCGTGTTACCAGCGGCGCCTCCCTGCCGCCGTCGGACCGCGTCACCACCGGCTGGGTCTTCTCGGTTGATTCCCGGATGTACCGGGTGCCCCCGCCGCTGTCTTGTTCCCGGGTTTCCCGGCCGGTGGTCTCCCGCGACTGGGCATACTCAATAACCGGGCCACTGTCCAGAGTTACCATCACCAGCACCTCACCCACACCCTGCACCTGGCAGAGCATCGCCGCCAGCTCGCGCTCCAGGCTTTCCTTGTACTCCTGCCGGGGGGGCCTGGCCAGGACCTCGTTTGACTGCGGCGGCGGCTCGGGTACGCTCTTTTGCTCCGGTTTTACGCTGATAAACATGAAAACGATGCCGATGACGATCAGGGCGATCAGCACAAACGTGGAGGGGCCCTTGCCTTTCCCGTTTGTCTGCGGCCGGACCACCAATACCCCTTTAAACCTGCGCCAGAATCCTTCGCCCATAATTACACCTCCTGCGGACAAGCCCGGAATTTTGCATCACATCACACGGCAGCCAGCTAACTGGCAACCGCCACCAGGACAATTTCTTCAGGCAGGCCAAGAGCCGCCGCCACTTTCGCCGCCAGTCTCCTGTCATTTACCACCTCCCCTTCCGCCAAAGGCATCACCTTTCCCCCGATACGTACCGGTTCCACCGGCCTGATGTTTGGCGTCCCCGTCCCGCCTGCCCTGGCTGTCACTTCCACCCTGAGCGGCCTGCCAAACTCCAGGTGTGACGGGTCTTCAACAAGCACCAGCTTCAGCCCGGTCAGGATATAACCTTCCCTGCCCAGCACCTCCCCAATCCTGTCGGCAATCAGGTTGCGGTAACGCGACAGCGACATCTCCCAGTTCAGCTGCGACAGCATCTCGCGCCTGGCGTCCATGTCCGCCTCCGCCACCCCGGCCGCCTTAAGCACCGCCGGCTCCATCTCCCCCGGCAGCCGCAGCAGCGCTCTGACCGGGGCGAGGAGCATCAGCATCAGCACCAGGCCCACCACCATGTTGATAAACGGCCGGAAGTGGCTCCTTGGTAAAAGCAGCTCCAGGATGGTGGCCACAATAATCAGGATCACCAGGTTGCGGACCACGCCCGTCAGCATTTCCAGCATACCGTGCACCTACCTCAGCATAAAGGCGGTGTTCCCCGCCCCCGCGATGATGGTTACCGCCAGGTAAAAAATCAGGCTTACCACGGCCAGGGCGGCAAAAACCAGGGCCAGGCAGTTGCCCATGGTATTGAGCGAATCGCACAGCGTGGTATCGCCCAGTGGCTGGATGAGGGCCGCCGCCAGCCTGTAGATGAAAACCAGCGCCAGTATCTTCAAAAGAGGAAACACCACCAGGTAAAAGACGAAAATCACGCCCACCACGTGCAGGCTGTTTTTCAAAATCAGCGTGGCGCTGGCCACCGTTTCCACCGCATCGGTCAGCATACCGCCCACCACCGGCAGAAATGCCCCGGTCAGAAACTTGGCGGTACGGATGGTAACCGCGTCCCCCACCGAGGAAGCAACGCCATGCACGGCCATCAGTCCGGTAAAAATGGTGAGCGACAGCCCCATGGTCCAGACCGACACATTTTTCAGAAGATCCGACAGCTTCCCCACCGTCACCCGCGGTGAAATATGGTTGGCAATGGCCAGGATGGTGGTGAGGAAGATGAGCGGGAAAACAAAATCACGCACCAGAGCGGCAAAAAAGTTAACGGCAAAAACGATGAGCGGGCGGAAAATGGCGACCGAGGCCAGGCTGCCAAGGGACGCCAGCAGCGTCAGCAAAAGCGGGATGATGGCCAGCATAAACTCCACCAGGCTGTCCACGGTACGCCGCCCCAACCCCACCGCCACACCGAAACTCTGCATGGCGATGGTCACCAGGGCCAGGTAAACAACGGTCTGCGTCAGTGAGGCAATGGACTCGTTGGCAAAAGCTATCTGCAGATTCTTTAACAGGGCCGCCACCACCGCCAGAAAAAGCAGCTTGCCAAGCAAATTAAGATTAAAAACAATTTCGCGCCACAGAAACCGCCACAGGCCCCCCATTACTTCCGGCAGGGACAAGCCCCGCCCCTGCCCGGGCAAAAACCAGTTAAACACGTCTCTCCAGTGAAAATCAGGCAGGTATTCCCCCGCCTCCCGCTCCAGCTCACGCCAGAATTCTTCAATAGCGCCCAGGTCGATTTTTTCCGCCTGGTCTCTGGCCATGTCCAGAGGAGTCTCCCCCACCGCCGGCTGGGCGGCCACCGCCAGCGCCAACATAATCAGACAAAACAGCAAAACCCTTTTTTTCATCTTCGCCACCTACGGTATAAACCTGAGAATGGTATCCAGCACCGCTGAAATCAGGGGGAAAGCCATCACCAGAATAAAAAGCTTGCCGGCAAACTCCACCTTGCCCGCGGTGGCCCCCTCACCGGCATCCCGGCAGACCTGGGCACCAAAGTCGGCAATATAGGCAATGCCGATAATTTTCAGCAGCGTGTTCAGGTAGACCAGCGAAATACTGGCCTGCAGCGTCATATCGGTCAGGAGCTGCAACACCAGGGAAAGGTATCTGAACAACCGCAGAAAAATCACCACGCCCACCACAATGGAAAGCTGCATGGCCAGTACCGGGCGGTGTTCCTTCAGCACCACCACCAGCACGGTGGCCACCAGGGCGAAAGCGACAATCTGTACGATTTCCACGTTTCATCCCTCAAAACAGGTTGAATATAGTCTTGATGCTGGAGAACAGTTCGCTGATGAGCTGGATTACCATCAGGAGCACAATAACTACCCCGCCCAGGGTGAGCATCTGGGCCTGTTCTTCCTTGCCCGCCTGCTTTAGCACAATGTTCAGCACCGAAATAAAGATGCCGATTCCGGCGATGCGAAATATGATGTCGACATTGAACCCGCTCAACGCCAAAACCTCCTATAACAGCAGGATGACAACCGTAATGCCCCCCAGCACACCCAGGTACCGCCACATTTTTTCCCTTCCCGCCAGGCCCTCGGCCGCCTCCGCCGCAAGCTTCGCAAGCTCTGCCTCCGCCATCTCCAGCTGCTTTACCTGGTCCACCCGGCCCAGACCCCCCAGCCCCGCCGCCGCCCGTAGTATCGCCAACCGGTCCGCCTCCTCCAGGGCCAGGTTTACCCGTGACTTCTCTGTGGCATAACTCCAGGCGCCCCCGGCGTTTTCCCCCTCCATCGCCAGCCTTCCCGCCGCTTCGCGGAAAAAATCCCGCACTTCCCGCCGCCCCAGGCGCGGTATCACCTCTTTCAGCGCCCGCGGCAGTGGCGTGGCGGTGTAGCCGATTTCAGCGGACAAAAGCCGCAGTGCCAGGCGGAACTCTTCCAGTTCAAGCACCCTCCGCCGCTGTCTGGCCGCCTGCCGGTTGCCGAGGCTGGCTGCCGCCAGCAGGATCAACAGGGCGCCTATCCATTTAACCGGTAACATGGGCTTTTCCTCTCCTCTGCGCCAGACAGGCCGCCTCCCCGCCGGACATAACCGCCTCCACCGTCCCCGGCCCGGCCCGGCGGCTCAGCACCACCACCCGTTCAAACAGGCCCGCGGACAAGAGCCTGGCCAGGGCCGGCCGCCCGGCCGCCTCCTCCACGTTGCGACCATGTGCCGAGGTCAGCACCGCCGCCCCGCTGTTGATAACCTCCTCCACCGCCCATACATCCTCGGGCCGGCCCAGTTCATCGGTGACCACCACCTGCGGTGACATGGACCGCACCAGCATCATCATGCCCTCCGCCTTGGGACAGCCGTCCAAAACATCGGTGCGGGGTCCCACCTCCAGCTGGGGGACACCGCCGTAGCACCCGGCCAGCTCCGAACGCTCGTCTACTATGCCCACTTTCAGGCCGGCCCCGGACAGAAGCCGGGCCAGATCCCGCAGCACCGTGGTCTTGCCCGCCTGCGGCGGTGAAAGCACCAGCGTATGCTGCACTTTTTTCGTTTTCGGGTCAAACAGCCGGGGCAGCAGCTTCTCTCCCGCCCCTTTCACTTCCCGGGCCACCCGGATATTGATGCCGGAAATATCCCGCAGCAGCTTCACAACGCCACCCTCCACCACCGCCCGGCCCGCAAAACCGGCGCGGTGGCCTCCCGGCAGCGACAGGTATCCCCGCTTCAGTTCCTCGTCCCGGGCATAGAGGGAATGCTCCGTCATCAGCATCAGCACCTGGTGCAACCCCGCTGCGCTCACAGTCACCTGCGAAAGCACAATCTCCCCGGAGCCCGACTGCACCAGCAGCGCCCGCCCCGCCCGCAGGCGTATCTCCTCCACCGGCTCCTCCGCCGGCAGCCGCCGCAGCGCCTCTTTCAGCTCAGAAGTCAGATATGGAAATATATCCCTCCGCCACTTGTCCCTTTCCAGTTTCACTCACCTCTACCTATAACTATTAGGACAGGCCAACTTTTATGATTAATCCTGCCAAACAAAAAAACCCTGACACCCGGTGCCAGGGGCAGGGGCCAGGGGGACGGGGGAAGTGACACCCGAGGGGCCAGGGGGACGGGGGAAGTGACACCCGTAAAAAGGGATGGTGAGGTATTGTGCCTCACCATCCCTGATTTTTATTTATTCAGACGGCTTGTTCGGTTTCGCTCTCACAGTGGCAGCAGGTGTGAGCCGGCCTGGGCCTGACGGCAGGGTCTTCGGGGAGGCCGGCGCTGGACAGGAAGTCGGCAAAATGGTACTCCAGGCTCTGGCAGATATCTTTCTGCACAAAGGCGGGAGCTCCGTTCACCGCAGCGGCAAAGTTCAGTTTGCCCAGCCTGCCGATACCGTAGAGCGGGGTGTCGAAGGTGAAGCTGCCCGCGGCCGGGTCCACCTTGTCGTAGCCGGGAACGGTGGCGGCGATTTCCGCGAACACGTCGGCAGCGGCGCTTTTTTGCCTGTAACCCATCATTTCCATCAGGCCGGCGATAATCTCCAGGTTGGTAAGCCCGGCCAGCGGTTCCACCGCGGTGGCCACTTTCTGGACACGGCGCTCGCTGTTGGTGAAGGTACCGTCAACTTCGGCGAAGGTGGCAGCAGGCAGTACGGCACAGGCGGTGTGCGCCAGACTGGTGAAGAATAGGTCCTGGACCACCAGCAGGTCAGCCCCGGATAGGGTGTCCACCACTTCTTGGTCCGGATCTTCGCCAAAGACAAAGACCGCCTTAATCTTGCCACTCTTCACACCCTCCAGCACCTGGGCGGTGTTCATTCCGGCTGCCGCCGGTATGGCTGCCTTCCAGCGGCGGGCCAGCTCTGTCCTGGTTGCTTCGTCGCTGACACTGACATGGCCGGGCAGGGACACCGGCGAAATACCCATGTCGGCCAGACCCTGGCTGTTGCAGTGGCGGCGCAGGAACAGCAGGCCGCGGCGCGGCAGGCCCAGCTTGCCGGTCACTGCGGCAAAGCCTGCCAGCAATTTGGCAGATTCAGCGCTCAGGCTGCCGCTGCCCAGCACCAAAAGCGGCGCCTTGGCTTTGGCGTAAGCTTCCACCAGGGCGGCGGCATCAGCGGCGGCAATGCCGCTGCCAGCCAGCAGCGCCTCCACGTCGGCCTCTTTATAGGCATCCAGCCCCTCGCAGCTTCCGCTGGCAAAGCCGTTCCGGTAAGCCAGCGCGATTAGCGCCCCAAAAAACCGCGCGTTGGCGCCGGGGTCGACCCGCAGCACTCTGGCAGCGTATTTCCCGAGCTTGGGTTCCTTGCCGTCCACCAGCCAAAGCTGCGCCTTACCGGCGGCCTGCTTTAACTTCAGGGCGGCAATGGGATAATCAAAGTCCACACCCACTCCAAGGATAAAGTCAGCGCTGTCGATTTCACTATACGAGTTGGTGGAACCGTCAAAGCCCAAAACTTCCCGCAGGGGGCTCTCCGGTTCGGACAGGCTGTTGATATTGTTGGTGCCAAGGACGGCACGGGCAAACTTCTGTATCAGGTAAAGCTCCTCGTTGGTATAGCGGGGGCTGGCAAAGACTGCGATGCTTTCACCGCCGAAGCGGGCCCTGATGGCCTTGGCTTTCTTGGCCACGTAGATGAGCGCGTCTTCCCAGGTGGTCTCTTCCAGCTCGTCTTCACCGTAAACCATGGGTACGCTCAGGCGCAAATCCTCGTTGGTAAAGGGCAACCCAAAGCGGCCGCGCTTGCAGAGCAGGCCATTGTTGACTGGGCCGTCCACCGGGACCACGCGGGCAATGCGGTCGCCCACCGTCTCCACCTGCATGCTGCAGCCTACGCCGCACCAGCCGCAGGTGGTCCTGGTAGCCTGCAATTGCCAGGCAGCCGGCTTCTCAAAGGGCATGTTTTCAACCAACGCACCGGTGGGACAGGCCGCCACGCACTGTCCACAGGATACACAGCTGGTCTCCTCCAGCGGCAGGTCCAGGGACGGGCTGACGTAGACGTCAAAACCACGGTTCACCAGGCCAAGGGCTTCGGCACCGATGATCTCGCTGCAGGTACGCACGCACAGGCCGCACAGGATGCACTTGCTCTGGTCACGTACGATAAACGGGTGCCTGACGATTTCAAATTCGTGCTTTTCCCCGATGATGCGCTCCGGCCTGGCCTTATAGGTGGTGGCGAAATCCCGCAGCTTGCACTCGAAGGCGTCAAAACAGCCGCACTCCAGGCAGCGCATGGCGTCAGCCACCGCATCGGCCTCGGAGATGCCCTGCTCGATTTCCCGGAAGTTCTTCACCCTCACTTCGGGCTCCGTCACCGGCATCTTGGCCTTTTCTTCCTTCTCCAGGTGAGCAAAGTCCGACTCGGTCAGGCCTTCCTTCTTAATGTTGTACCAAGTCTTAAAGGGCGCCACCCGGCCGTACAGGTAGTTGTCGATGGTCTCGGCCGCCCGCCTGCCGGCCGCTATCGCCTCGATGGCGATGCCGGGGCCGGTCACCGCGTCACCGCCGGCAAAAACGCCGGGGACGTTGGTAAGGAAGGTGCCTTCCTGGGCCTCGATGGTGTTCCACCTGTTCACGGCCACCTGGCCTTTAATGTCGTCTGTGTCCACGTCCTGGCCAATGGCGGCGATAATGGTGTCTACTTCCATAACATAGGTGTCACCGGGGATGGGCTCGGGGCGGCGCCGGCCTGATGAGTCCGGTTCACCCAGGCGCATGCGCTGGCAGACCATTCTCTGCACCCTGCCGTCGCCCTCCACCTTCACCGGAGCCACCAGCAGGTGGAATTCCACCCCTTCTTCATGGGCTTCTTCAATCTCGATTTTCTGCGCCGGCATCTCGTCACGGCTGCGGCGGTAAACAACAGCCACATTCTTCGCCCCCAGACGGATGGCGGTGCGGGCCGCGTCCATGGCGGTGTTGCCGCCGCCGATTACAGCCACCCGGTCGCCCAAATCCACCGGTTCGTTCAGCATTACGGCGCGCAGGAACTCGGCTCCCCCTATCACACCGGGCAGGTCCTCGCCGGGCACCCCCATGCGTTTGCTGATCTGGGCACCGATGGCAAGATAAACAGCGTCATAGCCGCTCTTGAACAGGTACTCGATGGTGAAATCCTCACCCAGCTGCACCCCCACCTGGGCTTCCACGCCAAGGGCCAGCACCTGGTCGATTTCCGCCTGCAGCACCGACTTGGGCAGGCGGTACTCGGGGATACCGTAACGCAGCATGCCGCCCATCTCCGGCAACGACTCGTAAATGGTCACGGCGTGGCCGGCGCGGCGCAGGAAGTAGGCGGCGGTCAGGCCGGCGGGGCCGGAGCCGATTACCGCCACGCGCTTCCCCGTATCGGGGGCCACCGGCGGCACGTAGGGGTCGTCGCTGGCCATATCCAGGTCTGCCACCAGCCGCTTCAGGTAGCGGATGGAGATGGCGCTGTCCACCAGCCGGCGGCGGCAATTCTCCTCGCAGGGCGCCGGGCAGACACGGCCAATGGAAGCGGGTATGGGCATAAACTCTTTTACCAGGGCCAGGGACTCGCGGAACTGGCCATTGGCCGCCAACGCCACGTAACCCTGGGCATCGCAGTTGGCCGGGCAATTCATCACGCACGGCCCGCGGCAGTCTCCCACGTGGTCGGACAGTATCAGTTCCAGCGCCAGCTTGCGTGCCGACCTGATTTTCTCGTTCTCGGTCTCCACCACCATGCCGTCAGCCACCTTGGTGGCGCAGGCACGGAGCAGCTTCGGCATGCCTTCCACCTGCACCAGGCACAGGCCGCAGGAAGCGTAGACTTCCAGCTCGCCGCTGAAGCAAAGGGTCGGGATGTGAATATTATTCTCCCTGGCCACGTCCAGGATAGTCTGGTCGACAGTGGCCAAAAGTTCCCGGCCGTTTATATTGACGCGTACTTTACTCATGCCTTTGTTCACTCCTTCACCTAAAACTTATTTAGTCGACCAGCACCGCGTTGACCCGGCAGGCGTCCAGACAGTTGCCGCACTTGATGCACTTCTCCTGGTCTATGACGTGGACCTGTTTCTTCTCACCGCTGATGGCTCCCACGGCACAGCGCTTGGCACAGCGCATACAACCGATACAGGTCTCCGGGTCAATGGTGTAGGTCAGCAGTTCGCGGCAAACCTTGGCCGGGCACTTGCGGTCCCTGATGTGGGCCACATACTCATCACGGAAATATTTAAGCGTAGTGAGGACAGGATTTGGCGCCGTGTTGCCAAGGCCGCAGAGCGCCCCCTCCCTCACGTTGAAAGCCAGCTCCTCCAACAGCTCCAGTTCTTCCATCTTGGCCTTGCCTTCGGTGATGCGGACCAGTATCTCCAGCATCCGCTTGGTACCCAGGCGGCAGTGAATACATTTGCCGCAGGACTCGTTCTGGGTGAAATTCATGAAGAAGCGGGCGATATCCACCATGCAGGAGGTTTCGTCCAGCACAATCATACCGCCGGAGCCCATGATGGCGCCGGTCCTGACAATAGACTCGTAGTCCACCGTGGTGTCCAGCAGGCTGGCCGGAATGCAGCCGCCCGACGGCCCCCCCATCTGCACCCCCTTAAACGCCTTGCCACCGGGGATGCCGCCGCCCACTTCGTAGATAACATCGCGCAGCGGGATACCGATGGGCACCTCGATCAGGCCGCCCCGGTTGATTTTGCCCGCCAGGGCAAACACTTTGGTGCCCTTGCTCTTCTCAGTGCCGTACCTGGCGTAGCTGGCGGCGCCGTTGTAGATAATCCAGGGTATGTTGGCCAGCGTTTCCACGTTGTTGATGCAGGTGGGTTTTTTCCACAGGCCGGCCTCGGCAGGAAAAGGAGGCTTCAGCCGGGGCATTCCCCGCTCGCCCTCCAGCGACGCGATCAATGCCGTCTCCTCGCCGCAGACAAAGGCACCGGCCCCCTTTTTAATTTTTATGTTAAAGCTGAAGTTGGTGCCCAGGATATTCTGGCCCAGCAACCCCGCCTCCCTGGCGGCGACGATGGCCTTTTCCAGGCGGACAATGGCCAGGGGGTACTCGGCCCGCACGTAAACGTGGCCTTCCGACGCGCCGATGGCGTAACCCGCCAGCATCATGCCCTCAATCACCGCGTGGGGGTCTCCCTCGATGATGCTGCGATCCATGAAAGCGCCCGGGTCTCCCTCGTCGGCGTTGCAGACGATATATTTCTGATCGCTTTTATACTGCCGGGTGAACTGCCACTTCAGACCGGTGGGGAAACCGGCGCCGCCCCGGCCGCGCAAGCCCGAATCCAGCACTTCCTGGATAACCTGCTCCGGAGTCATTTCTTTTAGCGCCTTCTCAATGGCCTTGTAGCCATCCATGGCGCGGTAATCGTCCAGAGATTCGGGGTCGATGACACCGCAGTTTCTCAGCGCCACCCTTACCTGCTTGGCAAAGACATTGGCCTTCTCGTCCTCCAGCAGCATGTCCGCCACCGGCACACCGCCGATTATATGCTCATTTATGATGCGCGGCGCCTTTTCCGGGGTCACACCCCCGTAGTAAAAGCTTTTGCCCTCCGCCGTAATTACCTCCACAATGGGCTCAATGTAGCACATGCCGATGCAGCCGGTCCGCTGCAGGGAAACATCCAGGCCGTCCTTTTCCAGTTCCTGTTGCAGCGCCTCGTAAGTCTTGTAACCGCCGGCGGCAATGCCGCACGTACTCAAACCGACCTTGATTACAGTCTTGGCTTGCATTTTGGCACCTCCCCGCTCCTAATTTTCTTCGTCCTTACCGTTGCCCCGGTATTGTTTCAGAACCTTCCGCACCTTCTCAGGAGTCATGTTGGCATGCACCTCTCCGTCCACAACAATAACCGGAGCCAGGCTGCAGCAACCCACACAGGCCACGTATTCCAGAGTAAAAAGCTTGTCCCCGGTGGTCTCGCCTCCCCTGATGCCCAGTTCATCGGTAATGGCGTTGCCAAGTCCCTTGGCACCGTTGACGTGACAAGCCGTCCCTTCACAGACCATAATGCTGTGCTTGCCCTTGGGCGTCATCCGGAACTGAGCGTAAAACGTCACGATCCCGTAAATTTTGGCCGGTGAAACGCCCAGCTTTTCCGCCGAATAAGAAATGCTTTCTTTGGGGATATAACCCAGCGATTCCTGTATGTCCTGCAGAATAGGTATGATGGCACTGGGGTCCCCCTTATACCTGACGATAATCTCATCAAGCTTTTCGTAGGGGAGCGGCTGTTTGTCCAGATTCTTGCACGCGCATCCTGCCATATGCTTATACAACTCCTTTTCACAAAAAGTCCACCTGGTTATATTCGCTAAGAAACCACACATTCCTTTTAAAAAATCTAACCCCATTGTTCTTTTTAGAATCATTAGAAACCCTTGGGGAGATATCTGGTAAACTGTTCTTTAAAGGAACTTATTATAGATTCTGGTTCCTTCTTCAGTGGGCACCGGAAAGCACAGGAAAGCCCGTGGCAACCACGGGCTTTCCTGTGCTTTTGTTAGAAATGGTATTTACAGAGCTCATCTGTCTAAGACGCCCTTTGACGTGCCTGAGCCTTAAGCGTGATAGTAGTGGGATATTCAAGCTCGCCTTCTGCGCCGGTAAATCTAATAATTACGTCATAAACTCCTTCCTTTAAGCCAAGAGCCCTGGTGTTAATGTTTACGATGTATTCTCCGTTATTATCTCCTTTGCGCACAAACCTGGCACCGAACCCAGCCTCGGTAAAGACAATTTCTGCGCCGTCTTTTACCAGTGCTACCGTCACGTTACTCATGAACTCAGCCTCACCATCCCTGTTGAAGGTGACAAACTTAAACGGGATAGTAGCGTTCGGCTGCCAGCTTAACACAGGGGGAACAAGTACTTTTGAAACGGGTTGCAGCTCGAAATTCAGCTCGTGTGCTTCCTGGTAAGAGCTAACTGTAAGTTCGACTTGCTGCGAATACCTGCCGGGAGAACTAACAGTAATGGTATAGGGCGGTGTTTCCAGTTCAGGCTGATTGCTGGGCAAAATATACCATTGGTAGGAGCCAGAAGCCGAAATAGACGTTCTGTGAGGTTCATTAATAAATTGTCCGTTGGAGAGGCGCGACCTGAGGTCCACTGCCATATCCAGATTTGCAGTCAGGGGTTCTCCGCTTAATTTATCGGTAATATTCCCGTATACCACGCTGGCATAGGTTGCCGCAGACTCAATATTAAGCAGAAACGCGGGTAAATTCCTCTCCCACTCCTGCTGGTAGCTATTGGATACAACAACTGCCTGCCGCAGTGTTCCCGTTACTTCCTGGCCACCGTCCAAGGCGTTTTTGATTAAAAGGCCATCTGCCCGTGTAATACCTAAAACCGGAACAGGCACTCCTGCACTTCCCAGTGTTCCGGAAATTGCCCCGGTAGTGTTATTATAGATAACTACGCCTACCGCACCAGCAGCAACCGCATTATCTGCCTTTAGCCGGAAAGTACCGTCACCCCGTTCAATTAGGGCGATATTCCCAGCTACTTCGGCGGGAAAGTCATCAGGGGTAAGGCCTTTACCGCAATTAACCAAGTTACCGCTCTCCCCCCCCCGGTAACACCGAAAAGGTTAGCAGGTTACCGGATATTGTTCCAAACTGCTCAGTTACCAACTGGTTTGCTGTAGTAATTGTACCCATATAGGGAGGAATGAAAGCAGTCCCATATTCAAACGTAAACGATATACCTCTGAATACTCCGTAAACCCAGTCGTCCGAAGCACCCGAGGTTGCATATATTGTGGTGTTGGACGGACCAACCCGGTTCATCGGATAGCCATTGAATGCCTGATATTGATAACCCAAATCTGCATGTACTGAATGGTCCGGGATTAAGTCCGGTTTGTAGCCCCAAGACCACAGCACATACCTACCATGAGTGTGTCCGCTCAGTGTAGTAATAATATGGCGTCCCAAAAACAAATCCCTGATCGCCCAAAGTTCTGGTTCGCTGGTTGGCGAGGGACCTCTGTACGTATCGGACGTAGTTACCCCCGATGAACCGACTCCGCCCCAGTTATATGAATGGTTTCTGTTTAAATCTACTCCCCACGAATTATCGCTATTGTGCCGTCTGTTTTTGCGCCACATTTGGTATACATTTTGGGAATGCACATATCCATCAGGGTTAACTACAGGAATAATCCAGACCCTGATTGTGTTAACGATGTTTGTAACCTTTTCTTCTATACCATAGTTGTCCAACAAATACCAGGCCAAATCTAACGCCATTTCTGTAGTAGGCCATTCCCTGGCATGATATAGGGCCATATGAACGGACTCTGGCCTACCGTCGTTTACACCCGGTGCTGCACTAATTTCCAGGGCATAAATAGGTCTTCCTTGATGAGAGTGTCCTAAAATATGAAGTCTGGTCAAGTCCGGATAGATTTCCTCAAATGTCTGCAATTCCTCTTCGATCTCGTGCCACTGGCGGTAATCCTCTCTGCCCATGGACATGATGCCGAATTCGGTGGTTTCAGGACCATAATAAGTAAGGTCTTCAATCAGTATGTCATACTTCAGCCCGGCATTGTCCAGGTATTCCCGGTCATAGTCGTTCAAAACAACCTCTATTTCCAGGTTAACTAAGTCAATACCCACAATATCCAGTCCTGCCTCAAGGAGAGCTGCAATTTGGTCCGGGCTTTCCAGGTACACCACCACCAAAGGCACGGTAACCGTCTCATTCTCATTGCACGTTGCCTGGAAGCCAACAGACAAAATCAGAGACAAAACAATAAGAACAACCAGCCATTTTTTCATGTTATTTTTCTCCTTCCTTCTTTTATTGGCATATTTAAATTAACAGTAATGACTGTAGGAATATAAACACTATTTTTTTAATTTAACGAATAGTTGAATTATTCTTCATATTTACTGAAAATCCTTCTGTGCATTTTCGATGATGTAATTATCACTACAACGAATATTTATGCTGAACCGCGGGTGATGCTTCCATCATTTTCCCTGCGGGCCTCCGCTGCGCTGCGGTGACGCTAGAGTCCTCATGGCTACGCTACCGGAAAATTTTCGCTGCAGGCTTATTTACCCGATAGAAAACATTGTTGTAGTTGTAGCAAAGGGCTTTAAGTTTTCTCTTGGCATGGCTTTTTTACAACAACAAGGTTTTATTCTCTAACACCGCTTCTTGTTACCTGTCACCCCCAGTTATCCTTATAAGATAAAGGCTATAGCATCACCCTTGGTACCTTGTCAAATTCAGCCTTAAACGTTAGAATAGCATTACCACTTAACACCGGGGAGGTATTTCCGTTGAAAGATTTCGTTCTTAAAGACCAAAAAGACCAGGAGGTCCGCCTCTCAGACTTTCAAGGCAAAAGGGTACTGCTGTCCTTCCATCCCCTGGCCTGGACAAGTATTTGCGCCGAGCAGATGAAGTCCCTGGAAGACAATCGGGAAAGGTTTGCCAGTCTGAACACGGTAGCCCTCGGCCTAAGCGTGGATTCGGTACCCTGTAAAAAAGCCTGGGCCGAGTCCCTGGGTATCAGCAACACCAGCCTGCTCTGCGACTTCTGGCCCCACGGCGGTGTGGCTGCGCTGTTTGGTATTTTCCGCGAGGCAAACGGCTTCTCGGAGCGGGCCAACATCTTGGTTGACGAAAAAGGACAGGAAGTTTTCAGAAAAATATACCCTATCAGGGAACTGCCGGATATTGAAGAAATTTTCAGCGTGATTAAAGGAATGCAGGCCGTTTAAGCCCTTGGCTCAGGGCGACTTTTTAACTGAAACCCCGCTCCCCCCGGCAAAAATTAAAGGCCTGTGCCATAACAGACACAGGCCTTTTGCTTATCTGCCCTGCCATGAGTCCCTACTGCCACTGCAGGGTGGGGTAGGACGACAGGTCGCTGTAAAACTTCCAGAGGGAGCCGTCCCAGCCGGTGTAGGTACTTTGCCTCAGCATTTCCACGGTGGTCTTTGGCACGCCACGGCCGTCGTTATCGCTGCGGCCCGATGTCTGCCGGTCGTAGTAGGAGTGCCTGACGCTGGAGTAGTTCTCTGCGTAGCCCACCAGGCCGCCGCGGTACTTATTGGAGGAAACCTTGCCGGCCGAATAGCAGTAAAGGACATCCCCCCCGTTAACGGCAACCAGGCCGCCGGAAATGCCAAAAGAAAGCTCGCCGGGGGCGTGAATGTCCACTATTACATGGGAGTAGCTGTTGCTGATAACCCCACCCCGCATGTTAACGCCCACCAGCCCTCCCGCCCAGCCCCTGTTCCAGTCGGTAATGACCATATCCAGCAGTGACGGGTACATGCCGTTTATGGCTTGCCGCTAAACGACGAAATGGTCATTCCTGTTTTTACCTTCACCAGGTTCATGACCAGGTGGCAGAACTCCTGCCGGGTGGTGTTTTCCCTGTAACCAAGGACAAGCCCGGCCGGAACCAGCCCCAGTGCTTCCGCCGCTTCCACCTCGACCAGAGCCCAGGAACTGGGAAGGTCGGCGGAAGCGTTAACCACCCCGGCAAACAGGACAAGAACCAGCGCCGCCACCGTCAGCAGCGAGCACCACTTATGTCTCTTTTTTCAAACAAAAATAACCCTCCCATCAGTGCAGCAGGCCGGCAAAATTTGCCTGTATTTTATTTAATTTTATCTCCGGCGCTCACAACCCTCAAGTAACAAAAGTAACCGGTTGGCTATATCTTCCAGTTACAAATAAAATGACTTTTGGTTACAATGGGCAGCAACGGCCAAAAATGTGACCCTCAGCAGGGCCACCGGGCATGCAGGATAAACCCGTCCCCCTCCGAATCGCAGGAAAATACCCCGCCCAGCTTTTTCACCCTTTCTTCCATGCCGGTTATACCATGGCCCTTTTTCAACCCGGTGCATCCGGTGCCGTTGTCAGCGATGAAAAGCTCCACATGTTCCGCCTTTAGCCTGATGAAGATATCCACCCGGCCGGCCCGGCCGTGTTTCAGCGCGTTGGTCAGCGACTCCTGGCAGATGCGGAATACGGTATGGGCCTGGTCCGCCGGCAGCCTGTTCACCGCTTCCCGCCCGTGTATGTTCACCGTCATTCCGGTCTGTCCGTATGCTTCGGCCAGCTGCCCAAGCCGCGCCGCCGGGGAATCCGGCGGGGCTTGTCCGCCGCTTTGACCAAAGGCGCCCCGCAGCTCGGCGGTGCCCTGCCTGGCCGCAGCCAGCGCCTGCTCCAACCTGGCCCTCCCGCCGCTCTCCAGCAGGTTCAAAACCAGCACCAGGGTTTGCCCCAGTATATCATGGACCTCCCGGGCCATCCGGTTTCGCTCCGCCAGCACCGCCAGCCGCTGCTGCATCATGGCATATTCTTCCAGACTGGTTTTGGCCTGTTGCAGCTGCCTGTTGCTTTCTTCCAGCTCACCGATCAGCTCAAAAAAAACTGTATTGTCAGCAAACACCAGGGCGCTGCCCCCGGGCTTCCGCTTTAGAGCCTTTAAGGCAATACTCAGGTGTTTTTTCTTTTCCCCCGGCAAGACAATATTTACCGGGCCGCTTCCCGCTTCAGGCAGTCTGGCGCAGCCCCCGGTTGCCGACGCCAGCGCCTCATTTACAGCGTCCAGTGTTTCATAGTCCCCGCCAAGCCCCGGGATTTCAGCCATCCTCCGGTTTTTGTCAGAAACCGCGCCGTACCGGTCGGCCACCAGCACACCCTCTCTCAGGTTGTGGAACGCCTCCGATATACCAAGGGGAATCACGTCAAGAAACTGCTGCCGGTATACGGCGTAGGCAAACAGGAGCAGTGACAGATTGTAGCTCACTGGGGTAATATCAAAACGCATTTTCACCAGCCGCCCGATATAGAGGAAATTAACAAACAGGGGGATGATGATGCCAAGCATCACCAGGCGGGACTGCAGGCCAGCCCCCCTGTACTCCCGACGCAGGCGGGAGAAGCAGTACCCAAGGCCGGCAGTGATATAACCATAGGTGACCGCGCTGTAAGCGTAAAAAAGCGGGCCGAAAGTATCCCCCAGGAAATCATAGGTGGCGTAAAACAGGTGGTGCCTTTCGTTGGTGGCTATGACGACGAAAAAGAAAAGGGGCAAAATATTCAGCAAAACGGCCTTCCGGAAGGGAACCGGCCTACCCCTGGCGTACAGGTAGCTGAACATCAGCACCGCGCTGCCGAGAAAAGCAACGGTAAAATACTGCGCCACGATGAAAAACCACTTGAGTCCGGCGGTAGGCGCCACCGTCTTGAAGACCTTGGACACCAGCCAGTTTAAAAGAATCAGCTGCAAAGCCAGGTAATGGTAAAATAGCAGCGTCCTCCTGGAATTAAGGCAGATGAAAACCAGAAAAAACACGGCCAGCATAATGGAAAAAATATGCCATGCCTCCAGGATAAAAATGTCATACAGCCAGTCCAGATCAAAGACCATCGTCCGCTTCTCCTACAGCAGATTTTTTTGGCGCGCAAACCACCGGCCGGGCCCGGCCTTCAAACACCCTGCTGGTCATCCTTTTTTATTCCCAACCGGACTAAAGCAACGACTCCCTTATTTTTCCAATACCTGTCCGGGCCAGAGACACGCACAGGGTGATTTTATCCTCAAGTTCAGGCCCATCCAAACCACAGGCCTCCTCCAGGTTCCTGATGATATCCCCCAGGTACCCGCCCACCGTTTCCTGCACCCTGAGCACAATCCTGTTCCGTTCCGTTTCCTCCGCCAGCTTCCCGGACGTCTCCGCATACTCCCGCAACCTGGCCAAAGCGGTACCTAACTCTTCGTTCTTCCGGTTCAACCTGTCAATCAGTTCCCGGTACACGGTGATATCCCTGAAGGTATAAAGCACCCCCGCTTTCTGCCCTCCCCACTGTAGCCCGCTCCGGTGCCAGGCGTAACACCTGCCCTCCCGGACTACCTCGCCGCACTCACCGCCACCGGTTAGCTCCTCCAGCCTCTCCACGCCGTCTCCGGTGGAAAGACCGAGCCCCCTGACCAATTCGGTGCCGTTGAAATAGACAACATGCCCGTCCCCGTCCCCCATAACCACACTTTCGTTAAGGCTGTCCAGAACATCCATACGGGCAGCCAGAACCGGCCTAAAGCCCCTGAGCAGAACCCGCCAGGCTCCCGTCCGGTACAACAAAACGACCGCCGCCACCCCAATCACACAGTTATAACCAACGATACAGAAAAAGGCACTGCCGTAACTGACGGTTAAAGTTTCATGCACAGTAAAAACCAGGCCGTGGCCGCCGCTGGCCAGCGCCATTACCGCTCCCGCCGCCGGCACCACCGACAACATTGCCGCCACCCGCCTCCAGTTCCCCCCGAACCCTTCGGCAACATAAAAAAACAGGGCAGGCCCAAGCAGGCAAGCGCCTGCCGTATGTATCACGGCAAAAAAGAACATCTCCCCCGGGGGCGATACCAGCACCAGGAAATGCCCCGCCAGTGTAACCAGCGCCACCGCCTGCAGCAGCAGAAGCAGCCCCTTCCGCCGCCCGGCCAATCCCGAGCACCAGGTATAGGCCGCCAGCGCCGCCATCGCCATCACAGCCACGGTCAGCGCCGCCACCATCACCAGCTTCTCCATACTGTAAACAGCCGCAAACTCAAACAATGCCCACGCCTCCGTAACAACAGGCTTCTCCATGTTATTTCCATGGCAAAAGCCAATTGTCCTTCCTGCCAGCAAAAAAGCGGGCCCTGAGGGCTGAACCGGTTGATCATCTGAAAGCAAAAAACCCGCCGCCACAGTTTAGCCAGATTTTACCGCAGTACAGCCAAAAGCCTGCGCATGGCTTTACGCAGGCTTTTCCGGTTTTCTCTTTTTGCAGGTGACAAAAGAACCGTCCCCGTGTCACCCACGTCAGCTAGTCGTCGTCTTCGTCTTCGTCCTCTGAGTCTTCTTCGTCCATGTCTTCGTAGTCTTCGTCGTCGTTGATAAATACCACCCGCTCGCAGTTGGGGCAGAGTATCTCCAGGACGTCCTCATCTTCCAGCATGTCTTCGTCAATATAGACGATTTCATGGCAGTCAGGGCACTCCACGGAGAACATCTCCTCGTCGTCCCCGTCGTCATCCCCGTCGTCATCCTCGTAGAAATCGTCTTCCAGCTCGTTTAAGTCCTCGTCGATAGCCTCGGTAAAGTCAGCCAGGTCCTCGTAGTCTTCGGCCAGCTCCGTCACCGCCTCCGCCAGCGCCTCGATTGCTTCGATTATGTGGGTAAAAAGCTTCCCTTCCCGAGAATTCTCGTCAATCCCAAGCCCGTCCGCCAGTCCTTTCAGGTAAGCCACGCGTGATTTAAGGTCGTCCACTTTCGTCCCTCCTTCGTTTAAGTTACAACCGCACTCACACCCGTTCAATGTACTCACCACTCCTGGTATCTATCCGCAGGACATCGCCCACGTTTATAAAAAACGGCACCTGCACCACCAGGCCGGTTTCCATGGTAGCCGGCTTGGAACCTCCCGAAGCCGTGTCTCCTTTGATGCCCGGTTCCGTTTGGGCCACCGTCAGCTCCACCGAGTAAGGCAGCTCAATGCCGAATATTTTCTCTTCAAACAAGAGAACCCCGATAGTCATGTTTTCCTTCAGGTACTTTACATCGTTCCCCAGCTGCCCGCGGCTGATGGTCAGCTGCTCGTAAGTCTCGTTGTCCATGAAGAAATAATCGTCGCCGGCACTGTAGAGGTACTGCATTTCACGCTTGTCCATCACCGCCCTCTCCACTTTCTCGCCGGCCCGGAAAGTCTTTTCCGTAACAGCGCCGGTCTTGACGTTTTTCAGCTTGGAGCGGACAAATGCCGCCCCCTTGCCCGGCTTGACATGCTGGAAATCGACGATGGTGTAAACTTCACCTTCCAGAAGGATGGTCAGTCCGGTCCGAAAATCGCTGGTAGAAATCATTCATCCAACCTCCGTTATAAACAGATAAGTTCCTTGGTGCTTGCGGTAAGGTTGCGGCAACCGTCCTTCCCGATCACCACCACATCCTCAATCCTTACTCCGAACTTGCCGGGCAGGTAGACGCCGGGCTCCACCGTGACCACATTGCCTTCCTGCAGGGTTTCCTCCGACGCCGGCGAAAGCCGCGGCAGCTCGTGAACCTCCCTGCCCAGGCCGTGCCCCAGGCCGTGCCCGAAATTCCGGTCGTACCCCTTCTCCGTCAGGTAATCCCGCGCCAGCGCATCCGCCTCCTTGCCGGTCATACCCGCCCTGATTCCGGCCAGCGCCCGCTCCTGGGCAGCCAGCACCTCCCGGTAAACCGCCCGTTCCTCCTCCCCCGCGCTTCCCACAAATACCGTCCGCGTCAGGTCTGAGCAGTAGCCGTCCAGCACGCACCCCAGGTCCAGCACCACCGCCTCGCCCGCCTCAATCTCCTTCTCCCCCGCCACGCCGTGGGGCAGCGCCGACCGCGGCCCGGAAGCCACGATTATCTCAAAAGCCACACTGCCGGCCCCCCTTTTCCGCATAAAAAACTCCAGCTCCAGCGCTATTTCCTTCTCCCGCGCACCGGGCCTGACCAGTTCCAGTGCGTAAGCAAACGCCTCGTCGGCCAGCCGCACCGCCGCCGCAATCTTCTCCACCTCTTCACCGCTCTTGATGCTGCGCAGCTTCAAAAGCGGCGACTGCTCCGCCGTGACCTCCACTCCGGGCAGGGCTTCTTTCAGCTTACCGAAAGCCTCGCAGGTCAGGTGTTCCGCCTCCACGGCGAGCCTGTCCCCCGCCAGCAGTTCGCCCACTTTCTTCCAGAGCGCCAGGCCGGCATCAACCACCTCAAAGCCGGTCACCTGCTGCGCCGCCTGTTCCAGGTAACGGAAATCGGTAAGGAAAAACGCCCTGTCGCCCTTCACCAGCGCATAGCCGAAAGTCCCGGTAAACCCGGTCAGGTAAGCCACATTGCGCGGGTTGGTCACCAGGAGCGACTTTCCGTTCAGTTTCTCCCTCAGGGCCAAAAGCCTGCCGTTCATTGCACACCTCTTTTTCTAAAGCCTATTATTTCGCTCCCGCGGCAAAAAAATCCTGCCCTGCCTGAAAAGTACTTATTTTATTTTCATCTACGGCGGCACCGTGTCGATCCTGACCCGGCCGGTCACCGGCCGGACGATTACGTAAAGCCGGTTCCCCTTTTTGTCACGCAGGGCCACGTGCCCTCCAATATTGGGCGCGCCGGTGGGGCGGAAATAAAGGGTGGGCCGGTTTTCCATGGCCAGCGGGAAATTGACGTGCGAAA
Organism: Dethiobacter sp.; assembly: GCA_020725465.1. Taxonomy (GTDB): domain Bacteria; phylum Bacillota; class Dethiobacteria; order Dethiobacterales; family Dethiobacteraceae; genus DYEY01. The sequence continues at coordinate 24,092 of DYEY01000040.1, forward strand.
GCTCCACCCCCTCCGGCAGCCGCACCCAGCTTGTCCCCTCCGGGTAAATCCGCTTGTAGCGGTGGTTGAACTGGTAAAATACCAGGTAGCAGTTGACGCCATCCACAATGGCCCGGTACCTCGTCTCCCTGATGCACGCTGCCAGCTGGTTGGCCGCCACCTTGAGCGACCAGTACGAGGAATGAAGCGCCAGCGGCACCACCACCGCCAGGAGCAGGCTCAGCACCAGCAACACCACCGCCAGTTCCACCAGGGTAACCCCGGCCTTCCCGCGCCTGCCCACCGCGCTCACCTTCTTGGCGTCGGGTCGATATACTCCAGGGTAAAGCCGGCCAGCCCGCTGAACGACCCGGGCGCCAGTTCCCCCCGGTACAGCTTCAGCGCCGCTTCGCTGCCGGTGACCCGCACCAGTTCAAGGTCAATATCCCCCGCCGCCGCCAGCGCGCCGCAAAGCAAAAGCGGCGCCTCCCGCTTTGCCCGGCCGTCAACGATGCTGCCGCCGCTGCAGAAAAAAGCGCTTCCCCCCGCCTGCTCCGCCGCTGTCCCAAAAACAATATCCCTCTCCGCCAGCACCACAAAATCACCGGCCAACGCCTGTGGCCGCCAGTCCACGCTTCCCCGCACCACCAGCACCCCGCTGAACAAAAATTCCCCGCTCACCGTAAGGTCGCCCGGCACATAGACCAGTGACTTCCCGGCCGCGCCCAGCTCTTCCCAGTAATACTTATCCATAATCACCGGTATATGCCACCTGGGGTCGAAAAAAAAAGCCCTGTCCGCATACCAGGTAAAATCCAAATCCAGGCTCCCGCCGCGGTTCTCAGGGCATACCCGCCCTCCGCCGGCCAGCCGGTAGCCGGCGCCCCACTCCGCCCTTACTTCTTTGGCATAAAGGGAGCCGTGCACCACGTTCTCCCCCGCCACAAAAACAATTCTCTTTGCCCCCACGTGGCCCCGCACCTCCGCCCGGCCAAGCCGCACCTCGCCCCCCGCCAGCAGTGCCCGCCCGCCAAACAGGTCAATGCCGGCCCGCACCAAAAGCAGCCTGGTCTTTCCTTCCGCCCTGCCCACCGACCGGATCAGCTTGCCCTCACCGGCGCTTTCCACCTCCACCCGGAAAAAGGGGGGCTCCCCCGCCCGCTCCAGCACCGCCGTGTACCCGGCAAACAAATCCCCGTCCCGCGGCAGCCTGGCCACCGCCTCCTCGACCCCCGCCTCGGCGTGGTAATACAGGCGGTCATAAAGGGCCACGTTGCGGCTGATCCGGTACTCGGTCAGCCCCAGCTCCAAAAGCCCAACCCCCAGGATGTTAAAAATGACGGCAAACAACAGCACCATGACCACCGCAGAACCGTTATTTTTCACTCATCTCCACCCTGCCTGACATTTCTCGGCCAGACCAGGCAGCGGTATTCCACCCCGCCGCCCCGTCCCGCCGCCCGCACCGCCAAAAGCACCGGCTCCCCCGCCCCCAGCGCCCCCTCCGGCCCCAGCACAAACGACTCGATATTATTGGCGATGGAGGCCGCCGTACCTCCGGGCAGGTAAAGCAAAAGCTGCTGGCCCGCCAGGTAAAACATATAAATTTCCTCCCGGCCGTCTTTGAGCTTGCTGTACCTTACCCGCTGGTTGGCGCAGTCCACCCAGACCGCCCGGGCGTACTGCAGCTCAGCCACCAGCTCTTCAGCGGCGATGCGGGCGTGCTGGCCCGTCTCGGCCCGGCCCGCCATACTATCAAACCCGGCCAGGCAAAAGCCGTGAAACGTCACAGCGGCACACAGCGCCAGAAGCAGCAGGGACAATGCCACCAGCAGCTCCGCCAGGGTAACGCCTCTCTCGTCCATGGCTCACCTGGCAGCCAGGTAAGAGGACAGCTTGTACTCGCCCTCTTCCCAGCTGACCCGCACCGTAACCAGCCACAGCCTGAGGCCTTCCGCCCCCTCCGGCACCTTCACCCTCACTTCCCGGCTGAAGGCGGGATACCCCGCCACCTCCGCCTCGTCTCCGTCCGCCGCGTGCCAGTAACCGCCGCTTTTAACCTCCTCCATCTTCTCCCTGGCCAAAGCGGCCGCCGTGGTATGTCTTTCCGCCACCGCCATGCTCCGGTTTGCCACGGTGTACATGCCGAAAAAACCGGCCGAAGCCAGCCCCAGGATCATGATGGCCACCACCGATTCGAGCAAAAAAAAGCCCCGGTTGCCTTTTGGGTCCAGGACAAAAAACGGTAATTTTTTCACCACACAACCCTCCCGGCACCGGGAATCAGGATCCCTGGCGTTACAAGGCGCCGGCGCCGCATGGCCGGCGGTATCACCTTTGCCACCCTTCCTTATTATTCCACATTAAAGCCCCTTGTCCTGCTTATTCCAACATAAAATTGTGCGCCATATTCCGACTGTTTTCGTTTTCGCCCGCGTTCTACCAGCGAATATACCAGTGCAGAATCCTCTCTCCCCACAGCCCCACCACCACCGCGGCCATGACCAGGAACGGCCCGAAAGGGACAGGGTCTTTGCGCTTCTTTATGCCGGCGGCCAGCAAAAAGATGCCGGTCAGTCCCCCGGCCACAAAAGCCACGAACAACAGCAGCAAAGTCTGCTGCCAGCCGTACCAGAACCCCAGCGCCGCCATCAGCTTCACGTCGCCGCCGCCCATGCCGCCCCGGCTCACCACCGCCAGCAACAGCAACAGGCCTCCCCCCGCCAGCATCCCCAGCAGCGCGTTACCCCAGGGCAGCACCGGGCGAAACACCTGCACCGCCAGGGCCAACACCAAAAGCACAATCACCAGCCGGTTGGGTATCACCTGGTGGTCCAAGTCGATAAAGAACACCACCAGGAGCACGCTGTAAAAGAAAGCCTGCGGGAAAAAGTCAAAGCCCGGGAAACGCCAAAGCAGCACCACAAACATAAAGGCAGTAAGCAGCTCCACCAGCGCGTAGCGCCAGTGGATGGCAACGCCGCAGCCCCGGCAGCGTCCCCGCTGCCGGAGGTAGCTTACCACCGGTATCAGCTCCCTCGCCCCCAGGCGCCGGCCGCAGCCGGGACAACGGGAAGGAGGGAAGATTACAGACTCCCCCCTGGCAATCCGGTAAATACATACATTGAGAAAGGACCCCACCGCCAAGCCCAGGACAAACGCCGTCACCGCCAGCGGGATCAAGTGAGCAGCCTCTCCAGTTCTCTTTTGTCCACGCAGCGGGCCACGGCGGTGTCCCGGGTGATCAGGCCGCGCATGCAAAGCTCCGCCAGGGCGTAGTCCATGGTCTGCATGCCCACCGCTCTGCCGGTCTGCATGGCGGTGTAAAGCTGGTGCTCCTTGCCTTCGCGGATGATGTTGCTCACCGCCGGCGTGTTAATCAGCACCTCCACCGCCGCCACCCGCCCCTGCCCGTCGGCCCGGGGTAGGATCTGCTGGGCCACCACCCCTTTTAGGGTGTCGGCCAGCTGCAGCCGGATCTGGTTGCGCATGGCGTCGCTGAACACGTCTACGATGCGGTGCACCGCCAGCGGCGCCGTCTGGGTGTGCAGGGTTGAAAACACCAAATGCCCCGTCTCCGCTGCGGTCAGGGCGATGGCCACGCTCTCCTGGTCCCGCATTTCGCCGATCAGTATCACGTCCGGGTCGTGCCGCAGCAGGTGGCGCAGCGCATCGGCAAAGGAATGGGTGTCGCTCCCCACTTCCCGCTGCCGGACGATGGACTTTTTATGGCTGTGCAGGAACTCGATGGGGTGCTCCAAGGTGACGATATTCACCCGCCGCTCCTGGTTGATCAGGTCGATAATGGACGCCAGGGTGGTGGACTTGCCGCTGCCCGTGGGCCCGGTCACCAGCACCAACCCCCGCGGCAGCCGAGACAACTCCTTCACCACCGGCGGCAGCCCCAGGTCCTCGATCCGCGGTATGTTCCAGGGCACCATGCGGAAAGCCACGTCGATGGAACCCCGCTGCTTCATGATGCTGCCCCGGAACCGGCTTAGCCCCTGCACCGAATAAGAAAAGTCCAGCTCCCAGTTTTTCCGGAAGGAATCCTTCTGGTGGTCGTCCAGGATGGGGTAAATCATCTCCTCGATGTCACCCGGCTTCAGCGGCGGAAAGTCCAGCTGGACCAGGTCGCCGTAAACCCGGGCCATGGGCGGCAGCCCGGCGGTCAGGTGCAGGTCGGAGGCCCTCATTTCCACGCATTTATACAGGATCTTGTCCAAATCCGGCACAAGCATAATGGGATTGGTCATAATATCACCCTCAGTATTTCTTCAATTGAGGTGAGGCCCTGCCTCACTTTTTTCAGGCCGTCCTGGCGCAAAGTAATCATCCCCTCCTCAATTGCTTTTTTCTTGATTTCGCTGGCTGATTTTCGCTCCAGCGTCAGCCGCTGGATACTCTCGCTCACCGGCAACAATTCGTACACCCCGATCCGCCCGCTGTACCCGGTGTGGCTGCAGCGCATGCAGCCTCCCTGCCTGGCCCGATATATCTTCACCTTCTTCTCTCCCGGCTCCAGCGGGAAATCTTCTATCTTGCGCGCATCCTCCGCGTCCAGGGTGTACGCCTCCCGGCACTGCACGCACAGCAGCCGCGCCAGCCGCTGCGCCAGGATGGCCAAAATCGAGGAGGCGGTAAGGTACGGCTCTATCTCCATCTCCGTCAGCCTGGTTATGGCCCCGGCCGCGTCGTTGGTATGCAGCGTGGAAAAAACCAGGTGGCCGGTCAGGGCCGACTCGATGGCGATACGGGCTGTTTCCTTGTCCCGGATCTCACCCACCATGATGATATCCGGGTCGCTGCGTAGGATGGACCGCAGCCCCGAGGCAAAGGTCAGCCCCGCCTTGGGGTTGATCTGGATCTGGTTGATGCCCTCCATGCGGTACTCCACCGGGTCCTCCACCGTGATGACGTTTTTCTCCACCCGGTCCACCGCCGCCAAGCTGGCGTACAGCGTGGTGCTCTTGCCGCTCCCCGTGGGCCCGGTCACCGGTATAAACCCATACGGCTTGGCCACCGCCTGCCGGTAAAGCGACAGCACCTCCGGCGAGATGCCCAGTTCCTCCAGGGTGATGGTCCGCGCCGTCCGCTCAAGCAAACGCAGCGTCATCCGCTCGCCAAAGCTGGCCGGAAGGCTGGCCACCCGCACGTCGATGACCTTCCCCTCGATCTTCAGCGTCATCCGTCCGTCCTGGGGCACCCTTCTCTCCGCAATATTCATATTGGCCATAATCTTCAGCCTTGACACCAGCGGCGCGTGGATCTGCCTGGGCGGCGACATAATGTCGTGCAGCACCCCGTCAATCCGGAACCTCACCCGCAGCGTCTTCTCGTAGACCTCGATATGCACGTCGCTGGCCTTGGAATTCACCGCCTGGGCGATAATAACGTTGGCCAGCTGCACCGCCGGCTTCTCCTCCGACACCCGGACATCCCGGGCGGCCTCCTCCTCGCCTTCCTCCTCCTCCTCGGCGCTGTGCTCCACGCCCACGCTGCTTTTCGCGTAATTGTTAATGGCCGCCTCCAGCTCGCTGTCAGTCACCACCACCGGCTTAATATTAAACCCGGAAATAATGCGCAGGTCATCTAAAATAAGTAAATCGGTCGGCTGGCGCATGGCCACCACCAGTTTATCGTTCTCAAAATCAATGGGAAAAGCCCCGTAGCGCCTGGCCGTTTCCGCCGAAATGGTGGCGGTGGCCACCGCGTTCACCGGGTATTCCTCCAGGGAAACAAAAGGCACCCCGGCCCGCTTGGCCAACACCCGGGCGATATCGGTCTCGCTGCAGAACTTCCGGTCCACCAGCACCTTCCCCAGTAATCCTTTATCGCCCTTTTTCATCTCCTGGCTCTTCAGCGCCGCATTCAGCTGTTCCTCGGTTATAATTCCTTCGTTGACCAACATTTTCCCCAGCAGGTCAGGCCGCGCAACCTGTCTCACCATAAGCACTCCCCAACGTACTTATTTTATTACCTTGAAGTTGAGCCCGACCAGCACTCCCCCCGAGTAGCGCTGCCCCAGGCTGACCCTGACCCTGGTACCGTCAAAATTATAGGTAACAGGACCTTTTTGCAGATCGGGCACCAAATCCTTCAGCACACCAAGATATCTGCCGTTTAATGTGACATCCAGCGCCCACTCCCGGCCCACCTGCTCAAGCCTCACTTCGCCGCCGGCAAAACTGACTGACCCGTCTTTGGGCAAGTTGGTTCTGAGAACCCGCTCATTATCCACGAAAACATCAATCCAGCACCGGTCCAGTGCGACCAGCTGTATATTCACCGGGCCCGTTCCCGGTTCGACCGGACCCGGCTGCGCCGCCGGAGGCTCCTCCGGCTTAACCTCCGGTGGAATAACCACATTGGGCACCGGCTGAAAAGGGTCTCTGCCTTCCTCCTTAATCTCAGCCAGCTTTTTCTGTTCGGCCGTAACCACCGCGGGAGCCAGGAAAGGATCCCGTTCCGGCTGACGCCTTTCCCTAGCCAAAAGAGGGCCCGCGGCAGGCGCCGGCTGAGCGGCGGCGGGCGCCGGCTGCTTTATCTCCGGGCTTTTCAGGGCACACCCGGACAACAGGATTACCAGCATCAGGCAGGGTATAACTGTCCTCTTTGTCCCGTTCGGCTTTTTATTCATGGCATATACCTCATTCACCGGTATAGAAAGCGCTGGCCTTAATGTAAGCGGTCAGATCCGGCGCTGCCTGTTGGTTTACTTCTGCCTTGATTTCCTCTATCCTCACAGCCCTCTCATAAAGCCTGATGTACTCAAGGAGATTCAGCATCCCGTGAAACCGGCCCTCAAAAGTCATATTAACCGGCAGCACATAAACCCCGTCCGTTTTGGCCCGCTCACCGAACCTGATCACAGTGAAACGCAGAGCCGACAAATCCGCCGCCGACTGCATATCCACCAGCAACCGCTCATCGCCGGCGTCCTTCGGCAAAAGCTGCTCCAGCACGGCCAGCTGTTCCTTAAACTCCTCTTCCTTCTCCGCCAGCGCTTTCATAGCCTGCAGCCTCACCCTGGCCTGCCCGAGCTGCAGCTCCTCTGCCGCCAGTATATCAGCCGTTCTCTTCAGGACACCAAGCTGCAGGTACCCTACAGCCAAAAGCGCCCCCACCGCCAGGATTACCACAAACAATAAAGGCCTGCTTATCGCCGCTTTACCCACAGCTACTCACCCTTCTTTGCCAGCGGGTCATATTCTACTCCCGGCAACAACCCGGCCCGGACCTCGAACCGCACCAGCATTATATTGTCTTTTTTCTCCTCCGCCGAGAACATCACCCGCACATCAGCCACCCCGTTCACTTCCCGCAGGGCCGCCACCCAGCGCGCGGTGGACGGGTGGTCGTAGGTCAGCCCCCGCAGGGTCAGCTGCCCTGCTTCCCCCTCCTTGCCGGCAGTGAGCAGGAAATCGGTCAGCCACACGTTGGGCGGAATCACCGCCCCGACCTCCTCCAGCACCTCCACCCAGGGCAGCGGCCTGCCCATGACCTTCTTCAGTATACCGGCCTTACTGTTGACCTCCGCCTGCAATTTGGTATACACACTGTACCTGGCAATCTCCGCCTCCACGGCGGCCCGCTCCGCGGACACCACCGCCAGCCGGCTTTTGATCTCCATGGTCTGTATAAACAAAAAACCAAAACCCGCCGCCAGCACCAGCATAACCACACCGGACAACAGCAAAAACCGCCCCTGTGCCCGCTGCCTTTTTCTTTCCGCCAAAAGCGAAGCGGGCAGCAAATTTATCTTTACCACGCTTAACCCTCCAATCCGCGCAGCGCAAGGCCGGTACAAACCGCAAAGTCCGGTTGCTTCACCAGCCGGTCCACCGGCCGCTTCCCGGCCGGCGCCACCCTGGCCAGGGGCCGTACCACCTGCACCGCCACCCCCAGCTCGTTCTGCAGCAATTCCGGCAGCAGCGGAATCCGCCCCCCCGGCCCGCACAGCACCAGCAAGGTCAGCTCAGGCCAGCTGTCCAGCTTGATAAAATAATTGATGGTGGACCTGATCTCTTCCACCGCCGCCAGCGCCCAGCTTCCGAAAGCCCCGCCAGACCCGTCCCCGCTCGCCGCCACCAGAGGCTCGCCCTCCTCCGCCTCCGGGGCAAACAGCGGCACCTCTTTCAGCGCCAGCCCCAGCTGCCCGGCATACTGCTTCAGCGACACCGGTATCCCCCTGGTAAACCGCGGCACCCCGTTCACCATCATCATCAGGCTGCTTAAACCGTTGGCTATATCCACCACCGCCACCGTACCCGCCCGGCTTTCCTCCCCCAGCACCCTGAGCAGCGCCAGGGGCGACGCGTCTATGACCACCGGCTTCAGCCTGCTTGCCTGCAAAGCCGCCAAACTCTTTTCAATACCGGCCGTCCGGGCGCCCACCAGCAGCACCTCCAGCTCCGGCCCGTTCGCTCCCTTAATCTCCCCCACCACCGCAAAATCCAGCACCAGCTGCGACAGGGGAATGGGGAAATATTCCTGGGCCGACAGCCTGATAGCCTGGTCCAGCTTACTCTCCGGTACCTTGGGGAAATTAATCATCCTGGTGATGACACCCTGGTTAAAAGTCCCCAGCACCACCTCCCGGCTGCCAAACCTGGCCTCCGCCCACAGCCTCCCCAGCGCCTCGCTTACTTCACCCTCCTTCACCACCGAACCGTCGACCACCGCCTCCTCCGGTATCTCCACCATCCCGGCGGCCACCAACTTCGCCCTCCCGGCCTTTCCCTTTACTTCCACCGCCCTGATAACCCCGGTGTCAAACTCCAACCCCACCACACCGGACTGCCCGAACAAGCCCACGCTATCACCCCCCAAATTTAACCCTCTTCCATATACCTCGCCATATTCTGCAAACCCTTATGTAATTCCCTTGATACCTTCCTTTGATTCACACCCAGCTCCTGTGCCGCCTCCACCTGGGTCATGCCCCTGAAAAACAACATATTGATAACCTTCTTTTGCATGGCCCCCAGCTTATTCATAGCCTGCTCCAGCAAAATCCTGTCCTCAATGGGCAGCCTGAAGCTCTCATACTTAAGCGTCCTGATCTCACCTTTCTCCAAAGGCACCAGGCCGGCCCGCATCACCGCCCTGACACTCTCCTCCTTGACATTCAAGACCCTGGCAATCTCCGCTATCCCCGGCGGCTCGCCGCACTCCTTCAGCCGCTCCTCCACCAGTCTCTCCACCCGGCTTTGCAGCTCAGCCACACAGCCCGGCCGGTAATACCGGTTCTCTTTTCTTATGTAATGCCGGATCTCCCCCATGATACAATGGCTGGCATAGGTGACAAACCCGGCCCCCGCTCCCTCGTCAAATTTCTTTACGGCCTTCAGGAGCCCCTCAAACCCCGCCTGCACCATATCCTCATCCAGGCTCCCGGCCGAAAAAAGTCTCACGTAATAGCAGACCAGCCTCTTGCCGGCCCGCATTACCTCCCGCAGTTCCTCTTCCTTCCCGCTCTCCCGGTAAGCGGCCAGAGCCTCCTCCAGTCCGTTCCTCCCGCCGCCCATCCCAATCACCTACCTTACCTGCGTAATAACCGTAAAGATAGGCAGATAAAGCGATATTACCATGGCGCCCACCATGCCTCCCACCACAATCATCATCAAAGGCTCGATAATGCTGGTAAGCCCCTTGGTCATAGTAGCCACCTCCGCCTCGTAAAACTCCGACACCCGGCTCAACATATCCGGCAGATCCCCGGTCTCCTCCCCCACCCCGATCATCAGCGTCACCATGGCCGGGAAAAGCCTACTCTGCCGCAGCGGCACCGCGATACTCTGGCCCTCCTGGATCCTAAGCCCCGCCATCCTCACCGCCTCCGCCACCTGGCTGCTCCCCGAAGCCGGCCCCGCCGTCTCCATGGCCTGCAGCACCGGTATACCACCCCCCAGCAACGTGCTCAGCGTCCGCGCAAACCTGGCTATCACCGTCTTTTTAATCAGCTCCCCGAAAACCGGCAGCCGGAACCTGATCTTGTCCCAGCGCTCTCTTCCCGCCTGACTGCCCAGATAATACTTCGCCCCAAAGAAAGCCACACCCATCCCGGCAAAATAAAGATACCAATAAGCCCGCAGCGAATCGCTGAAATAGACAATAACCCTGGTGGGCAGCGGCAATGGCGTCCCCGGCGGGAACATCTTCACAAATACCGGCACGATAAAGAAAAACATGGCCAAAAGCACCACGAAAGCGAAAGCCAGCACCACCATGGGATAAAACATGGCAGCCCTGACGCTGTCCTTAAGCATCTTCTCGCTGTCCAGCTGCTGTGCCAGCCGCACCAGTACCTCCTCCATGGCGCCTCCCACCTCGCCGGCCTTCATCATGTCCACGTAAATCTTGCTGAAAATCTCCGGGTAGGCCGCCAGCGACTCGGAAAAACTCATCCCACCCTCCACGTTCCGCGCCACTTCCGCCACCGCCTTCCCCAAAGTCGGGTTGGCCGCCTGCTCGCTCAAAGCATGCAGACACCTGGTCAGCGGAATACCCGACTTCAGCATGGAAGCCAGCTGCCGGCTGAACAGGCTCAGCTCCCCGATCCCCACTTTCCGTTTAAACGTTAAAGCCCCCTTAAGCGCAGACTGCTTCATTTCCTTCAATTCTAAAGTGGTATACCCGATTCTCTTCAGCCTGGCCGCCGCCGCCAGCTCATTCTCCGCTTCCATCTTACCATTTGATACCACACCCGACTTGTCCAACACCTGGTAAGCATACAGGGGCATTGACCTGCCTCCCCCATTATTAATAATTCCATTTAATTAATTATACACCAGACCTGTCCCCGACTGGAAGATATTTATACCTGCATCTATAGTTTATCGACCAACACCCCTTAAACTTTAATCAGACCTGGAAATTTCTTTCTTCACTGTCAAATTTCTTTTAAATTAAAATTAATATTTTTTCCACAAAGATTGTCTAAAAAAAATTCTCCCCGGTATAACCTCAGTTACAAACAGGTAAAAACATTTCGACGGAGGTGACAGCCCCGCCTCCCCAAAAAACTTCAACAGGGGGGTCAAGAAAAAAAACAAACAACCGATATATGTTGTAGGCCTAATGTCCTAAAAATATCTAATTAGGAGGGTAAAAATGCAAAAAGCAATCCGTAGAGCAAAAGACAATCAGAAAGGCTTCACTCTGGTAGAGCTGATGGTGGTGGTGATTATTATCGGTATTTTAGTGGCGATTGCGATTCCTGTTTATGGTGCAGTCCAAAGA
>DYEY01000041.1 GCA_020725465.1 Dethiobacter sp.
CGATTTCCCTCATCTCCACCAAATAATCTACCATCTATTGATAAAAAGATTTTATCGGTGGGTGGTTTTATTTTGCTCTGAAAAGGAAGTTATAAAGCTGTTCCTTCTTTAGTGAGGGCAAAAAATAGATATACTCTAACTGAGCAAACTATTTTACTTTGGAGTTTAAATAGCGTTTGTAGTCCAATTTTTGAAGACGATCGACGTACACGAAGCTCAAAATTGGCAGAAGCATATAAATCAAGTAAGACAAACGATATTCACGAATTGGTCTGTACCAGTTTACATCGGTTAAGACGAGACTATTATGGAGTAGCAAGATAAGGCTCCATGCGATGATAGCCCGAGGAAAAATATAACCGCATACATAGATAAAGACACGGCCTGGATATTTTGCAAATAGGCCAGTACCTTTTGTATTGAAATAATTAGCTTTAAATTTTGTATAACTGACACATCGTTCTGTAGGGAAATTATCTATAGGCCTTGTAAGACTCAGGAAATTTAACCACATAACCCCGATTAGCACTATGGTGGCAACTAAGATTAGAGTAGCCCATCCCTGGCCAAAAATCGATACAAGTGGATTTGCCTCTCTAGTTAAGTCTGGAGTAATTGTATATGTCAGAAGCCCATCAGCAATGCGCGTAATAATCAAAAGAATAGCAAGTATTAAAAACTCCGGTAACCAAGGCTGTGCCTTTTTATAGAGATGAGTCATTTCATTAATTCTCCTTCCAATAAAGGTAGCTATACAAAAAGCCGCGAGTATCTGTTATTGAGATTGTACCAAACCGCTACGCGGTAGCTCAACGGCTTTTTGAAATTATGTTATGCTTTTTTCTTTTTATACTAACCACGTCTTCATCGTTGCATGTATAATAACTACATCAACTTTGAAAGGTGGAATTTATCATGTTAACAAATCCTGCAGTCAACTTCCAAGAAGCATTAAATGCTGTAAAACAAGAGCTTGAACTCCGGCGATGTTCACAAAGAACCATTTATATGTACGTTTGCCACATCACCAGGTTTATCCAAACACACCCACAGCCCTTGGAATCCCTCTCTCAACAGGATGCTTTCTCCTACCTGCATTTACATGTGAAAAAGGGCTTCGGCTCAGATTACATCAACCAAATCAGAGCAGCTCTCTGTATTTTTTTTCGTGTTGCCCTCAAAAAACCTTTGGACGAGACTTTACTGCCCCGTGTCCGTAAAGAAGCCATCCGTCCCGCCGTACTCTCTCAAGAGGAAATCAAGCTTATCCTCTCACATATCCACAATCCTCGTTACAAAGTCATCCCTTTTTACCTGCTATGCTTCCGGCCTGCGTATCGCTGAAGCCCTAAATCTCCATATACAGGATATCAACAGTAAAAACATGCAGCTTTTTGTCCGTAAAAGTAAAAACCTCAAAGATCGATATACCCTTCTTTCTCCCCACTGTCTGCAAATACTGAGACAATACTGGAAACTCTACCGTCCACAGGGCCCTTTCTTGTTTCCCGGCGCTTCTCCTGAAAAACCTATGACCCGGCAGGGAATCCAGAAAGCCTTCTATCAGGCCGTCCTTGATTCAGGAATACGAAAGAAGGCCTGTATACACACATTGCGCCACAGCTTTGCCTCTCACCTGTATGAAGCAGGTACACCCCTTTTAACCATCCAGGTTCTGCTTGGTCATGCCAATATAAATTCTACAGGTCTTTATACACATCTGTCCCGCAAGCATCTCCAAGAGGTAAAGAGTCCGGTCGACAGCTTCGGAGGTGATTTCCATGTCCTTTAAAATTTAGAAAATCTTTCAGTCTGTCAGAGAGCGGTTGCCGTCCCAAAGCTACCCCTCCAACAAATCCAAAGTCATCGACGCAATCAGCCTCTGCCGCACACCCCAAATGGGCGGTTTCGTCCAACGCTGTGACGACTGCGGCCATACCGAAGCACATTTCCATTCCTCAAGAAACCGGCATTGTCCTATCTGCCAAGGCTCCAATCAGCAAGAGTGGGTGGAAAAGCAAGTAGCCAACACCTTACCTTTACCGTACTTCCATGTGGTTTTTACCCTGCCGTCCGAACTCAATCCCTTGGTTCTTGCCAACCCCGTTAAGCTGTATAACCTGCTCTTTCAAGCAGCCAGCCAGACTCTCCTCACCCTTGCCGGTGACGAGAAATACTTTGGGGCTCAGGCCGGCTTTACTGCCGTCCTGCATACGTGGGGACGCACTATACAATTCCATTCCCACCTCCATTGTATTGTAGCAGGGGGCGGTTTGTCTACAGATAAAAAACGTTTCGTAGTTTCCAAACAGTCTTTCTACTTGCCACTTCCTGCAATCCAATCCGTTTTCCGGGGAAAGTCTCTGCAGGAACTTAAAACTCTTTTTATCCAAAATCAACTCCTTCTGCCGGAAGAATTGCGCTCAATTCCTAAACGGCAGCAGTTGCTAAACACACTCTACTCCACTGATTGGATCATCTACTGCAAAAAGCCCTTTAAGGATGCGTCCCATGTCATTCGCTACCTTGGCCGATACACTCATCGAGTAGCAATTTCGGAGAGCAGAATCCTATCCCATGATACCGTAAACCAGAAGGTTCGCTTTCAGTGGAAAGACTACAAGGATCATAACATGATCAAAGTTATGGAACTGTCGGAGGATGAGTTTGTTCGCCGCTTTCTTCTCCATGTCCTCCCTCCGGGCTTCATGAAAATACGGCACTATGGGTTCCTTGCCAACAGAGGTCGGGATGAGCGACTCGAACTGTGCAGGAAACTCCTTAACTCCATCAGCCCACACGGTCTTATTGTTTTTCCATTAAAGCAAGCCTCCAAACCCCTGTACTGCTGTCCGGAATGTGGCAGTTGTTCGTTTGCACTGGTTTTTTCATCACCCAGATACCAGATAAGGGGTTTTTTGTTATCCCGTTCTGGCCCGTAAACATCAACAAACTGAATATATTCCTCAAATTGCCCCTTGTTGGGGAGGGGGCATCTCGCACATTTTTAGCCTTTGGAAAACTGTTTTTAAATTTCAATGTACAATGCCCTACTGTTTTACCTATTTTTTCATCCCAGACCCTTGCTGCTTTTTTAAAATCCCCATGGGAGACAAAATGTTGCAGCGGTTTGGTACAATAATGCGTTTATCAATCCGATAACTGCAGTCTAAACATGAGCACCTGCTTATAAACAGCTTCGCAGGTGTTTTTGATGCTATGTGGGGTTAATAAACTGCAGTATCATTATATCATAAGTGAGTTTAGGGCTATTAGAAATTTGTTAATTTGTTAAATTTAAGTAAAATATTTGACAATCGGCATTTTATACAATCCCAAACCTGCACCTTGACTTGATTACTAACTGCATGTAAAATGCATACCTTTTGGGGAAATGCACCCCTTACCTTAAGACCGTTGAAAGATTGCCCAGGGGTGTGCATTGTATCATTTTATAGTAGATTAGCCATTAAAAACAAAGCAACCACGGGGGTTATCAGCTTCCGTGGTTTTTGATATTTCCCGAATGGAATATATTTGCTATAATATGCCTATCTGGAACGACACCGTAGAGCAGTGAATTATAAATCAGATATATAAGGCGTTTTGAGTAAAGCGGAAGCACCGGAATAAATGACCCCGGAAGGTCACAGAGGAGTTGTCGTGATGCGCGTTAAGTCAAAGGTTGACGTTTTGGTGACACTCATTATTTTTTCCGCAGTAATTATCATTGCGGTGGGAATTATGGTAATGCCACAGGAAGGCAAAAGATTGAGCTATGCTTTTGGCCTGCCTGTGGTAGCATTTCTGCTATGGCTCTACTTTGGCACTTATTATGAGCTCAGGGATGATTACCTCTACTGCAGAAGCGGACCCTTCGTTGAGAGGATTCCCTATGACAGGATTAAGTCGGTGCGGCAAAGTCATAATATGCTGTCATCGATGGCGCTTTCAGCAGAGCGTATTGAGATAAAGCAGCACGGGAAGGGTTTTATCCTTGGGACCACTTACATATCACCTGAAGATCGTGAGGAGTTCATGAGAGAACTGACGAGCAGGTGCAAGAACCTGGAATAACGGGGTTTTGGATTAAGACAGGGCTACGGCATTGCGACAAAGTTTGTGACAACCGCTCTTTCTCTGCCGTCGGAAGGGCGGTTTATTACTTTGCCTTTAAAGACCATTGTGCTGGAGCCGCCACCGTCCAGGTTATAGGCATCAATGGCGCCAAGGCGCAGTAATTTGATCTGGACATCTTCCAGGGTAGCTCCCCTGCTCCAGCCAGGCTGGCGGCCGTCGATTACCCAGAAGAAGATATCGCCGTTGGCAAAATTACCTATTATGGTACGCGGGTGCCTGGTTCCTTTCCAGCGATCCGGAATGGTTTGGGGGAACCTGCCTTTTATAAGCTGAGGAGTGAAGCTTACACCGTAAAGGGCGTTTAGCGCCAGCAGCTGGTCACGTGTCCAGACGCGGCCTCCTACCAGCTCACCTTTTGCTGTAAGGCCGCAGAAAAACACATCATCTATAGAACCGATAAAGGAGCCGATAAGTTCACCGTTGATAACGGTGTTTCCCACCGGCAGGTAGATGTCCTGGGCAGGAGCGTACCAGAACCCGCCGCCGTTGACACCAAATATGGCATTTTCTGCTGCCACGGCGGCGCTGGTGGTTTCAATCCGGCCGTATTCATTGTGAGCAAGGCGGACTTTCAGGGCTGATGGCTCCAACAGTTTTATCTTTGCCAGGTAGCTGCGGTAGCTGTTTTCATTTATGTTGAAAAGCAGGATTTCAAGATTATCGGAAATATACCTGTCAATGGGCGTACCGAGCCTAGCCAGCAGTTGCTGTTCAAATATTTCTTTGGAAAGCTCCTGCTGTGCGATGC
Organism: Dethiobacter sp.; assembly: GCA_020725465.1. Classification (GTDB taxonomy): domain Bacteria; phylum Bacillota; class Dethiobacteria; order Dethiobacterales; family Dethiobacteraceae; genus DYEY01. The sequence continues at coordinate 4,889 of DYEY01000041.1, forward strand.
TTTCGGCTATTAGCTGTCCGATTAAGCGCTGCTGCTCCTCAAGCTGGATTTGTTGACGGTCCAGGGTACTGCGGAAGAAATTTGAACTGGCAAAAAGATGGGTGCTGATTTCGTAAAGCAGGTCAATATTTTGAGCCAGTTCTTCAATGGGCAGCACCATTTTGTCTGCCGGCAGGGAGCTGTCAGGGTAATCATGCTGCGAAACCCCAAGAACCAGTCCGCCAAAAAGGGCCAGCAAAATCACCAGGGTAACACAGACCAGTTTCATCTGCTGTCACCTTTTAGCAGGTCTATGGCTTTTTGCAGCTCTTCCAGCTGGATCTCCAGCTCTCTTAAGTGGCGAGCCAGGTTTTCCTGTACCACCGCTGAAAATCCGATAGTTTGCTCTGCTTCGGATAGCGTGTACCTTATTTCCTGTACTTCAGCCAGGACGGAACTGAGAGTCTCAAGCAATATGTTAATATTAAGCGTGTTGGTTTCCTGGATTTGGGCCACAGCTTCTTCTATCCTGGTTTCGGTTCTCCGCTCCATATCGCTGAATTTGTCAGTTATATAGATATGGCCGACATAAACCAGCGAGGCACTTACGGCGAGAAGGAGAACTATGGCCAGGGCCTGCTTTATTAGGGCATTGTTTTGCCGGCGCTTCCTTCTTGCCCCCGGCTCCGGTTGTTCTGACATGAGACCGCCCCCTTCTATACGGTTATCTTAAACCAAAGCGCCGGAAGATTCAAGGAAAGCTTCATACTACCAAAACAAATTATGGCATTATTTGATCGGAGCTTGGAGCTATCAATTTATTGTAAATATTCAGAAACTGATATATACTACACACATAACCTGCAGTTTAGAGGTGGTTTTTCTGCAAGGCCTGATAAACGATTTAAAAGCTGTACTGGGTGAAACAAGGGTTCTGACTGACCCTGTGGAAGTGGAAGCCTACACCAGGGACTATACTTGGAATTCTCTGAGATTGATCTGCCCCGAACCGGTGGCGGAAGGCTGCCTGGTGGTCAGGCCTGAGAATACAAAAGAAGTATCTGAGGTTGTAAAGATTGCCGGACGCTATAAAATCCCGGTTATTCCCCGTGGCGGAGGCACCGGTATAGTGGCGGGTTCTGTCCCGCTGCAACCCAGCATTATTATTTCCATGGAGCGGATGAACAGAATATTGGAGCTTGACGAAGAAAACCTTATGATTACCTGCGAAGCGGCAGTGAGGCTGAAAGACTTGGTTGACCTTTTTGCACAACATGAAAAGCTTTATTTTCCCCTGCATCCCGGTGATGAAAGCGCCCATGTCGGCGGTATGGTCAGCACCAATGCGGGTGGTGTCAGGGCAGTGCGCCACGGTGTAATGAGAGACCAAGTTAAGGGCCTGGAAGTTGTGCTGCCTACCGGTGAAATCTTGTGTTTCGGCGGTAGTGAAGGCAAGCTGGTCAAGAACAATGCCGGGTATGACCTAATGCATCTTTTTATCGGCAGCGAAGGTACTCTTGGTATTATTACCAGAGTGACCCTGCGGCTTGTTCCCAAAACCAAGGCCAGCGGTACTTTGATTATTTCCTTTAACAGCCGTAAAGAGGCCTTTGCTGCTGTACCCGCCATCATCCGGGAAGGCATTATTCCCGTAGCCATAGAGTACGTTGAGAAGGATCAGATTGTAAAAACCGCCGGGGTGCTGGATAAAACCTGGCCTGCCAAAGAAGGGATCGCTGACCTGATTTTTATTCTTGCTGAGGACAGCGACGAGGCACTTTACAATAAGGGAATGCTCATAGAGGAAATCTGCCGGCGGTTTAATATGGCCGGTTCGGTCATTGCCCAAAGCAAGAAAGACCAGAGAGACATACTGGAGATCAGAAGCCATCTTTTTCCGGCCATAGAAAAGGATATTGTTGATGTGATGGACGCCACTGTTCCCCGCGGCAGGCTGTGTGAATTCATAGAAGAAGTGGAACGGCTGGCGGAGCGCTACAATACCAGAATCCCTCTCCTGGCACATGCCGGAGACGGTAATCTTCACACTTTCGTTTTAAAGGAAGATGGCAAAATACCATGGTACTATAACGAGTTGAAGGCAAAGTTCTATCAAACGGCGGTTAAGCTGGGCGGCACTGTTACCGGTGAACACGGCGTGGGTATGCTGCGCTTAAAAGAGCTGCCGCTGCAGTTTTGCGTTAAAGAGCTGGAAATAATGCGGCAAATAAAAAAGGTTTTTGACCCTGAAGGGATCCTGAACCCGGGGAAAAAGATACCGGATTAGGCAAATGTTAAAATTGCATAACATTGTTCAGGGAGGTTTGTAACGAGCTTCTTTTTTTTATGCCGGGGTGTGTTTTTTAGGACTTTATACCCAGTATTTTTTAGACTACCGGTCGATGTGAAAAATAGAGGGCCGTGCTAAACTTAAATCGCCAAAATACAACGAGATAGGAGGATGTTCAATGCGAAAATTGCCGGCGCTTCTTTTTGCTATCGTTTTGGTATTCTCCCTGGTATCATCTCCGGTGGCTGCTGTAGAGCCGGATGATGCAGGCACAGGCACTGGAATCATTTTTTCAGAGGAGGCTGA
>DYEY01000042.1 GCA_020725465.1 Dethiobacter sp.
CAGCATCTTCCCGCTGGGAGAAACCATCGTTACTGTTACGGCCACCGACAATGCAGGCAATACTGCAAACAAATCCTTTAAAGTCACCGTTGTGGACACCACCCCCCCCTCTATAACAGTGCCCGCCACACTGACTGTAATTGTTGGCGAATCATCTTCAGTTTTGCCGTCACCAACAGTATTTGACATTGTGGACCCCAATCCAACTATAACTAATGATGCCCCTGAATTTTTCGGGCCCGGAGTTACAGTGGTAACTTGGACAGCTACCGATAATTCAGGCAACAAAGCTACCGCCACGACAACCGTAACAGCCCTGTACAACTTCAGTGGAATACTCCAACCCATAAACAGTAACGGAACCAGTGTCTTTAAACTGGGAAGCACTGTTCCGGTAAAATTTCAGCTTTTTGATGCCAAAGGTGAATATGTTACCAATGCAGTGGCCCGTATCTATATAACTCAAGTCAGTAAAACAGTTTTTGGAACAGAGGATGAAGCAGTTTCCACATCCAACGCCACCACAGGGAACCTCTTCCGATACGATTTTACAAACAACCAGTATATTTTTAATCTTGGTACCAAGTCATTAAGCAGGGGAACTTGGACCATCTCTATCCAACTAAATGACGGATCCCTGAAAACAATCCAGATAAGCCTAAGGTAATAACTTTAATATTTTATCCTGCCTCCTGAGATCAACCTCTCAGGAGGCTTTTCTTTCCGCCACAATGAGAATTTTTTAAGGAACCCGTGCGTTATGATAACACAGATTCCCGTGCATTTTATGCAATTACCGAGCTTATTGCGAATGTTTGGGAACAACTATAAGCAGGGCGCCTTAAGGCTTGGGTAAAATTATTTTCTGGCAAATACTTTTCAACCCCAAAAATAAGTCAGAGAGGTTTTCCCTTATGGCCATTATTACAACCCTTCCTCATATCTTTACTTCTCCCATACTCTCTGATAAAATAAGGTATATCCATTTTTTTCTAAAGACACATTGCCAGAGCATGTCTCAGAATTATACTCACTTAAACACTTATCTTCTGTAACCAAGGAGGTGGAACTTCATTCCCGAAGCTGGCATAATTCGCTGACTAAATATATATAAAAGTAATCCTTTGAGGGAGGTTAGAAAATGCGCAGGTTACTGAGGGCAACAGTTGTGGTTTTTGCAGTGATTATTCTGCTGTCCGGTGTCGCTTTTGCCACTTCCACGTTAAAACTTTATACCGGTGATGTGTATGTTGTGGGAGCTGGGGATTCAACTGCCAATCGGGTTGCTTTACAGGCCGGTCAATCAGCCACGGTTACCGTGGAAGTAAATGCCAGAAAGGGCAATATTCCCGGTGGTGTTGGTTATTATGATATTAATGAAGCGCGGCTTGATCTTGGAAATTACACCATTAGCGCGGGCACCCCTGTTGCAGTGGTCAGGACACCTGGTGGGAATGTATATTTCCACAGCCGGAATTATGAGACTGAACCGATGACAGTGCAGCGACCTGTCACGGTCACTGTGGTGGCCGGTGTGCCGGTAAGATTATATGAAGTCCAGGTTGTGCCTGAGCACGGGTCTCATATTTCCCTGGAAGATACCAGGTTAATTGGCGGTAAGGGCAAACCAGTCATTTCTCCCTTTACCGCGCCTAAAATTTATATCAGGGTTGTGGACTCTTCATACAATCCGCCTCCTCCGAACGGTGGCGCCGGTTTCTGGCGTCCCCCGCTCTCCAATGAGAGGTTCGTACTGAAGAACGGGGCGACGCTACCCATTAAATTTAAGTATACGGCAGCCGGCACCGTTACTTTGACCGTCAGCGGGCCTGCCGGGTTCTCCCGCACCTGGACGGCTGATAAAGGCAGAGATGCGCTGAGATATGATTCCGTTAAAGGGAATTACATCGCCAACTTCCACACTAAGGGTTTAAACCTGTCTGAAGGTGAATACACCGTCAGCGTATATGACGGGTCAGCACTGGTGGCGAGCAAAGCATTCAGTGTTCTCGGCAAACCCTCACGTGGCAATGCTTTTGGGGTGTTAAAGAAGATGCCGTAGCAGGCACAGCTGTTCAGCTTGCATATGTAATTATGTAACCTAAAATAACCCCAAAAAATTTGACAACTTCCCGTTCATGCCCTATAATAAAAATGCATACAGGGGAGTAGCTCAATGGTAGAGTAGCGGTCTCCAAAACCGTTGGTTGCGGGTTCGAGTCCTGTCTCCCCTGCCATAATGAATCTTAAGCACCACTGGTTGTGGTGCATTTTCTTTTGGCAAATGAAATAAGCCTTTAGCAGGCTTATTGAGTTTATATGAGGATTGTTTAAGCGTAATTTATTTCAGGCCCGGACGCAAAAACGCTCTTTTCTTTGTGGACTTCACCGATGGTACATCCGCTCTCCTTCAATCGCCTGATGGTGTCTTCCGCCTCTTTTTCCGTCATTACCTCATACAGACCGACCCGTGAACCCCTGGGCATCACGTAGACAATGGAGTACCGGAATCTTTCCACCACGCTGTCCCCCTGTAATATTTCTCAGTTTGTATATTTGACAATATTCTGATAATTCCTTCCTTTACAATAAATTAATATGACATTTTACAGTTATATACTTTTTTCTCTTATAGTTACCGGCTAAAACGGGTAGCGTCCTGTGTGAGAAACTTAAGCACCATGGCGGTTCTGACTGAATACTATACATTTAAGGTGTAAGGGGTTCTGTAAAAGTGCCTGATTTAACTGATGGTCAGCTGATCCGGATGGCAAAGACCGGACAGGCGCTGCCACAGTAGCCGCAAAGCAGGCACCTGGCGGGGTCGACTTGGGCTTTGCAGTCAATTACCGTGATGGCGTCGTTGTGGCAGGCTATGGCGCAGGCGGAGCAGCCTTTGCAGATGGGGCTGAAGATAAAGATGCGCTTGTTCTTTGGTACCGGCGGAAACACTTCCTGACCGGAAAACAGGCGTATATTGTCCTGTATTTCCTGCTCCGAAACCGAGCCGATGGCAACGGAGCTTACACCCGGCAGGCCGCGCACAAAGGTGATGGCTTCGTTATATTCAGAAATCAGGTTGCCCCCGCCCAGCGCTTTCATGGCGTAGACGCCTTTGCCGGCGGCTGCGGCGGCGGCGATGGCCCGGGTCATCTCCTCCACGGTGCCATCAACCAGGCCGAACCCCCGTTTATTGATAAGGGCGAAGATGATATCAACGTCGTCGCGGGCGGCGGCCGCCTCCACCGCCAGCCTGTTGTGTGTGGCCAAGCCCACGGCCCGGATTACGCCCTGGCGCTTGTAATGATGAAGGCAGCGCAGCGCTTCGCTGCGGTCGGTAAAGATTTCGGGACCGGGCCGGGCGGCGTGCAGGTGGTAGATGTCTATGTAGTCGGTATTAAGTTCCTGCAGGGAGCGCTCTACCGATCTTGCCATGTCGTCATAGGTGAACGCGGTCGACTTGGTAGCGATGACTGCACGGGAACGGTCGGCACAAAGCGCCTCGCCCAGGTATTTTTGGGTATGGTACATCTCGGCGGTATCAAAGAAGTTTACGCCGCCGGACATGGCCCGCCTGATTATTTTGACGCATTCTTCCGCGGTGATATTTTTCTGCAGCGGCCCCAAGGGCAGCAGGCCAAGGCACAGTTCGGATACGTTTATTCCTGTTTTGCCAAGCTGGTTATATTTCACTTTCAGCACCTCCGTCCTTTTTTATTCACCCCTGCTTTCCCCTAATCCTTCCCCCCGCCTGATTATTTCTCCTGAGTTCTAAGTGACTTCTGGGTTCTGAAATAGCAGGAAAAGCTCGGAATTTGTTGAATATATCGGGAGCATAAGACAACGGAAAGAAGGTAAGCCAATGGCCAGCATCAACGCTTTTCTGAACGGCCGCTTCCTGCCGGTGGAAGAGGCGTGCATCAACGTGGAGGACCGGGGGTCTTTGTTTGGCGATGGTGTTTACGAGTATGTGCGGGTCAGCCGGGGCAATATTTTTCAGGCGGCTGAGCACCTGGAAAGGTTGTGGCGCAGCGCCACTGCCATAGAAATCACGGTGCCCTACTCGCGGGAGGAAATAACGGGCTTTATGGCGGAGCTGGTGCGGCTGAGCGGGGTTTATGAAGCGGGTATCTACATACAGCTGACCAGGGGCACCGCCCACCGCACCCACCACTTTCCAAACGGGGCAACCCCCAATTTCTTCATGGTCGCCAGGGATTTTGAGCCCATTCCTCCCTCCTGTTATACTGAAGGAGTCAGCCTGACGCTTCTGCCTGATGAGCGCTGGAAGCGCTGTGATATAAAAACGCTCAATTTGCTGCCCAACGTACTGGCCAAAGAAAAAGCCCGCCGGGCGGGCTTCTATGACGCTGTCCTGTACAGTGAGCTGGGGATAACCGAGTCCACCAGCAGCAGCGTGCTTACCGTGATGGACGGGGTGCTGACCACAACGCCCCAGGGGCCATGGATTTTGCCCGGGGTAACCCGCAATACCGTGCTTACGCTGGCTCGGGAAGACGGGATACCGGTAAGCGAGCGTTTCTTCACCGCCGATGAGCTGCATGAAGCGTCGGAGGTGATGATTACCAGCACCAGGATTGACGTGATGCCGGTCTGCTCCATAGACGGCAGGCCGGTGGGAGACGGCAGGCCGGGACCGGTTTGCCGCAGGCTGAGTGAGCTCTTCTGCCGCCTGTTGCCCTGACGGGACATATTTTTTACCAGTTGCCGCCGGACCTGTGCCGGCGGTTATTAATTCAGCAGGTTTGGCAGGAAGAGGGCGATCTGGGGGAAAGCGGTTAAGATGCCGATACAGGCGAAGATGGCCAACAGATATGGCCAGATACCGCGGAAGATGGACATTACCGGTGTTTCCCTGTCCACGCCGGCAACAACGTATACGTTGGCCCCCACCGGGGGTGTGATTACACCCATGCCCAGAGCCAGCACGATGATAACTCCGAACCAGATAGGGTCAAAGCCAAGGCTGACGGCCACCGGGTAGAAAATGGGCACAGTGAGCAATATCAGTGCCAGGGCGTCGATAAAGCACCCCAGTATAAGATAGATGACCAGAATAACCACAAGGATGGCCACCGGCGGGAGGGGCAGGGATACCGCCCACTTCGCCAGTCCCCCGGGCAGGCCGGTAAGGGCAAGAAAGCGGCCGTAAACGGCGGCGGCGGCCACGAGAAACATAATCATGGCGGAGATGCGAACCGAATCGGCCATCGAGTTCAGAAAACCCTGCCAGGTGAGCTTTCTCCGGACCAGGGCCACCAGCAGCGTGGCGAAGGCGCCTATCGCCCCGGCTTCGGTGGGAGTGAAATAGCCGGCAAAGAGTCCGCCGATGACGGCAATAAAAATAAAGATAACCTCCACGCCACCAAGGGCCACCGCTTTAATCTTCTCTCGCCAGGGCACCCCGGGGCCCGCAGGGCCAAGTTTTGGGTTAGTGGCGGCCTGCAGGTAAGCGGCCATCATAAACAGGGCCATCAGCAGCAGGCCGGGGAATATGCCGGCCAGGAAGAGGCTGGCTATGGATTGCCCGGAGGCGATGCCGTATAGGATAAATATGACGCTGGGCGGGATCATTACGCCGAGAATGGCGGAAGAAGCCACGGTGGCGGTGGCAAAGGAGCTGTTGTAATCATATTTTTTCATCTCCGGCAGGGCCACGGCGCTCATGGTGGCGGCGGTGGCGGTGGTTGAGCCGCAGATGGCGCCGAAGGCGGCGCATGCTCCCACCGTTGCCAGGGCCAGGCCGGCTTTCATGCTGCCCACCACTTTGTAGGCCGCGTCATAGATGCGCGAGCTTAAGCCCGAGTAAAAGGCGATATAGCCCATCCAGACAAAAAGGGGTATTACGATAAGGGAATAAGAGGCAAAGGTGTTGTACATAGTCTGAACGGTAACCGAATACATCGCCCTGGTATTACTGAGAAAGGCAAAACCGGTCATACCCACCACCAGCATAACATAAGCCACCGGCATACGGGCAAAAAGCAGGACAAAGACAATTGCAACAGATATTAGGCCGATCTGGATTGGGGTCACCCGGTCTTACCCCCTTTGACCATTGTTATCACCGCATGCAGCATGTCCCGGAAAAGCACCAGGGCCAGCATGGCGAAACCGAAAGCCACCAGATAAATGGACGGGGCCACCGGCAGCTGCAGGTGGCCGGTGGTGTAGTTGCGCTGCAGCATTTTTCCGGCAAAATAAAAGGTCTCCCGGGCCAGTATAAATGAGAAACAGAGGGCGACGGCATTGACTGCTATATCTAAAGCGGCCTGGATGCGCAGGGGAAAGCGTTCCACCAGCACGCCGACCATAATATGCCCTTTCATAATGGCTGTATAAGCCACGGCCAGGGCCAGGAGCACCGCTCCCGACATCTCCACAATCTCCACTGTGCCCGGCACCGGCTGCCACAGCCTGCGCAGTATCACGTTGGCGACGATGATTATCATCACAAAGGCCAGCACCAGCTGTGCCGCCTGTGCTGTCCGCAGGGTCAGGGCGTGAACTATCCGATCAAATAGTTTCAAGAGTCCGGCCTCCCCAACGCCTTTCAAGGCTTACTTTTGAATTTGAAGACGGATAACCGCCCCATCCCGGGTTTCCCCCGGGATGGGGGTTATCCTGCTTTTTACTTTCCGTAGTTTCCGTACATTTCGGAGTACCTGGCGTCAAGGGCATGGAACAAATCAAAGATCTTCCGGGCCGGCAACCCCTTGGCAGCGGTATCTTCCACCCACTTCTGCGGGATGGGAAGAATCTTTTCTATCCACCTTTCACGTTCCGCCTCATCCAGCTCAAATACTTCGTGACCCCTGGTTTCGATGGCAAACTGCTGGCCCAGGATCGTATGATCAGTGCGGAGCTTGCCGTACTCGATGACATACTTCTCATTCACTTCTCTGAATATTTTCTGTACAGAGGGCGGGAAGCTGTTCCAGGTCTCCTTGTTCATTACCTTTACGAAGATTACGTTATAAACGAAGGGGGTCTTGGTAATGTATTTTGTTACATCAGCCAGTTTAAACCCTTTAAGTATATCAGTGGGACCCAGGATGCCACTCACTATCCCCGATTGCAGGGCATTATAGGCTTCGCCCATGGGCATGGCCACCGGAGTCGCTCCCAGGGCCGCCACAGCCAGCGCTGTGCCGCCGGCCGACCTGATTTGCTGCCCCGCCAGGTCCTCCAGTTTCCTTACCGGGGTTTTGGTGATGAAGTCACCGGGGCCTGTCGCCCAGAAGAACATCACTTCCACGTCTTTATACTCATTCTGCAGCTCCGGCGACGCCTTCCAGGCTTCGTGCATTGTCACCGATGCCACCAAGGCGTTGTCATTCCGGTAACCCGGCAGTTCCAGGCCCAGCGTCAGAGGGAACATGCCCATGGTATAATTGGGACAGGTTGTGCCGATATCTGCCACACCGGCGGCCACACCGTTATAGATTTCCGTTGCGCCAAGCAGCGACCCCTGTGGATGCCATTCGAAGGAAATGCTGTGGGGAGTTTCGGCGGCCACCCGGTCGGAAATTTCCTTGGCCCATGCTTTGTGTCCTTGTTCCACCTGGAAGTCCACCGCCGGCCAGAAAGTGGCAAACTGGAGCGTCCAGCTTTTTGGCGTCTCTTCCTCTGCGCCGCCGCCGGCAGGTGGCGGAGCAGTCTGTGCCGGCTGTTTTGCCACGCACCCGCCAAGCAATAAAGATGCGGCAACAAACAGCAACAGCAAAACCGTTATTAACTTTCTTTGCATCTGTCTGACCTCCTGTTCTTTGCTGGTAAGTTCTCTGTTCCGGCCCGTTCCCGTTACATCTGCAAACACCACCCTTTTCTGAGCCGGCAGCAAAGCAAAATAAAAAACACCCGGAAGGGTGTCAAAAACAATTTCCCCTGCCGTGCTACTGTACTGCTTTTAAACAAATACCTGAACCAACCGTGCTACCGTACTTGTTTATTGTCTTAATCTTAAGGCAATTGTCATCCCCTGTCAAGAAAAATATCAGACCTCCAGCGCGCCGGACGCCTGCGGCAGGTCCCGGGGCAACGGCTCTGTTGCCGTGCCCAGGGTATAAACGCGGGTAATCTGGGCACGTCCGTCAGTTCCGCTGAAATCAAACAGTAAAGCCATCCGGTACAGGAAGTGGTCAGCAGACCCGAACCAGAGGTAGGCCCGAAATCTTTCCGGGACCGCCTGTTCGCCGGAAACGGTAAGCAGTGAAGGTAAAACCGGGATGTCAACCGGGACTTCCACCAGGTAGGCCAGGCAAATTACCCCGCCGATGGTAAGGTCCGGCCCGGTTTCCGCCTTAATGCCTGCGCTGCCTGCAATCTGGCTGAGGATGTCCAGGGGGTTACGGACAATGGCGTCAAGGGTCTTTAGCCCAGCCTTGTCGGCAGGTTGCCACTCCTTAAAAACCTCACTGCCACGCACATGATACCTGCCGTCCCTGGCATAGATCTCCAGGTCAAACTGTTCCAGCCGCCCGTACAGGCGGTTTTCACTTACCTGTCCCGTAAAGCGCAGGGAATAACCGGGGCCGCTCTCCTCGATTACCAGTGTATAGTCCCGGTAATTCAAAGCCCGGCTGGCCAGGACCGCCACCGCCTCCTCCGCCGTGGGCTGTGCTTTCCTGGCCGGCGGTGAAACAGCCAGCATTACCCCTGCAGCCAAAAGCAGGGCGGGCAGCAACAGCCTCCAGTTTGTCCTGTACCTGCGGAAATACCTTCCCCGGCGTGCAACCACCTGTCTCATCGTTCACCACCCAGTCCCGGTCTACACTATTTTATGTCTGGGCGGTTCCGTCTAGACCAAGGGGACGGGGGAGTTGACACCTTTTCCCGACCTACTGGCCGGACAGGGTCGGTGAGTAAAGCTTTTTTCCGGCCTTGGTTTTCTCTCTGCTTTCCTTCGTGGGCCCCTCAATAACAACAGCGCTGATTATATGATCAATTTCCCTGTTAATTCGGGAAACCTACACTTTAAAATCTCGGAACCACCAAGATGTGAATACTCAAATACTTTTCTCAAAAAGTGTGCCCTTCCCCTCTATCGATTTATCCGGCCTTTTTGCCAAACTGCCCTCCGGCTTATAAATCGGTCTACCCATAGGTCGTCGTGGAAGTAAACCATTTATTGCGCTAATTACCCGCTCATTCGCTATGTCTATATATTCTGCGACAATATCAGCGCCGGCGGCTCGGCGGCCGTGTAAAACAGCTGCCACAGCGGTTGTTCCCACGCCGATGTACGGATCAAAAACAAGGTCACCCGGATTGGTAAGCGCCAAAACAAGTCGTTCTGCCAATTCTATTGGAAACTGGCATGGATGTATCGTCTTCTCAGGGTGATTATGCTTAACATTGGGGAACACCCACACATCCCCGGGATTTTTCCCCAGCGGGTTGCAGGAATACTGGCCCGCTTTGGGACCCTTAAAGTACTTTTTGCCCGGGTATTTCTGCGGAACACGGATAGGATCCAGGTTAAACACATATTGGTCTTTCTTGGTAAACCAGAGGATTGTTTCATAGCGCCCCGAAAGCCTCTTCGAACAATGCAGGCCGTGTTCAAAGTGCCAGATGACACGGTTTCTCAGCTTTAACCCAAGCGTAGAAAAAACGGGAAATAAGAGTATATCAAGAGGAATAATTTCTCCGTTCTCAACATAGTTTCCGACTTGCCAGCAGATGCTGCCGTCGTCTGCAAGGATTCTCACACATTCAGTAATTACCTCTTTTTGTTGTGTCAGGTATTTATCGATTTCAGTTCGAACTTCATAGGCCTTCCCAATGTTGTAGGGAGGTGATGTTACCACAAGCCTGGCAGCCCCGTCTGGAATGGATGAAATCAAATCCAGGCAGTCACCATGGTAAAGCTGTACCCTTTCTTTTAGTTCACCCCTATTGTCAAATAGCATAAACGTGCCTCCCTCCGTATAACAGGAACAGTAGAACACCTGTTCCCTAACACTTTTCTTCATGTGCTAACATTTTCCTGCCATTAAAATATTTTTTTTAGTTTGACAGACTTATAATAAAATCCTGCTATCAGCAGGATTAATGATTTATACTCAGATTATTCTCCGTACCAGCTTTCGCTACCACTCTTGCCCAGTCTGCGATGGCTGCCTTGATTTTCACCGTGAAACAGGCTGTTTATTTCAAAGTTTGAGAAGACCCTCCAGCTCACTGCCGTACCTTCCCGTACCCACCGTGTACTCTTCATAGCCGGGAGTGGCAAATGTAACCCGTCTCACCCCCCTGTCACTTAAGACAAGGGGTTTTTCCCTTAGAATTTTTTCAGCAGGTCCGGTTCATGGCCGGGCAGAATAAGTTCTTTTTTCCACTGGGCCAAGGCCTTTACTTTGTACATGCTGTCATACCAGTCAAAGTGGTCATAAATCAGCACAGAGGGAATGCCCGGCCCATACAGTCCGGGATTGGTGCTGATTTTATAGGTTTTGCCGTTTAAATCGGTGATTTCTTCTGTTTCGGGGAAAGCATTGGAATAGGTGTTGCACATATCCCCCAGGATAACCATGGTTCCCCTATCCGTATCCACCGCCACCACCTGGCTGCCCAGGGTATGTCCCGGTGTCTTGTACAACCTGATGCCCGGCGTTATTTCCAGGTCACCGTCGATACTCACCGTATTTAAGCTGCGCAGAACCGGGATAACATCAGGGTCGTAGTCTTTTCTCAATTTCTGTGAAGGGATGGGATCAAGGAGGTTGCGCCATTCGTCTTTCTGATATACGTGCCGCGCGTACGGGAATAGGTGGCAGTTACCGGCATGGTCGTTATGAAGATGGGTATATAGTACCAGCTCTACCTGTTCCGGGGAGACGCCTTTTGCCTTAAGGGATTTAAGCACATACTCCCCTCCGGCCTCCGCTGGCAAATTAGCCCATGCCCTGCCGTTGACAATAAACTTTTCATTAATACCGTTATCCACCAGGACTACGCGTTCTCTGCTTTTTAACAGAAAGCCGAGGTAAGGTATATCAAGCATATGACCTGGTTCAAGACCGGGCAGCAGCATTTCGGAAGGGATGGTAATCTTTCCGTAATAAAGGGCGTCAACTGTCCAGAAGGCCATTTTGATGCTCCTTTCTTTATAATATAATACTAATGAAGGTGGCGGCACCCCGGCCGCCACCTTCGATTTGGACCGGTTAAGCCGGCGCTCCCTTACCTATGCCGACTGTGGTCACACCACCGCCGGGATTTCTTTGGTGGCCACATCTTTAAATTTCTTCAGGGCATCAGCGCCGGCACCCGTAACCGCCAGGCTCCGCTTCCAAAATCCGCCTTCGCTCAGGTAACCGTTCCTGATTAGCTTTGCCACGATAACCGACATTTTAAGGGAAGAGTATTCTCCGCTGTTGATAAGGGCAGGCAACGTCTGCTGCGATTTGTCGACCGCACGCAGAATGCGCAGGCTGTCGTAGCTCAGGTTGGCCGCAGCCAGCTGTTTCTCCTCTTCGCTCATGGGAGGCAGCGCCTCCGTACCCCGTTTGGAAAGACTGAAAGTGTAGAAGCCGGACCCGGTCATGGAGGCCCTGACAATATAGCCTCCTCTGTCCAGCTTTTCTATCCTGGTGTTCATCAGGCCTGCGTCAACACCCAACATATCGGCGATTTCGGACATGCTTTCGTAGCCTTTGTTAATAAGGGCGAGGATTTGCACATCGGTCTCATCCAGTGTAACTTTTTCCCTGTTGCTGTCAGTGGGTACCCTTTCCCACCCGGGTTTACCGTAGTAGCGCGACTCGGAAACAAAAGTCAGCAGTACGGCCGGTACAATGGCGGCGATGAAGCCGGCGATACCAACGTGCATATAAAGGGAAATTTTAAAAGTTCCACTCAGTTCAAGAACAGTGAGCACAGCCATAGTCAGCATACTGAGAATTGCGGACCAGAAAGCGGCTGTGGAATTGAACCTTTTCCAGACGACACCCAGCAGCACCAGCAAGGACGGGGGCCCAAGCCAGGCGGTGGAAAATGCGAAAAGGTACATGGGGCCGCCGGGATAGAAGTTCAGTACCCACACCAGTACACCGAGAATCAGCAGGATGACCCGTGACGGCGTTACCAGTTCCCGTGGGGTTGCCTGTGGCCTGATCAGGCGCCCGTAGATATCACGGACAGCCACAGAGGCAGCACCGATATGCGCGGTGGTCGAGGTGGAAATGCCGGCCGCCAGCGAGGTAAGAAGCAGGTAACTGGCTACGAATACCGGGAGTTGGCGCAGGAAAACACCAAAGGCCGCCGTGGCCGGAACCGTGCCCACCGGCGCAAACAGTTCGGGGAACTTGGCGCCGGTAAAGGATCCTACCAGTGTCAGGGGGATGTAAAAGACAATGCAGAGCAGGATACCCGCCCAGAAATAAGACCATTTAGCCACCCGTTCACTGCGGCAGGAGGCGGCGCGCAGCCAGTAGTAATTGTTGCCCCACACCAGGAAAGCGGCAAACAGGAAAGCAAAAGTGAGAAAGCTAGGGTATTTCAGGCTGAATACCGGCATGGTAAGGCCTCTCAGGCCCGCATCCATGAAACTGGCCGGGCCCGTCCAGTTGGTGTTTAGCCACTCAAAATTGCCGTAATTCTTAAATAATGAGAAAAGGATTAAAGGCATAGCCACCAACCCCAGCACCAGCTGCAAAAAGTCGGTAAAGGTTATAGCCCAGAAACCACCGAGATATGAAAAAATAAGAAAGGTGAGAAAGATTACCGATATGGTGCCGATGGGGGACCACCCGGTAAAACCGGTAACCACGCCGGCCATGGAAACGACGTTATTGGCCATGATACCGGTCAGGCCCAGAATGGTCCCGATGGTGATTACGAGCCTCACCTTTTGATCGAACCTTATTTCCAGCCATTCCGGCAATGTTTGGGCTCCGCACCTGCGTACGAAGGAGGTGAACAGTAATCCATAGAAACTTAGGCCGCAAATGGAGTAGATAATCCCCATGGTGATAAAGGAGCCCCAAAAACCGTAAAGGATGGCAAAGCCGGGACTGAGGGCAATGCTGGTTCCGGCAAAGCCGATGGCCGCTACACCAAAGATATTAAGCGCCAGACTTATTTCTCTGCCGGCCAAGATAAAGTCAGAGGAGTCCTGTACCCATTTCCTGGTCACAACACCGACGGCAATCATCAACAGGGCAAAAATAACGCTGAAAACCAGAAATACCGTGGAAATTGACATAGTCTCTCCTCCTTAATAGTAATTGGATACTGAACCTTTTATGTATTCTCACTGGTCACCTCCCGCAATGCAAAGTACCTTTTTTGACTGGTGGTTGCCGCTTTTTAATCTTCGAAAATCGCGACCACTCTGGCCCAGCCCGCGCTGGCTGCCTTGATTTTCACCGGGAAACAGGCTACCCTGAAGCCAACGGGCGGCAGTTTGTCCAGGTTTGTCAGCTTTTCAATATGGCAATACTCTTTTATTTTTCCGGCAAAATGGCCGGCCCAGAGCTTACCCTTAACTCCCTGCCTGTACTCATCCGCCATGACATGGAAAGGACGGTCCCAACCCCAGGCGTCGATACCCATCATTTTCACTCCCTGGTCAATGAGCCAGAGGGTGGCTTCCTCGCTCATGCCCGGGTGCTCGTTATGGTAACCCGGCTCACCGAACTTTTTCCAGACGTCGGTCCTGATCAGTACGATATCAAGAGGCTTAATCCGGTAATTTATTTTCGCCAGCGCTTCTAACACATCGTCCACGGTGATCAGGTAACCTGCGGGCCGGTCAGAGAAGTCAAGCACCACACCGTCACCGTAACACCACTCCAGTGGGATTTCGTCCACTGTCTTGGCGGGTTTGCCGCCGGAGACAGGTCCGAAGTGGTAGGGAGCGTCCACGTGGGTCCCGGAATGGGTGCACAGGTTTACCATTTCCACCGACCATGCCTTAGCATCGGGAAAGTCTGAGGGGTCCAGCCCAAAATGCTCCGCTGCCTGTTTTGCACCTTGCGCATGGTCAATGTACTTAATCTCATGGGGCAGCGGCTCACATTTCCCGTTGACAAGGGTATCGCTCAGATCAACAAACCTTCGGCCCATAACTCTTCCTCCTTATTTCAAAGCTTGAGAAGCTCCTCCAGCTCACTGCCGTACCTTGCCAGCATCTCGTCCTTAAAATCATGGATGGCGCGGTTGATGAAGATATCGTGACGCACATAGTTTTCAATTAACTGAACCAAACCACGGTTGGAGGAGTAATACCCCTCCACACCGTTGCCCTGGCTTCTTACCATAAACATGCCGTGGGTTTTATCTACCACCAGCACCAGCTCTTTGCCGTGCACCTCGTAAACCACCGGTATCATAAAATGCCGGAACACCCTGCCGACTTCCACCGCTACCGTCCCCATCTGGATGCTAACCACGTGGACCCCCCGCTCCTGTGCGGCAGCAAGGTCATCAGCAAGCTGCCGGCCTTCCTCATCCCAGAAACTCACGGTAATTGTCTTTTGCGCTCCGGCGATTAATTCTTTCGCTTTGTCCAGCAGATTATCGTAACCTTTCAGCTGCCAGAGCCAGTCCGACTCTCTTTTTTCTGATATCTGCTTGCTGTGTTCATTTAAAAAGCCGGTAACCCGGTGAAACTCCTTTTCCCGGATTTTGAGAAAATCCTCCAGTGGCAGCGGCTGGTAGCGCACCGGATTGCTGCCCGCCGGGTACACCAGGCCTTTTTCAATCAAAGCCGACAGAGTCTCGTATACTTTCGGCCCCGGCACCCCGGAGATCCTCTGAATCTCGCTGCCATAGCTCAGGTTGTTGCGCAGCAGAGCAAGGTAAACTCTGGCCTCATACTTGGTTAACCCCAGGCTGCACAGGTTTTCGATCACCTTTTCATCAGAAAACATCAGTCATTTTCCACCTGCTTACTACTATAGTAGTTATTTCTTGCTTTTATATTATACTTTTATGAATTTTTTGTCAATAACAAAAAGACGCCCTTACGGCGCCTTACCCAGTCCCCCCTGTCAAAGTAATTATTAAGGCGCCGTTTGGCTACTTTTTCCGGTAGGAACCCGTCAGACTTTGGGTTCGTAAATTATTACGTCAGGGATAAGTTTAAAGTGGTGATCCGAGGTATATACAGATGCTCCGTTGTTAATGGATATTGCTGCTATCAGCAAATCTGTAAGGGGAATTGTTACACCTTCTTTTCGGAGCCGAAATGATTTCAATCCTGCCAGCCGCCAATCTGCAAAGGTGGGGTTAATGAAAGGAACCGCATCTATGCAGCCTGCTAATTTCTCCAGTTCCTTTTCAGTCCTGACTCTCTGCAGAAGCTCAGAAATAACCGGGCCAACCATATATACTGTTCCGTCCAGCAGACCTTTATCAATGACAGTTGCAGCGGCTGGACTGGCTCTGAAATACTCAATCCAGACGGATGTATCAACTATTATCTTCATTTTCGCCCAGCTCTGCTTCACGGATTTTTCTGACTGCTTCTTCGTCTATGTCTATGTTACCCTTTAGCTCCATAAAAGCCATTAATTTTTTCAGACGCACTGCATCCTTCAGCGCGCTTTCCACGGCTTTGGACCTGCTGTCTGCCTTATAGAGGCTCTCTACTTCCCTTATTAAATCCTCAGATATGTTAAATGTGGTACGCACCTTCATCATTCCTTTCATAATTATATTGCATCTTCCTGTTATGATAAACAAGATGTTCCTGTCAGTATCACGTGCTAAATCCGGTTTTATTAGCACATGAAAAAGGCGCCATTTGGCGCCTCTATTTTTTCCTGTCGGCCAGTAGGTGACCGCCCACCGCCACGTGTTCGTGGTCGGTGCTCTGCAGGTAGATGACAAAGGCAGACTCGTTGATGCCCGTGGCAACGCTGGCCGCCCGGGTAAACTCTTTGACCAGGGTTCTCTTTTTTTCGGCGTCAAGTTCGGGGCCGTAGAAAAAGATGGTCGGCATAATTCACACCTCCTTTGCCCTTTCTTTTAACTCAGCGAGGATTTTAAGCGCACTGCTGGTACCGAGTCGGTCCGCGCCGGATTCAATCAGCTGAAGGGCAAAGGCGGCGTCGCGGATGCCACCGGAGGCCTTAACGCCAAGTCCGGGAGCGGCGCTTTTCAGAAAGCGCACATCTTCTACCGTGGCGCCGCCGGCAAAGCCGGTGGAAGTCTTTAACATATCGGCGCCTTCATCGGCAGAGATTACCGCCGCCAGGCGTTTTTCCTCCTGGGTTAAAAGTGATGTTTCGAGGATTACTTTAAGGAGCACACCCGGAGCAACCCGGCGCACCCTGGCCACCTCGTCCCGTACCTGCCGGGTCAGACCGCTTTTCAGGGCGCCGATGTTCAGAACCAGATCCAGCTCCCCCACACCCTGCTCCACCAGTTCACCCGCCTCGTAGACTTTTACAGCGGTGCTGTTGGCACCCAGGGGAAAACCCACCACCGCCGCCACTCCCACACCGCTGCCGGTCAGTTTGCGGACGGCAAAGCCAGCGTGCCAGGGGTTGACGCAGACGGCGGCGAAACCGTATTCTTTCGCCTCGGCGCAGAGTTTTTCAATGTCTAGGCGTGTCGCTTCCGGTTTGAGATTGGTATGGTCGATGTAGCGAGCCAGCTGCCGCGGTTCCAGTTTACTCGTCCCCCTCTCCCTTTATTACAGCCAGGGGTTTTAAGCGCACTATTTTGCGTGTCAGGCCGATTTCGGCCAGGGTGTCCACCACGTCGTCCACATCTTTATAGGCCAGGGGAGATTCGTCATAAAGCTGCTTAATGTTCCTGGTGTTTACCAGCACTTCGCCCAACGCCTCCATGAAGCTCTCTTTGGTCACTTCCCTGCGGGCGGCGGAGCGTGACAGCACACGCCCGGCCCCGTGGTTTACCGAACAGAAGGTTTCGGTTACCGCTGGTGTGCCGGTCAGTACATAGGAAGGGGAGTTCATGCTGCCGGGGATTATGGC
Source organism: Dethiobacter sp. (assembly GCA_020725465.1). Taxonomy (GTDB): domain Bacteria; phylum Bacillota; class Dethiobacteria; order Dethiobacterales; family Dethiobacteraceae; genus DYEY01. The sequence continues at coordinate 16,974 of DYEY01000042.1, forward strand.
GGGGTGTCCGGTTTCCCGGTAGTGTGGAGGGTTTTTGTCGTGTCCGGGGGGCAGCGCCCTGGTGGCACCCTTGCGGTGCACCAGGACCCGCCGGCCGAAATGCGTTTCAAACTTGGCAATGTTGTGGGCCACGTCGTAGACCAGACCAAGTCCCAGGTCGCGGTCGTCGCAACCGAAAACTTCGGCGAAGGCGCCGCGGATATCGTGGGTGATCAGCTGGCGGTTGGCAAAGGCAAAGTTAACAGCGCAGGCCATGGCGGCCAGGTAGTCTTGTCCCTCTTTGGAATCAATGGGAGCGCAGGCAAGGCCCTTCGTGGGCAGCTTAATACCGTACCGTTCTGCCACTTTGGCCATAATCTCTGTATAATCGTTACAGATCTGGTGTCCCAGGCCGCGGCTGCCGGTATGGATCATAACCGATAGCGTTCCTTCCCGCAGGCCGAAAACGGCGGCCACTTCCGGTTCGTATACCTCTTCAACCCGCCCCAGCTCCAGGAAGTGGTTACCGCCACCCAGAGTGGAAAGCTGTGCAGACCGTTCCAGCGCTTTGGCGCTTACCGCTTCTACCCGGGCTCCGGGCAGGCAGCCGGATTCTTCAATGTTGGCAATATCTTCGGGACGGCCGTAGCCCAGGTTCACCAGTGCCGGCGCCCCGCCCAGCAGGACAGCGGCGAGAGCTTCGCGGCACAGCTGGCTGTGGCGGGATTTACGCCCCACTCCTACCGGTATCCGGGCTTCCATGGCCTTCATGAGGGCGCGCAAGGCCGGCTTGTCCAGCGAGCCGGCCTCGATGGAGGTGGAAAGCAGCCGTACACCGCAGTTGATATCCATGCCCACAGCACCGGCTGAGACCACGCCGCTCCTGGCGTCAGTGGCCATGACGCCGCCGATGGGCAAGCCAAAGCCGGAATGAATGTCAGGCATGCCAATGACGGGTTCTATTACCCCGGGCAGGCAGGCAGCGTCGCAGAGCTGTTTGAATTCCGCCCCGCTGCTGTCCACGGCAAGGCGCAACCGGCTGTTTAAAAAAACAAGGGCGTCAACCAACATTGCTCCCTCTTTGGGCAGCAGGTAACGGTTTTGCCCTCTGGGTTTAAGCTTTGACATCCCTGTTCACCTCACCGGATTTCATAAAGGGAGAAAGTCATTTCCTCTCCCTTTCTGGACAGTCCGAACATGAGATTGTATGATTTCAGGTTGCGGTTTAAGAAATCCACCAAACGGTAAAGTTCATCGTTGTTTTGCAGTTTCAGGGTAGCCACCGGCTCAAGTCTGCCCCTGCTCTCCATGCCGCACTACCTCCGTTATAATTGTGAAATCCAGGTTTTCAGGGTTTCCAGCGTGTCGTGGCTGGTCAGGTCGAAATGTATCGGCGTTACCGATACTTTGCAGTTTTTGATGGCGGCGGCATCAGTATCATCGTCCTCGTCTGCGTCCACCAGTTCACCGGCCAGCCAGTAATAGGTCCGGCCACGGGGGTCGGTGCGTCGGGCAAAAGCGTTGCGGTACTGGCGAACGCCCAGGCGGGTTACGGCAACGCCCTTTATCTGTTCCCGGGTGCCGCCCGGTACGTTGACGTTTAAAAGGGTACCGGCAGGCATCCCCTTACCGACCAGGGCTGTGGCCAGCCGGCAGACAAACTCAGCGGCGTACTCAAAACGCGGCTCTTTGTCCTCGGTCAGGCTGATGGCGATGGCCGGAAGTCCCAGGATGGCGCCTTCGATGGCGGCGGACACGGTGCCGGAATAAAGCACGTCAGTACCCAGGTTGGCGCCGCGGTTGATGCCGGAAACCACGAGGTCAACTTTTTCAGGCAACACCGCCTCCACCGCCAGCTTGACACAATCGGCTGGGGTGCCGTTAACGGCCCAGGCTGGTAGGTCCGGCGAGTGCAGGAACTTTACCCTTTCAGCCCGGAGGGGGCGGTGCATGGTGATGGCGTGGCCGGTGGCGCTCTGTTCGTGGTCCGGCGCCATCACGTAGGTGGTGGCTATTTTTTCAAACTGCCGGGCCATTACCTGCAGTCCCTCGGCGAAAATTCCATCGTCATTGGTTAAAAGAACTCTCAACAGCATTTACCTCCGCCGTATCCAACTTCTTAATGATTATTTATTGATTATAGTTTATGCCCGTATCACTGTCAATTTTCGCCGGGCTGACGGACGCCACCGGTATAAAAAAACCGCTTTTTCCGGACAATATAAGCAAAGGAGGTGAGCACGTGAAAAACAGGCGTTTGTTGTTAGCTGTCTGCCTGCTTGTAATTGCCAGCCTGGTCCTTAGCGGTTGTACCCTCCCCTTCCGCCGCCCGGCGCCACAGCGTGTACCTGAGCGTACACCCACACCTCAACCTGCCAATCCCACGCCGCGAACACAGCCGATGCCGGGCCAACAGCAGCCTGGTGCCGTAAATATGGCCGAGCGGCTGACCGATATAGCTACCGATGTGCAGGGGGTTGATTCGGCTGTGGTAATCGTGGTGTCAAACCTGGCGCTGGTAGGTATCACCCTTGACCGGGGCGAGGCAGACACACGGGGTGCTGATGAAATCAAACAGCAGGTTGCCAACCGTATCGAAGACGCTGAACCGAGTATCGTTAACACATATGTATCCGCCAATCCCGATATAGTCAAACAGATACGGGATATCAGCCGGGGCATCCAGCGCGGTGAACCCATCAGCACGTTCTTCGACCAGATTACCGATATCCTGGAGAGGATGAGGGCTGAAAAAGGAAACTAGAATTACCTGAAGCCCGGTACGGCCGGGCTTTATTCTTTGCCGCCACTTACCAGGTGCAGAGCGCGTTGCTGGGCCTGGAACAGGATTTTTTCTTCATCCAGGGTAACGGCCTGCCCGTTTTCCACCAGCACCCGGCCGTCCACCATTACCAGGCTTATATCGCCCGGTTGAGCGGCGTAAACCAGGTGTGCAGCCAGGTCATGCTGCGGCACCAGGTGGGGACGGTTCAGGTCGTACAGCACCAGGTCCGCCTTCATGCCCTCGGCGATTGTACCCACATCGGGCAGGAAAATTGCTTTGGCGCTTTCCCTGGTAGCCATGGCCAGAGCCTGTCCGGCTGTAACTACGGTAGGGTCCATCCGGCTGCCCTTATGGATGAGCGCCGCCAGGCGCACTTCCTCCAGCATGTCCAGGTTGTTGTTGCTGGCTGCTCCGTCGGTACCGAGGCCAACCGTAATACCGCGTGCCAGCAGATCCGGTACTGGCGCAATGCCGCTGCCCAGCTTAAGGTTGCTGCCCGGGTTGTGGGCCACCCGGACATTGTACTCCCGCAATATGTCCATATCGTCATCGCTTAAATGCACGCAGTGTGCCGCCAGTACCGGCAGTGCAAAGAGGCCGGTGTCTTTCAGAAGCTCCGGCGGTGAAACACCGTACTCGCTTTTGATGTGGTGCACTTCGTCCAGGGTTTCCGAAAGGTGAATCTGTACAGGAACTGAGAGCTTCGCCTGCAGTTCCATAACTCTTTTCAGGTAGGCGGGTGGACAGGTGTACGGCGCGTGCGGCCCCAGCATGGTGGTTATCCTGCCCTGGGAACGACCCTGCCAGTTGCGCACAAACTGCTCACTTTCCTCCAGACCCCTGTCAGCCATGTGATCCACTCCCACCAGGCCGCGTGAAAGAACCGCCCTGATACCGCATTCTTCCGCCGCCTCTGCCACCTGGTCCATGAAAAAGTACATATCGGTGAAAGTGGTGGTTCCCGATTTCAGCATTTCCAGGATGGCCAGCATTGTGCCCCAGTAAACATCTTCCCGCTTCAACCGTGCTTCCACCGGCCAGATGCGCTTCTCCAACCAAAACATCAGCGGGACGTCATCAGCGTAAGAGCGCAGCAGCGTCATGGCAGCATGGCCGTGGGCGTTGACAAAACCCGGAACTATCATTTTGTTGCTGCAATCGATAATCCGGTCAAACTCCCTGTGCCATTCCTTCCCGGGACCCACGTAGGAAATATTCTGGCCGTCTACCACCACATCAGCACCGGTGAGTACCTCAAAGTCGCCGTTTACGGTAAGGACAGCTGCACCCCGAAGCAAGATACTCATTCTTGTCTCCTCCTTCCTAAAGCGGTATCTTACTGCCAAGGGCAGCGCAGTCGCAGTTTCTGTCTTTGTTAAGGGTCCCGATTACTTCGGCCAGCAGGGTGCGTACATTGCCAGTATTACCGGCCATAACTTCCAGTACCTCCCGGTGGGTAAGCACATTGGGTGAAATCCCGGCAGCAAAGTTGGTGGACAGAGCCACCGTACTGTAGCAAAGACCGGCTTCCCTGGCCAGTACCACTTCCGGCACATTGGTCATCCCTACCAGGTCACCGCCCAGCAGCTTAAACATACTGATTTCAGCCGGAGTCTCAAAGCGGGGCCCCTCGGCGCAGACATAGACCGCGCCGTCCGTTAAGTTAAGACCGGCTTTTTTGGCGGCGGAAAGGAGCGCCCGGTTCAGTTCCGGGCAGTATGGTTCTGTAACATCGGTGTGTACCACCCCGGCCTCGCCGCCGTCAAAAAAGGTCGATTCCCGGCCTTTGGTGAAGTCCAGGAACTGACCAAGCAACACCATGGCGCCGGGCGGCATCTTTTCGTTGAGTGAACCCACAGCCGCAGTGGCAATAACCCTTTCCACGCCAAGCTTAACCAGAGCCGCTATGTTGGCGCGGTAATTCACCCGGTGCGGCGGTGTACCGTGCCTCGTTCCGTGACGCGCGAGAAACGCCACCTCCTCCCCCTGGTAATAACCCTTTGCCAGCAGCGCTGTGCCGTAGCGTGTCTCCACCTCCATGTTTTCCAGGTTCTCCAGCATGGCGGGGTCATATACTCCCGTCCCGCCAATAATGGCCAATTTTATGCCCATAGTTTCTCCTCCTTTACTCCTGGCGCCAGCTTGTCAGGTAGCATTCCTGAGCGCTGCTTAAACTGTCTATGGTTATACCCAGCGCCTCCAGCTTGCGCCTGGCCACTTTTTCGTCCAGGTCGGGCGGCAGCGGGTGGACCCCAGCGGTCAGGCGACCGTAATTTTGGTTCAGGTAGCGCAGCGCCTCCACCTGCAGGGCAAAAGACATATCCATTATCTCAGCCGGGTGGCCGTCGGCGGCGGCCAGGTTTACCAGACGTCCCTCCGCCAGGAGGTAAACCCTTCTCCCCCTGATTTCGTAAACGTCAACGCCCTTGCGGACCGTGGCAATGCAGTCCGCCAGCCGGACCAGGTCGCCTTTGTTAATCTCAATATCGAAATGCCCGGCGTTACAAAGAATGGCGCCGTCTTTCATCAGGGCGAAATGTTCCCCGGTAAGAGCGTCGCGGCAGCCGGTCACGGTTATAAAGATATCGCCCAGAGCTGCGGCTTTGGACAGTGTGAGTACCCGGTGGCCGTCCATCAACGCTTCTAGTGCCCGGATGGGGTTTATCTCGCAGACAATAACCCGGGCACCAAGCCCGGCGGCCCGGGCGGCAACCCCCCGGCCGCACCAGCCATAGCCCACCACCACCACTTCTTTGCCTGCCACCACCAGGTTAGTAGCCCGCATAATGCCGTCCCAGACCGACTGGCCGGTGCCGTGGCGGTTGTCAAAAAGAAACTTGCAGTAGGCGTCGTTTACAGCCATCACAGGTATTTTCAGAATCCCCTCCGCCACCATGGCACGCAGGCGGATCAGGCCGGTGGTGGTCTCCTCGGCGCCGCCGCGCACTTCACCCAACAGGTGGTGATAATCAGTATGCAGTAGGGTTACCAGGTCGCCGCCGTCGTCTATAATCAGGTGTGGGGCGCTTTGGGCGGTCAGGCGCAGGTGTTCCGCGTATTCCCCAGGGGTGGCACCGTGCCAGGCGTGAACCGTTATGCCGGCTGCCGCCAAGGCTGCGGCCACATCATCCTGGGTGGAAAGCGGGTTGCTGCCCGTTATGGTTACTGCGGCGCCACCCTCCTTTATCACTTCCGCCATATAGGCGGTCTTGGCCTCCAGGTGCAGGCAGATGGCCACCCGCAGGCCCGCAAAAGGTTTTGTTGTTTTAAATTCACCCGCCAGTCCCCTCAGAACAGGCATATGCTCCCTGACCCAGTCTATTTTGAGCCTGCCGCCCGGGGCCAGCGCGGCATCCCGTATTGTGTTCAAATCTGCCAGGCCTCCTTTACGACGCTGCCATAAAGACTTCTCTGCCCGGTTTGATTTTCCTGCCTGCGCTTTTTTTTCTTCACCTGCCCGCCCGTTCTTCTCTCTCCTGTTCCTGGTAGAGTTTCCTGGCCCGGTAATAACATTCCAGCGCTTTTCTTGCTTCGCCCAAATCTTCGTAAACAAGCCCCAGCTCAAAAGCCACAAAAGGGTGCTGAGGCGCAAGATAAGAAGATATAAGCAGGTTCTCCAGCGCTTCTTTTTGGTTCCCCAGTTTTTTGTAGACCTTTCCCAGGTAAAAATAAATTTCCCAGTCGCGCCTGAAACTCTCTTTGGTCCTGATAAGAGCCTCCAGGCTTTTTTCATACTCCTTTATGTTATAATAAGCTGCACCCAGGTTGAACCAGGCAGCCGCAAATTCCTGATCCAACTCCACCGCTTTTTCAAATTCCGGCAGTGCCAGATCATATTGTTCCCTTCCTGCGTACAGGTTCCCCAGGGCGTTATGCACAATGGATTTAACCCGGGGCTCAGTGGTGAGAGCCTGAACCAGCCTTAGCTCACGCATGGCATCATCCTGCTTGCCTCTTTCCGCATAGGCCACCCCCAGGCAAAGATGGGCCAACAGCAGGTCCGGTTCCAGGCTTACCACCTGCCTGAATTCGGCAATAGCCTCGTCCATCATGGCCAGTTCCATGAAACCAAGGCCGCGCCGGAAAGACCGGATACAGGCCTCGTTCTCCATCCGCATGGAGAGCGGCTCTACTACCCGCCTTTTTTCCTCCTTCCGGTCAGGTTCATGTACCGGCACCTTTTCGGGCAGTATATCATTAAAAGCATCAATAAACGATTCCGGCAATTCATCAGGAAGCAAAAAATCATATGTTTCCTGCAGCTCGTTTATCTTCTCCTCGAAACGGAGCCAGTGCTCCACATACCGGTCCATCCTCCTGCGCAGTTCAATCAGCCTGTCGTAACAGGCCTGACGTTTCTCTTTACTACCCCCGGCCCTTTTTAGATCTTTTTCCACGTCTTCCAGGTCGTTGAAGACCTCGGTAAAATCATGGTCAGCCATTCTTTTTACCCCCTGTATCTGTTCTCGTACCTATGTTTTTAATCTTTCTTTCAAATCATACATTGGGAACCCATAGCCATAAACGACACGCCATGTAAAAGAGAAAACTCCATAACTGTTTTTTACTTTTTTCCCATTATATCCCAGACTGATTCCGGTGTTGACTTACCCTTTAAAATGTGTTAAACTACATATTGTCTCAAACGGACTTTGCCGGCGTAGCTCAATTGGCAGAGCAGCTGACTTGTAATCAGCAGGTTGCGGGTTCGAGTCCCATCGCCGGCTCCAG
>DYEY01000007.1 GCA_020725465.1 Dethiobacter sp.
AAGGAGGTAAAACAGATGAGCATGTACTGTAACCAGTGCGAGCAGACAGCCAAAGGAACCGGCTGCACGGTGGCCGGTGTCTGCGGCAAGAGCCCCGAGGTTGCCGCGCTGCAGGATCTGCTGATTCATTCGGTGATCGGGCTTTCCCTTCTGGCGGTGGAGGGCCGTAAAGTCGGTGTAAAAGACCCGGAGGCGAACCGCTATACCGTCCAGGCTATTTTCACCACGCTGACCAACGTGGACTTTGATCCTCAGCGTTTGGCAGAGTACATTGATAAGTGCGTGAAGATAAGGGACAGGCTCAGGGAAAAAGTGGCCAATGCCGGGGGGAGGACGGAATTTGACCATCCTTCCGCCTCCTTCAGCCCCGCTGCCGGTATTCCGGAACTGGTGAAACAGGGCCGGCTGGTGAGCATCCACGAGGACAGGGCGGCTGATGATGACGTACATTCACTGCGCCAGCTTTTGCTTTATGGTATCAAGGGAGTGGCGGCCTATACGGATCACGCGGCGGTGCTGGGACAGGAAGACGACTTGGTGTACTCTTTTATTCATGAAGGGATGGCGGCCCTGGCCAACAAAGACCTGACCATGGCAGAATGGCTTGGCCTCGCCATGAAGTGCGGGGAGATGAACCTGCGGGCCATGGAACTGCTGGATGCGGGGAATACCGGTACTTACGGCCACCCGGTACCCACCGAAGTGCCGCTGGGCTACAGGAAGGGTAAGGCCATACTGGTATCGGGACATGACCTGAAAGACCTGGCGGAGCTGCTGGCACAGACGGAAGGCAAGGGGATTTTCGTTTATACCCACGGCGAGATGCTGCCGTCCCACGGTTACCCCGGGCTAAAAAAATACAGTCACTTTTACGGGCACTTCGGCACCGCCTGGCAGAACCAGCAAAAGGAGTTTGCCGCTTTTCCCGGTGCCATCCTGATGACAACCAACTGCCTGCAGAAGCCGCAGGCAGCGTATATGGATAATATTTTCACCACCGGCCACGTGGGATGGCCCGGCGTCCGCCATGTGGATAACAGCAGGTTCGGCCCTGTCATCGCAAAAGCCCTGGAGATGCCCGGTTTTACCGAAGACGCAGACAAAGGCAGCGTCATGGTGGGGTTTGCCAGGAAAACGGTCATCGGTCTGGCCGATAAGGTTATCGAAGCGGTTAAAAAAGGCGCCATCAGGCACTTCTTCCTGGTCGGCGGCTGCGACGGCGTTAAGTCGGGGCGGAGTTATTACACCGATTTTGTGGAGAAGGCGCCCAAAGACACGGTAATCCTGACCTTGGCCTGCGGCAAATTCCGCTTCTTTGACAGGAAGCTGGGTGACATCGGCGGCATCCCGCGCCTGCTCGACGTTGGTCAGTGCAACGACGCCTACTCAGCCATAGAAATCTCTCTGGCCCTGGCTGATGCTTTTAACTGCGGCGTCAACGACCTGCCCCTGACGCTTATTCTCTCCTGGTATGAACAAAAAGCGGTGGCCATCCTGCTCACCCTGCTGCACCTTGGCCTGAAGAACATCTACCTCGGTCCGAGCCTCCCCGCTTTTATCACGCCCAATGTGCTCAACTTCCTGACGGAGAACTTCAAACTCCGGCCCATCTCCACGCCGGAGGAAGACCTGAAGGCCATACTGGGCACCATCAAAGGTTAAAAAGAGAGCGTAAGCTCTCTTTTTTTATTCGTAGCCGTTTGCTTCTTCCTGCCCTGCCAGGCAGCGCAGCGCGGCCGCAGCCAGGGCCTGCATCTCGTTTTCCGGCACAATAAGTACAGGGGCCAGAAATGAGACCCTTTCCCTTAGCCAGCCGGAAAGCATCCGGGAGCGGGAGAGCCCGCCGGTCAGCACCACAGCGTCCACCCGGCCGGCAAGGGCAGCGGCCATGGCCCCGATTTCCTTGGCCGTCTGGTAGGCCAACGCTTCATACACCAGTGCCGCTTCCCTGTCGCCGCTTTCAATGCGTTTTTCCACCTCGCGGGCATCCTTGGTACCAAGGTAAGCATATAAACCACCTTCTCCCACCATCCGGCGCCGCAGATTGTCCGGCCCTTCCCGCTGTGCCAGGTCAAGCAGCGCCAGGGTGGGCAGGCCGCCTGCCCGCTCCGGCGTAAACGGTCCCTCACTGATGCCATGGTTGCAGTCCACGACCCTGCCCCGCCGGTGGGCACCCACCGTGATACCGCCGCCCAGGTGGGCCACGATGAAATTGGCTTCACTGTAGCAAAGACCCAGTTCGGCCGCCGCGGCCCGGGCCGCCGCTTTCTGGCTCAGGGCGTGAAAAGCGCTTACGCGCTCAATGCCGGGCAGGCCGGAAAAGCGGGCCAGCTCGGAGAGCTCGTCGGTGGAAGGAGGGTCTACCGTCAGCGCCGGTATTCCCGCCTCCTCCGCCAGGGCAAGGGCGATAACCGGCCCGAGGCCTGACGGGTGGATGCCATAACGCCCGGCCAGCAGGTCCCGGCACATACTGTGGTTTATCCTGTAAATGCCGGCGGGAAGCGGCCTGATCACACCTCCCCGGGAGACCACGGCATCAAGCTCAAACGGCGCAAAACCGGTGCTGCGCAGGAAGTCCCTGACCTGTCGCTCCCGGTGCGGGAGCTGTTCTGCATACGGGAGCGGCTGCAGGAATTCCGGTTCAGCACCAAAAAGCTGCTTCTCCCCTTTGAACACAGCCAGTTTGGTACTGGTGGAACCGACGTTAATAACCAGGATGACCGGGTCAGGCATTTCTGCCACCACCCGCAAGGAGCAGCTGTACAGCTGCCTCCACCGCTTTGTTTTCCGGGGGGATAAAGCGGGGATTAATAATTACGGGGACAGGGGCGCCAAGCAAAATACCGGCGGTGGGATAGCGCCCGATGTGGGTGAAAGCCTGGGAAAGGGAATATCCGGTCTCCACATCGGGACAGAGGATGATTTGGGCCTGGCCCGGAACCGGACTGTCCACCCCTTTTCTCCTGGCCGCGGCGGCGGACAGCGCCGCGTCGATATCCAGGGGGCCCTCCACCAGCGCCTGGAACTGGCGGCGCTGGGACATTTTGGACAGCACCGCCGCCTCCACGGTGGAAGGGATGGCTGTGTTCACCGTTTCGATTGCCGACAGCACGGCCACCTTTGGCTTCTCCAGGCCAAGGGTGCCGGCCAGGGCCACCACCTGCTCCAGAATCATTATTTTCCGGTCCAGACCGGGCTGGTCGTGAAGGTAAGTATCCGCCAGGAACAACAGCCTGTGGTTTTTTTGGTCCTCAAACAGGCTGACAAAGCACATCCGCTCCCTGCCGCCGCCATATTCCCCCAGGGCCGCCAGAAAATCAACCAGGGGAATGTCTCCCTGCATCACCAGGTCAGCCCGCCCGCATTTGACTTCATGGAAAGCTTCCTGCACCCCTCCGGGGAACTCCCTGACACGGTGCGGCTCCAGGAGGTTGAGATCAAAGGGCGGCGGGCCGCCGGCCCGGGACGCCACCAAAATGTTCCCGGCGGAAGCTGTTTTCAGAATCCCGGCAAAGCTATTCATGGGGCACCTCCTTTAAGCCGCGCTGCCACCACGGCGGCAAGGGCAATTTCCTCCACCAGGTGTGGCCAGGTGTCGGCACGGGACGGAGTCAGCACCGGCCCGCGCGATGTCATAACCAGGGTATGCCTTTTCACGTTCAGGGCAAAGTCCAGTTTTACCACGCTGTTGCCGGTCACCAGGTGAGGTACCAGCAGAATATTGGGCCTTTTGTCTGCCGGGGCGGCATAAAGGTCGGAAAAGTTTCCGCTCTGAACCGTAATCCCTTCGCCCGCCAGTTTTTCCTTAATGTACTCCGCGTCGGCGTGCGAGCGCGGGTTGGCGTCGGTTTCACGCCGGGCCGACAGGGCCAGGGCGCGCGGTTCGTCGTGACCAAGCAGCTTCAGGTAAGCCGCGGCGTTTCTGACCAGGGACGCTTTTGTCTCCGCATCCGGCGTTATATTTGCCCCGGGGTCAGTGAGAATCACAAAGCAGCCAAGGGGTGTAATCTCCCAGAAAGCCAGTACCGCCACCACCCGGCTATCGCCCTGCTGTTTTTCTTTTTTGATTACCGCACGGTAAACATAGCTGGTGGACAGCTGCCCCTTGCTGACCACGTCCGCCTCCCCGGCAAAGAGCAGGTCAAGGCCCCGGTCGGCCACAGCCTGCAGGTCGTCCAGATCCTCCCGGACAAAAGAGTCAATATTAAATTCCGCTTCAGCCGCGGCTGCCCGCATTTTTGCGGGGCGCCCCAGGAGAACGGGCTCCACCAGGCCCTGCTCCCTGGCCGTCTTTAAGGCCATCATGAACTCCCGGTCCTCCGGGGCCAGGAAGGCCATGCGGACCAGCCCTGTTTTTTTTGCCTCTGCCAGCACATCGGCAAAGCTGTTTATCCTGGAAAAGGCCACAGGCTCACCCCCACTGTAAATAATACACGGTGATCAGCTTACACCGGACCTAACCGTCCAACATGAAAATCCCTCCCGGAAATTTATCTTTCCCCGGCCTGTTCCTTCATGACCGGCAGCGGCGCTGTACCGGGCGCCTTCAGGAAAAAGGAGACGGCGGTGGCGGCGGCGCAAAACAGCGCCAACAGGACAAAGGAAAGGTAAAAATCACCCTGCAGGTCGAACAGGTAGCCCGCAGCCAGTGAGAAAACGCCGGCCAGGGCCAGGCCGGAAAAAACCAGGCCGTAGTTGAAACCAAAGTTCTCCTCGCCGAAATAGCTGAGGGTGGCGGCGGGAAAGAGGCTGAAAACACCCCCGTAGGTTAATCCCAAAACGGAGGTGACCAGGGCCAGCGACCAGGCGGACTTAACCCCCAGTGCGGCAACCATGGCCAGGGTCATTACACCGAAAACCAGGTTCATGGCCCTGCTCCGTCCCACCAGGTCTGACAGCAACCCCGCCACAATTCTCCCGCCCCCGTTAAACAGTGCAAATAAGGTTACCATTATATAGCCTTTGCTGTAAGCAGCGTGAACAATGGCGATGCGGACCAGGTGGGTGGCAAAAGTGATGCCGGCAGCGGTAGTCAGGAAAAACATCAGCCAGAGCAGGTAGATCTGGGAAAATCCGAATACCTGCCGCCAGTTGCCGGCCGCCTGTTCCAGGGTGCTGTTGTTTTTATTGGGGACAGCCAGAAACTGGGCCAGAACAACTATGCCGGCAAACAGTAAAACTCCGGAAATTATAAAGGAGCCGGCCACTCCCCTCGTCCTGACCAGCATATCCACCAGCGGTGCGATAAAAAGAGCTGAAATGCCTATGCCGGTGACAACAATACCGGTTATAAAGCCCCTTCGCTCGGGTGGGAACCATTTAACGGCCGCCGGTGTCACCGAACCGAAGCAACAGGCCAAACCGATGCCAAATAACAGCCCCCAGCAAAGTGCCAGGGTAACCGGTGTCCGGATAACCGAGCTGACAAGAAAGGCGGCTCCCACAAATACTCCTCCCAAGGTGGCGGTTATCCGGGGGCCCATTCTGTCCTGAAACCGGCCGGAAGCAATCATAAGGAAGGCATAGCTGAATATGTAAACAGTATAAGGCAGAGCAGCCTCCGCCTGGGTCCAGCCCCGCTCCCGGCTGAGGCCGGCGCCGAAAATACTCCAGGTATAACAAATACCGACCAGAAAATTAATGCCTGCGCCTGCTATGGTTACCTTCCAGCCACGGTACAAACAACCAACTCCCTTTTTGGCACTGCCAGGAAAGTGACATGTCAGAAACATTCCACAGAAGAGGCTTTTTTCCTGCCAGAATCTTATAGTATACTGTTCTTGGATCCACCGACCCGGCGCCGGACACACTGTCACCGGAAAAATTGCGCTTCAGGTTGGTTCAGCACCTGGCATACAGGCGACAAAGAACCGGGAATTTAAAGGGAAAAAGGTCGGTCCGGCGAAAACATCAGTATGTAGCCAAAATGCCAAAGGAGTGAGTTTCTTTGTCCGGTGCAACAACAGGTAGCCTGCCGCGGAAGGTCCTGTGCCGGGGAGCGGGTGATCTGGCCAGCGGTGTCGCCCACCGTCTCTGGCAGGCCGGCTTTGACGTAGTCATGCTGGAGCTGCCGGAACCGCTGGTGGTGAGGAGGACCGTGGCTTTTGCCGAGGCAGTTTTTTCCGGGGTGGCGGAAGTGGAAGGCGTACAGGCCAAACTATGCAGGCTGCCGGAAGAAATACCGGTTATGCTTGAACAAAGGATAATACCTGTATATACCGGGCCTGCGGCAGAGCTGAAACCCGTGTTTCATCCTGACGTCTATATCGATGCCACCATGGCCAAGCGCAACCAAGGCACTACCATTGATGCCGCCGGCATTGTTATCGGGCTTGGCCCGGGCTTCGCCGCCGGCCGGGACGTCCACGCCGTCATTGAAACCAAGCGGGGCCATGACCTGGGCAGAGCAATCTATTCCGGCACCGCCGCCCCGGACACCGGCGTGCCGGGGGAAATTGGCGGCTTCTCCGTCCAAAGGCTGCTGCGGGCACCGGCGGCGGGGAAGTTCAGGCCGTTGCTGAAGATAGGTGACCTGGTGGAAAAGGGCCAGGCGGTAGGGATGGTGGACGGCATACCGGTATGCACCCAAATAAGCGGCCTGGTGCGGGGACTGCTGCAGGAAGGCCTGACGGTGTACCAGGGCATGAAGATAGGTGATATCGACCCGCGCGGCGCCGCCGTGGATTACCGTAGTATCTCGGACAAAGCCCGCTCGGTGGCGGGAGGGGTACTGGAAGCCATTCTCCACCTGCACTATACCGGAACTTTAGAAAAGTGAAGCAAAAACTCAGAAGTAATGGTTTAACCATGAAACAATGTTACAATTTCTTGGGGGGAAACACAGTATGAGCCAGGAGATAAATAAAGAAGTCGCCCGCTGCGCCGAGGAGAATATACCGGCGGCACTGGCAACAGTGGTAGAGGCTACCGGTTCTACACCGGGCCGGGTGGGCGCTAAAATGCTGGTTTATGCCGACGGCAAAATTATGGGGACGGTGGGAGGGGGATGCCTGGAGGCGGCAGTGATCGAAGAAGCCAGGCATGCCATCAGGAAAGGACAGCCCCGCCTCTCCAGCTACAGCCTGAACCCGGAAGCAGCAGGAGGGATCGGCATGGTCTGCGGGGGGAAAGTGACCGTATTTATTGAACCGGTACTGCCCAAACCACACCTGGTCATCGCCGGCGGCGGACATATTGCGCAGGAAATATTCTGGTTGGCCAAAAGGCTGAAGTTTGAAGTCTCAGTGATTGACGACCGGACAGAGTTCGCCAGCGCAGACCGATTTCCCGGCGCCGACCGGCTTATTGTCAGCGATATCGGTGAAGCGCTGCGGTCACTGCCCGTGCATGCGCAGACTTACATCGTCATTGTCACCCGCGGTCACAGATACGATGAGGAGGCACTTCAGGCCGTACTGGGCTCCCCGGCCGCCTATATCGGCATGATTGGCAGCAGGAAAAAGATAAAAACCATCTATGGCAATCTTGAAAACAAAGGGGTGGCCCCGGAATTGCTGGAACAGGTTTACGCCCCCATCGGCCTTGACCTCGGCGGCAATGAACCGGCCGAAATTGCTGTGGGCGTTATGGCGCAGATTTTACAAGTCAGATATAAAGGTAAAGCTGACCGGATTGGAAAGTAATGAAATTTTATGCATTGGTAAATAATAAACGCATCAGGTAGGCAAAGGGTGATCAGGGATGAAGGAGAAAACTCTGATAATTGTGGTTGGGGCCATAATAGCCGCGCTGCTTTTGGGCAGCATTTTTTACCTGGCCGGGCGCGCCCTGGGCCGGAAGCAGGCAACGGAGCTGCAGGGCCAAATCGATACCCTGTGGGAAGAAAACAGGGAGCTGAGGGAGAAAAACGAAGAACTGAAATCACAGGCAGCCTCCTTGCAGGAAGAAAACAGGAAGCTGCAGTCACAGCTTGGGACACCCGGCGAACCGCAGGTTAACCGTTTTCCCAAGACCGGCTGGGAAGCCTACTTCCCCACCGCCGAAACCACAACCCTCACTGGCGAATCAACAACCAGAGTGCGCCAATTGCTGGGTGAGCCGCCGTTTCTTATCCGCAGTATCGCCGCCAACCCGGAATTCAACCGCGAGATCTGGATTTTCAATGCCTATCCGGAAGACCCCACCGGACTGTATTTGTTTTTTAAGGCGGGCAAGCTGGACAGTTCCCGCCTCGACGAATTTCCGGGGTTGTATAATTCTGGCTTGCTGGCTTTGGAAGAATTCTGGTTGAATTAAGGCATTGGCCAAAAACCGCGGGGGCGTCCCCGCGGTTTTTAAGTTTTAAAGGTCAGCGCACCTACCGGGCAGGCCTTTACGCAAAGGCCGCACTCGGTGCAAGGTGAATCCCTGAGACACCTGTTGTTGAAAGTGCCTATTTTTCTTTTCAGGCCACGGTTGATAAAATTGATGGCTCCCACCCGGGCAATATTTTGGTCGGCGTGAACACATTGGCCGCACAGCACACAGCGGCCGGCGTCGAAGGAAAAGGTTTCAGGGCTGTGGTCAACAGGTATATCTTTGGCTAAAGGCTTAAAACGACCGGTTTTAAGCTTCAGGCCCCTTTCCCTGGCTACCATCTGCAGCTGGCAGGCGCCGTTTTTAGGGCAGGTACGGCACTGCAGGCGGTGGTCTGAGAGCAGGAGCTCAAATCCTGTCTTGACCAGGCGGTCCACCTTGGGTGTCCTGGTACGTACTGTCATTTTGTCACGGACCTTTTGGGTACAGGCCGTAACTGGCCTCGACAGTCCTTCTATCTCCACAAAACAGAGCCGGCAGCAGGCCGATGGCCTCTCCTCTTCGGCAATGGCGCACAGGTGGGGGATATAGATGCCGTTATTTAAAGCGACAAAAAGCAGTTTTTCACCTGCAACAGCTTTCACCTGTTGCCCGTCAATGGTCAGGGTTACTTCAGCACTCAATTTTTCACCCCTTCCTGTTGTTCAGGCAACACCGGCGGAGACAGTTTGATAACAGCCAGGTATTCGGGAGGACAGGCTTTAAGGCAGTTGTCACACTTGACGCATTTCTCCTGTGTGATGGCTTTTATGCCGTCTTCCCTGGTGTAGATGGCTTCGGTGGGGCAGCTGCCCACACAGGCACTGCAAAGCTTGCTGCATTTATCCGGCAGGATATAGTAAAGGATAAGGTCACTACACACCCGGGCCGGGCACCGCTTTTCCCTGATATGTGCTTCGTATTCGTCGCGGAAATACCTTAAAGTAGTTAGCACAGGGTTCGGCGCCGTGCCTCCCAGGTTGCAAAGAGACCCGTCCCTGACATCTTCGGCCAGTTCCATCAGTGTATCAAGCGATTCAGGTGTACCTTCACCCCTGGTGATGGCATCCAGGATATCAAGCAAATGTTTGGTGCCCAAGCGGCAAAAAGTACACTTCCCACAGGACTCCTGCTGGGTGAATTCCAGAAAATAGCGGGCGATGGAAACCATACAGTCGTCTTCGTCCAGAACCACCAATCCCCCGGAGCCCATAATAGCGCCAGCTTCCTTGAGCGAGTCAAAATCGATGGGAACATCCAGCATTGCTTCCGGCAGGCAGCCTCCGGATGGGCCTCCGATCTGAACCGCCTTAAATTCCTTATCATGGGGAATGCCGTCGCCCACACCGTAGATCAATGTCCGCAAAGTGGTCCCCATTGGCACTTCAACTAACCCTGCATTGTTTATTTTACCAACCAGGGTGAAAACAGCAGTGCCCGGACTTTCCGGAGTGCCGGTGCTTTTAAACCATGCAGAACCGTTTCTGACAATAGCCGGAACATAAGCAAAAGTCTTAACGTTATTGAGCACGGTGGGCTTACCGCGGTAACCGGAATCGGCCATTCGCGGCGGGCGCGTTTCAGGTATACCCATATTGCCTTCCATGGAATTAACCAGTGCTGTCCCTTCGCCGCAGACAAAGGCACCGGAACCGGCAAATATTTCGATATCAAAAGTAAACTCACTGCCAAGCACCGACTGGCCAAGCAGTCCTTTCTCTCTGGCCTGTTTTAGCGCCAGGCGGACCCGCTCAATGGCTTTGGGGTATTCAGCCCGGATATAAAAGTAGCCTTGGGCTGCCCCCACCGCGTAGGCACAGATAGCCATACCCTCGATAACCAGGTGGGGATTTGACTCCAGGATGCTCCTGTCCATAAAAGCACCGGGATCTCCTTCGTCACCGTTGCAGATAACATACTTAATATCGCTCTCTGCAGCGCGGCACCTTTCCCATTTCAGGCCCGCCGCAAAACCTGCGCCTCCCCGCCCCCGCAGACGGGAGTTTTTAATTTCCCTGATTATATCCTCCGGTTCCTGTTCAAGGGCTTTGGCCAAGGCGGCATAGCCGCCCTGGGCGATATAATCGCCAATATCTTCGGGGTTAATAAAGCCGCACTGGCCCAGTATCATTTTTTTTTCGTAGACGCCGCGGGGATAATCTTCAAAAGTGGGAAAGAAGTCGTTTGGCTCCAGCGCCGCCATGGCAAACTCAAAACAGGGGTCATCGTCAACCAGGAAATCTTTCACCAACCGCCTTGCCAGATCTTCGTCCAGTTTACCGTAACAAATGGGTGGGTGGCCCGGTTTGTCAATAATAGCCTGGGGCTCAGCATAACAATGTCCCATACAGCCGGTATCTATCACAGGAGCCTCCAGCCCCATGGCCTTTATCTCATCCTCAAAGGCCTCTTTTACCCGTATGGCGCCGGCGGCTATACTGCAGGTAGCCACCCCGACCCTGACCCGCGGCAGGTGTTTTTGGGCAGCGGACTTTGTCCTGGCTTCTTCTTGCAGCTTTTGGTAGTATTCCTGTACCGGGGCAGCACTCACCGGTTCTGCCTCCCTTCCCCGTCCCGCCCTGTGCCCTCATTTTGCCGGCCGGTCTCCAGTCCCAGCAAAATTCCGTCAACCCTGGTGGGCGTGACATGTCCCTCCACCTTGTCATTTACAACCACTACCGGAGCCATGGTGCAACAGCCCACACAAGCTACCCGCTCCAGGCTGTATTTACGGTCTGCCGTGGTTTCTCCTTCTTTTATTTCCAGCCTGCGCTCAAAAGAATCAAGGGCTATCTTTCCTCCGGCAATATAGCAGGCCGTCCCCATGCAAACTTTTATCTCATTTTCCCCGGGCGGGTTAAAGCGGAACTGGTTATAAAAACTGGCCACGCCAAAAACGTCAACAGCCGGTATACCCAGATCCCCGGCCACCTTTTCCATGGCCAAAACAGGCAGGTAACCCAGTTTCTCCTGCACCTTCTGCAAAACCGGAATCAGGCTTTCACGGCTTAACCGGAAGTCTTTCAGCACTTCCCCTACCTGTGATAAAATTACTTCTCTTTCTTCCTCCGGCATTTTCACTGAGACATCCCCTTTAAGATTTTCAAACATGTCAATTATATCATAAAACCCAGGAGGTGGGGCTTTACTCCTGGTCCAGGTAAAGAACTCCGGAATCAGCAAGATGCTCTTTGGCTACTTCGCGGATAATAATTTTTACTCTCTCCGGTTTGCAGTTAATTGTCTCTACCAGCGCTTCGGTTACTCTTTTAACCATTGCTCTTTTTTGTTCCAGGTTCCTGCCCGGTAACATTTCAATCTGGACAACAGGCATTTATTTTTACCTCCTAAAAATTACTTCTGAAAAATCTTACTACATTTTTTACATTGCTGTCAAAAGAAATTAAACGAAATAACCGCGGCCTGGGCCGCGGTTATTTCGTTCCGTTGCGCCCTTACAGACATCTACCCACCACTTAATTACCGGTCTTTTTTGCGGGTTTGTCCTTCTCAGGCAGCTTTTTATTACTGCCGGCTTTACCCTTTTCAGGCTGTTTTCCTTCTTCATTCTCTGAACCTATACTCTGTTCTTCATCAGCGGCTTCCTCCTCCGGTCCTCCCGGCTCTTCTGTTTCCTCAGCCGGTTCACCGGCAGGAAGCTTCCCTTTTTTTACCGCCCTCTCACGCTGCCTCACCGCGTTGTCAATGGCTGTGGCCATTCCTTTTTGCGCTGCCTCCGGTGCGCGTGCTGCCACAGACTTTAGGTGAAAGATACGCCATTGGTACTTGTCCGGTTGCCGCACCTGATCTTCAACTTCAGGTTCACCGGTAACTTTTTCTCCGGGCTCTTTCATAGGTTCTTCCTCTTCAGGTTCTTCCCCTCCGGGTTCTCCACCGGGTTCCTCAGGGCCACCCGGACCTTGCTGGTTGCCTTCCAGTTTTTCTATTTCAATGATCAGTTTTTCCGTAAAAAGAATAAGGTTGTTTAGGGCTTTTTCCAAAACCGCCAGCTGCGCTCCGGTCAGTTCGCCCTCTACATACTTGCTGGTGAGTGCTTCCAGTTCCCTGGCCCTTTCTTCAGCCAGCTCCGTCAACAATGCAACTTTCTTTTCCTGGCTAAAGGTAAGGAGCAGGCGGATGTTCTCGATAAACCGTTTTAAGAAATAAAAGGGTGAATCCGGGGTCAGAACACTGCCCTGCTCTTCTGGAGTGACATCACCCGGTTCTTCAGTAACATCTTCTTCCCCTTCTTCCGGTTCCTGTAAGGCTCTCTCCTTTTCTGAACCTCCTTCAGCCTCCTCTGAAAAAATGATTCCAGTGCCTGTGCCTGCATCATCCGGCTCTACAGCAGCCACCGGAGATGATACCAGGGAGAATACCAAAACGATAGCAAAAAGAAGCGCCGGCAATTTTCGCATTGAACATCCTCCT
>DYEY01000043.1 GCA_020725465.1 Dethiobacter sp.
CTATCATTATTCAGGTTTGACCCTGTTTATTGCAAGCAACCAACGCATAGCCGACTCCACCGCCTCCGGTACATTGCGCAGGCGGTGGCCTGCCCCCTCCACCAGGGAAAGCACGGAGTTTTCCCCGGCCAGGCCATAAAGGATACGGGCGTCCCTGACCGGCACCAGGTCATCGCCGGTACCGTGCAGTATCAGGACGGGACGGGGCGAGATGGCGCTGATATACCGGCGGGGTTCCACCCCGTAAAGGGCTGCCAGCCATTGCCCGGGATCCGGCGGAAAATCCGGGTCCCTGATCACACCGATCTCCCGTGCTTTTCTGATAATTTCCGCCAAATCCTCCGCCGGAAACAGGTAACCGAACTCTGCCGGGCAGGCTGCCAGCACAACAGCCCCAACCCGTTCATCCAGCGCCGCCGTCTTGCAGGAAACGGCAGCGCCCCCGGAAAAACCAAAAAGGTTCAACCGCTTCCGGTCCACATCATCCCGCCGCCACACCAGGTCGATAACCGCCACCAGGTCACGGCACCAACCCTCCAGGTCAATATTGCCGCCGCTTTCCCCGCAGCCCCGGAAATTAAACACCACCGCCAGGAACCCTTCCCCGGCCAGGCGCTCCGCCAGGTAGCGGTAGCCTTTGTCGTCCGGGTCCGCCGGCCGGCCGGAAGGAATGCCGTGGCAGACAATAACCGCCGGGGAAACCTTTTGTGTACGCGCCGGCATGTGCAGCTCCCCTTTAACCGGATTGCCATCCACCACCAGCGTAAACTGCCAGACCATGCGCCCTCCTCCTTGCAGCCGGTTCTCAGCTCTTATAGAAAAGAAAGGGTAAGACACGTTTGTCCACCCCTAATTTTATCATATTATTTTCAGCCAAAACAGTTAAAACATGAAAACGGGAAATACCGCCGTGCGCCGGGAGGCATGCGTTTACCGCCTGTATGCCGTCTAGCAGCCGAGCTGGCGGGCGATGACCAGGCGCTGGATTTCGGAGGTGCCTTCGCCGATCTCCATCAGTTTGGCGTCGCGGAGGTAGCGCTCCACCGGGTATTCTTTCATATAGCCGTAGCCGCCGTGGATCTGGATGGCTTCCAGGGCATTCTGCACGCAGATTTCCGAGGCGTAGAGCTTGCCCATGGCCGCTTCTTTGGAGAACGGCTTACCATTGTCTTTGAGCCAGGCGGCCTTGTAGACCATGAGGCGGGCCAGCTCCGTCTTCATGGCCATATCGGCCAGCTTGAACTGGATGGCCTGGAACTTGGAGATGGGTTGCCCAAACTGGACACGCTCCTTAGCATATTTCAGCGAAGCGTCCAGGCAGGCCTGGGCGATACCCACCGACAGCGCGCCGATGCTGATGCGCCCGCCATCCAAGGCTACCAGAAACTGCTTGAAGCCCTCCCCTTCTTTGCCGAGAATATTTTCTTTGGGGATACGGACGTTCTCCAGGATGATTTCCCTGGTATCCGAAGCCTTAAGACCCAGCTTGTGGTAGGGCTGGCCCACGCTGAAACCGGGGGTGTCGGTGGGCACGATAAAAGCGGAGATACCCCTGGTACCCTTGGAACGGTCGGTAACGGCGGTGATGACTGCCACACCGCCCACACCGACGTTGGTGATAAAGCACTTGCTGCCGTTTAAGACCCACTCGTCGCCGTCCAGGACCGCGGTGGTCTGGGTGCCGCCGGCATCGGAGCCGGCGTTGGGCTCGGTAAGGCCGAAAGCCGCGAACATCCGTCCCTCAGCGCAGGGTATTACCCACTTCTTTTTCTGCTCTTCGGTGCCGAACAGGTAAATGGGTCCGGTACCGATGGAGCAATGGGCAGCATAGGTGATGCCGGTGGAGGCGCAGGCGCGGGAGATTTCCTCCACGGCGATGGCATAGGCCAGGTACCCGGCGCCGGAGCCGCCGTACTCTTCGGGAAACGGCAGGCCAAACAGGCCCATTTCACCCATTTTCCTGGTTATTTCATGGGGGAACTGGCCTTTTTCGTCCAGTTCCGCCGCAACAGGCGCCACTTCCTTTTCCGCAAATTCGCGAACAATCTTTTGTATCATCAGCTGCTGGTCATCTAACTGAAAATTCACAAAATTTCCCTCCCTTGTTTATACTGGTCAGTCTCCCTTACCCGTGACCCTGGCAGGAGTCCCTGGCCAGGTTAAGCTGTTTGTCCCGCCCTTTATGCCAGTAACTGCTTTCCTCATGGCTGAAAGCCGTTAAGGCGGCCATGTGACCTGATCTTGCCTTTTTGGGAATTATATTTTCCGGTCTTTTCCGGCATGCTCTATTCTGACCGGTGAGGGAATCTGTCAGCGCCCCTGGTACTGGGGTTTGCGTTTTTCATTAAATGCGCGCAGGCCTTCATCTCTGTCTTCACTGTAAAGGCACTTGTTAAGGGCCTCGGCCTCCAAGGCCAGCCCGGCCTGCAGGTCAATTTCCGTACCGAAGTCGATGCACCGCTTGGCCTGCTGCAGCGACAACGGCGCATTCCTGGTAATCTCTTTCAGAAGCTCTTCCGTTACCGCCATCAGCTGTCCGCGCTGTGCCACCTTGTTGGCAATACCCCACTCAAAAGCGGTCTGCCCGGTAATACGCCGGCCGGTGTAAATCAGTTCTTTGGCTTTATTTTTGCCGATAATCCGCGGCAGGTTCTGGGTACCGCCGCCACCGGGAATAATGCCAAGCCCCACTTCAGGCAGTCCCAGGAAAGCCTCTTCGGAAGCGATAATGATATCACAGCAGAGCGCTAACTCAAAGCCGCCGCCCATGGCAAAACCGTTGACCGCGGCTATGATGGGTTTTGGAAAGTTTTGCACCGCTGAGAAGGCCTTGACAAAGAGCTCCCTTTGCCTCTGCATCCCGTCTTTGGTCATGTCTTTGCGTTCTTTTAAGTCGGTGCCCACGCAGAAAGCACGGTCACCCGCTCCGGTGAGGGCCACAGCCCAGACGTCAATATCTCCGGCCAGCTCTTCCATCACAGCGATGATGTCGCGGGCCATCTGCGTGTTCAGGGCGTTAAGAGCATCGGGCCGGTTCAGTGCCACAACGGCGTAGTGGTCCTGCCGGGCCACATCGACTGTTTCCCACAATCAGCTCACCTCCTTAATTATTCAGATTTCCCGGCCATGGCGCCGTCCCTGCGCTGGGCGTTTTTTCCGTATACCCTTGTCCTGTGGATTGCCGATTTATGTCCTGGTTCCGGTATGGCTCCCACAGCATACCTGCACACGCAAGAATAATGCCAAATATGAACTAACACCAATATCAACCAAAGCAGGCAAATTTAACGTATTTTTTTCTTCGGTTTGCCGCTTTGCGCCCAAAAAGGACAATATTTAAGCACCAATCTGATGCGCCAAACCATAAATTATGGATATATGCATCAAACATCAGGCCCTCGCACAGGGAAAAGTGACCTGAGCCAGTCTCAGGTCACTTTTCCCATTGCATTACCGCATCAGCCTTATGCCGTCTCTATTTTGGCGGCTTCCTGCAGGCCCAGCTCCTCAATGGCCCACTCCCGCAGCTTATACTTTTGGATCTTGCCGCTGGCAGTCATGGGATAGGAGTCCACAAAGCGGATATACTTGGGTATCTTGTGCCGGGCTATTTTGCCCTGGCAAAATTCGCGGATTTCCTCCTCGGTGGCCTCCACGCCCTCACGGAGCTTGATACAGGCCAGCACTTCCTCGCCGTACTTTATGCTGGGCACTCCCAGCACCTGCACGTCCGATATCTTGGGGTGGGTGTAAAGGAATTCCTCGATCTCCCGCGGGTAGATGTTCTCGCCGCCCCGGATAATCATGTCCTTCAGGCGGCCGGTTATCTTCACGTAGCCCGCCTCGTCCTTGGTCCCAAGGTCCCCTGAGTGCAGCCAGCCGTCCTTGTCGATGGCTTTCTCCGTGGCCTCCGGCATCTTGTAGTAGCCCTTCATCACCACATAGCCGCGGAAGCAGAGCTCTCCCTGCACGCCCGGCGGGCAAAGCTGCCCTGTCTCCGGGTTGAACACCTCCACCTCCACCCCTTCCAGGGCCCGGCCCACGGTGGATACCCGCCGCTCCAGCTCATCATCGGTGCGGGTCTGGGTCACCACCGGCGACGATTCGGTCTGGCCGTAAGCGATGGTGACTTCCGGCGCCATCTTTTCCGTGACCTTGCGCATCACTTCAATGGGGCAGGGAGCGCCGGCCATAATGCCGGTGCGCAGGCTGGACATGTCATATTTGTCAAAGTCCGGGTGCTCCAGCTCAGCTATCCACATGGTGGGCACACCCTGCAGGGCGGTGCACTTCTCTTTGTCGATGGCCTCCAGCACCCACACCGGATTGAATTCTTCCACCGGCACCATGGTGGCTCCGAATACCACGCAAGTGGTAATACTCATGGTCAGGCCGAAGCAGTGGAAGAAGGGAACCGGGATGCACAGGCGCTCTTTTTCGGTGTATTTCTGGGCTTCGCCTACGTAGTAAGCGTTGTTGATGACGTTGTTGTGGGTGAGCATGACGCCCTTGGGGAAACCGGTGGTGCCTGAGGTGTACTGCATGTTGATGACGTCTTCCGGGTCGCAGGCGGCCTGCATGGCGGCCAGGGTCTCATCGGGCACGTCGTCGCCCATGGTGTAGAGGTCGCTGAAGTTGAACATGCCGGGGAACTTCTTGTCCCCGATGAAGATGACGTTCTTTAAGAAGGGGAGCTTTTCACAGTTCAGCTTGCCCGGTTCGGACGAAGCCAGCTCCGGGCAAACCTCGTTGATAGTTTTGACGTAGTTGTTGCCGCGGTATTCTTCCACCAGTATCAGCGTCATGGAGTCGGACTGCCTGAGCAGGTACTCCAGCTCGTGGCTGCGGTAGTTGGTGTTGACGGTGACCACCACGGCTCCGATCTTGGAGGCGCCAAAGAGGGCGAAAACCCATTCCACCACGTTGGTAGCCCAGATGGCCACGTGGTCGCCCTTCTTCACGCCCATTTTAATGAAGCTTTTGGCCACCTTGTTGGCGATGTCCCGCAGCTCCCGGTAAGAATATCGCTGGCCGCGCTGGACGTTGACCAGGGCGTCCTTGTCGGGAAACCGGGCCGCCGTCTGGTCCAGCAGGTCGCCGAAAGTGATATTGAACTTGGGTTTGAACAAAACAATCGCCTCCTTATTGTTTTCATTAGCACATGCTATTTTCTGCAAATTGTATGCCAATTCAGAAAATTTCCATGAAAGCCCAAAGCCGGCAGAGGCGAACTCTTCCGGCTTCGGGTCTCTCATCCGGGGCAGGGACAAGAGGTTAGGAGAAAGAACGGGCCGCTAACCTGTCAATGCAGGTCTTCGCAGTATTTCTTGATGGTTTCCGGCGAACACGGTTTGGTCAGGTAGGACACGACGATGAAGAAGATGAACGATACTGGCACCAGCCACCACTGGTGGGCAACAGGGATCTTCCTGCCAAACAGCGCCTCACCCCAGATTGCCCAGTGCGGGCTGCCCAGCGTGGCCCTGGCCTGGAGCCAGCTCCAGAGCGAAAGGGGCAGGAAGATGAGGATGGTGGCATAGGCCGCCGTCTTAGTGGCGCGCGGCCACCAAAGACCGAAAATCAGCGGAGCGCCCACGGTACAGATGATAACCACAAAGGCCCACCCGGAAAGGTCGAGCACCAGGGCCATGGGGTTAAGAGAGGGAATAATGCTGATGACAAGGATTATGATAGTCCAGATGCGGAGCGACTTGACCGGGTTTTCAATGGCCCATTTGCTGCCGAAAACCTTGCCCATCCAGTCGCGCCCGATCATAACGTTCAGCACCATGATCCAGCCGGCGGCGGTAGCCATGGCGATGGCCAGACCCCCTGCCACCAGGATGCCCATCAGGATCGGGCTTCTCAGCGATTCCAGGGCCGCGATCATGGAGTAGTCGGTAACGGCGGCGCCGCCGACTCCAAACTGCGCCTTGATATAAGCCAGCACCTGGGTAGCCGTCTGAACCACGGTCTTGCCGTCCGCCATGGTAGCCCCCACATAGGGATGCAGGCTCTCAATGAGGGTACGGGCAGCGGTGCCGATGATAATCAGGCCCCAGTACATGCTGCCGCCGAACACCACCGCCCAGAAAACGGCGCGGCGGGCAGACTGGATATTCATGGCGGTGAAGAAACGGACAACGGTATAGGGCATGGTGGCAAAGCCATAGTGCCAGATGAAGTAGAAGCTGACCACGCCGGTCCACATGCCAAAGAGCGGGTGCGAAACATTTTCCTGGGCATGGGGCATCAGCCAGAAGTTGGGGTTGTTGGCGTAAACGGCGTCCGCCAGGGCGCCAAACCCGCCATAATGTGACAGGATAGCGAAGGCGCTGACAACGGCGGCAATGGCCATCAACAGGCCCTGGAAGGCGGTGGACCAGGTGGTGGCCACCATGCCGCCCATGTAGACGTAGAACAGAACAGCGATAGCGCCGAGGAAAACGGCCATCTGGTAGTCAACCTTCAGGATGGCCATCATAAAGAGGCCGGTACCCACCAGGGACAGGATAACGTAGGCAAAACCGGATACAAGAACGGGCAAGCCGGCGATGATGCGCATGGCTTTGTCCGACTCGTAGCGGTCGGCATAGTAGTCGGTAAAGGAAACGGGAGCGTACTTCCGCAGCGGCGCCGCGGTAAGCATGGACGCCACCGGCAGGCCGGCGATAATCCCAATCAGCGCCCACCAGAAGGGATAGCCCAGCAGGAAGATAAAGGCGGGGAGCCCAAGGAAACTGGCGGGGCTGAAATAGGTGGCAGCCAGGGCCGCGCCGTTGACCACCGCCCCCACTTTTCGGCCGGCCACGTAGTAATCCATCGGGTTGACGGAAGCTTTCCGCGTCACGTAACCGATGGCAAAAACAATAACAAAATATAGGACCGCAGCAAAGATAACTACTCCGCTAACTTGCACTCTTGGTCACCCCCTTGGAGGCTTCGGCCTTCTTTTCTTCCTGTTCCGGTACCCAGTACAAAAGGAAAGCCACAATCAGGTTCAGCACCAGGCAGCCGAAGAAGTTACCGTAGAGGAAAGATGCCGGAGCGCCGCCGATTTTAAGCGTATAGGGCGCCGCAGGGATATTCATCTCGATGAGCATAAAGATTAATGCATACCCGTAAAGAATCGCCAGGCTAATCCAGAAGATCGGCCTTAATCCCTTAAACATTTACCTACCTCCCCTTCGGAATTAAAGTGATTTTCTCTTGGAACCCACTTTTGGCGCCCCAAATCACCTCCTACCTGTTTTTAATAAAGACCTGGTAATGCAGTTCCGTCAGCAGGAACATGGTGCCCAGCGGAACCGCAACGCCAACAAGGGCACCAAGCAAAATGTTGCGCGCCAGGTCTACCCCCAGCTTATAAAGCAACAGATTAATGCCCACACCCACCAGAAAATAAGGAGTATACCATTTGCTTTTCTTAAAAGCTTTGTTCCAACCCGCCCTGTCTTCTTCGGAAGCGAACTCCAGCCGCTTCAGCCTGCCCCGCTCCATTACTTCGAGAGTGAATTTTTCTGCCAACAGCGGTCCCTCCTCACTATTTTTCTTGCTGTTATCCGTCATCGCCCACCTCCCTTGGGGGAAAACACTTCTCACAAGCGAAATTTTTTTAATAATTCTGAATATAGCAAATATTATGCCAAGGGGGAAGGGCTTTATAAAACGGCATAATCAGGCTTGCCGGCGACAAAGGGCCTGCTCTGGCCGGGTATCAGCAAGGCCGGATTTATGCAATTATTCATCATAGCTGTCAACGGCATCCATTTAAACTATGTCATGGTTTTGATTCCCTGCAGCATCAGGCTATGCGTCATTACATCAGCGTTAAGCTTTCAGGCGGGAGCTTTCGGCTTGGCGTAAAACAAACGGTAATGCAGTTCGGTCAGCAGAAACATGCTGGCAATGGGTACGCCCACTCCCACCGCAAACCCGAGAAAAATGTTGCGTGACAGGTCAAGGCCTGCTTTATACAGGACCAGGTTAATTACCACGCCAAGCAGAAAGTACGGCGTATACCACTTGCTCTGGCGGTAAGCCTTTTCCCAGCCCAACCGGTCCTCCTCCGATTCAAAGTACAGCTTTCGCCGCCGGTCCCGCAAAACGACTTCCAGCGTAACTGTCTTCTCTTTTTCCGTCATCAGGCCGCCTCCTCTGCAAAGTTGTCATTCTAAATCTTCTTACAAAAAGCGGGATTTTATACCTGGTCAGCTGTCTGTGCCTGACTCGCGGATACGCTGAAACTTGCGGACAACGGTGGACTGGTCCACGCCCAGCGCTTCGGCGGCCCGTCTTGTGGTGCCGTATTTCTGCAGGGCCTTTATAATCAGCTTTTTTTCCACCTGGAACAGCGCCTCTTTCAGGGGGATGACATCAGACACATCCACGTGGAACTGGCGCTCTTTTTCCACCAGCGTTTTAATCTGCGGCGGTATGTTTTCCAGGCGGATTTCCTCCTCCCTGGTCAGAACCACCATCCGCTCCACAATATTCTGCAGCTCCCTCACGTTCCCCGGCCAGTCATACTCCGCCAGCCGTTTCACCACCGGCGCGCTGATATACTTTTTCTGCTTGTACTTCTCATTGTACTTCCTCAGGAAATGGTCGATGAGGTGAGGGATGTCTTCCCGGCGCTGCCGCAGCGGCGGCACAGTGATGGGAATAACGTTAAGGCGGTAAAAAAGGTCCTCCCTGAATTCCCCTCTCCGTACCAGCTCCTCCAGGTCCTTGTTGGTAGCGGCGATAATACGCACGTCCAGCTTGATGGGCCTGGTGCCGCCCACCCGCATTATCTCCTGTTCCTGGATGGCCCGCAGCAGCTTCACCTGCAGGTTGGAAGGTATTTCGGCCACCTCGTCCAACAGCAGTGTCCCCTTGTTGGCCAACTCGAACATGCCCGGCTTACCTTTACGGTCGGCGCCGGTAAAGGAGCCTTTCTCATAACCAAAAAGCTCTGACTCCAACAGGTTCTCCGGGATGGCTCCGCAGTTTACCTTGATAAACGGCTCATCACGCCGGTCGCTGCTGCGGACAATGGCCTGGGCGATAACCTCCTTACCGACGCCGGACTCCCCCAGGATCAGCACGGTGGAATCCACCTGCCCCACCCAGGTGGCCAGGTCGTAGATATGGCGCATCTGGGGGCTTTCCACCACCAGGTCCTCATCGGTGCGCTGAGAACGGAGCTGGGCCAGCTCGTTCTGGTAACGCGCCGCCTGCCTTTGCTTATCTTCCAGTTCCTGCTTGAGCCGGTTAAGTTCGGTGATATCGCGCACGTTGGTCACCACGCGCTCGATTTCGCCTTTTTCGTTAAAGATGGGGTTGCCGGTAATAAGTACCCGCTTGCCAGTCTTGATTATGTCGTGCATTATGGTCACCCGCTCTTTTTTGCGGAGCACATGCAGCGTGACCGAGTCCGAGAAATAGCCTTGGTCCACCAGCTCCTGCATATGGCGGCCGATCACTTCCTCGGCCCTGATACCGGAGATGCGCTCATACGCGCTGTTGACATGCAGCGTCTTGCCCTGACCATCGGTTATCCAGATGCCGTCATAGGACGACTCGATTATTTCCTCCAGCTCCCGGGCGAAGATTTTTTCTTCCCTCAGCTCCTGGCTGACTTTTTCCAGCTCGGAAATATCCTGAAAAACGCCTATAGCCCCCACCAGCCTGCCCGACCGGTCATAGATGGGGGAACGGTTGGAAAGAAGCGTCCTGCCACGGAATTTCAGCTTCTGGTGCGGCTGGTTCTGCCCGGTTTTTAAAATCTCCAGCAGGCCCGTCTCGGGAAAAACGTTTTCAATCCTCTCACCCAGCAGTTTTTCCTCCTGCTCTCCCGCCACCCGGGCCGCCGACTTGTTTATCAGGATGATTCTGCCCTGAATGTCAATAGCCACAATGCCGTTATAAACGGCATCCAGCACTTCCTGCACGTCCAGCCCGCTTTTTACCACTGCCATAGAGCAAACCTCCTGATGAAATATTACATCATCTCTATTCACCGCCTGCCCGCAGAATCCTCTTTTTAAATTGCGCAAATCTTTAAAATAATTTATCTGGTTTTTGTCCCACAAAATGCCTGCGGGAACGCCGCATATCAAAAAAGGAACCGGTTAAAATAAAAGCGTAAGGGTTCGTAATGGCCGAGTCAAGACTGTTGCAGGGTCTTGCGGCTCTGTAACGGTCGGCCAAAGGTCTGCAAGCGGGTCCTGAGGCTCGGTGCAGGCCGGAGGGAAGATCAACAGGTGTCATAAGCTCATGCTCTGTGGCAGCCGCAAGGTTGTCACAGGGTGGCGAAGATACCTGTTGGTCGAGCCAAGACAGCCGTAGGTGCTGAATTCCTGCAGTACTTAACATGCAGGGTCGTCGCCGGCCGCAAGGCCGGTGGTGGCTCAGTAGGTATCTATGGCTGTCGGGCAAAGGTTGGCATGGGTCCGCCACGGGTTGTGCGCAGCCGGGAGGTTGCCCACAGCTCCCAAAAGACGCACGCCAGCCGGCGCGAAGGTCATTACGGGCTCTTTTTTTTGTTAGTGCCAAACTTAAAACATGGCCTCAGGTTTTTTGACCTAACCGGTGTATGGTGATATAATCGAGGCGAGAAACCGACGAGGAGGTCTGTCATGAGCAGGAGCCCCTATAACCTGGGAGAGACGCTGGAGGTGGCCAAGAAAGAGTTTGCCGGGCTTTCCCCGCTGGTAATGGCGTCTAACAGCGGTTGCCTTTTTGACCTGGAACGCCGCCGTTTCACCGTACCCTTTCTGGGCAGCCGGTACCTGGTGGAACACCCCAGCGGCGCTGTTACCCACAAAGACAAAGAGGGCGAAGCGCCCATCGTTATCACCATCCTTCTCCTCCATTACCTGTGCCGGGCCAGCGGCGTTGAGCTGTCGGCGGACTGGATATCCTTCAAAGAGCTCCAGGGCGGTGCCATCTACATCGAGCCATTTCGCAAGCGCGCCGTCATACCCTTTGTCAGGAATTTCGGCTCCCGCAGCGAAGACTTCGCCCGTGCCGCGGAAAAACTGGGCGGCCGTAAAGCCAACCACGGTGACGTTTCCTACATAATTCCGGCCCTGCCCCGGGTACCGCTGCTGTATGTGCTCTGGCGCGGCGACGACGAATTCCCGCCCAGCGGCAATATCCTGTTTGACCGTTACGCCAACACCTACCTGCATACCGAAGACTACGCCATGATCTGCGGCATGACCGTGGGCGCCCTGCTTTCCGCCCTGAAACAATAAATATTTTATTGCAGTTTTTTGGTGTAACAGACAGCCCCCGCCCCTCACAGCCGCTATAGCAGCCATGAATAACCGCCCTCCGGCGGTTATTTTGTCTTTGCGCGTCCTGCTTTGTCACCTCCCCCCTGACATGCTTCGCAGGACTTCGCATAAACTGAGTATTATAATCCAATAATGAAACAGAGGGGGGCAAGCCATGTTGAAGTGGGATGAATACGGACAGGAAGAAAATTTCCTCCGCCTGCCAAGGTTCTTGTTTTGGCTGGTGATGCTTCTTTATGCCGCCGCGTTTCTTTTGGTGGCCATGGGATGGGCTAAATGGCTCGGCCTGGTGCTGAGGCACCACCAGACTTTCCTGTCCCTGGTACGCTGACCGCATGGCCAGGACCTGCAAAACCCTGTTCCCGGTCCTGGCGCTGGGCCTGGCCGCTTACATATTGCTGGCCCCGCGCGGGCTGGCACCCTTGCTTTCCTTAAACCGCTACGCCCTGCTTTGCGTACAGAGCGGCAGCATGGCGCCGGCACTGCCCGTGCACGCCGTTATCACGGTGGACAGGCAACAGGCTTTCCCTCTGAACCGGGGAGACATCATCACTTACCGGTCAGGCGACGGGCGGCTTATCACGCACCGCGTGGTAGGAGCCGGTTTTGACGGCGCCTTTTATTACATCACCAAGGGCGACGCCAACCTCAGTACCGACCCCTATCCCGTGCGGGAAAATGACATCTTCGGCCGCGTCATCTTCGTAACCCCCCCCAAACTGGCCGCCTTTATCCGCTTTCTCAGCTCCCCTACCGCTTCCCGGACGGTGGCCCTGCTGTTTTTGCTTGTGTTCCTGCGTTCCTTTTCCCGGCGGCGCGCCTGAAGAAAACCATACCGGCTTGCGGGCCGTTTTTTATTACATAAAAAAACTGCCTCCCCGGCAATGCTAAAATGTACTGTAAACGGAGGCAACTATGGCGGAAATAGTTTTTTTTGAAGTTCAGAAAGGTGACCGGCAGTTCTACCGCCGGCACCTGAAAGACCACAAACTGCATTTCCACGCAGAGCCGCTGGACACCGCCCACAGACCCGGCTTAGAGCAGGCGGAAGCGCTCTGTGTCTTCATCTATTCCCCGGCCTCAGCGGAAAACCTTTCCCGTTTCCCAAACCTCCGGCTCATCGCCACCCGCTCCACCGGCTTCAACCACATCGATCTGGACTACTGCCGCTCCCGGGGCATCACCGTCTGCAACGTCCCGGTCTACGGCGAAAACACCGTGGCCGAGCACACCTTTGCCCTGCTCTTGTCCCTTTCGCGCAACCTGCACCGGGCTTATCTGCGCACCCTGCGGGAAAACTTCTCCCTTTCCGGCCTGCAGGGGTTCGACCTGGCGGGCAAAACCCTGGGCGTGGTGGGCACCGGCCGCATCGGCCTGCACGTCATCAAAATCGCCCGCGGCTTTAACATGGAAGTACTGGCGGCGGACCCCGCTCCCAACCCCTTCCTGGCCCAAGTCCTGCAGTTTTGCTACCTGCCCCTGGACGAAGTGCTCTCCCGCTCCGACATCATCAGCCTGCATGCCCCCTTAAACGAGCAGACCCGCCACCTGATCAACCGGCAGAATATCAAAAAAATCAAAAAAGGCGCCCTGCTCATCAACACCGCCCGCGGCGGGCTGGTGGAGACAGAAGCGCTGCTGGAAGCTTTAAACACCGGCATCCTCTCCGGGGCCGGCCTCGATGTGCTGGAAGGGGAAGAGTTCCTGGCCGAGGAAGAAAAACTCTTCAGTCCCGGACTGCCCCGGGAGGCCCTCTCCACCATGCTGAAAAACCACCTGCTCCTGCACCGGGAGGATGTGGTGATCACCCCCCATATCGGCTTCTATTCGCGGGAAGCGGTGGCCCGCATCCGTGAAACCACCGCCCGCAACATCAACGCCTACTTTGCCGGTCATCCCCAAAATACGGTCAAAAACCCCTGAAAGCCTCGTGTTTCAAAAGCCTTGGGTCGGCCATGGCCATTGCCAGCGCTCCCAGCATCCGCTCCCGGTCCCGCGGCAGCACGCCGCCCACCGGGTAATAATTGGAGGCGTGGTTGGAGCGGAAAACGCAGTCTTCCACCTGCAGGTTCTCGATCAAAAGCTTCATCTCCGCCAGGCTTTCCCGGGGCGAGAGCAGCTCGAACCTGCCGCTTTCTATTTCCCTGGCCAGCACGGTACCCGGATGCACCATCAGAGTCAGCGCCGCCAGGTATTCCGGGTTAATCGCCGAGGCCACCTCCGCCGTGCCCAGCGCGTGCTCCCGCCAGCGCTGCCGGCCACCCAGCCCCAGTATCACCGTGGCCGACAGCGCAAACCCGGCGGCCCGCGCCTTCCGGCCTGCCGCCACCATCTCCTTTGCCGTCACGCCCTTGTTGGTCTCCCGCAACACCGTGTCGTCGCCGCTCTCGATCCCGAAGTAGACCAGCGACACCCCGGCGGCCCGTACCGCCGCCAGCTCCTCTTCGCTTTTAGCCAGAATATTGGTGGGGCCGCCATAAATGGAAATCCTCTCCACCCCGGGAAAAGCGCTTTTCACTTCCCGGACAACCGCCACCAGCTCTTCCGTCGCCATGGCCAGGGCGTCCCCGTCCGCCAGGAAAACCCGCGACACCGAGCCGTACCTGGCCCTGGCCCAGGCGATGTCCGCCTGCACCTCCTCCAGCGTCTTCACCCGGTACTTCTTTTTCTTGTACATGGCGCAAAAAGTGCAGCGGTTATGCGAACAGCCCACCGTCACCTGCAAAATCAGGCTGTAAGCTTCGCTGGGGGGCCGAAAAAGCGGTTGTTCGTATTTCATGCCCTGCTCCTCCCCGGCCGCGGCCCTGCCCCGGCGCGGCCTTTATAACCTATGGTACCATAAACCATTTCCTGTTTCCACACCAAAGCAGCCGGAAATTAAATAAAGCCTGCCGGCGGTTGCCTGCCGGCAGGCTGGCCCTTATAGCGGCCACCCTAATTCCCCTGGTTCAGCAGCGAGGCGATGAAGGCCTCAAGGGTTTCAAGCTCTCTTAGCAGGCTCTCCAGCCCGGCAATTCTTTGTGCCTGGATTTCCAGCACCCTCTCCAGGCCGTTAAGCACTTCCTCTTGCTCATTTTTTAGCCGCCCAATCCTCACAAGCAGGCTCTGCTCCCGGACCTGGCCGACGGTGGACCCCAGCTGCAGCCTGCCATGCCTGATCAGGCGGTTCATTTCCCGCAACCGGGCCAACTGCTCCGCAGTAAGCTCACTTTTGCTCTCTATCAGCTTCAGGATGTCTTGCCTGGCCGCCCGCAGCCTCTTCCCAAACTCCAGCTTCAGCTGCTGTATTTGCAGCGTGTTGGCCTTTATCTGTCCCACCCTGTCCAGCACCTGCCGGCGCTGGTCAACCAGCTGCTGCCTGTTTTTTGCCGGTTCACCTGTCCTGTCCTGTACCCTGGCTGCCAGCGCCACCCCTGAGGTGGCGAGCAAAGCAAGGGCCAGGAGCAGGCAGAACATTTTTCTGACCATCAAATCCACACCTCCTAAAAGTTTAAGTCGTCACCGGACAAATCTTCCAGGCTGTCCAGTATCTTTAACAGTTCATCCAGTTCTTTGACGATTTCCTCCATAACCTGTTTTGTGCCGGTAAAAACCGGGTTATCCGAAAAAATAATGTTGCCGCCCCCTTCCTTTGTCTCCGCAGCCTTCCCCTCTTCTGCCGGGTTTGGCCGGTTATCCTCCGGCCCCTCTCCTGCGCCGGCGGTCTCCGCGGGGCCGGCAGCGGCGGCGGGGGGTTTGTCTGCTGGCGACGGCGCCGGGCTTTGCTTTTCACCGGCCCCGCAGCCGGCAAGCGCGGCAACCAGGACAACCACCAGAGCTGCCACCATAACCCGCCTGAGATAATATGTCATAAACAATCCCCTCTTC
The DNA here is from genome assembly GCA_020725465.1 of Dethiobacter sp. Taxonomy (GTDB): domain Bacteria; phylum Bacillota; class Dethiobacteria; order Dethiobacterales; family Dethiobacteraceae; genus DYEY01. Next base: position 15,153 of record DYEY01000043.1, read on the forward strand.
ATTCCTGTTTTTCCCCATGCCACCTCCCGGCCGGATGCCTCTTACTGTATCATACAACCGGGTTGTTTCAGGGAAATGAACTGATTGTAAAAAAAGTGTAAAACAACTGTCAGGACGGTAACCATACGCGGAAAACCGTGCCCTGCCCGGGCGCGCTTTCCGCTTCCACCCGGCCGCCGTGCAGTTCCACCAGGCTTTTGGCTATGGCCAGGCCGAGTCCGGTGCCGCCCAGGGCGGCGTCCCTTGACTTTTCCACGCGGTAGAACTTATCAAAGACAAAGGGCAGCTCTTCCCCGGGAATGCCAAACCCCGTGTCCCTGACCTCCACCACCGCCGCCCCGTCGCCGCTGTCCACCGTTACTGCCACCCGCCCGCCAGGGTTATTGTAAACTATGGCGTTGGCCAGCAGGTTCCAGATCACCTGCCTGATACGGTCACCGTCGGCCGGCACCACCACTGCTTTTGCCGGCAGGTTGACCACAAGCTCTATCTTCTTTTCCCCGGCCTGGGGAGCCATCATAGCGGCCACGTCAGCTGCCAGCCTCCCCAGGTCAACTCTCTCTTTTTTTAAAAAGAGTCCCCCTGATTCCATCCTGGCCAGGTCCAGCAGGTCACCCACCAGGCCGGACAGCCTCTTGGTTTCCTGCAGGGCCAGTTCCAGGTACTTCCTCTGTTCCTGCTCCCCCACCACCCCGTCCAATATGCCCTGGATGAAACCGCGGATGGCGGTAAGGGGCGTGCGCAGTTCGTGAGAGACTCCGGCCAGCAGCTCTTTTCGCAACTTCTCCGCCCGAAGCAGCTTGTCCTTCATAAAGTTGAACGACCTTACCAGCTCCGCCGCCTCGTCCCGGCCCACCACCGGCAGGTCGCTCACTTCCTGTCCCAGTGCCAGTTCCCGGGCTGTCCTGCTCACCCTGACAATGGGATGGGAGATCCCCTTCGCCACATAAAAAAATGCCGCCCCGCCCGCCAGCAAAGCCAGCAGGGCCGCCCACCGGATCCTCCCGTACAGCTGCCACAACCCGCGGTCCAGCTGGTACACGGGGGAAAAAAGCAGGACCGCCCCCCGTATATCGCCCTCCAGCCAAAGCGGGATGGCCACCGCCACCACATGGGTGTCCAGGCCGCCGGCAAAATAACGGCTTGCCGCCAGCGTCTCACCCTGCCACACCTTCTCCAGCCTCTCCCTCAGCTGTCTGTCCCGTAATCCCAGCTTCTCTTGCAGGAACTCCTCAGCCTGCTGCGGGCCGGCCCCTTCGATTACCACCACGCGGCTGTTCACCGTCTCGCCGATAATATTGATGTAGGCCTCCATTTCGCTTTTACTGATGCTGCCGCGGGCATACCGTACCATCAGGGTGTTGGCCAGCCGCCCCGCTTCCAACAGCAGGTGCTGCTTTTCCCGGAAAACATGTTCCCGGAAAAGCTGTGCCAGCATGATGGTCAGGGAAGCGATAATCAGGGCGGCGACGGCCAGGTAGGCCACCAGGAGCTTGCTGAAGATCCGCGTCAATCATCTCACCTCCAGTTTATAGCCGATACCCCATAGCGTCCTGATTTTAAGGCTAGAGCCCGGGACAGCCAGTTTTGCCCTCAGCCTCTTGATATGGACGTCCACCGTCCTTGTGCCGCCGTGATAATCGTACCCCCATACCTTCTCCAGCAGCTGGTCACGGGTAAACACCACATCGGGGTTTCTGAGGAGAAAGCTTAACAGCTGTATTTCCTTTCCTTTCAGCTCAACCGGACTGCCCCCGGCAGTGACCCGGTAAGTGGACAGGTCTATTTCCACCCCCCCGGCCTTAAGCACCTGCGTCTCCTTCTCTTTGCCCTCCCCTGCCCGGCGCAGCAGCGCCTTCACCCGGGCTACCGCCTCCTTGGGATCAAACGGCTTGACAATATAATCGTCGGCCCCCAGGTCAAACCCGGACAGCTTATCCTCCGTCCCATCCCGGGCGGTAATCATAATAATGGGAACATTGCTCTCCCTCCTGATCAGACGGCATACTTCCCACCCGTTAATCAGCGGCAGCATAATATCCAGGAACACCAGGTCCGGTTTTTCCGACCGGAACAGATCCAGGGCCCTGCTGCCGTCCCCGGCAAAACACAGCCTGTAACCCTCGTGTTCCAGGTAAAGGCGCAACAGTTCACAGATATTTTGGTCATCGTCCACAACCAAAACTTTGGCAGGCATCTCATCCCCTCCACCCTATTCATACTACACCACAACCGCCTTTCCCTGCCGGTACAAAAAAATGGCTCCCAGGCATCCCGCCTGAAAGCCATCTTCTTTATCCTGAACCCTTACCTCAGCTCTGCTCCCGGCACATCCTCCCCGGTCAGCGCCCGGTAGGACTGCTGCAGGAGCTGTACCGCAAACAGCGGGTTGTGAATACCAAGGCTCCCGTCCTGGCTTACCAGCGTATGGTTGTAAGCCGCCTGGTAAACCTGGTTTTCCACCTGGATCTCGTCGCCCGCGGCGTTCCTGAACCGTAACCGCCCGCCTTCGGCGGTAAACGAGCCGCCGTCCAGCGCCGCCACCACCGCGTCCCGCACCACGTTCAGCAACCCTTCCACCTCGTCCATGAACCCCTCCACGTTGCCGTCCCCGTCATAGTCGGCCTTGGCCCGCAGGTTGCTGTTACGGATGCCCTGGTGGCAGCGTCCGCAGGCTGCCTCCACATTCTCCACCCGGAAGGTGTGCCCGGCAAAATTTCCCTCCGTCCGGGTCATATGGCAGCCCACACAGGTGTCCCTGATATTCACATGGGCCGTGGTGCTGCCGTAACTGAACCCTTCGGCCCTGATACCGCCGGTAGCCGTAAAAACACCGGCCTGGGAGCTGGGGTGCGGCGCCGCCCTGTTCTCATCGGCGATATTGGGCGCCCGCCGCTCGTTGTGGCAGGCCAGGCACTGGGCGCCAAGGCCCGCCTGAACCCCCTGCCGGGTAGGAATATCCACCGTGCCTGCTTCCATCAGGTCCACCCCCCTGCCCGTGTGGCACGCCCGGCAGTCAATGGCCACGTTAAAGTCCCTCTCCAGGGCAGCAGGGTCAGTGATGCCTTCGGCAAAAGCGCCCCCGTCATGGCAGACCACACAACCTTCCCGCCCCGCCGGGTAAAGCAGGACGTTGGCGTGTCCCGACTCCGTCCACTGGGCCACCAGGGCGTTGATGTCAATCTCCTCCCCGCCCGGCGGCGGCTGCGCCTGGTCCCGCCTGGGACAACCGCCGGCAATAAGCATCAACGCCAGCAATACAACCAGCCATATGAACCTCTGCAATTCCTGACCACCTCTTTGCCGCATATTACTTACAGCTATAGGTTTACCCAAGCAAAGCAAAATATGTAAAAAAAATAAGCGCCCGGCTTATTTCCCCATCCATTCCTCCATGGCCTCCACAATCTCTCTCGCCCCCGGCGGGCAGCCCCGCACATACCTCCCGCAGCCGCTGGCGCACTCCCCCACACCAAACTCCCCGCTCCTGCCCCGGAAACCCTGACCGACACAAACCTTCCCCTTCCACCCGGCCAGCTTCCCTTTCTCCTCCAGCCTGGCCAAAGCAAACACCAACCCGGCGAAACAGGGCGAACAGGCCCCTTCCTCCCCGATATGCCTCCGCAGCTTATCCAACTGGCCCCATTTCCTCAAATCAAGCCTGAGCCCCTCGCCCCGGTTCAGCTCTTCCACCGCGCCCGGCTCCACCTTTGCGCTCCCCGCACCCAGTCCCTCCGCCAGCGGGATATACGGGATATCGCCGGCACCGTACCCCAGCAACCCCGCCGCGTAAGCGTCCACCAGCACCGGGTCCCGGCCGGCAATGACCCGCTCCATCCGCACCGGGTTGCCTCCCCCCTCGTAGGACAAATCACCGGCAATGGCGTCCACCACCGTCAGCGCCGGCCTGATGGCTTTACCCAGGCAGGCTATGGGCAGGTCAAGGCCCAAAGCATGAAAACGCTTCTTCTCCCTGTCCGGTATGCAGCCCTTCAGGTTCTTCAGAGCGCAGGTCATCCGGGTCTGGCAGTGCGCCTTCAGCACCGGCATATTAATCAGGTAATCCACCGCCAGCACCTGAGCGCACACCTCAAACGCCAACCCTCCCGCCTCCACCCTGACCCCCTTATCCTTTTTCAGGTCCACCAAAGGCACCCCAAACTCCCGCCCCAGCTCCAGGTAACCGCACTCCTTAAATGCCTTCCCCGTATCCTCCCCTACCCACGAACTCTCCATAATCACAATATGGGCAAAGCCCCGCTCCTTCAGGTACCTGATAACCCCCCTTACCAGCCCGGGCTCCGTGGTAGCCCCCCACTCCGCCGGCTGCGCCACCACCAGATTAGGCTTAACACCGATAAGCGGCCGCTTTTTCCCTGATTTAGCCAGCTCCCCGGCCACATCCAGCTTCTCCATCACCACCCGGGCCAGCTCTTCGGCTTTATTGCCATAGATTACGCACAAACGGCCCACAGCCAAGCCCTCCCTTGCGCCTTATAAGGCTTAGATTTAAACTCTATTATATCGATTTAATCTATATGTTTTTATTGACTTTACCAATCTCAGGGTGCTAATATTATATCAAAATTAACCCGGGGAGGCAGCGTAGTTGGTAAACAGAAAAAGCGTAATCCTTGTCGTTTTAATTGTCAGCCTGCTGGCTTTGGCATCAGCCGCAGCCGGCGCGCTCAGAGTGCAGAAAATTGAAGCCCACCTGGCCCATGACATAGGTTTCCGCCTGGATGGGCAGCCATGGCAGCCTGTTGACCTGGACGGGACAATCCTGACCCCTATTATCTACAGGGGCAGGTCCTATGTTCCGGCCCGGGCCTTGTTGGAGGAAAAAGGTGTCGCTGTGGGTTTTGACAGCAATACAAGAACCATCACTTTAGATTACCCTGAAACTGTGGTGCCACTGACCGCAGGCACCGAAACAGTGACGCACAGAGGCGCCGCTGTCAAAGCCAAAACCATAACGGCTACTGCCGGCCAAAGCTCGCCGGCGTTGTCCCGCCTGGTCCATAAAATCACCGTGCCCCTTAGCGACGACTCCCTGATATTAGTGGACGGCAAAGAATTAAGCCAGCCACCTGGTGAGCTCGCCCAGTCGCGCCGCGTGTTCAGTCCCGACAGCGTGCGGCTTTATTTAAACGAAAACGGGGAGGCCTTCAGGGCCAGCCTGACCGGCGATAACCCGGGCGGTGGCCAACCGGGCATAAGGATCAGGATCGAAGTGACTGTTACCTGCTGCCCCGCTGCCATCGTTATCACCATTTATTTTTAAAGCCCCCGCCTAGCCCTGTCACAAAACCGGCAGGGCTTATTTTTTTTACCGCAGTTTGCTACAGTTTCGGCTTCCGCCGCACCAAAGCGATCCCCTCCCGCAGCTCCTCCACCCCCAACACATAAACAACCCCCAGGTAAACCAACCCCCCCACCATAATCAGCGTCCCCAGCTCCGCCGCCTGCCGCCCAAAACTCCCCCCGCCCAGGAAGCCGAGCCCGTAAAAAAGTACCCCCGCCATCACCAGAGAACCCAGCCCCGCCTTCCACAAAGAAGCCAAAAGCCTTCTCCCCCCCAAAGGCCCCATCTTCCTCCTGAGCAAAACCCCAAGCAGCACCGTCCCCATATTTACCGACAACGCCGTCCCCAGCGCGATACCTCCCTGCGCCAGCGGCCCGATCAAAAGCCAGTTGAAAAAGATGTTCAGCCCCACCAGCACCACCGTCACCGCCGTCGGCGTCACCGTGTCCTTCATCGCATAAAAAGCCCGGTTCATCAAAAGCTGCCAGCCCAGCCCCACCAGCCCCAGGCTGTAAAAAGCCAGGGCGAAAGCCGTCGCCTCCGTGGCCGCGGCGTCAAAAGCGCCCCGCTCAAACAGCAGCCTCACCACCGGCACCCGCAGCACCACCAGCCCCACCATCATGGGAAACACCAGCACACTCACCAGACCTATCCCCTGCCGCAGCGTCTCCTTAAACTCCCTGACCCTGCCTTCCACGTGCAGCTCCACCAATGCAGGGTAAATCACCGTAAGCAGGGACAAAATCAGTATGCCGCTTGGCAAAAGGTAAATCCGGTTGGCAAAATTAAGCGCCGCAATACTGCCCTCCGGCAAAAGCGACCCGAAAGCCCTGTCCACAATGCTCTTTAACTCAATGGCCGCACTGCCCACCAGCACCGGCACCAGGAGTATTGCCATTTTCCTCAGCCCCGGGTGACCCCACACCAGCCGCTCCCTCCTGAAAATGCCGGCCCTGGCCACCCACGGTACCTGCACCAGGAACTGGCTGGCAAACCCAACCAAAGTGGCCCACGCCAGCCCCATGACTCCAAACCTTACCCCGAACACCACCGCGGTGAAGATAATAATAATATTGCCGGGGAAGGCGGTCACCGCCGGCACCACGAAATTCTTCCCGGTATGCAGGATCCCGCTGGACAACCCACTCAAACCCATAAATATCAATCCCGGCAGCAGCACCCTGGACATGGCCACCGCCATCCCGTAAACCTCCCCCTCAAACCCCGGCGCCACCAGTCTCACCACCAAAGGGGCCGCCAATACCAGCGCCCCGCTGGTTAAAACCAGCAGTACCCCCATCACCACATACACCGTCAGCGCAAAAGCGCCCCCTTCGCCCTGGCGGTGATACTCCCCGTAAACAGGAATAAAAGCGGTCTTCACCGCTTCATTAAACGCCAGGAACAAAATCCCCGGCAGCGTCGCCGCCACCAGGTAAGCATCAGTCTCTGCCGTGGCCCCGAACCGGTAAGCAATGGCCGTCTCCCGCAAAAACCCAAGCAACCGGGAAATCAGCAAAAGGACGGTCACCACACCGGCCCACTTTAAAATCTGCCTGTTTGTCATCTCACTCTTCCTTTGCCGCCGCCGCCTCCAGTACCTGCCCCAGTGTCACCGGCTCCAGCACAACCTCCCCCAACTCCCTCCCCGCCGGCACCCCGCACCCGTCAGCCACCACCGTACCGTACAGCCGCGCCCCTTCTTCTACCCGTACATTATTCCATAAAATTCCTCTTTCTATAACAACACCCTTGCCCACAAACGTACCCTCACCCAAAAACGAGGGCCCCTTTATCTTTGCCCCCTCCTCCACCACACAGCCGCTACCCAGGCAAACCGGCCCCTCCAGCACAGCGTCCTTATGTACCCACACCCGTTCACCCAACCACAGGTTACCGGACCTCCCCGGCAGGTCCACTTTCACCTTCCCCGCCAGCATATCCCAATGCGCCTCCCGGTAGACCCAAAGATCCCCCACGTCGCACCAGTACCCCTCCATCTCGTACCCGCAAACCAGCCTTCCCTTCTCCAGCAGCTCAGGGAAAACCTGCCTTCCGAAATCATAAAAAACACCCCCCGGTATCTCCGTAAAAATACCCGGCTCCATCAGGTAAATGCCGGTATTGGCCAGGTTGCTCACAGCCTCCTCCCGCTTCGGCTTCTCCTGGAACCGGACTATCCTGTCCCCCTCTTTAATCACCACGCCGTACCGCTCCGGCTCCTCCACCCGCTTCAGGGCAAGCGATGCCAAAGCCCCGCTCTCTTTATGAAAACGGTAAAACCCGCTGATATCCACATCGGTAAGGGCATCCCCGCTCACAACCAATGCCGTCCCGCCTCCAAAAAAATCCTCCACCTTTTTAAAGCCCCCCGCTGTCCCCAAAAGCTCCTCTTCATACGAATATGTAATCCTAAGCCCAAATCTTTCCCCATCCCCAAAATACCCCATTACCTGCTCCGGCAGATAATGCAGATTCACCACCACATCTTCCACCCCATGCCTCTTAAGCAGCCGTATCGCGTGCTCCATACACGGTACTCCACCCATCCGCACCATGGGCTTCAACACACTGTTGGTCAGAGGCCTAAGCCTGGTCCCAAGCCCCGCCGCCAGTATCATCGCCCTCATAAGCCACCTCCAAACAACCACTCAAAACCCGACAACGCCAGTATCTTCGCCACCAGCATAATAAGCCCCGATGTCACCACCCCGGCCGAGATGATAAAAAACGACTCCCGCAGCGGTATCCGGAATAAACGGGCCGCCACACATGCCGTCCATGCCCCGGTGGTGGGCAGCGGCACCGCCACGAACAGAAACAGGACATACTTGCCGTACTTACGGAAGCTGTCCTTCTTTTTTTCCGCCCTCATAATCAGCCTCCGGTACAGCCCTTGCACCGTCCGGTTCCTGATAACCATCTTCTCCAGCCTGGCCAGCACCAACAGCCAGGGTAAAATTATGGTGATATTGCCCAGCACGCTGAAAAGCAAAGACTCCCACCTGGACAATCCCAGCAGGATACCCAGGGGGAAGCCCCCCCTCAGTTCAATGACAGGCACCATGGAAAATACAAACACCTTTAAGTAGCTCACCAGTTCATCCTCTTAACCGTTAATTCATAGTGTATTCTGTCTCCCGGGAGCAGACTCCTTCCTTAAGCATTATCATTCCGTCACAAGATCTTTAACCAACTGTTTCACTTCTGTCAACGGAAGCTCCGTAGATTGTGCTACCTGCTCTATATTAAACCCTGCCTTTAGCAGGTTTATCGCCGTTTTTCTCTGGCCTTCCAGAATACCTTCCATCTTCCCTTCTGCCCTACCCTTTGCCCTACCTTCCCTAAAATGCTTTTTCCTTAATCTGATCATCGCTTTTTCAAGGTTAGTCATCATTCCTTCCACCCCCACTTCAGATCTCCACCATATACAAAAGCAGCCGGTACGGCATCAGGAAGTCAACCCGGGACTGCAGCTCAATCAACAAGTAAAAGATAACATCCCGGTCACCCAAGCTGATCCGGTAAACCAAGTCGGCCTCTTTCCTTTTAAAGTCCTGGAGGGTGAAGGCTCCCCTGACTAAAGTCAGAGGCTTCTAGGGACTGATACCCAGGGCTTGCCTTCCCAAACCCAAAATGTTTAGTGCCGCATTAACATCACGGCCTAATTCCATGCCACAACATGGGCACTTGAACGCTCTCTCCGATAACGGCATTTTTTGCCTATGACCACAATTGGAGCAGTCCTGACTGGTGTAGGCGGGATTGACAGCCACAAACTGGCGACCGGCCCATTCTGCCTTGTATGCCAGCAGTTGAAAGAATCCCGACCAAGCCGCATCAGAAATGCTTTTGGCTAAACAATGGTTATGCACCATGCGGTTAACGTTTAAGTCTTCAACGGCAATCGCGCCAAAATGATTAACTATCCTGCGGGAGTGCTGATGAATGAAATCTTGTCGCTTCCATGCAATGCGTTCGTGTGTTCTGGCAACAACTTTGCGGCGTTTCTTTCGTTCAAGTGTTCCTTTCTCAGCCCTTGACAGCTTACGCTGCGCCTTGGCCAAAGCCTTTTCTTCCTGTTGGAAGAATTTCGGATTTTCGATCTGTTCACCGGTTGAAAGAGTGGCGAAAGAATGAAGGCCAACATCAATGCCAGCAGTATTGTTATTCGCCGGCAGGGGCATAGGTTTCCAATCGCAGGAGAACACGGCATACCATTTGCCAGTAGCAGACCGTTTGATAGTGCAGTTTTTAATCTGGCCTTCAATTGGCCTATGAAGAACAAGTTTAATGTTGCCTATTTTGGAAAGATGCAGAAACTTGCCATTAACGCTGAAACCAGACTGCGGGAAGGTAAAACTATCATACCGGCCCTTACCGCGAAAACGAGGATAACCGGGTTTTTCGCCAGCTTTCACTCTGCGGAAAAAGGCTTTAAAAGCAAGATCAATACGGACGGCAACGTTTTGCAATACCTGAGAATGTATGCTAACGAGAGAAGGGCGTTGCTCTTTGAAGGCAGGAAGACTTGTCGCTTGAGCATGGTAATTAATGCTTCTTTGTTCCCGTTCCCAGGCTTCTTTTCTCTCAGCAAGAAAATGATTAAACAACCAACGGCACTCTTCAAGCCATTGGTTCATTATGCGACTTTGTTTTTTGGTTGGGTAGATTCGGTATTTGAAGGCTTTAAGCATATTGCATTCACCTGCTTAAATTATACCACATTTTCAGAAAGGGAGGCACGCCGCCTTTCATCCCCTGAATGAATTCAGGGGTATTCACGGCGGCTAGACAAACAAACATCTGTTCGATTGCAAGCTTAAAATAATTTGCCTTCTCTGGGTGTTGCGCAAAAAAGCAGGTGAGGTCAGGTGACTGTTGAACTGTCATTCTCTGATTGTGACTTTTTCTTTCTGTTTTAGCCGTGGCCGTACCTTTCACCGGTGCGCTGTTTTTTCGGGCTGCCTGTGGTCATCCGGGCCAGGCAAAATGCAGTGGCCCATGAGACTCACACCAAAAGGTGGCTGTAACGCTTAAGTGGCCGGAATTTTTGGTCCTCAGGCATTGCAGGAAAAAGGAATTAATTGGAGAAGAGAATTAAAAGAGGGAAAACAGGCCGAGTTTCTTGTATATGGTTTCTTACCCTGGAGCTTGATACAGCGTATCGGAGTAAAATCTATATCTATGCTAAAACACGTGTCATGTCTAGTTGCCGGTTTTACCCACCAACCTAAAATTGAAGTTCTCCCGGAATGGTATTATTAGAAGAAAATGGGGGGAGAAAAAATAATGATCAAATTTGTTAAAGGGGATATCCTCCAGGCTGAGGCTGAAGCTTTAGTTAATACCGTCAACTGTGTCGGTGTGATGGGACGAGGCATTGCACAGCAATTTAAAAAAGCCTTTCCGGAAAACTTTAAGGCATATGTTAAAGCATGCCGGCGCGGAGAAGTACAGCCGGGGAATATGTTTGTTTTTGATACAGGCAGGTTAATCCATCCTCGATATATTATCAATTTTCCCACTAAGAGGCATTGGCGGGGCAAAAGCCGTATTGAGGACATTGAAGCCGGACTTATATCGCTGGTAAAAGAAATCCGGTTACTTAATATCAGGTCGGTTGCTGTTCCTCCATTGGGAAGTGGACTCGGGGGGCTTGATTGGAGTAACGTGCGTCCACTTATAGAGCTTGCATTAAAGTCTTTGCCAGACGTTGATATTAAGGTATTTGAGCCATGTGATGCACCAGCAGATGCATGGACAAACAATTCAACGGATGTGCCAAAGATGACAGCAGGCCGGGCCGCTCTGGTAGGATTGGTGGAGCGCTATTTAACTGCGCTACTGGATCCGACTATCACTTTGCTGGAAGTTCATAAACTAATGTATTTTTTGCAAGAAGCCGGCGAGCCTTTACGTCTGCGTTTTGCGAAAGCAAAGTATGGTCCGTATGCAGAAAACCTGCGCCATGTGCTTCATGCGATTGAGGGGCACTTAATTGCTGGTTATATGGATACCAGTGATAAACCGGAAAAACAATTAACTTTGGTACCGGGGGCGGCAAAGGAAGCAGGAGCTTTTCTTGAAAAACTTCCTGCCACACGTAAACACTTTGAGCGTGTAGTCAGCTTAGTTGAGGGTTTCGAGACACCGGTAGGATTGGAGTTGCTTTCAACAGTGCACTGGTTGGTAACTAAGGAACACATAAAGGACCAAGATACTCTGGTGCAGGCTATACACGATTGGGTTCCCAGAAAGAGACAGTTTACACCAACACAGATAAAGTTGGCAATAGACCGATTGTCTTCTGAGGGGTGGATTCAGTAGTCATCTTTAAAAAATAAGCGCTGGCAAAATATAAAAACAGCTGTAACGGCGTGCGGTCAAAATACTTAGCGCATGCCGTTTTTTAACGACTTTTGCTATGGCCATGGGCCCGATAAGGGAAAACCGGGAACATGCAGGTGGAACCTGGCAAAAGTAGCCTGACAAAGTACAGGTAGTTACAAAAACTTAATATAAATTAAAAAGGAGAAGCGGAACCAAATGTTAAAACAATCAGTCAGTATATAACTGAGGACATGGCGAAAGGAGCGATGTTGTGCCGATCCTGGAGTTGAAGAACGTTGTCAAAAAGTACCGGGTGGGCAAAGAGACGATTACCGCCCTCGGCGGGGTGAGCCTGGCGGTGGAGGAGGGAGAATTTGTGGCTATACTTGGCACCTCCGGCTGCGGCAAGTCCACGCTGTTGAATATCGCCGCCGGGTTGGAGCGGCCGACCCGGGGCGAGGTGGTTTTTCGCGGCGTTACCATCAGCAAGCTGAAGGAAAAACAGATGGTCCCCTTCCGGCGCCGGCAGATGGGGTTTGTTTTTCAGTCTTACAACCTGCTGCCGGCCCTGACGGCCCAGGAGAACGTGGCATTGCCGCTTATGTTCAGCGGCCTGTCCAGGCGGGAAAGGGACAAAAGGGCACTGGAGATGCTGGCCGGGGTAGGCATCGCCGACCGGCGACGGCACAAACCTGCTGAGATGAGCGGCGGGCAGCAGCAGCGGGCCGCCATTGCCAGGGCGCTGGTAGCCAGGCCGAAGATTATCTTCGCCGACGAGCCCACCGGTAACCTGGACACGCGCACCACAGCTGCTGTGATGGACTTGCTGCGCAAGGCGGTGAAGGAGAACCGCCAGACGCTGCTCCTGGTTACTCACGACCGGGACGTGGCCGGCTTTGCCGACCGGTACATACATATGGTGGACGGACAAATTGTCAATGAAACACGGGGAGCGATGAATTGATGAAGCACAAGGCAGCGGTTCTGGTTTTGCTGCTTGTTTTCAGCATTTTGGCAGCAGGCGAAAGCTACGCCCAAGCGCCGGACCTGGAGGTCAGGTTCCTGTACTCGCTGGTGGACGTCAATGCGGGCGAATCTTTTCTGATTCCGGTTACGGTGGAAAACAAAGGCGGCGGGGAAGCGACGGATATTACCCTGTCCCTGAGCTCCCCGTCACCGCATGTCAGCGGCGGCACCCTGAGTTTGGGCACGCTGGGAGCGGGGGAGAAACAGACCAGGCACATTTTTGGCCATGTTTCGGCTTCGGCCGGGGCCGGCTTTTTCCAGCTGCAGGCGCTGGCGGCTTACAAGGGTCCGGGCGGCAACCCTTTCAGCAGCGTTTCGGTCAACGAGCTGACCATCAGGGTGAGCAGGGTGACTGCGCGGCCTTACCTGGCGGTGGCCAGGGCGTCTTTTTCCCCGGCCACTCCGGACCCGGGCCAGCCCTTTACGCTCAACCTGGATTTTGAGAACCTGGGGGCGGCTGAAGCCCGCCAAGTGGTGGCCACTTTGGACGGACTGGACAATTTTGAGGTAACCAGCCTGACCAACAGGGTAATTTTCAGCGCAGTGGAAAGCGGCAGCAGAAGGACCGCCAGTTTTAACCTGAGGCCCAGGCCGGACCGGGCTGCCAACACGGTAAAGCTGACCTTTACCTACTACCATGAGGGCCAGGAAACCCAGGTTGAGCTGGTAAACCTGCCGCTTGGGGAGATCAGGCAGCCGGAGCCGGAGCCGGAAAAATCACCCTTTTTGAAAGTGGCGTCTTTTCAGGCGGAGCCGGAGAAGCCGGCCGGCAATTTCGTGCTGAACTTCCGGCTGCACAACCTGGGAGATGGTGAGGCCAAGTCCGTGCTGGTGCGCCTGGACAGCAGCCAGGCCTTCCCGCGGGAAACCAGCAACGTGCTGTACGTCCCCTCCCTGGCTGCAGGCAAAACCGTGGATTTCTCCGTTAAGATGAAAGCGGCCTCCACCGGCCAGAGCGTGTTCAGCATCCCCATCACCGTCAGCTACAGCGGCACCGGCAAAGAACAGTACAGCGTGCAGGAAACTGTCAGCGTGTCAGCCGAAAGCATCAACCTGGCCGGGGAGAAAGAGCCGGCCAGCGGGACGCCCCGGGTAATGCTGGGTAAATATACGCTGTCCCAAAACCAGGTGCTGGCAGGGGATACGGTAAGGCTGACGCTGTTCATCGAAAACAACAGCCGGGTGGAGGTGGGCAACGCCAAGATCTCCCTGGGGGTTATCCAGCTGGGCGGGGAGACGGGAGGCACTGTTTTCTCCCCGGTCAACAGCAGCAACAGTTTCTTTGTGGAAAGCATCGGCGCCAGGCGGACTTACACGCGGGAAATTGACCTGTACGTGGACCCCAACGCCGCAGCCAGGACTTATATTGTGCCGGTGGAAATCGTTTACGAAGACAGGGCGGGCAACCAGTACAAGGTGGATGAACTGGTCAACATCCCGGTTATTCAGGAGAGCCGGCTGCAGGTGCTTTCTGTGGATGTGCCCCCGGTGGGGGCGCCGGGTCAGCCTATCCCCGTCAGCGCCGAGTTTGTCAATGTAGGGAAGGTGGCGCTGAAAAACTTCCTGGTCAGCATAGAAGGAGACTTCCATAAAGAGAACGCCACTTACTTCCTGGCCAGCATGGAAATCGGTGCCAGCGACTATTTTATGGGAATGATCATCCCCCGGGAAGAAGGGCTGCTCACAGGTACCGTGGTGTTTACCTATACCGACAATACCAATAAAGAGGTCCGGATCGAAAAACCTTTCGAGGTCAGTGTGCAGCCGATGGAAGGGGGAGGCCGGGATCCCGGCATGGATTTCCCCCGCCCGGAATTCCCCCCTGACCAGGGCGGCCGGACCGGACAAAGCCGCCTGCCGGGCAGCCTTAAGTGGCTGGGACCGCTGCTGCTGGCGCTGGCGGCGGCGGCATTTATAACCGTAAGGAAAGTGCGCGCAAAGCGTGGTGAGATGTTCAGTGAAGATTTCTGACCTGGCCGCAATGGCTAACCGCAACCTGTGGCGGCGGAAAGGGCGGACCGTGCTGACCGTGCTGGGGGTAATAATCGGCACCGCCTCCATCGTGGTGATGCTGTCCCTTGGCATCGGCCTGGTGGAATCACAGAAAAAAACCATGGCCCAGTGGGGGAGCCTGCAGATAATCCGGGTGAACCAGGCCTGGGAATTCCCCGGCGAAGAACGGCCGCAAAAACGGCTCACCGATGCGGCCCTGGAGGAAATAAGGGCCATGGAGGGGGTGGTGGGCCTGTCGCCGGCGTTTGACGTGTGGGGCGAGGCCCGCTGGGGGAGGCTGCGCGGCCATATTACCCTTATCGGCATCGAACCGGGCATGATGGAGCTTTTGGAGTTCGACACAGCAGCCGGCCGCCTGCTTACGGAAAACGACCGTTTCAACGTGGTGGCCGGCTCCCAGGTGGTAAACAACTTCTGGGACGAAAAGGCACGGTTCCGGCCCTGGGAGGGGCCGCCGCCGCAGCGCGACCCCCTGGAACTGTTAAACCAGCGCCTCAGCGTGACCATCTTTAACGCCAACCAGCAAAAGCGCATCTACAGCCTGAATGTGGTGGGGGTGCTGAGCGACAGGACGATGGAGCGGGCCTGGGAAGTTTACGGTCCCCTCCAGCAGGTAAAAAAGATTCGCGACTTTATGAACCAGGGCCGCCAGGACCAGGATTTCGGCTATCGCCTTACGTCGGTTAAAGAGGGCCCGGTCCGGGTGACGCCGGGCAAAAAGGAGCCGAAAAAAGAAGAGCAGTACAGTTACGCCCTGGTGGCCACCAGGGACGTCTCCCACACCCGGCGGCTGAGCCGGGAGCTGCGCGACATGGGCTATAACGCCTGGTCCATGGCCGACAACCTGGAGGGCATCGAGGAAACGGCGCGGCGCTTCCAGGCCATCCTGGGCGGCATCGGCGCCATCAGCCTGCTGGTGGCGGCCATCGGCATCACCAATACCATGGTCATGTCTATATACGAGCGGACCAAGGAAATAGCCATTATCAAAGTGGTGGGCGCCTCCTTCAGCAACATCCGCTGGCTCTTCCTGGCCGAATCGTCAATGATCGGCCTGCTGGGCGGCGCTTTCGGCATCGCCGTCAGCTTCCTCTTGTCGCACCTGCTCAATAAGTACGCTGCCGTTTTCTTCAACCCGGGGATGGCCGGGCCTACCCCTCCCCAGGCGCTGCAAATCTCCCTGATACCCCCCTGGCTGGTGGGCTTTGCCTTGCTCTTTTCGCTGGGAGTGGGGCTGGTTTCCGGGCTTTACCCGGCTAACCGGGCCATCCGCCTTGACCCCATTACCGCCATGCGGCACCTGTGACCGTCAGAGGGGATCCTGTTATAATCCTGTAAACAAAAACCTCCGCGGGTTTTCCGCGGAGGTTTTGTTATGGCGGGCCAATCAGAAAAAGCTCACATTGCGCAGCATCCAGAGGGCGCTGACGCTAAAGAAAAGGGAGAGGCCGTAGATTACCAGCACGGCCTGGCGGTGGCTGAGGCCGCGGCCCAACAGGCGGTGGTGGATATGCCTTTTGTCCGCCTGGAAGATGGGTTTGTGCTCGCAATAGCGGCGGAAAATGGCGAAGCAGGTATCGAAGATGGGGACGCCAAGCACCACGATGGGCACCACGAAGGCCACCATGGCCACCCCTTTGAGCAGTCCGAACACAGCCAGGACCGAGACCATGAAGCCGAGAAACATGCTGCCGGAGTCGCCAAGGAAAATCCGGGCCGGATAGAAATTGTAGCGCAGAAAGCCCAAGACAGCGCCGGCCAGGGCAAAGGCCAGCAGGGAGACGGTGGGCTGGCCAATCTGGTAGGCGATAAACGAGAAAGTGAGCAGGGCAATGGTGGACACGCCGGAAGCGAGCCCGTCCAGGCCGTCGATAAGGTTAACGGCGTTGGTCACCGCCACAATCCAGAACACGGTGAGGGGGGCGCCAAAAGAGATGCCCAGGAACTCAAGGTAAAAATAACCGTCGAAGGGGTTGTTGAGAAACTCGATGCGTATGCCAAAGTACACCACTATAGCCGCGGCCAGGGCCTGGCCCAGCAGCTTGACTTTGGGCGAAAGGCTGTACACGTCGTCGGCTATGCCAAGGAGCAGGATAGTTGTCCCACCCAAAAGCAGACCGGTTACTTTGGGCCCCTCGCCAAGGAGCAAAGAGGCGGCGGCCAAAAAACCGGCGAAAACAGCCAACCCGCCCAGGCGGGGCATTATTTTGTCGTGGATCTTGCGCTTGTCCGGCTTATCCACGGCTCCGATCCGGAAGGCCAAACGCGCCACCCAGGGAGTGACGGCCAGACTGACCACAAAGGCAATGCCAAACATTAACAGGTAAAGTTGCATACTCTCCCCCACCGGCAACGGCTTTCTCTCCCTAAAAAGCTGCCCACTATTTTTGTATCACAACAGGGCCGTTTAGGCAAACACTATTTTTTCCTGGCCAGGAGCACCAGGGGCAGGAACCTGGGCAGCGCCAGGCAGCGCAGCAGGCGCCGGGGCTGCTGCCAGAGGCGGAACAGCCACTCCAGCCCCAGCTTCTGAAAAAGCAGCGGCGCACGCCGCAGCCTGCCCGACAGCACATCGAAAGCGCCGCCCACCACCATCAGCACCCGCGCTCCCGTGGCGGCGCCGTGGCGGACCACAAAGAGCTCCTGGCGGGGACTGCCGAGGCCGACAAAAACCAGGTCAGCTCCGCTTTGGGCGATTATGGCCGCCACCTCCCCTTCTTTTTCCGGCGGCAGGTAGCCGTGGTGGGTCCCCGCCACCTTCAGGCCGGGGAAGCGGGCAGTCAGGTTGGCAGCGGCGGCGGCGGCCACCCCTGCGGCCGCGCCGAAGAGGTAGACGCTTTTGCCTTCGCTGGCGGCCATCTCCGCCAGCGCCTGCAGCAGGTCAATCCCGGTCACGCGCCGGCGGAGGGCGCCGCCGCGCAGCCGCGAGGCCAGCACGATGCCGATGCCGTCAGGGATGCCCAGGTCCGCCTGCTGCAGCGCCTGCCGCAGCTCCCGGTTCCTGCCCGCCGCCAGGCAGATTTCCGGGTTCACCGAGGCGACGAAATGGGGGCGGCCCTCCCCCAGCATGGCCCGCACCCGGTCCCGGGCCTGCTCCAAAGTCAAAACGTCGGCCCAGATACCAAGAAACTCTTCCTTCACCGCTGCCCCTCCCTTTGGCCCGCCGTCAGGCGCGGCAGCAGCGCGCCGCAGGGCTCCAGGATAAAGTCCGCCACGTCCTCGGCGGTCTGGCGGGCGACAGCACCAAGCCCCGCGCTTTTGGCCCGCAGCTCCCGGGCAATTTCAGCGCGGCGGCCCCACAGCTCCAGGGCGCGGCCAACCAGGTCGGCAGCCGCCAGCCCTGCGGGAAGGCCGGCGGTTTTTTGGCCCACCCGGTCCAGGAAGGCCTCCACTTTGGGGTCGTAGCCGATGCCCAGCACAGGCACCCCGGCCCGGGCGGCAAAAATCAGGGCGTGCAGCCGCATGGCCAGCACCAGGTCAAAGCGTTGGAAGAGGCCGGCCACCTCCGGCGGGGACAACTGTTCTTCCAGCACCACGGGGCGGTGTTTAAGCATGGCAGCCAGCTCGCGGCAGACCGGGAGGTCCTCCTCATAATGCATGGGGACCAGGACGGCAACAGCCTCCAGCTCCTGCAGCAGGCAGTTTAGGGCGCCGGCTATTTCCGGCAGGAACCGTTCCTGCCCCGGCCAGGGCCGCACCGCTACGCCAAGGACAGGCTTCCCCTCCGGCAGGGCGGCCAGGACCCGGTCCGGCTGCTTAAGTTCCAGCAGGAAAGCCGGGTCCGCCGTTACGGCCAAGGCGGGCTTTTTTACGCCCAAGGCCAGCAGGCCGTCCAGGGAGCCCTGGTCGCGGACGGTGATGATGGCGGCGCGGTTGGCCACAAGGCGGACCAGCAGGCGGTTGAGGGGGTGGCTGACCGGTCCGAAACCCTGGGCGTAGAACACCACCGGCCGGGCAAAAAGGCGGGCCAGGGCCACCAGGCCCAGGTAGTAAGCCACGGACAGCCGGCGGCCGGTGGCATCCTGCAGCAGGCCGCCGCCGCCGCTGATGAAGGCGTCGCAGCGCGCCAGGGAGCGCAGGACCTGCAGGAGAGAAGTGCGGGGTATGGCGTTTACGCCAAGGCGCTCCGCCGTTGCCGCGGGGCTGGCGGAGAGCACGGTGACGGAAAGCTCTTCGCCCCGGCGGCGGACAGCGGCGGTGAGGGACTCCACCATGCTTTGCAGGATGGCCTCGTCGCCGGCGTTGTTAAAGCCAAAGTAACCGGAGATCACGATTTTTTTCATATTTTCACCCTTTTTCGTACAAACGGGACCACAGACAAAAAAAGGAAACAAAGGAGCAGGCCCAGCAGAAGGCCGAGCCAGAGGCCGTTGAAGGAGCGGAGCAGGGCATCGCTCACCGGGGAGGGGGTGGTGAAGTGCATGAAAGTGTTGGCCATGGAAACGGGGCCGATGGCGCCGGCGGCCACCAGTGCGGTGGTGAGGGCGCCGCGGTTACCCCGGGCGGCCAGGGTCAGGCCCAGCAGCGCCAGGGGGTACCCTGCCATGAACTCCTTAAAGCGGGGGCGCACCACCAGGATGTCGCCGAGAAGCTGGCGCAGGCGCACCTCCAGGGCGGGAACGGGTAGGCCGGCGGTATGTCCGGTCCGCCCCACGTAGATAAAGGCGGCGGCAGCCAACACCAGCAGCAGGGCCAGGAAATATACCCGTACCGGCTGGCAGAAGAGGTCCCGGAACACTTTTGCCAGGCCGGCCGCCTCCCATTTTTCCACCTGGTGCCAGTAGACACGGAGCAGGGCCAGCAAGCCAATCAGGACCAGCGGGAGGGTATGGACCAGCTTGACGCCGTGGAAAAGGGCGGTGCCGCCGATAAAATACCGGCCGGAGGTCAGGCTGACCACCACCAGGCCGCCCGCGGCCACCAGCAGCGCGCTGCGGGCTATGGCCAGGGTGGCAAAGCGCAGGGAGGCGGCGCCGCTTAGAGGCCCTTTGGGCAGCCGGTTCAGCTGCTGGCTGATAACCGCCAGGGAGGGGAATGCCCCGGCCGCCAGTATGGACCAAAGGTGCAGTGCCCGGTTGGCGGACAAAAGCGGCAGCGACACCGCCATAGCCAGGAAGGACAGGGCCAGGACGGCATATAGCCAGGGCGGCTCCGCCCGCAGTATTTCCGCCAAAAGCAGGGTACAGGCCGCAGCCAGCCCAAGCAGCACCAGGTAGCGCAGGGCGGCAGGGAAAGGAGGCGCCTCCGGTGCCGCGGCCGGCCCGCCGGTGTAGCCGTGGCGCGCCAGGTTTTCCGTTACTCCCGCCACCATGCTGAGCGATTTTTCCACCACAGCGGGGTCGTTGAGCTGGAAGCGCAGGTAAATAAGCCGCACCCGGCGCTCGCGCACCGAATTGGCCACGGCCTGCACGGTTTTGCCCGGCATGCTGGGGTGGACCAGCAGCGCCCGGTAGCCGGTCAGGGCTGACAGGCGGGGGATACCCTGCTGCCGGTCGATAAATTCAATGATGCCAAAAGGCACCCCGGCGGCGTTTAAGGCGGCGGCGGTCTCAGCGATGTATTTGGGATGGCCGGTGACTTCGGTGCCCTCAAAGACCACCGCCGACAGCAAATCTGGCGGCAGGGACAGAAATTCGGCCATGGTCTCCCGGGCAGCGGCGGCACTTTTAATATAGAGGTTGTCAGGCCGGGCGACCACGCGCAGCCACAGCCTGCGGGCCAGCGCCACATCGCCCGGGTCAACCCCCACGCGCAGGTTCTGCACCCGGGCCGGCTCTTCGTTGATTTCCACCAGGAAGAAAGGCCCCTCCAGCAGCTCCCGCACCGGTTTTTGCAGTTTCAGGCGGGCTTTGTCCGCAATGCGCCCCGCCAGCTCAGCGTTTTCGGTGATCACGTAGGTGGCGGCGCCGTTGATAACACCCCCTGCAAACAGCGGCTGCAGCTGCGGGTGAGCTGAACCGGTGACGCGCCAGGCCTGCAACAGGTCGCTGCCCTGGACCAGGGACAGGGTGCCCTCCCGCCGGTAACGGAGGAGGGTTGCCTCGCGCACGCCCACCGCCGTTACGCCCAGCTCCTGCAGCTTCGAGAGCATCTGAACGCCGGAAAGGCCGGCTTCGCGGGCCAGCGCCAGGGCATCGTCCAGGTCCACGGTGATTTCCACCTGGCGGTGGGCGCTGTCCGCCCGGTCAAGGGGTACGGCAACCAGGGCGGAAGCCAGGATGCCAAGCGCCAGGAGCGCAATTAAGATCTTTTTCATTTTGCACCTCGCCGTGTGGGGCAATTGTAGTTATATTCACCGGGAAGGCAGTCCTTCCTGCCCTTGGGCCCAGGGTGAGACGGACTGACATTTTCCGGTTGTCTCTGCCGTCTTATCCGGATATAATTACGGTAAGAAGCCAAAGGAGGAGGAACATGGGCAGGAGAAAAACTTACTTGCTGGCGGCGTTGTTTTTGCTGCTGGCGTTTGGGGCGGGGACGGTTGCCGGCAGGACCGCCAGCAGTTCCGCCACTCCCGAACCGGGCTCGGCCGCTGACCCGCTGGTAACGGTAAGCTACCTTAAGGCGTATGTCCGGGAGCACGGCGGAGGGGGCGGAGACGCCAGTTTCAGGGTGGTTAACGTGAAGCCGGGCCAGGCGCTGGAGGGCGGCGAAGGCACCGAGCTGATCCTGCGGGCCGGTGTGGCCCTGGCCGTGGGCAACAGCGCAGGCAACGGCATCTCCAACATATCGGTGGGTAAAGACCTGGCCACCGGCGAGCGGCTGGCCGCCAACCAGCTGATTATCGTCCCCCGGGCGGACGGCCGCGGCATCCGGGTTCCGCCCACAGCCACCGGCGATGCCATCTTCATGGTGCGGGGGACCTATACCATCCGCTGACAAAAAGGCTGCAAAAAAGAAAGGCGCTGCCTTTCTTTTATTGTTCGTCCTTTTCCCAGCGCAGGTATGAACGGACGGTGTCCTGCAGGAAAGCCCCGTCCAGGGCCACGTAGGAAACCCCGTTAAAATTCCTGGTCTGGCCTTTGAGCGTAACCATCTCCACCTGGTCGATGTCGATGCTAAAAGCCCGCCGGCCAAAGGCCAGCAGCTGGGGGATGGTCATGTCGGTGCGCAGGTGGCGGGCGGCCTGCTCCATCAGCTGGGGCAGCCTGAGCAGGGTGGTCACCTGGAGCGTCTCTTTGGCCAGGGCCTTCAGGAATACCTGCTGGCGGTTGATACGGCCGAAGTCTCCCTGGTCGTCGCCGCGGTAGCGGACGTAACCCAGGGCCTGCTCGCCGTTCAGGCGCTGTACCCCGGGCTTTAAGCGGAAGGGGAAAGGCTCGTCCTCGCCGTCGTGGATCATCTCCTTTTCCACGTCGACGGTGACCCCGCCCAGGATGTCCACAATACTGGCAAAGCCACGGAAATTGGTGTACACGTAGTGGTCCAGGGGCACGCCCAGCAGGTTCTCCACCGTCTTTTTCATCAACACGATTTCGCCCCTGTAAGCCATGGCATGGTTGATCTTGTCCAGGCCGCGGCCGGGGATTTCCACCCTGGCGTCCCGGGGAATGGAAATCAGCGCCGCCTCACCGCTGTCTTCGTTAATGCTCATCACCATGATGGTGTCGGCCCTGGCCGCTTCGTGCTTTACCTGGTCAATGCCCAAGATAAGGATGTTGGTTATGTTCTTCTTTTTCCCGGCAGGAGGTTGCTCCCATGTTTCCTGGCCTGTCTCCGGCGGCAGGGAAGGCTTGTGGTGGATCCTCACCCACACCGACCAGCCCCACCCGGCGGCGGCCAGCAGGACAACCAGCGCCACGGCCAGCGGCACGGAAATCTTTCTTGGTCTGACTCTCTTCCCCATTGGAATGCCCTCCCCCGGGCCATGCTTGCACCGTACCTATTATATAAGATTACGTTTTTAGTGACAATGGAAAAACCAAATTGTAAAGGAATCTTCAACTTTATGAAGAAATAAAAGCAATTATATGCAAACGGAGGTCTGGCATGAAGAGAAAAAACTGCCGCCTTGCCTTCTTGGTGCTGGCGCTGCTTTTGGCGCTGCAGCCGGTTGCCGGCGCCTCTGCGCCCTACTCCCGCGCCAACCCGCTTTTGTTCACAGGGAAACATGTCTATACACTGGCCAACAACACCGGCTCCCCCGCCACCAATATTACGGTGGCCCTGCCCGGGATTTATCCCGACCCCTTCCCGTACCAGGTGGTGGTGGCCGCCCGCTGGAACCGCCTCCCGGCTGAAACGCGGCGCGATGAGCGGGGCAACGTCACCTATGTGTTCCATATCCCCCGGCTGGAAGCTGGGGCACGGGCGGAGCTGGTCCTGGAGTTCCTGGTCCAAAGCTTTGAAACCAGTTACAGCCTGGAGGCCGCTTTCGGCCCCTTTCCCCCTCCCCACCTTTCCTACCTGCTGCCTGAGGAAAAAATAGAGAGCACCCACCCGGAAATCATGGCCAAAGCGCAGCAGGTAACCGCCGGCAAAACCGGTGACCTGGAGAAAGCCCGTGCCATTTTTGCCTTCGTGCAACAGTACATGTCTTACAGCACCGTCAACGCCAACAAAGGAGCCCTGAACGCCCTGCGCACCGGCCTTGGTGTCTGCGAGGACTATTCTTCCCTGTTTGTGGCCCTTTGCCGGGCCAGCGGCGTCCCCGCCCGCCTGGTCTACGGCTGCGGCTTTGACCTGGACCGAGGCCTGGGCCAGGGCCATGCCTGGGCCGAATTCCATTCCCCTGCCCACGGCTGGGTCCCGGTGGAGCCTACGGTTATCTCGCCCCAGGTCCCCTGGCACTTTTTTGCCTCCCTGCCGCCGCACCTGAGGAACCTGCCTTTCTCCCTGGCCGCTCCCCGGCTAAGCGGCGGCTGGCAGGGAGCGGGCAGGGTAAGCATCAGTACCAGCCAAACAATGAGACCGGGCCGGCACATGGAGCTTTACGGCGACATCAGCGGCCACTGGGCCGCCGCCGTTATCTCCGGGCTGGCGCTGCAGGGCATCACCTTCAGCCAGGGCGAGAAGTTCGAGCCGTCACGGCCGCTGACCCGGGCCGAAACCGCCCGCGCGCTGGTCCTGGCTAACGGCCTCCCGCCCCTCTTTACTCCCTCCGGTTATAGAGACGTAAAAGAAAGCGATTGGTTCCACCCTTATGTGCAGGCGGCCACCCAGGCCGGGATTTTCGGCGGGTTTGGCGACGGCACCTTCCGCCCCCATGACACCATCACCCGGGAACAGCTGGCGTCGGTCCTTTCCCGCAGCCTGGGTCCCGGCACAAAAACCGAAGGAGAGGTCTCCCTCTCCTTCCGTGACCTTTCCGCCATTGCGGGCTGGGCTTTGCCGGAGGTAAAGCGCTGCGTGGCGCTGGGCCTTTTTGCCGGTGACGACCAGAACCGCTTCCGCCCCCGGGACAACACCACCCGGGCGGAGGGGGCCGCTCTCATCCACCGCTACCTGCTCATTAAAAACGCGGCCAGGTAACAATCACTTCCCAGGCCGAACCGTGCCACCAGGCGCGCCCGCCCAGGGCTGCCGCCACGGCGCGCACCGGCACAAAAAGGCGGCCGCCCTTTAAAACCGTCCGGGCCGCAAGGTCAAATTCTCTCCCGTCCTGCAGTCCCCTGGACTGGCCGGCGGGTATTTTTATTTGTGTCCGTTCCGTCTTCAGCGTGGCCGTCCGGGTCTTACCGTCCCAGAGGACCGTGGCCCCCATGGCCTCCGCCAGCGGCCGCAAGGGGACAAAACCGCGGCCGCCTTCAAGGTAAGGAGCGCCGCTCAGGCTGATGTCCACGCCGCAGCAGCGGGCCACGGTTTCACCGATTTTAAAGACCAGGGTGGGGCCGGTGCTCCGTATGTAAGCCAGCGCCGCCGCCAGCTGGCCTTCCGGGCCAGAGACAACCAGGCCGGGCATAAGGCCGGTGCCGCTTACCGACCTGCCATGGGGGGTGTAGTAGCGCCCGGTGGTAACTTTAAGGCCGCTGCCGTCTGAGAGCAGAAACACCGTCTGTACCGAGGCTTTGCCGAAAGTAGGCTCTCCCAGGAGGATACCCGCCCCGTAGTCCTGGATAGCCCCGGCCAGGATTTCGGCGCTGCTGGCCGTGCCGCCGTTGACCAGCACCACCAGGTTGGGCAGCGGGCCGGCGCCGCGCCGGTTTTCGTACGTTTCGCTGTAGCCATGGCGCCCGCGCAAAGTAACCACCGGCCCGGGCGGCAAAAGCTCCTCCGCCGCTGCCAGCACCGCGGACAGCAGCCCGCCCGGGTTGTCGCGCAGGTCCAGTATGTACCCGCGCGGGTTTTGTCTCTTAAGCCGGGCCAGCTTCTCCCGGAAAAATCCCGGCGTGTTTTCGTTGAAGCCGTAAACCGCCAGGTACCCGGTATCGCCCAACATAAAGGCGGTCACGGTGGGAGAACTGATGTCCTCCCGGAGCAGGCCGCGGGTAAACGGCAGCCCCTCCCGCTCCAGCTCCAGTACCACCCTGGTGCCCGGCGTGCCCCGGATCAGCAGCACCACCTCTTCCAGGGAAAGGCCAAAGACCGGCACGCCGTCCACGCTGACCAGGATATCCCCGGGCTTTAGTCCGGCCCGTTCGGCCGGCGTACCAGGAAACACTTCCCGCACCACCGTCCGGCCCTCCTCCTGAGACAGGGCCATGCCGGTACCGCCGTAGGTACCGTAGAAATCTTTTAAAAACTTCCGGAATTGCTCCGGCGGGTAATACACGGTATAAGGGTCGCCCAGCACCGCTCCAAGCCCGGAGGGGCCGGCCCGCAGCAGCGCTTCCCAGTCCACTGCGTCGGCATCAATATGGAAGGTTTCTATGATGCTGTAGATTTCATGGAGCGGCGCAGCCACCGCAGGAGCAGCCAGCAGCAGCAGCGCCAGGACAATGGCAGCCAGTCGTTTCATGTCGCACCTCACCGGAGAATATTGGCAGCACCTATTCCTGTTGTTTCGCCGCCGGCCTCCCTTTCCCCTGCCGCCCGGGCAGGAAAAATGTCACTGCTCCCCCGGACCCGGCCGCGCACCGGCCAGACCTGCCAGGTACAAATCCAGGATGGTCTGGGCCACCTGCTCCCGGTCCCGGTCGGCCAGTTCACCCAGGAGCACCGCCGCCCACAGGGCGGTGAGGGCGCCGGTCAGGGCGTGGACCGTCACTGCCGCCTCCAGTTCCCGGAACTCCCCTGTTTTCACCCCCTCCTCCAGGATGCCCCCCACCAGCAGCAGCAGCTGGCGCCGCCCTTCCAGCATGGCCTGCAGCAGGTCAGGGTGGGGCGGCCGCCGGTCCCCGGCCAGCAGGCGGGCGGCATCGGCATGTTTTTCCACAAAGCTCAGGTGCTGGCAAAACAGGGCGCGCAGCTTCTCCAGGGCGTTTTGGCCCGCGCTCACCGCCGCAGCCAGCTCCGCCAGGTACAGGCGCGACCCTGCCTGGGCCACCGCCAGGAAAAGCTCGTCTTTGCTGCAGAAATACTCGTAAATGGTGCCCTTGCCCACCCCGGCCCGCTCGGCGATATCCTCCATCTTGACCAGGTGGTAGGCATGGCGGCTGAAGACCTCCATGGCCGCCTGCACAATGCGCTGTTTTTTCTCAGACCAGCCGTACATACCGCCCCTCCTAACCGACCGGCCGGCCGGTGGCGAACAGCCATTGCAGGTAGGTGAGGTAATGGTCGTACCTGGCCTGCAGCAGCTGGTTCTCCAGCTCCGACTGGCTGTAGAAGGCAGAGAGCACTTCCGCCTGGGTGCCCACCCCGGCGCCATACCGCAGCCGCGCCAGCCGGCTGCTCTCGGCGCTGTAAGCCACCGCCTTTTCCAGGGCGGCCAGCCGGCCAGCCATCGCCTCCAGCGCGTTGTAAAGCTGGTGCACCTGCAGGGTGACGTTGTCCCGGGCTATCTGCAGGTTGTACATGGCCTCCACCAGGTCCAGGTACGCCGTCCGGTAGGCCCGGTCATCCGGAGGCAGGTGGGCCGCGGCGTGGTTGAAAGACAACTCTTTCAGGTAATAAGCCTCCTGCGCTTCAAAGATTTCAAACCGGTGGGACAGCGCCGAGGCCAGGCCGCTCTCCAGGTCCACCTCCCCCGTTTCCGGGAGGGCAAAAGGTTCGGCCAGGGTTATTTCCCCATTTAAATCATTGCCCAGCGTTTTGTTTAAGTCCATCCGGGCATTGCGCTCCGCGGCGGCGGCGGCCAGCACCTGCGCCTCCGCCAGGGCCAGCTGGGCCTCGGCCCCCAGGACGTCGCTGCGGGGCACCGTCCCCGCCCGGTAAGCCGCTTCCGCCAGCCGTTTCAGTTCCGCCGCCCTCTCCAGCCCAATCCTGGCCAGGGCCAGGTTTTCCCGGGCCTTGCGCAGCGCCAGGTACTTCTGCTGCGCCTCCAGGGCCAGCTGGTCACGGACCAGCTCCCCGGACCTGGCCAGCAGCCTTTGCGCGCTGGCGGTCTCCGCCGCGGTCAGGTCTATCACCTTTTGCTGGGAATAGGGCAGGGGGACGCCCAGGTCCCGCAGGTAAACCAGCAGGTCAACCGTCTCCTGCGCCTGGCCAAGGCCAAGGCTTGCCCTCTCCTCCCTTAATTGCGCCTTCATGGCCATGGGGTTGCGCGCCGCCGCCAGCTCCACCGCCTGGCTCAGGGTCAGGCCGCCCTGGGCTGCCAGCAGGCCGCGCCCCAAAAGCAGCAACAACAAAACCAGCCCCGCTGCCGCCCGGTATTTTTTATTCATGATACCGCCTCCTTCTTCAAAGGTTTTGGTCTCCGGCTTTTAAACGTGGCGCGCAGGTCGTCCAGGCTGCTGTAAATCACCGGCACCACCAGCAGCGTCAGCACCGTGGACATGGAAAGGCCGCCCACCACCACCGTGGCCAGGGGCGCCTGCACTTCGGAGCCGGAACCGATGCCAAGGGCCATGGGAAACATGCCCAGCACCGTGGTCAGGGTGGTCATCAGGATGGGGCGCAGCCGCACCGGCCCGGCGGCCAGCAAAGCCTCCCGGCAGCCCAGGCCCCTGGCCCGCAGCTTGTTGGTGTAGTCCACCAGGACGATGGCGTTGTTCACCACGATGCCGGCCAGCATGATCAGCCCCACAAAAGCAGGTACGTTCAGGGTGCGCCCGGTAACGGCCAGGGAAAGCACCACCCCGATAAAAGTCTGGGGCAGGGCAAACATGATAACGAAGGGGTGGAGCAGCGACTCGAACTGGGCGGCCATTATCATGTAGACCAGCAGGACCGCCAGCACCAGCGCCTGGGTCAGGGAGCCAAAAGAGTCCGCCATCTGCCGGCGTTCGCCGGCAAACTCCACCGTGTACCCTGGCGGCAGGCTAAAAGCAGACAGCTCTTTCTGGATGTCGGCCACCACAGGCCCCAGGGCCCGGCCCGCCAGCTGGGCGGTCACCCGGGCGCTGCGCACCTGGTCCTCCCTGGTTATCCGCGACGGCCCCTCTTCCGGCCTGAAATCAGCCACCTCTCCCAGGGGCACCCGCAAGCCGTAGGGGCTGGCCACCTCCAGCCGCTTCAGGCTTTCCACGCTGCCCCGCAGCTCCTCCGGCACCAGCAGCCGCACGTCGTATTCCCTGCCGCCGGACCGGTAGCGCGTCACCACCTGGCCGCTCAGGGCGGTGCGCAGCGTGGAGGCCACGGTGTAGGACTGCAGCCCGAAGTGGGCCGCCCTCTCCCGGTCCACCACCACGTGCAGCTCGGGCCAGCCCCGGTCGAAGCTGGTGGCCACTTCCCTGGTGCCCTCCACCTTTTCCACCAGCGCTTTTATCTCCGCGGCCAGCTGCCGCAGCACCGCCAGGGATTCCCCTTTGACCAGGATGTCAACCGGCTGTCCCCCGCTGCCTATGCTTAGCCCCTGCGCAACCCTCACCCCCACCTCCATGCCCGCCAGGCCGCGGGTGGCCTTCCTCACCAGGTCAGCCACCTCGCTGTTGCTCAGCCGGCGCCGGCCCATATCCACCAGCCGCGCCTCCAGCGAGGCCCGGTTTACCGCGCCGCCGCCGCCAAAACCTCCCAGCCCGCCGCCACCGCCAATAACGGTGTAGACATAGCTGATTTCAGCCATGCCGTACAGGATTTCCTCCACCCTGGCCGCCGCCAGCGAGGTTTCTGCCAGGGAGGAGCCGTCGGGCAGGCGGACGCTGACGCTCAGCCAGTTGTCGTCCATGCCGGGGATGAACTCGGTCCCCACCAGGGGCACCAGGGCCAGGCTGCCCAGGAACGCCGCCAGCATCAGGCCAAGCACCAGCGCGCGGCGGCTGAGGGCCCAGCGCAGGAGCCGGCCGTACCCCCCGGCCAGCCGGTCAAAGAGGCGGCCGAAAGCAGCGGAGGCGGCGCTTTCTTCCTTGGGCCGGCCCGTTGTGAGCAGCCGCGCGGAGAGCACCGGCACCACCGTCAGGGCCACCGCCAGGGAGGCCAGCAGCGCAAAGCTGACAGTCCAGGCCATGGAGGAAAAGATCTGCGAAGCGATGCCCCGCACATACACCACCGGCAAAAATACCACCACCGTGGTGAGCGTGGCCGCCACGATGGCTTCAGCCACCTCGGCGCTGCCGGAAACGGCCGCCTCCTGCGCAGGCAGGCCCTGGCCGCGGAAGCGGAAGATGTTTTCCAGGATGACGATGGCGTTGTCCACCATCATGCCGATACCCAGCGCCAGGCCGCCCAAAGTAAGTATGTTCAGCGTCAGGCTGTTGAAGTACATCAGCACAAAGGTGGAAATGACCGACACCGGTATGGCCAGGACCACAACCAGGGTGCTGCGCAGGTCGCGCAGAAAGAAAAACAGCACCAGGGCCGCCAGCACAGCCCCGGCCAGGCCGATCCTCAGCACGCTGGCCACCGACTGGTTAATGAAGTCGGCCTGGTCCAGCAGCACGCCCACGCTGTGGCCGGCGGGCAGGCTGAGCTCCCGCATGGCTTTTTTTACTCCGGCCGATACCATGACGGTGTTGGCGTCGGACTGCTTGTAGACAGACACCCCGATGGCCGGCCGCCCGTCTAAGCGCATCAGCTGCCGCTGTTCCCGGTGGCTGTCCACCACCTCCGCCACGTCCCGCAGGTACAGGGTGCCGGCTTGGGTAGCCGCCAGGACCAGGTTTTCCAGGTCCCCCAGGGAGCGGTATTCCCCCACCGAACGCACCTGGAATTCGCTGGCCCCGTCGGCCACCCGCCCGGCGGAAACGTTCAGGTTCTCCGCGCGCAATACCTGGCCCAGCTGCTCCAGGGTGAGGCCGTGGGCCGAAAGCCGCGACGGGTCCACCACCACCTGTATCTCCCGCTCCACGCCGCCCACCACGCTGACCGAAGCCACCCCCTCCATTCTCTCCAGGCGCGGCTTCACCACTTCCTCCGCCAGCCGTTTCAGCTCCTCCGGGGCCCCTTCCCCCTGCACCGCCAGCTGGACCACCGGCATGAGCGCCGGGTCCGCCTGGATCACCATGGGCGCCCTGACGTCGCCTGGCAGGTAGCTTTTGGCCAGGTCCACCTTTTCCCTCACGTCCAGGGACCGGAAGTCCATGTCCGTGCCCCAGGTAAATTCCAGCACCACCGTGGAGGTGCCCTGCCCCGACGTGGAGGTGATCCTCTCCACCGCCGGCACCGTGGCCAGCACCTGCTCCAGCGGCCGGGTAACCATGGTTTCCACCTCTTCCGGCGCCGCCCCGTCGTAATTGGCGGTAACCACCATCAGGGGGAACTTCATTTCCGGCAAAAGGTCCACCGGCAGGTTGACAAAAGAAAAAATGCCCAGCACCAGCATGACGCACACCGCCATCAGCACCGCCACCGGCCTCCTGATGGCCAAAGACGGCAGGCTCACCGGACTTCACCTTCCTCTACCAGCACCGGCAGGCCGTCCCGCAGGAAATGGTGGCCCGCCGTCACCACCAGGTCGCCGGGGGCAAAGCCGCTTTGCACCTCGACGTAGTTTTCATCCCGCAGGCCCACGGTGACCTCCCGTCGCTTTGCCCGGCCATCCCGGACGCTATAAGCGTAAAAAACCCCCCCCTGTTCCAGCAAAGCCGCCCGCGGCACCAGCACCGCTTCTGCCCGGGAAGCCGCCGCCACCCTCACCCTGGCGAACATGCCGGGCCTGGCCTCCTTCGCTTCCGCCAGCGCTATGCGCACCGGGTATGACCGCCCCCCGGCCGCCGCGGCCGGCGCCACTTCCCGGACCTCCCCGGCAAAGACGGCGCCAAGGGAGGGTACCTCCACCGCCACCGCCATGCCCGGCGCCAGCAGCCTGAGCGTCTGTTCCGTCACCCTGGCCGTCACCAGCACCCGCTCCATATCGGCAATAACCGCCACCGGTGCCCCCGGCGCCACCATGGCGCCCACTTCAGCGTTCCTGAGGGAAACCACCCCGCTCACCGGCGCCGTTACCAGCGAGTTGCGGTAGTTGAGGCGCGCCATCTCCAGCCCCGCCTCCGCCTGCCTGACCTGGGCCGCCAATATTTCCAGCTGCCCTTCGCCCCGCCGGAAGGTTTCCGCCTGCTCCCGGGCCAGGTTGTACTGGCTTTCGGCCACCCGGTGCTGGAGCCTCACCCCTTCCAGCTGCTGCAGCGAAACGGCCCCCTCCTCATAAAGCATTTCCATCCGCGCCAGGTTGCTTTTCACCGCCTCCAGGTTGGCCAAAGACTGCTCCTCCGCCGCCTTCAGCTGGGCCAGCGCCGCACCGGACCGGGCGTTTTTCAGGTTGGCCCGGGCCATCTCCAGCGCAGCCTCCGCCTGTTTCACCATCACCGCCAGCTCCTCCGCCTCCAGGCGCACCAGCAGGTCCCCTTTTTTCACCTCCTGGCCCACGGCAAACTCCACAGCGGCTACCCGCCCGGCCGTTTTCGGCATAACCTGGACCTCCCGGCCCGCCGCCACCTCGCCGCTGAAGCTGATCTCTTCGCTGATGCTGCCGCTGATGGCCCGGCTTACCCGCACCGGCACCGGGTCCGGCTCCGCTGCGGTTTTTGCGTCCCCGGCGCAGCCCGTCAAAGCCAGCGCCAGGAGCAAAAGCCAGGCAGACAATTTTTTCACGTTACACCCTCCCCTGTCAAAATCCCGACTGACCGGTCGGTCAGAAATAACAAAAAAAACAGGCCAGCCCCGGGGGGCTAGCTTTCCAGCCATATGGTAAAACTCTTCATAGCCTGCGCCGCCTGGTGCATCCTGGCCAGGTCGCCAAGGAGCAGGGCCGCCGTCCCGGCGCTGCCCTCCTCCCCGCTGCCAGCCTGCGCCGCCAGCTGCAGGTACTGCTCCAGCTTGCTGTTGTATTCCCCGCTGATGTCCGAAGCGGCGCGCTGCTCGCTGAGCAGCCGGCCCAGCGACGTGGTGCCGGCCACAAACTGGTTGGCCAGCATAAACGGCACATCGTAGCGGTATATCCGGACCAGGCGCCCGTCGTGAGCCAGGACGGTGTACTCCATGGCCGGCGCCAGCCCGTAGCTGGCAGCCACCTCCTCCAGCTGGGCCGCTGCCGCGGCCATGCTGGGCACCGCCACCCTCAGCGTCACGCCCTCCGCCACCCGCTTCTGCGGCAAAAACACTTCCGGCCCGGGGATGACCACCGTATCCAGAGACGCCACCAGCACCGGCGCCGCTTCCACAGCCGGCACGGCTACAGCCGCCTCGGGGGCCGGCGCGGCCGCAGTTACCTCCGGGGCCGGCGCGGGCACAGGCCCCCTCTGCCGCTCCACCGGAGCCGCCACCACCGGGGCGGCCTTGGTCACTTCCGGCTCCGCCGCCTCCGGCGCCAGGTCAGCCGGGACGTAATTATCCACCACCGGCAGCTCAGCCGGGTCTTCCGGCAAGGCCAGCCCGTCCCGCGGCGCAGCGGCCGGGGCCACAGGCCACCTTGCCAGGTAATCCCTGGCCACCAGGCTGTGGAGGCCAAACACCAAAAGCACCGAAACCGCCAGCGACAGCGCCTTAAGGCGCAGCGCGTAAACCGGGCGCGCCGGCGCTTCCTCCAGCCGCGCCATCACCCCCGCCGCCAGCCAGGGCGGCGGCTCCGCCTCGGCCCAATGGGCGCGCAGGGCACCGGTTATGGCTTTGAGCTGCCGCGCTTCCCGCGCGCAGGAAGGGCAACGGTCCAGGTGACGGAGGAAACCGCTCTCCGGGGCAGCGGCCAGCGCACCGTCCAGCCACGGCGACAGCATCTTCTTCGCTTTCCGGCAACGCACCGCCTCCACCCCCTTTACTTCTTATCGCTCTCCACAACACAGGCCAACTTCCCGCCGGGGATATGTATCCGCTCCTGCCGGGCCCGCTCCACCACCTGCCGCCGCAGCGCCTCCCGGGCCCGGCTGAGGCGGGAGCGCACCGTGCCCAGGGAGCAGTTCATAACCGCCGCTATCTCCCCGTAAGACAAGCCCTCCAGCTCCCGCAGCACCAGCACCGCCTTCTGCTCCCGGGGCAGCTGCTCAAGGGCCTTCTGCAGCAGCTCGCTCAGCTCCCCCGCCATAACCACCGTTTCCGGCTCATCAGCCAGGGTCCCCACTTCCCGGTTTACCGTCCCCTCCCCGGTATCCACCTGTTGGTCCAGGGAGACGGTGGGCACCACCGCCCTGCGCCTGCTGTTTAGCCAGATGTTGACGGCGATGCGGTGCAGCCAGGTGCCAAAATCCGCTTCCTGGCGGAACGCCCCCAGCGACCGGAAAGCCCGGACAAACACTTCCTGCGCCAAGTCCTGGGCATCCTGTACGCTCCCCGTCAGTTTCAGCGCCAGGTTGTATACCCGCTTCTGGTACAGCAGCACCAGCCGCTCAAAAGCCGCCTTGTCGTTCTTTTTGGCCTTTTCCACCAGCTGCCGGACAGCTTCCACCCCAGCATCCCCCTGCCAGTGCGGGAACTGCCCCCTTACCGTAGTTAGACACCCCCGGCCAGGGGAAAAGTTCCGCAACACAACTTATTTCGCAAAAAACACCTGCGCCTCAGCCGCCAAGCGCCTCCAGGAACCAAGCGATCACTTCATAGAGCACGCCCCGGGGCACCGGGCCCTCCCCCACCGCCCACTTTTGCCATTGGGCCGCCATCTGCTCCGGCGGACAAAGCCCCGCCAGGTGGGGGTTATATTTATAAAACAGGGCGTTGAGCTCAGCCAGGTCGGCGCCGCTCACGTCTCCTCCCCGGTCCGCCGTCACGTAAAAGGTGCGGCCGGCCAGTTCCCCCCGCCCGGCCAGGTTCAGCTGCCGGTAAGCGCCGTGATAAAGCAGGTTCAGGTACTGCTGGGCCGACAGCGGCGCCTCCAGCCTGTAGTCGTTGTGGTAGCCCGCCGCCAGCAGGCCGAGGCGCCTAAGCCGCACCGCCGCCCCGTAATGCTCCGGCCGCGGGGCGGCCACCACCTCCGGCAGCCCAACCAGCGCCCCCTGGGCGGCCAGCACCTCCCGGACAAAGCCCGCCGCCGCCGGGTCCCGCGCCATTTCCTGAAAAGAGACGCCTTTGGCCAGGGCATAGGCGCAGGCCACGCCCGCCGCCTGCCCCCCCACCATGCCCACCGGCACCACCCGGGCGCTGCCGTGGGCCAGCGAACTGTAACCGGCCGACCGCCCCACCACCAGCAGGTTGGGGATACCCGGCGGCACCAGGCTGCGCAAAGGCACGCCGTAGCGCTCCGGCACCCCCACCACCACCCCGGCCAGGTGCTTGTCAATGGCCTGGATGTCCACCGGGTAGCTGCCATAACCTATGCCGTCATAAAAATCCCGGTCTTCCAAAACGTCGTCGATGCTCAGCCGGTACAGCGCCTGCATATGCCGGCTCTGCCTCACATAAAGCTCCGGGGCAAACCCGGCCACCCGCGCCCTGGCAAACCCGGGCAAGTTCTCCCGGGCAAACAGCACGAAGCGGTACACCTCCGCCTTGGCCTCCTCCGCCGCCGCCGCCCTGGCCTCCCGGTCCAGCGGGTCCAGGCCGTAAATCAAAAGGCCGTTGACGTAAACCCGCCCCCCCTGCCGCACCATGTTAAAGCCCCGGAACCCGATCCGGTCGTTTTCCGGCCGGTACTCATTAATATACCGGTCGTAGCCCCAGGCCGTCCGGAAAGTGGCCCCGGAGCTCGGCCTCCGGTCAACCACCAGAGTTTCCCACATCACCCGCGGCCAGCTGACCCCCTCCAGGCTGAAAACCAAAGTGGACACCATGTACTTCCCCGGCAGCCCGATATCTTCAAAACCGTGGCTGAAAGGGACACCGGCCAGGTAAGCCAGGTCGGCGTCCTGGGAGGCGTCGACAAAAACGCTCCCGTAGACTTTGTATTCCCTCTCCCCCTCACGCAGGGAAAGGGCCGTTATCCTGTCAACGTCCACCAGGGGCCCGGCCAGCTCCTGGCCCAGCCTGACCGCCAGCAGCTCCTCCTTAGCCAGCATCGCTTCCAGCACCTGCTGCGCCCGGTCAAGGTCAAAAGCAGCGCCCCCCACCCTGACCAGGAACTCCTCGAAGATGCCCCTGGTCAGCAGCCTCCGGCCAAACCGCGCCCGGTAGCGGTTCATGTCGATCAGGTTCAGCTGCCCCAGGGTAAAAAGCCCCCCCACCCGGTCCCTGCTGTCCACCAGCAGGGTATGCAGCCCGTTCCTGGCCGCCGCCACCGCCGCCGCCACCCCCTCCGGGTCGCTGCCCCAGACAACAACATCATAAGGGTACTCCAGACTCCCGTCCGCCTGCCGCTCCGCCGCCGGGACCAGGCCCGCCTCCTGCCAGGTCCGGGCGGCCCGGCCGTACCCCTCCGGCAGCACGTACCTGCCTTTCAGCTGTACCACCGCCACAAAAACCAAAACTGCCGCCAGGCTTAAGGCCACCGCTGCCCGCAAAAAGCAGCGAAAACCTCCCCGCCCACCCCCTCTATCCTCCGGCAAAAGCCACCGCCCCCATCCCAGCGCCGGGCGCGCTGTTTTGACCCCTGCTTCTATTCGCCGCCGCCCTACCTTTTTCCTGTATGGCAGCCCAGCTAAAATCTGTCAGCCCCGCCCGCAAAAAAAATGCCCCGGGCGTCAACCCGGGGCACCTGCCTTGCGGCAGAGGGCTCTTAGTAAGGCATTACGGTGACGGTCCTGGCAGTGCCGTCCCACTCCACGTTGGCGCGCAGGGCCAAGCCGATCCAGCGGATGGGCAGCATGGTGCGGCCGTCGATAATTTCCGGGGCCACGTCCATGGTCACCACAGCGCCGTTAATCAGCATGGTGGTGCTGCCGATGGTCACCTGGACCACGCGGTCGCCGCGGATCAGGGTCACGGCCTTGCGAACCGGATCCCAGATGACTTCGTCGGCATTGACGCCGGCAGCCTGGGCGGCAAAGCGCAGCGGCAGCAGGGTGCGGCCGGCCTTAATGACCGGGGCCACGTCCATGGTGTAGCTCCTGCCGTCCACGGTGTAGTTCAGGGCACCGATGGTGAAGACGGTGGAACCGGCAGCACCGATGCGGGCGTTAAAGACCTTCACCGCCGGGAAGGCGGGAGTAGCTGCAGCAACGTTCGGATGAATAAGTGACGTGGAAGTAGCATCAAGGCTTAATTCAATGTTGCCGTCGGGAACAAGGCGGTCGACGTTGTACTTGATGCCGCTGACGGTTATAACGCTGGCGACCGTGCTGACAGCGCTGACCGGAATGGTCAGGGTGTTGCCGCCGGTCACAGAAGCGGTGCCGAGGGTAATGTTACCGCTTGTCCTGGTGACAGTGGGGGTGCCGCTGAAGGTCACGCCGGTGGGCAAGGTAAGCACGATGTTACCGGCGCCGATCCTGCCGGCGGCAGCTTCGGTAATAACGATATTGCCCGCGTCCTGGCCGGTAATACCGGTGCGTAGGCTGGGTACGGAAGATGCGGTGAAGGAAGCAGTGGGGCGGACGTTGGCCAGAACAGCGGAACCTGCAGCGCTGGCAGTGCCGCTGACTGCAACAGCCACATCACCGGAGAACTTGGGAGAGACCAGCACGTTGCCGGAAATTGTTACCTTGGAAGCTGCTGTTGAAACAGCTGTTACTCCGAAACGGTATTTGCTGTCATTGGTATTGGGAACTACTGTTCCGTTAGCGTCAACAACAACGTTACCGGCTAAAGTAGTGGCAGTCGGGGCGGCAGAGAAGCGCAGGCCTTCCGGCAGGGCTACTTCGATATAACCACCCTGTATCAGGCTGCCCGGGGTGGCTTCGACCAGCTCCAGGGTCGCCAGCGTACCGATGTTGCCGGCGTTCAGGTTGGCAACCGGGCTGGTGGAGAGACGGCGGACTGTAATGTCAAAATCCGCCACGGTGGCCAGTACCAGCGAACCGGTAATCCCGGAGTTGGTGCCTTCACCAGCTATGGTTACCACCAAGTCACCAAGGGGAGCCAGGCGGTTAATGTTTAAGGAAATGTTAGAAAGAGTGAAGGTGGTGGCGCTTCCAGTAGCAGTACCCAGTGAAACGTCCAGCTTGGTGGGGTCACCGGACCTGATAGCGGCGTCAATACCGCCGGTAAGGGTGGGTACGTCATCCCAGGTGGCGCCCGCGGGCAGTGTCAGCACCACCCTGTTGGCGGGAGAACCGGTCTTGAAGGCGCCGGGGGCGTTTTCAGCCAGCCGGATGGTCCTGGCGCCAAGGGACTGGGGTGAGGTAACAAAGCGGGAAACAGTGCTCACTGTGCCGGTAGCACTGACAGCAACGGCAGCGGTCCCGTAGGTGCCCACTGTAAAGCTACCGCCGGCAACAGCGGTGGTGTTGGTGGAAACAGTGGCAGTTACACTGCCCGGAGGTGTCCCCATGGTAGTCACATTGGCAGGCAGCTGAAGCAGGAAACTAGCGTTTGTGTTCAGGTCTGCTGTCCTGGTAAGAGTCAGTTCCACCTTGTTGTCGCCTGCTTGGCTGGTGGCAGCTGCACTGGGATAGAACTTGGCAGTGGCGGTGACGCCATTGCCGAGGAAAACGGCACTAGCAACGGAACCTGCAGCAAAGTTAACGCCACTGGGCAGTTCGACGGTGATAACATTTCCACCCTGAATGTTGCCCGGGGTCGTTTCCGCATAGCGGATGGAGGCCAGGGTCACTGGACCGGTAGCTACGATGGTAGGCACGTTGCCCACAACCACGCCGCTGACGGCGGTGCTGGCGGCCGCCGGGTAGGCGAACAGCAGCGACAGTACCATCGCCACGACGAGAAGTGCGGAAATCCTTTTCTTAGTCAAGCTCTTTTCCTCCTTTTTTTTCTTGCCTTACGACAAAACTGGCATAAGAAGACGTTTTATGTACCTTGCCGTTCTCCCCCTTTCGGCTGCGCGGTAAGCGCCTGGTTATCTACAAATGCCTTCGCCGGGCGGCGGTGGCATTGCAGGCAGGTTCAGGACAACGCGCGCTATCTAGTTAGACAACGCAGATTCCCTAAAAGTTCCCCGGGGTAATTTTTTTTGCAAAAAGGCATGTTTTTTTTGGCCGGCCGGTTGCCAGGCGGAGGTCAAAGAGGCGGCCCCAGGGCAAACCCACAGTTTCGATACCGGCCCAGGATTGGAAATTAGCAGGGAAATATTCGCCGGAAAACTCTGCCAATCCTGCTTTGATGGCCGAAATCGCAAAATCTTTTTTTTCAGGAGGGATGGGGGCGCCGCCGTGGGGCAGGCCGAGCAGGGCCGCCACCCGGGGGCGGACGCGGGACTGGTAGCCCCAGTCTTCCAGGAGGCGGAGCTGCAGGGCCTGGTGGTGGGCCTGGCGGTCAAAGCCGGGCCGGGCGCGGTAACAGCTGTAAAGGAGGCCGTGGGCCAGGGCGGTGCCCAGGCTGTTGCCGGCAGTGTTCCAGCCGGCGAAAGAAGCGAGGGAGGAGAGGAGCTTTTCTTCGGCCAGCAGGCTGAGGAGGGCGGCGTCGGCGCCGTTGCTGTAGGCGACGTCGGCCAGGGCGGCGGGCCGGCCGGCGGTGACGGCGGCGGCAATGGCAGCGGCCAGGCGGTGGTGGCGTTGTGCAGGGTGCCCGGAGGGGTCCTGGGCAGCAGCTTCCGCAAAGCCCTCCTCGGGGGTATTGACAAAGAGCAAAAGGTCCGCCTCATCGGGCCCGGACTCCACAGCGCCCAGGGCCAGCAGGCGGTAGCGCAGGCTCTCCTCCAGGGATATATCCTCGTAGTGCGGCACCAGGCGGGAGGCGCGGGGCGCGGCATAGATGGCATGAATACGGGGGGTGCGGTTGTTTAGCAGGTTGACGGCGCGGGCGTAGAGCATCATGCCTATTTCGTCGGCACCGGGAAAAGCCACGGCGCGGTCTCCCAGGCCGGCCATGAGAGGGGCAAGGCGGCGCAGTTCCAGGCTGCTGTGGCTGAAGGGGGCGGTGTCGTCCTTTGCCAGGACGATGAAGGAGAAGGCGCCTTCTTTGGCCAGGCGCAGGGAGGCGGCCAGCAGGCGGTGGTTGAGGGCGCGGCGCCGGAGGTGGTCGGCCAGCACAGCGGCGGGGATACTTTGGCGCAGGGCGGCCAGGGACCGCTGTTCGGCGGGGGAAAGGAGCCCCCGGTCAGCTTTGTCCTCCTGTATGGAGAGGAGGTTAAGCAGGCTGCCGTATTGGGCGAAGTATTCGGGGTGGCCGAAACTGGCGGCTGAAACCTGGGAGCGCAGGACGGTGGCAAAGGCCAGGATGGGTACATTGTAAGCGGAGAGTTCCTGTACCGCCTTAAGGCGGGAGGCGAGGGTTTCAGGCGGGAGGTGGTGGTTGCGGGAGGGGACCAGGCCGCCGTAGAGGAGGGCGTCCAGGGACAGCACCATGACGGAGGAGGAGGAGGCGTTTGCCCGCAGCCAGTCCCAGAGCGGGCCGGGGTCGGTTTCGGCTTCGCCGCTGTTCAGGAGCTCTTGAGGAGGGGTGAGCAGGCGGAAGGGGGTGAGCCGGTTTAAGCTGTGGACGAAGTCGTAGTTGACCGGGCGGTTGTCCAGGGGGACATAGAGGATGGCCGGGGGCTGCGGCTTTGGGTGGGGGGTGAGCGCGAGGAGCGCGCAGGCCAGGAACAGGGTGAGCAAAAAAGCGGTTTTCCTCGGCAAAAGGGCAGCCTCCCTTCTTGGGCAGGGGCGGTTTAATTATACCTTTTTTGTATGGCCGCGGCAATGGGCCTGTGGCCGTCAACGGTCCCCTGCGGGGCGGAGGTAAATGGGGTTGGTGAAGAGCCAGGGCTTTTTGTTTTTATATATTTCCAGGCGCAGGGGGCCGGGCGTGTGCAGGGGGAAGGAGGCGGGGGGGGAGGAAAAGGCGGCCAGGAGGCGGCCGTTTTGGATAAGGCGGTGGTGGAGGCGGCGGCAGGGGGGAGAGGTGATGCGGAGGGCGGCGGGGAGGGGGGCGGCGTCGCCGCTGTGGTACTCGGTGTTGCCGCTTTGGGCGGTGAAGGAGAAGCCGGGGGCGTCGCCGAGGAGGTTGTTGATGATAAAGGAGCGGCCGCGGCGGAGGGCGTCCAGGACCTGGTTTTTGGCGGCGGCGAAGTCGGGGGAGAGGGGCTGCTCCAGCAGCAGGCAGTTGTTGGCGGTGCGGAACTGGTATTCGTAGGGGAAGATGGTGCGGCGGACGGGGCCGCGGCGGATGGGCCAGGCGTGGGCGTCGCTGCCGGCGATGGCGGTGAGGGGGCGGCTCCGGGTGAGGCGGTCGAAGGTCTCCATGGCTTGGGGGTCGGGGCCGGTGATGGGGCCGGCGGGGTCCAGGTAGGCGTACCAGAGGGCCAGGGGGAGGGTTTGGGCGTTGTCCCGCCACTGGGAGCACCAGTTCCAGACTTCGATGCCGGTAAAGCCGGTAACGTCCCAGTGGTCCCAGGGGAAGCGCAGGTAATTATGGACGAGGCGGGAGCCTTTTTCAAAGGGGTGGGCGATGAAGCCGAGGCCGCCCTGGGCGTTTACCGCGTCGATTACTTTTTGCGGGTGGCGGTCGTCGGCGGGGACCGGGCGGTGGAGGCCCAGGGCCAGGTAGTGGTTCTTTTTGTCGTTGATTTCGCTGCCCACCAGGACCAGGACGCCGTGGCGGAACCCTTCTTCCGGGAGGCCTTTTAGGGTGTTGTGGTCGGTGACCACCACAAAGCTCAGGCCGGCTCGGCTGGCCGCCCGGGCGATTTGGTCGATGGTGGCGTGGCCGTCGGAATGGGAGCTGTGGACGTGGATGTTGCCTAAGCACCGGTACATGGTTCAACCGCCTTTTTAGCCGGAATGGCGCAGGCCGTGCCTGCCCGGGTTTGGAAAAAATTTTGCCCGGGTTTGGGGCTGTGGCTTTTGCAGGGAAAGGAAATGGCCGCCCCGGCGTTGAATTGAGCAAAAAAACAAGGGACGGAGGCAGAGGAAAATGGTCAACGACGTTAAGTATGCGGATATCAGGATAGGGGATACCGCCAGTTTTGCCAAGACCATCAGCGAGGCGGACGTTTACGCCTTCGCCGGGGTGAGCGGCGATTTCAACCCCATCCACGTGGACGCGGAGTTCGCAAAGGGGACGCGGTTCGGCCAGCGCATCGCCCACGGCATCCTTACCGGGAGCCTGGTGTCCACGGTGATCGGGACGGGGCTGCCGGGGAAAAACACCGTTTACCTGTCGCAGGAGATGAAGTTCCTGGCGCCGGTGTTTATCGGGGACACGCTGAAAGCCGAGGTCAAAGTGGTGGAAAAGAACGACGAGAAGAAGATTCTGGTTTTGGATACCTGGGTGACCAACCAGCACGGCCGGCAGGTTTTGAGCGGCCAGGCCAGGGTTATGAAGATGGAGGGCTAGCATGGGGCGCATCAGGATAAAGACAGAGGGGGAAGTGCGGCGGAAGCTGGGGAAGGTGGTGGACAGCCTGGCCCAAGGGCCGGTGTTTGTGGCCAGAAAGAGGATGGTGACGGCGGTGCTCATGGACATCTCCGACTACTTTGACCTGGTGCGCGAGATTGAGGACCTGGCGGAGCTTTTGCGCACCATGGGCGGGGACTGCCGCTGCGACGAGGGTGACCGGTTGCTGGACAAAGCGCTGGGCGAGTCGGCGGATTAAATGCACACCAGCCCGGGTCACTTCCGGGCTGGAGTGCTAAAGTTCTATAGCTTCTTTCAGGACATTTTCGAGGAACTTGCTGTTTTCTTTTTGCAGCCGGTCCATTTCACGGCGCGTGTAGACCAGGATATTGACGTCAAAAGGCACGGCGAAGCTGCCGGCGTATTGTTCTTTACGCTCCAGGAACGGCCGGTCGGTGTTTTTGACCACCACCAGGATGTCCACATCGCTAAACGGGGTATGGCTACCCCTGGCAAAAGAGCCAAAAAGATAAATTTTTTCTGTTTGCGGACTTTTTTTAAGTTCCCGGGCTGTTTCCCTTAAAGATGCCATCACCGCCCTGTAATCCACGGACAAGATCTTCACAGAACCCAATGATTTTTCCTGAAGCATTATATGCCTCCTCAGCAATTTGCCTGTCAAAGTAGT
This sequence comes from Dethiobacter sp., assembly GCA_020725465.1. Lineage (GTDB taxonomy): Bacteria > Bacillota > Dethiobacteria > Dethiobacterales > Dethiobacteraceae > DYEY01. Next base: position 57,161 of record DYEY01000043.1, read on the forward strand.
CCTGGGGGGCACCCTCCGGGAAGCTGTTGGGGTAGCGGCTTTGTATGTAATAACGGTCAAGAATGCGCGCCAGGTGCAAAAGGTCTTCGGGCACGTCAAGCCTTTCTTTGAGGCCTTCCAGCATTTTAACGGCTGAGTGGCCTCTGACGTAGCTGTTCATCAGCAGGTACAGCGCTTTTAAGGCTTTTTCCGCAGCCTGTTGGGCGGTAAAACAAGCCCATTCGTAATAAGAATGGTCAAAGTCTGTTCTTGCTTTTTCCAGGTCCCTTTTGGCCTGCCTGAGCCAGTCCATGCCTCTGTTTGCCATGGGAAAACCTCGTTTCAGTTTTTTTATATTTTACATGCTGGCCTGCAGGCGGCGGGGGGAGATAAGGGAGGGGGCCAGGCGCTCCAGGAGCTCCAGGGCGCGGCCGGTGCCTTTGGCCACGCAGGCGATGGGGTCTTCGGCCAGGTAAGCAGGGACGTTGGTCTCGGCGGAGACCAGCCTGTCCAGGCCGTCCAGGAGGGAGCCGCCGCCGGTCATGACGATGCCGTGCCCGATGATGTCGCCGGCCAGCTCGGGCGGGGTGCGCTCCAGGACGTGCCTGATGCAGTGGATTACCGCGTCCAGGGGTTCCTGGATGGCTTCCAGCACGTGGTCGGTCCTGACCAGGAAGGAGCGGGGCAGGCCGGAGATCATGTCGCGGCCGCGGACTTCCATTTCCCTGGCCCGGTTGCCGGGGAAGGCGGTGCCCACTGCTATTTTCAGGGCTTCGGCGGTGCGCTCGCCGATGAGCAGGTTGAACTCGCGCTTGATGAAGCGGGCGATGGCCTCGTCGAACTTGTCGCCGCCCACGCGGACGCTTTCGGTGACCACTGTCTCCCCCAAGGAAAGCAGGGCCACGTCGCAGGTGCCGCCGCCGATGTCCACCACCAGGTGGCCGCTGGGGCGGAAGATGTCCAGGCCGGCGCCCAGGGCGGCGGCCCGGGGTTCTTCGATGAGGAAGGCTTCGCGCACCCCGCTGCGGATGACGGCTTCGATGACGGCTTTCTGCTCCACGGTGGTGGTGGCGGCGGGGATGCAGACCACCACCCGGGGGCGGAAGAGGCGGCGGCGGTCGCATACCTTGGTGATAAAATGGCGGAGCATGATTTCGGTAATTTCAAAGTCGGCGATGACCCCTTCGCGCAGCGGCCTGATGGCGGTGATGTTGCCGGGGGTGCGGCCCAGCATCCGCTGCGCCATCTCGCCCACCGCCAATACCCGCCGGCTGTGCTGTTCAATGGCCACCACCGAAGGTTCGTGCAGGACTATGCCTTTCCCCCGCAGGTGGACCAGCACCGTGGCGGTGCCGAGGTCTATTCCCATATCCGCTCCCAGGTTCATCTGCCGTCACCTCGTTTAAGGTTGTCCATCTGATATTTAACTTTTTTATTATTCGCTGGCTGGCGCTGTTTTCCTTTTTTGGCCGTTATTTTTCTTCGCAAAGATATTTTTTGCGGGTGGCCTCCCCTCCGCGCAGGTGGCGCTCCGCCTTGTTTTTCTCAAGGATAATCTTGACTTCACGGGCGATGAAGCGGTTTATCTGGGGGAGTCGCTCTGTCATGTCTTTGTGCACGGTGGATTTGGAGACACCGAACACGCGGGCCACTTGGCGCACGGTGGCACCTGTTTCCAGCATGTAACTGCTGATTTCCAGGATGCGCTGCTCGATATAATCCTGCATCAGGCCGCCCCCTTTAAAAACTTTGTAAAAAATATATGTGGGGGAACGGGCCGTTTATACCAGTACAAGCAGAAAACCGGCCCAGTGCGGCCGGTTAAATGTTACCTGCTGCCGATTTCGCGGACGGGATCCAGCGCCATACCGCCGCGGTAAAGGGCAAAGTGCAGGAAGTAGCCTTCGGAAGCATCCAGGAGGGCGGAGTTGCCCACTCTGGCCACGATTTCCCCGCCTTTGACCTCCTCCCCCACGGCAAAGAAGACGTCGGCCAGGTTGCCGTAAAGGCTGATATATTCATGGCCGTGGTCTATTTCCATAACCAGCCCCAGGCGGGCGTCTTCCCGCACCGCGCTCACCACTCCCGGCCAGGCGGCCTTTACCAGCGCGTCGGGTGCGGCGGCTATGTCTACTCCCACGTGCAGGCGCAGCTGGTTATTTATGCGGTAAACTTCATGGTGGCCCGCAATTATTTCCCCTTCCAGCGGCCAGCGCAGGTTCCCCCTGGCCGTGGCCGCGGGCACGGCCTTTTCTGTTTCCGGGAGAGCAGGCTCTGTCACGTACTCTTCGTCCAGGGCGCTAAACGGCACGGGCGGCCTGGCCGGCGCTTCCGCCACCGGCGCCGCCTCATGCCCGGCAGGGAAGAGCGGCGCTTCCGGGCGGTCCAAAGGCATGTTCCGCCAGGCAAAGACGGCAATCAGGGCACTTACCGCCAGCAGGTAAGCCAAAAGCAACAGCGCCCTCCGTCCCGGCCGCAGCCGGCGCAAAACCACAAGGGGGGTAAAACTTTTTTTCATGGACATCACCTCTTGCGAGGTATTATGTCCAATATTTACCTGTTTATGCGCTTACTTAAGGGTATTGAGGGGGACTACCCGGGTGCCGGTATAGTAGTGGGCAATGATTTCAACGAAGGTGCGGCCGGCCCTGGCCTGCCCGTCGGCCCCGTACTGGCAGAGGCCCACGCCGTGGCCGTAGCCCCGGCACTTAAAAACCACTTTTTCGCTATCCTGGTGCCAGGTGAAATTGGTGGAGGGGAGGCCAAGGGCAGAGCGGAAATCGCGGCCGCGCACCGTTTCCCCGGCCACGCGCAGGGTGAGGACGCGGCCGGTGGCGGTGCGCTCGGGAGATGAAAGCAGGGCGTGGCCGGCGACTGATACCGGCACCGCGGTGACGTAAGGGAGCATGGCCCTGGCAAACCGGGCGGAGGTGAAGACGTGTTCCGTTTCAGACCAGCGCGTGCCGTCGCAGAAGCCGCAGGGGACGCCGCGCAGGTAGGGCAGGGCGGCGCTCCAGACGTTTTCGCTGTTTTCGGTGTGGCCGCCGCAGGTGGAATGAAAGACGGCGTCTGTCAGGTTGCCCTGGTAAACGATGACCAGGCCGGCCGTTTCCCGCACCGCTTCCCTGATTTTGTTATAGTTGGCGGCGGCCTCGGACGCCTTCCACTTGCCCAGGGACTCTTCTTCCGTCTCATAAGCCTGGCAGTGGCCGGCAACTGTGCAGATATCGTCCCCGGGGTGATGCAGGCAGCCCGGGCCGCCAAAAATTTTCATCTGGTTTGCGGTATAGGTGCGGGCCACCACCGCCTGGGCTTTCAGCGCTTCTTTGGCAAACGCCGCCGGCATTTCCGCCGCCACCACGCCCACCAGGTATTCCTCCAGGGGCATGGCCACCGTTTCCTGCAGGTCGTCGCGGAAAACCCGCACTGTAATTTCACCGGCCGGGGAGATGATGGGGGCCCGGTCTATAGCCGGAGGGGGAGGCGGCGCCACGCGGCGGCAGCTGCGCACCGCCACGGCGGGCAGGACGATGATCACAAAAAACAACAAAAGCAGGATGAGCGGCACTGTACGGCCCACAGGAATACCTCCGCCTGGCAAGGTCAGAATAATCCATATGCCAGTGGAGGCGCCGTTAGAACAGCGGTGGGAAAAAACAGGGGCAGCGGCTATTCTTCCCGTTTTATGGCTGCTCCCAGCGAAGCCAGCTTTTCGGTGAGCCGGTGGTAACCGCGGTCTATATGGTGGACACAGGACACTTCGGTGCTGCCGGCGGCCGCCAGGCCTGCCAGCACCAGGGCGGCTCCGGCCCGCAGGTCGCTGGCTTTGACCGGGGCGCCGTAAAGGCGCTCTTTGCCGGTGACCACGGCGGTATGGCCTTCGATTTTTATCTGTGCTCCCATGCGCCGCAGCTCGTCCACGTGCCTGAACCTGTTTTCAAATACTGTCTCGGTGATGACCGAGGTGCCGCGGGCCAGGGTCAGGAGGGCCATCATCTGGGACTGGAGGTCGGTGGGGAAGCCGGGGTAGGGCAGGGTTTTTAAGTCGACGGCGCGGAGGTGGCCGCTGCGGCGGATGTGAATGGAGCTTTCCTCTTCCAGCACGTCGCAGCCGGTTTCTTTCAGCTTGGCGATGAGCGGCACCAGGTGGGTGGGGATGACGTTATCCACCGTGACCTGGCCGCCGGTGATGGCGGCGGCCACCATGTAGGTGCCGGCCTCGATACGGTCGGGGATAACGGTGTGAACGGCGGGACTCAGGCCGGGTACGCCATAAATACGGATGGTATCGGTGCCGGCGCCCGCCACCCGGCCGCCCATGGCGTTGATGAACCGGGCCAGGTCCACCACCTCCGGTTCCTCGGCGGCGTTTTCGATAACGGTGACGCCGTCAGCCAGCGCCGCCGCCATCATTATATTTTCAGTGGCGCCTACGCTGGGGAAGTCCAGGTAGACCCGCTCTCCGCGGAGCCTGTCCGCCGTGGTTTCAATGAAACCGTGGCCGATGAGGACCTGGGCGCCCAGGGCGCGCAGCCCTTTGAGGTGGAGGTCGATGGGGCGGATGCCGATGGCGCAGCCACCGGGCAGCGAAACCCTGGCTTTGCCCATGCGGGCCAAAAGAGGACCGATAACCAGGAAAGACGCCCGCATTTTCCGGATTAAGGGGTAGGGTGCTTCCACGCCGCACAGCCCTCTGGCGTCGATTGCCATCTTTTTTTCGGCCGGGTCGTAGGCCACGCGGGCGCCCAGGCACTCCAGGACCTGGCACATGGATAAAACGTCCTGCAGCGGCGGCACATCACAGAGAGTTACCTCGCCCTCACACAGGAGGGAAGCCGCCATGACCGGGAGGCAGGCGTTCTTGGCGCCTTCGGCCCGGACATGGCCGCGCAGCGCCACCCCGCCCTCTATTTTTATCTTTTCGCCCAAGGTGCCACCTCCCTCCGCTTTGCCCTGTTTATATCTTTTGCCGTGCAGCCGGCTTTAGACGGGCGCAATGCTGGTTTTATTTAGAATTTAATAAGAGCCGTGGATAACGGGGAAGCCGGCCAGGACCACAGTGGTATCGTCTTCGCTGTGGATACGCAGCGCCAGGTTCAGGTTTATACGGTCACGCCCGTCTGTGAGGGAGCGGCCAAAGCGGGGCGTGTAGGCGGAGACAGAAAGCAGGCCGCCTTCGCGCATCCCTTCCACAATGCGGCCGTCCACCGCTTTTACCGCCCGTTCGGCCAGCAGGGTCATTTCCGCGGGCGAAATACGTCGGCGCACTTCTCCGGTCAGGAAGATGCTGGTCTGGCCACCCGGGGCCAGGGGGCGCAAAGCCACCTCCAGGCGCGAGGCCGTTTTTTTCAGTATCTCCAGGGAGGTATGGCGGCAGAACACCAGCAGGTAGGTCTGGGGAGGCAGGCCAAGATTTTTGTCACCGGGGTTGCTCTGCACCACGATGTGGAGGTCAGACCCAGGGGGTATGCTGCCTTTTAGGTCAAGGAGGCGGTATGTCTCACCTGCGCTTTGCTCCGCCCTTTGGCCGGTAAGGCCCACCAGCCGCGCGGCTTCAAGGAGTATTTTTTCCAGTTCAGCCATCTCCAGGAACCGGCGTTCAAGGTCAGCGAAATATTGCACCTCCCCCTCCAGAAAAGAGGCGCCGGTGGCCTTGAGCACCGCCTCCAGGACCTCCGGCGGCTCCTGCCTGCCCCCGGCCAGGCGGAAAGCCAAAAGCAGCAAAGCCAGCACAAACAGTACACCTTGAGTTTTGTTTTTTCCCGTCATCACACCGCACCTCCAACTACAATTATTGGCAGAATTTTCCCCGGCTATACTGCAGTATATGGCCTGTCCCCAAAAAAATACCGGCCGCCGCCGGGCTTAACGTCACAACTTTTCCCCTTGGTAGCGTCCGGAAATATATGATATAATACCCTTGCCACCGGCTTTACAGAGAAAACAAGGAGGATGGACATGAATAAGCTAAGCAGCACCGCTGCCACCAAAGAAGTGAACAGTCTGGTAGAAATGCTTGACCAGCTCTTCCTGGAAATTTATGTGGCTTTTATGAAGCACCGCCTTACTCTCAGGTACCGGCAGACAAGCGATGACCTGGCCAAACAGATACGCAAGAGCCTGGCCAATCTTTATGAAAGCAGCGCCAAGGTTTCGGCGGTGGAGGCGCTGGCCATGCAGTCCACGGCCATCAACTTCAGCAAGGTGTTTTACGACCTGCTCCGTATCTCGGACCAGGTGGAGACCAAGGTGAAGGAAAACGTCCTCTTCAGCGAAGTGGCTTCCAAAGAAATGAGCGACCTGATGAAAGGAACCAGGGAGCTGCTGCACCACGTGGGCGATGCCGTCCTTACCCGCAACGAGCTCATCGCCGCCCATGTGGCCAGGGAGACGGCCGCCCTAAGCGCCATGGCGGCCAGCATGTCCGGCATGCACGAGGACCGGCTCTGTAAAGGGGTCTGCCACCCCAAAGCCTCCATCATCTACATGAACCTGCTGCAGCACCTCACCGATATTCTCTGGCACTACAGGGCGCTCACCAGCGAGGAAAACGTGGTGCCGGAAGTTTTGTAAAATAAGGCGCACACAAGAAACCTCCCGTTACAGGGAGGTTTTTGATCCGGGGAGCTTTTTTTCAGGTTTCCGTTAAGTCCACTTCCATTTGCAGCAAGGCCCAGCTCAGTGACTTGCCATGGGCGTCCAGGTCAAGCGCCGCCGCCACCCCGCCGGGACGGGTGCCGTAGAGGACGAAGTTAAAAGCCTTAAGGGTTTCCAGCTCATACCTGACCACCTCACCGCTGACAATGGGGCCAAAATGCTCTTTCACAGCCGCTGCTGTCACCCGGGCTTTAAGGAGGTGGTAATGCTCATCACGGTACGGGATGAGTGAAATATTGGTGACCTCCCCTTTGTCCCCCGACCGGCTGTGGGCTATTTCAAATAACTTCCGCCTGGACAAGTCATCTCACTTCCCTGGTTATAATTTTTGGTTCCACTGCCTGGCGCGGTATGGTTGTGGAGTAAGCCGCCAGTACGGGATTAACCCACTTTCTGATGCCGCCGGGACCTCCCGGACCGTTCAGCCACAGGTTCTCCACCTCTTGCACCGCTTTTAGGGCATCCTCTTTTCTGTCGCTCTTTACCGCCGTCCGGAGCATTACCTCGTAAGGGATGATGTTTTTTTGTTCGCCGATATGACCGTGCAGGGCGTTGATGCCGCACAGTTCAAATTTGCTCCCTGTCAGAGCCAGGCCCAGTTTCCCGAAGCGGGCGGCCAGGATCTGCTTGGCCAGCACGGCCCTTTCCACGGCGTGATGCCCGGCGTAACTGATCAGGGCTTCTCCCAGGTAGCCGCCCAAAACGCCCAGGGTTACTTTCAGCCCGGCAGGCCTCTCCCTGCCGCTTCCCCCGGCCACCTTTACCCGGTCCGCCCCTGTTTCCCGAAAAACAACACGGCTGAAATCGGCGGTCACGTCGGGCGTCAGGTAGCAGTAGGGATCATGTATTTCGTAGAGCAGCTGTTCTTTGCAGGTGAGAGCGTTTACCACTCCTCCGCTGCCGGCAACCTTGGTTATCACACCGTCGCCGGTTTCCTCCACTTCGGCCAGCGGGAAGCCCACTGCAGCCAGGCCGGGCACTTCTTTAAAAACCGGGTCGGCAAAGTAACCGCCGCTGACCTGGGCGCCACACTCCAGCAGGTGGGCAATCACCGTCCCCCTGCCCAGGCGTTCCCAGTGGTCTGCCGGCCAGCCGAACTCATACATCATGGGCGCCAGGAACAGCGATGGGTCGGCCACCCGGCCGGTGATGACCACGTCCGCGCCCTGGTGCAGAGCCGGCAGGATTTCCTCCGCACCAAGGTAAGCGTCGGCGGAGACCGCCTTGTCCGCCAGGTGGGAAAAGGGGGCGCCGGTTTCCCATACCACGGGATTCAGTTCCGCCAGCTTCTCCAGCACATCCGACCCGAGCAGCGCCGCCGCTTTCAGCGGTTTTCCCCCTGAGCGCGCGGCTATTTCTGCGGTTTTTTCCAGAGCCGCCTCCGGGTTGGCCGCTCCCAGGTTGGTGATAATTTTAAATCCCTTCTCCCGGCACAGGGGCAAAAGGGCCGCCATCCGCTCCTCCAGGAGCGGGTCATAGCCAGGTCCGGTATTTTGTTTGCGGGCCATCTGGGCCAGGGCGATGGTACGCTCCGCCAGGCATTCCAGGACAAGGTAATGCAGGTTGCCGTATTTTGCCAGATCTACTGCTGAGTCAATGCGGTCACCGGAATAACCGGCGCCGCAGCCGATCCTGATTGTTTCCATTTCAACGCCTCCGGCCGGATTAAATTAAACCGAGGATCAGGGCTGTTATCACCATAAGAATTGAAGTAATGAATGCCCTGGGAATCAGCGCTTTTTGCAGGTCCCCGAGTTCAATGCCCGCCAGGCCGATTAACAGCCAGGTGGCACCGGTTAGCGGACTTACGGGGAAACCGGTGGTCATCTGGCCCATTATGGCGGCGCGGCCCATGGACAGGGGAGAAACGCCCAAAGCTTCACCGGCCCCGCTAAGTACCGGCAATACACCAAAGTAAAAGGAATCCGGGTCAAAGAAGAGGCTGAGCGGCATACTGAAAACACCGGTAATTACAGGCAGTGCCCTGCCCATGGTATCCGGGATGACCGAAACCAGCGCTTCTGACATGGCCTGAATCATACCGGCCCCTCGCAGCACACCGGTAAACAAGCCGGCTGAAAATATAATTGACGAAGTGTAAATGGCGCCCCTGGCATGGGCCTCTATCCTGGCCTGGTGCTTTGATTGCGGGTAGTTGATTATCAGCGCCAGGGGCAACCCCAGAATAAACACGGCATGCAACGGCAGCAGAGTTTTGACCAGGGCATATATCAGTATCACTGTGAGCAGCAGGTTGACAACAATCATTTTTTCACCGCGTCCCTTGTCCGCAGCGCCTTCTCTGATGTGTTGCCTTTCCAGTATCTCTTCCGGGAGCTCCTGAATGATGCCCAACCGTTTTCTTTCCGACAGGCCAATAAGATAGCTGGCTGCCAGTACCCAGACCAGCCCTACTGCCAAAACCGGCACCAGTGGGTTAAAAAGCGTCACCACATCAACACCCAGCGCGGTCGCCGCCCTCATGGTGGGGCCACCCCAGGGGACAAGGTTCATTGTTCCCGCGCCCATACCGGCAATGACAGCCAGATATACCTTGCTCATTCCCAGTGCATTGTAAATGGGCAGCATGGCAGATAAAGTGATGAGAAAAGTGCTGGCGCCGGAGCCATCCAGATGGCTGAGAATGGCAATAACGGCCGTGCCAACAGCAATTTTAGCCGGATCGCCTTTGGCCGCCTTAATAATGCCTTTGATAATGGGATCAAACATGCCGGCATCGAACATTACACCGAAATAAAGCACAGCAAAGGTAAGCATAATCCCTGTACTGGCTATACCGGAGATACCGGCCCGACAAAACCAGACACCTCTTTTAGGCTGAAACCCGACAGCAGAGCTAAAACCAGCGGCGGGACGACCAAAGCAAAATGAACGGTAGTGCGCTTAGTCAGAACAAGGAACAGAAGTATGGCGATAATCAGGAAACCCATCAAAGCCAGCATTCCAGACAAACCTCCCTTAAACTGATTTAATGATTATTACTGCAATTATGGTGCCAGCCAAAAACAGCAGCTTTACAGCGACAACAAGCCAGAATATTCTAAATATTTGGAAGCAGCCTGCCGGCTTTAATGAGCAGCCAACCGTGTAACTTAAAGGATTTGGCGCTTTTAAAAAACCGGAAATAATATTTCCGAAAAATTAAAAATATTATTGGCCCTGGCCTTTTATTTGCTTTCTTTGAGTTTGTTATAAAGAGTAGACAGCGAGATACCCAGCTCTTTGGCGGCAGCTTTTTTGCCTTTAACCGTATTACCATATTTATTGAGCAACAACGTTATTTCTTTTATCTCCGCTTCTTTTTTGGCGGCCTGCAACGGCCTCATGGGCGCGCAGGGATGGCGCCGGCCGGTTGCGGCCTTCCTCAGCTGGGGCAGGTGTTCCACGTCAATTAAATCATCCCCGGTCATGTGCGCCGAAAACTCCACCACGTTGCGGAGTTCCCTTATATTGCCCGGCCAGTCGTAGCTCATCAGGGCCTCCAGAGCGGGAGCGGAGAATTTTGGTTTTTTCCCTATTTTCCTCTGGATAAGCTTCAGGAATTCTTCCGTCAGGGAGGGGATATCTTCTTTCCTCTCTCTTAATGCCGGAATGTAGAGGGGAAAGGTGGCTATGCGGTAATATAAGTCGCCACGGAACCTGCCTTCTTCAATCCTTTTTTCCAGCGACACATTGGTGGCGGTAATTACCCTTACGTCCACGGCAATTTCGTAAACACCACCCACCCTCCTTATGGTGCCTTCTTGCAGTACCCTTAAAAGCTTGGCCTGCAGGCCGTAGTCCATTTCCGAAATCTCGTCCAGGAAAACCGTACCGCCGTTGGCCACTTCAAAAATACCTAATTTGCCGCCTTTTTTGGCTCCCGTGAACGCTCCTTCTTCATAGCCAAAAAGCTCGCTCTCCAGCAGGTGCCCTTCCAGAGAGGCACAGTTAACGGCGATAAAGGGTTCCCCGGCGCGGTTGCTTTCGTTGTTTATAGCATGGGCATACAACTCTTTGCCCGTCCCGCTTTCCCCGAACAGCAACACGTTTAATTCTTTCTTAGCCACTTTTCTTGCCGTTTCCCTGGCCTTAAGAGAAAAAGGGGCAACACAGATTATATCGTCAAAAGTATATTTGGCTCTTTGCATCTGCCTGACATGGTTCTCCAGTTTCTTTATTTTGCTGGAAAATTTGCTCAGTTCCCTGCTTAACTTATAGACATCGTTTATTTCCGTAACTACGGAGATACCGCCCACTATTGACTCCTCACTTATAATAGGGGTCATGTTGACCACATAGTCTGTTTCGTTCTCTGTTCTCAGAATTCTAAGCAGTTTTTTCCCGCTGTCTATCACCTCCGGTAGCCTGGCTCCCGGCCTTACTTCCACCAGTTTCCTGCCTACTATGGCATCATAAGATACCCCTGTAATCCTGGAGTAGGAGGGGTTTACATACCGGACAACATGGTCTTTGTCGGCAATGAGAATGCCGTCATAGAGCGAATCCATTACCACTTTCAGCCAGTTATCGATTTTCACCGTCAAACACCTTTTTTTAAAAGATTATACCTTCGGAAACACCGCTCTGGCAAGCACAGGCCTGCATCTGGCCTGATTTAATTTGACTTAAGCTTAATCTGGCTGGTAAAATAAGGTCAAGAAGGTGAAGAGGCGGTTTTTATGGAAAAAGACAGGAATAACAAACAAAAAAATACCATGAGGGAACAGCCGCTGACATACGGGGATTACGCAAAAATGCCGGATAACGGCATCCGTTACGAATTAAACGATGGCCGGCTGGAGGCTATGACTCCGGGGCCTGACGCGGTACACCAGCTTGTGGTACAGCAAATTGAGCACCGCCTGGTCCAGAGCTGTACAAAGGATTTTATTGTTCTTTCGGCCCCCATTGACGTCATTCTCTCCGAAAATGAGGTGCGTCAGCCGGATATCATTATGATCCGTCGCGACAGGCTGGCTATTATAACAAAACGAGGCATCGAGGGACCGCCTGACCTGGTGGTGGAGGTGCTGTCAACCTTCTCAGCCAAGCGCGACAGGAAACAAAAACTGCGCTCCTACGCCAGGTACCGGATACCTGAATACTGGATTGTGGATATCAACAATGAGCTGCTGGAGCAGTACGTGTTGACAGGCAACCGGTACGAGTTGCTGGATGTCTACATTGAAAACGAACCGGTCAACTCCGGGCGGTTTCCCTGCATCTCCTTTACGATGCGGGAAATTATGGCCAGCATACCGGAGCTGCCTAATTTTTAATTTATATCAACGGGGGACATCCACAGGTTTTCCCGGCACCGCGACGAGGAGAAAAACTGGATTGTTGTGGTGAACAGTTTCCGCCAGACTCAAAGCGTAATTGAGTATATTTTGGCCAATGAAGTCCCACTTAACAGGGTTGTCAGAATCCCGTAGGGCAGGAAAAAAACCGGAGCCAAAGGTTCCGGTTTTTGTCTGCAAATCAGCTCCCGGAAACTTGGCCCCTAGGCTTCTTTGCGGACGATGTCCTTGATTTTCATGAGGCGGGTAAGGGCACCCCGTTCGTTTTCGTCCAGTTTCATGCTGATATACCTGATGGCCTGGTGCAGCTGGGGGATGAGGACGTGTTCCAGGGCGTTGACGCGGCGGCGGGTCTTGTCGATTTCCTCGGCCAGGAGGTAGACGGCCTTCTCCAGCTCGGCCAGGTGCAGCAGGTGCGGCAGGGCTTCAGACAGGGCGGCGATGGAGGTGTCCAGCTCCCCGGAGGTGGTGGCGAAGCCGTAAGGGTAGGCGTCGGCGTCGCCGGCGCCGGGCGGTTCGCTGAATTGGGGGACGTGGACGCTCATCAGGTTCCGGGTGGAGACTTCCACCTCCACCCGGGCTTTGGGGTACATGATGGCCTCCTCCAGGGTTTCCGACGACATAACGGCACTGGCGAGGAGGAAACTGGCGAAGGAACGGGACAGCTCCTTCTCCACCTTGTCGCGCAGTTGCTTGTTCTCCCGGATGAGCTCAAGGAACTTGCGCATCAGCTCGTCCCGCTTGTCTTTCAGCAGTTTGTGTCCGCGCTGGGCCATCCTGAGCCGCCCTTTCAGGCGGTTCAGTTCCATGCGCGTGGGGTTGACGCGGATTTCCATCGCTATTCCCCCCTGGCGGGCAGATACCTGTCGAGGTACTCGTCACGCACCCTCTTTAATTCCGTGCGGGGCAGGAGGGCCAGCAGTTCCCAGCCGATGTTCAGTGTGGTCTCGATGGTGCGGTCCTCGTTTTCGCCCTGGCGCACGTAGCGGTATTCAAATTCGTCGGCAAACCTGGCAAAGAGCTTGTCAGTTTCGGAAAGCGCCGCTTCACCCAGGATGGCCGCCAGTTCCTTGGCCTCTTTACCCCGGGCGTAGGCGGCGTACAGCTGGTTTAGGGTGTCGGCGTGGTCTTCACGGGTCTTGCCTTTGCCGATGCCCTTATCCTTGAGCCGGGAGAGGGAAGGCAGCACGTCCACCGGCGGGTAGATGCCCTTGCGGTGCAGCGCGCGGTTTAAGATGATCTGCCCTTCGGTGATATAGCCGGTGAGGTCGGGGATGGGGTGGGTCTTGTCGTCATCGGGCATGGAGAGCACCGGGATCTGGGTTATGGAGCCCTTGGCGTCCTTGATCCTGCCCGCCCGCTCGTAGATGCTGGCCAAGTCGGTGTAGAGGTAGCCCGGGTATCCCCTCCTGCCGGGCACCTCCTTGCGCGCCGCGGATATCTCGCGCAGCGCCTCGCAGTAATAAGTCATGTC